>NZ_JBVIDS010000016.1:0-30567 GCF_055572255.1 Streptomyces sp. NPDC030799 | reverse complement strand
AAAAGTTGTTTGGGGGAAGGAGCCCGGGGTTGGGGGAAACCAGAACGCCCAGCGTGGAGAAAGAACATGTTCGGGGACGGGGGTGGTTTTGGGACTGCCCGGGGCCGTTCCGGACGCCGTACTTTCACGGGGTCTCGAACGACTGCCCCTGCGGCTTGGAGTTCCGCCGACTGTGTGCGGCGTGCCGGGGCTTGGACACCTTGGACGAGACCTGTCCCACGATCTCCCAGAAACACACCAGTGCGGTGATCGGCGGAATTCCGAAGATGATCAGTGAAAGCGGTGAATGTGATGAATGACTGACGCACAGGGCGACGGCCATGGCGGAGGCACCCAGCAGCACACCCCAGGATCTGCGCGCACTCCGACTCTGCACGGTGGCCCGCAGAATGGACAGGGCCGCAACGAGCCACGGCCCGTACACCGTCAGCGGCCACCACTGGGCCAGTCTCATCGGCAGTACGGAAGAAGCGGTGGCGCGGAGCTGGGTATAAGAATAAGAAAACGACCAGCCCAACATGCAGATTGCGCACACCGAGATCGTCGCGATCAAGAGGGTGACGTGAGCGCTGCGACTGTTCTCGGGCGAGCGGGACTCCGTGCGGATCCGCCGCCGGTTCCGTCTGTGGCTGGACCGTTCGTGCGGCGGGCTCGGCTCGGGACTCGCGCCGGACGCGGCGGACAGCATCTGGGCCAGCTCTTCGACCGGATCCCACTCTATCTCGATCGTGCTGAACTCGGTGTCGCTGAAGATGTCTTCGTCCTGAATCCTGTCCATCAGGTAAGTCCTATAGCCCCACCATCGCCTGCAGATACTCGGTTTCCAGCTGGGTGATTCTCCTCAGGAACTCATCGAGTAGATCCGAACATCCGTCAAAGCGTCCCTCCCCTTCGTCGTGTTCCGCCTGAAGTGTGAGCGCCGAGCGAAGATTCCCGGCTGCGAGCCTCTCAGTCAGTGTCACGACCGCCTAACGAGCTCCTTGGGTCGCGGGGGTGTGCGGCATTCGGGTGTTTCCGTGGTCCGAACGCAGTATCCGGCGGGTCCGATGACAGCAATTGGCGAAAATGCGAGTAACTGGGAAATTGCATTCCGTGAATATAGAGGGATCAGATCCGGCCACGGACGGCCTGGTCGTCACGGCCGGCCGGCTGGGCCCTCCGTGCGTCCGTCAGGGTGAAACAGCCCGTGGCGCGCGGGCCGGAGTGGGAAGCGAACGGCAGGGGTGCGGTAAGGCGCGGGCGCGCGGCCCGCCGCAAGGCCTGTCCGAAAGTGATCGTCGGGCGGCTGCAGGCGGGCCGCGGGTGCCGGGCCGTTCACCCGGTGGGGCGGGGACCCGTCACGCGCGGTAGGCCCGCAGGAACGCCGCCACTCCGCCCCTGATCAGACGGTCCGTCTCCGCCGGTGGGAGGGGGCGGACGCCGTAGTTGGTGAGCTGGACGATCGTATGCGTGGTCAGGGCCGTGAAGTGCGCGGCGGTCATGGCCGCGTCGCCGTGCAGGTCGAGCAGGCCGGCGTCCGCGAGCTGCGCCATCGCCTCGGCGACGGCCCGGCCGACCGGTCCCGGTCCCGCCTCGTACCAGGCCTTGAGGACCTCCGGTGGTACATGGTCGGCCTCGGCGTGGATGTGGCGGACGAGGGCGAAGTGGTTCGGGTAGTCGGCCATGAGGCCGACGAACGCGCGGGCCAGGGCGACCAGATCGCGTTCCAGGTCCTCGGCGCGCGGCGGCCGTTCCGGGTCCAGTACGGCGTGCAGGCGGGCCAGTTGGGCGTCGCGGACCTCGTTGGACGTCCAGGTCACCACGGTCTGGAAGAGCTGTGCCTTGCCGCCGGGGAAGTGGTTGTAGAGCGTGCGCGTGGAGACGCCGGCCTCGGCGGCCAGCGCGTCGACCGAGGCGCGTGCATAGCCCTCGCGGCCGAAGAGCGTGCACGACGCGCTCGCGATGGCCATCTGCTTCTCCAGCTTGCGCGGTGAGACCTCGCGTCGCGCCTGCGCCGTCCGGGACTCGTTCGTTTCGCCCACACCTGCCTCCTCGTGACCAGCCACCCTACCCGAATTACAACGAGCGTTGTGCTTTTTACAACGACCGTTGTACTTTGATGCGGGAGGCCGCACCGGGCGGTCGCCCCACCGGAGAAGGGGGACACCTGTGTCTGTCACCAGCGAGGAAGCCGTGTCCGAGGGCACCGAAGCACCGCTGCGCGTCGCCGTCGTCGTGGGCAGCGTCCGGGAGGGCCGGCAGGGCCGGGCCGTCACCGACTGGTTCCTCGGCACCGCCGCCGGGGACGAGGGCCTGCACTTCGACGTCATCGACCTCGCCGAGGTCGATCTGCCGCTGGTGCTGCCCGGCTGGGGCGGCACGCCGAGCCCCGAGGCCGCCGCCGCGCTGCGGGAGGTCTCGCCGCGGCTCGCCGCCGCCGACGCGTTCGTCGTCGTCACGCCCGAGTACAACCACAGCTTCCCGGCGTCCCTGAAGAACTTCATCGACTGGCACCACACCCAGTGGCATGCCAAGCCGGTGGGCTTCGTCTCGTACGGCGGGCTCGGCGGCGGGCTGCGCGCGGTCGAGCAACTCCGGCTGGTCTTCGCCGAACTGCACGCGACGACCGTGCGCGACTCGGTCAGCCTGCACGGTCCCTGGTCCGGCCTCGGTGAGGACGGCACCCCGCGGGACGCGGCCGTGTGCGCCGGTGCCGCGAAGGGCATGCTCGGCCAACTCACCTGGTGGGGCCGGGCGTTGCGGGCCGCGCGGGCCGAGCGCCCGTACGCGGGCTGAGGGCGGGGGGAAGAGAGGTGGGGCAGATGCGTACGACCGCACCCGCCGCGACACCGGTCCACCCGGCCCGGAACCCGGCCGCGGCTTTGAACCGCATCCTGGCCGTCACCGTCATCGGCACCGTGATGGCGGTGCTCGACATGACGATCGTCAACGTCGCGATGCGCCGGCTCTCGCAGTCCTTCGGCGCCTCGCTGGAGACCATCCAGTGGACCGCCACCGCGTACACGCTCGCGCTGGCCGCCGTCATCCCGTCGGCCGCCTGGGCCATGGCCCGGATCGGCGCCAAGCGCACCTATCTGACCGCGCTGACCCTCTTCACGTTCGGTTCGCTGCTCGCCGCGTGCGCCTGGGACGCGGGCAGCCTCATCGCCTTCCGGGCGGTGCAGGGGCTCGGCGGCGGACTGCTGCAGCCGGTCGGCATGGCCATGGTGATGGGCGCGGCCGACCGCAGCCGGCTCGGCCGCGCGATGGCCGTGGGCGGGCTGCCCGTCCTGGTCGGTCCGGTCGCCGGGCCGGTGCTCGGCGGCTGGCTGGTCGACACGGCCTCCTGGCACTGGATCTTCCTGGTCAACCTGCCCGTGGGCGCCCTGGCCCTGGCCCTCGCCCTACGACTGCTGCCGCCGGACGCGCCGGCGCCCGGGCCCGGGCGGGCCGCCGCCCGCCTCGACCTCCCCGGCTTGCTGATGCTCTCGCCGGGCCTCGCCCTGCTCCTGTACGGCCTGGCCCGGGGCGGTGAGCGCGGCGACTTCACCGCGCCCGGCGCCCTCGTGCCGACGCTCGCCGGCGCGGCCCTCGCGGCGGCCTTCGTACGACGGGCGCTCACCGCCTCCTCGCCGCTGCTGGACCTGCGGCTGTTGCGTGACCGCACCTTCGCCGCCGGCGCCGGCACGCTGGCCCTGTTCACCTGCGGCTACTTCGGCTCGATGCTGCTCGGCCCGCTGTACTGGCAGCAGGAGCGGGGCCTGAGCGCCACGGCGACCGGGCTGCTGGGCGTGCCGGTCGGTCTCGTGGTCGGTACGACGATGCAGATCGCGGCGCGGCGGATCGACAAGGTGGCGCCGCGCCGGCTGATCCCGGCCGGCATCGCGGTCGCCGCCCTCGGCATGGCCCTGCTGGCCTGGCAGTCCGGGACACCCGGGGTCGAGTCCTGGCGGATGGTCGCGTCGTCGATGGTGATGGGCATCGGTGCCGGCACGGTGCTGATGCCGGCGATGACCACCGCGAGCCGGGAACTGCCCGGGGAGCGGCTGCCCGCGGCGAGCACCGCCCTGAGCATCAACTCCCAGCTGGGCGCCTCCGTCGGCACGGCCGTGCTGTCGGTGGTGCTGGGATCGGCGGGCCTGCACCCGTCCGGCTTCCGCACCGCGTACACCGTCGCGGCGGCCCTGCTGGCCCTGGCGGCCCTGCCGGCCCTTGCGCTTCCGGGCCGCAGGCGCGTGCGGTGAGGGGCGGATCCGTTCCGCCGATCCCCCCGGCCCACCCCGGCTCCAGCCCGCCCTTCAGCCCGCCGTCAGCTCCGTCAGTTCGGCCAGGGGCAGGGTGTGGCGGGTCTGGAGGACCTTCGCGCGCAGGTAGCGGACATTGTGGTCCGTGGTGAAGACACCGGTCGGTACCCGGTCCCGTACGACGACGCCCAGTGCGCGCAACTGCTCGGCCTTGTCGGGATTGTTGGACAGCAGGTCCAGCTCGTCGATGCCGAGGGCGGTGAGCATCTGCGCGGCGGCGGTGTAGTCGCGGGCGTCCTCCGGCAGGCCGAGCGCGGCGTTCGCCTCGTAGGTGTCGAGGCCCTGGTCCTGGAGGGCGTAGGCGTCGAGCTTGTTGTAGAGGCCGATGCCGCGGCCCTCCTGGCGGAGGTAGAGCAGGACGCCACCGGTGGCGGCGATGCGCTCGACCGCCTCGCGCAGCTGGGGTCCGCAGTCGCAGCGGGCCGAGCCGAAGACGTCGCCGGTCAGGCACTCGGAGTGCAGGCGCACCAGCGGGACCGGGCCGGGGTCGCCGAGGACGACGGCGACATGCTCCTGGCCGTCGGTCAGGCCGTGGAAGGTGACGAGTTCGGCGTCGACGCTGTAGCCGTCGTGGAAGCGCAGCGGTACCCGGACGCGGGCGCGCGGCGTGGCGGCGGTGGTGTCGGGCATGCGGATCCCTCCGGGAGGTTGCTTCAGATTTGAAGCAGCGGTTCGCAGGGACCCTATCTCATGCTTAAAACTTAAAGCAATTAGTTTTCGGGTGCGGGACGGGAATCCGGGGACGCGGGCGGGTTCGACGAGGAACAGGACGACCGGCGCCGCCAGGGCACGTCCTCCGCCCCCGGCTCGGTGTCGTCGCCCTGCAGTCCGCGCGCGATCCCGGTGCAGATCTCCTCCAGCTGACCCACCTGTTCCGGCGTGAGCCGGTCGAACATGGTGGCGCGCACGGTCTCCACGTGCCCGGGCGCCGTACGCTCCAGCACGGCCAGTCCCTCGTCCGTCAGTACGGCGATGCTGCTGCGCTTGTCCCAGCGGCAGTCCTCGCGGCGCACCAGCCCGTCCCGCTCCAGCCGGGTCACCGCGTATGTCAGCCTGCTGCGGGTGATCTTCAGCGTCCCGGCGAGATCGGTCATGCGCAGCCGCCGGTCGGGCGCTTCCGAGAGGTTGGCCAGCACGGAGTAGAACAGATGCGGCATGCCGGCCGTCTGCTGCAGGTTCCGGTCGATCGCGTCGTCCAGGAGCCGGGCGGCGGCCAGGTAGGCGCGCCAGGCGCGCTGCTCCTCGGGAGTGAGCCAGCGGGTCGTCATGCACCCAGTGTAGGTTTGTTTCAAACTTGAACCAAGAGCGACTTCGCAGGGAGAGCGCGCCGATGTCGTACCCCTATGTGCTGCTGTCCGCCGCCGTCTCCCTCGACGGTTACCTGGACGACACCGGCCCCGACCGGCTCCTGCTGTCCAGTCCGGCCGACTTCGACCGGGTCGACGCGGTCCGGGCCTCCGTCGACGCGATCCTGGTCGGCGCCGGCACGATCCGCGCCGACAACCCCCGGCTGCTGGTCAACTCCGCCGAGCGCCGCGCGGCCCGGGTGGCCGGGGGCAGGCCGGAGTACCCGCTGAAGGTGACCGTCACCGCCACCGGCGACCTCGATCCCGACGCCCACTTCTGGCACACCGGCGGGGACAAACTCGTCTACACGACCGACAAGGGCGCCGAACGGGCCGCACGCCTCCTCGGCGCCGCCGCCGGCATCGTCCCGCTCGGCCCCGACCTCGACTGGCACGCCCTGCTGGGTCATCTGCACGACGTGCGCGGCGTACGGCGCCTGATGGTCGAGGGCGGCGGCACGGTCCACACCCAGCTGCTCCAGCTGGGCCTCGCCGACGAGCTCCAGCTGGTCCTCGCGCCGCTGTTCGTCGGCGATCCGGCCGCCCCCCGCCTGTTCGGCCCGGGCGCCTACCAGCCCGGCCGGCTGCGCCTCACCGAGACCCGCCGCATCGAGGACGTGGTCCTCATGCGCTACGAGCCCACGGCCCCCGGCACCGGCCCGGCCCCCGTCGCCGCCGACCGGCACTGGCTGCGCACCGCCTGCGAGCTGGCCGCGCTGTGCCCGCCGTCGGAGACGGCGTTCAGCGTCGGCGCGGTCGTGGTCGCCGCCGACGGGACGGAGCTGGCCCGGGGCCATTCACGCGAGGGCGACGACCCCGTGGTCCACGCGGAGGAGGCGGCGCTGGCGAAGATCGACCCGGCGGATGCCCGGTTGGCCGGCGCAACGGTCTACAGCAGCCTGGAGCCCTGTGCCCGGCGGGCCTCGCGGCCCGCGCCCTGCGCCGAGCTGATTCTGCGGGCCGGGGTGCGCAGGGTGGTCACCGCGTGGCGTGAGCCGGACACGTTCGTCTCGGCGGCCGACGGCACGGGGGTCCTGGTCACGGCCGGTGCGCAGGTGGCCGTGGTGCCGGAGCTGGAGGCACTCGCCAAGGCGCCGAACAGGCATCTGCTGGGAGGCTGAAAACACCCGGGGCCGGAATCCACTGGATTCCGGCCCCGGGCCTTCAGTAGCGGGGACAGGATTTGAACCTGCGACCTCTGGGTTATGAGCCCAGCGAGCTACCGAGCTGCTCCACCCCGCGTCGTTGTGACTCCAGAGTACCCCATGCGCAGGGCGGCACGCACACCGGTATTCACGGCCCCCTCCCGCCAGGTCACCCACGGTGACTGGGCGACCGCCGTGCGCAGAACATCTGAGACACCATCAAAAACGCCGAGACTCCTGAACGCCGGACAACTCGCCCGCTTTGCGGCGCTCCTGACCGGTAAGTCCCCGCTCGAAATCGTTAATGATCAAGTCGAACGGCTTGGAAAGTAACCGGCAGGTCTATTAACGTTCGATAACGCAGCGCGGTCGTCCCAGCCGTCACAAGAGACGGCTCCGTGCGCACGCGCCGAATCCCGCGAGGGAACCGGGGAACCACCACCTTGGGGTGAATCGTGCGAATGCCGCAGTTGGTATACGCGCGTAGGAGACCTTCCTGCTCCGAACCCGTCAGCTAACCCGGTAGGCGGAGGAAGGAAAGGAGTGCGCCCGAGTGGCGTCCAACCGGCCTGCCCCAGAAGCCCCGTTCATGCCCGCGCCGGCCGAGCCCGAGACCTTCGGCTACGGCACCTACCGCGCCGAAGAGGGCCCCTGGGAGGAGTGGAACCCCACCGAGGACTCCGTCGCCCCGGTCCGCGGCCGGCACCGCGTCACCAAGCAGCGCGGCGGCTTCGCGCGCAGCTCCACCGTCCTCGGCGTCGGCGTGCTGGCCGCGGTCGGCGCGGGGGGCATGGCCAGCGCCAACACCGGCAAGCCGCCGGTCTCCATATCCCTGCCGGACCTGGACTCCGTCGGCCACCTCTTCGGCGACGACTCCTCCGACGCACCCCGGACGAACTCCACCGCGCTCAGCACCATGGGCGTGACCTCGGCCGACAGCAAGGACTCCGACGCGGGCGAGGCACTGCGCAACCGGATCATGGCCCAGGCCGAGCAGCAGCAGAGCAAGGCCGACAGCAAGGCCACCGCCGCCGCGCTCGCCGCCGCCGAGAAGCAGACCGCCGACGCCGCGGCCAAGGCGGAGCAGGAGGCCGCCGCCAAGGCCGCCGCCGCCAAGGAGAAGGCGGAGGCCGACGCCAAGAAGGCGGCCGAGGCCAAGCGCCTGGCCGAGCTGGCCAAGCAGTACCAGCTGCCCGTCGTCTCGTACACGATCACCGGCACCTTCGGCCAGCCCGGCGCCATGTGGTCCTCCGGCTACCACACCGGGCTCGACTTCGCCGCCCCCACCGGCACCCTCATCAAGGCCATCCACAGCGGCACGATCACCCAGGCCGGCTGGGCCGGTGCCTACGGCTACCGCACGGTCCTCACCCTGGACGACGGCACCGAGCTGTGGTTCTGCCACCAGTCCTCGATCAACGTCCGGGTCGGCCAGAAGGTCTCGACCGGTGAGGTCATCGGCCGCATCGGCGCCACCGGCAATGTCACCGGCCCGCACCTCCACCTGGAGGTCCACCCGAACGGCCAGGCCGCCGGCATCGACCCGGCGCCGTGGCTGCGGGACAAGGGGCTCACCCCCTGATCTCCTTTCGAGGGATTTCGGCGCCGGCGGTGGAATGCGATCATCCACCGCCGGCGTTGGCACAAGGCATGACTTCTCTGCGCAAGCTCGGTTCCTCCGACCTCAAGGTCTTCCCGCTCTCCCTGGGCGGCAACGTCTTCGGCTGGACCGCCGACGAGGAGACCTCCTTCGCCGTCCTCGACGCCTACGCCGCCGCGGGCGGCAACTTCATCGACACCGCCGACGCCTACTCCGCCTGGATCGAGGGCAACAAGGGCGGTGAGTCCGAGACGATCATCGGCAAGTGGGTCAAGGCCCGCGGCAACCGCGCCGACGTCGTCATCGCCACCAAGGTCAGCCAGCACCCCGAGTACCAGGGCCTGTCCGCGGCCAACATCAAGGCCGCCGCCGACGCCTCCCTGCGCCGCCTGGACACCGACCACATCGACCTCTACTACACGCACTTCGACCAGCCCGAGGTGCCGGTCGAGGAGATCATCGGCGCGCTGGACGAGCTGGTGAAGGCGGGCAAGGTCCGGTACATCGCCGCCTCGAACATCAGCCCCGAGCGGCTGCAGGCCTCCCTGGACTTCTCCGACCGCGAGGGCCTGGCCCGTTACGTCGCCCTCCAGCCGCACTACAACCTCGTCTCCCGCGACACCTACGAGGGCCCGCTGCAGGACCTGGCCGCCCGCGAGGGCCTGTCCGCCGTGCCGTACTTCTCCCTCGCCGCGGGCTTCCTGACCGGCAAGTACCGCCCCGGCACCAAGGTCGACAGCGCCCGCGCCGGCCGCGCCCAGCAGTACGCCGACTCCGCGCACGGCCGGCAGGTCCTGGCGGCCCTGGACGAGATCGCCGCCGCCCACGGGGCCCCCGTCGCCACGGTCGCCCTCGCCTGGCTGGCCGCCCAGCCGACGATCACGGCCCCGATCGCCTCGGCCCGCACGGTGGAGCAGCTCCCGGCCCTGCTGGGGGTGGCGGACCTGAAACTGACGGACGAGGAGCTGACCAAGCTGACGCAAGCGTCGGCTTGATCTTTCCCGCGGCCCGAGGCCTATGAGCGATACGGGTTGCCCCCGGGATACGGCCCCGCCGGATACCCGTACGCCGGTCCGTACGCCGGCCCGTACGCCGTAGGCATCGGCCCCGCCGGATATCCGAACTGCGGAGCCCAGCGGACCGGCGCCGGAACAGTCGCCCTGGCCGCATACTCCAGAGCCGGCCGGGCCACCTCCCTCCGCTTCCACAGCTCGTCCAGCAGCTCCCGCTCCCGTACGACGAAGTCCGCCCCGCCCTTCCCCCGGCGCCCCCGGTGCCGCAGAGACGCCAGCGACGTCGCGTACGCCTCGTACTGCGCCACGGCGCGCGCCGCAGGCCGCCCGGCGTGGTGGCGGGCGTAGTCACGGGCCGCCCGCCGTGCCCTCATCGACCCGAGCGCGAGGGGTTCGGCGGGCCCCAGCCACCCGGCCGGCACATACGCCGGCAACTCCGAGCGCACGGTCCGCAGCTCCCGCTGCCGTGTCCAGATCGCGAGCCAGGTCAGCAACCCGAACGCGGGCACCATGAACCCGCCGTAGACGGCGAAGAACCCGAACTCGCCGAAGGTGGAGGAGCCGTTCCAGAAGGCGTGCATGCTCATCGCGAGCAGCAGACCGCACAGCGGCAACAGCACCCGCCGGGCATGCTGCCGCTCGGCACAGAGCGCGGCGATGCCGAAGCCGATGCCGGTGAACGTGGTGAACAGGGGGTGCGCGAACGGGGACATCACGATGCGCACGAAGAAGGTGGCGGCGGTGACGGAGGCGATGCCACGGCCGCCGCTGAGCTGGTCGGTCCCGAAGGCCGTACCCAGGTAGAGGATGTTCTCGGTGAACGCGAAGCCGGTGGCGGTGGTCCCGGCTATCACCACCCCGTCCACGATCCCGGTGAAATCACGTCTGCGGAAGAGGAAGACGAGCAGAACGGCGGCGGCCTTGGCCGATTCCTCCACGATGGGCGCTATCACGGTGGCGCCCAGGGTGTCGGCACCGGCGGGGTCGGCGGTGGAGGTGGCTATCCACCTGGTCGCGAAGCTGTTGGCGACGATGGCTATCAGCGCCGCCGCGCACGCTCCCCAGGCGAAGGCGAAGACCAGGTTCCGCCAGGGCCCCGGCTCCACCCGGTCCAGCCACCGGAAGGCGGCCATGAGCCACGGCACGGGCAGTACGGCCAGTCCGAGACCGACGAGAAACCCCTCCGTGCCGGTCTGTCTGCGCACCAGCGCGAGGATGACCAGCCCGGACAGCGCCAGCAGTGTGATCAGTGCCCCGTACCGCACCCACCTGTGCTGCCACCAGTGCGGATGGCGGAGCACAAGCCCGTCGGGGCCCGGGGGATACGTCGGAAACGGAGGACTGGTGGCCACGGCATCGACCCTAACGGTGGCGGGACAAGGGGCCGGAGCGTTTACGGCCCCGATGCGGTACGCGTTATCGGTCCTTGCTGTGCGGTACGCGCCGGAAGAGCAGATCGTTCACGACATGTCCCTTGTCCAGTCCCTGTCCCTCGAAACGGGTCAGTGGCCGGTACTCGGGGCGTGCCGCGAAACCGCCGTCTGCCTGCGTGTTCTCGAAGTCGGGGTGCGCGGTGAGCACCTCCAGCATCTGCTCGGCGTAGGGTTCCCAGTCGGTCGCGCAGTGCACGATCGCGCCGGGCTTGAGCCGGGTCGCGGCGAGCGTCAGGAACTCGGGCTGGATGAGCCGCCGCTTGTGATGCCGCTTCTTCGGCCACGGGTCCGGGAAGTACACCCGCAGACCGTCGAGCGAGTCGGGGGCGAGCATCTGCCTGAGCAGGATGATCGCGTCACCGTTCGCCACCCGGACGTTGGACAGGCCGTTCCGGTCGGCGAGTCCCAGCAGATTGCCCTGCCCCGGGGTGTGCACGTCGACGGCGAGGATGTTGGTGTCCGGGTCGGCCGCGGCCATCTGCGCGGTGGCCTCGCCCATCCCGAACCCGATCTCCAGCACGACCGGCTTGTCGTTCCCGAACAGCTCGCCGAGGTCGATGACCCGCTGCCCGTCGATGTCGAGCCCCCACTTGGGCCACAGCCGCTGCAGCGCATCCGCCTGCCCGGCGGTCACCCGGCTGCGCCGCGGCTGGAAACTCCGGATCCGCCGCTCGAAATGCGATCCGGCGGGATCGGCCTTGGGACCGTCCGGAAACCGCGGCTCCCCCTTGGCCCGGGTGTGCCGGACGGAGACGCCGGGCGTGTGGGAGGTCGGCGAGGGGGCTTCGGGGGCGTTGAGGAAGTCAGACACAGTGCTTCCGATTTTACGGCGCCCTACGGGGGCGCCCTCGGGGCCGGCAGTTTCGAAGGAGGCCGGGGGACGGAGTCCCCTGGTACGGCACTACAGGGAACCGAGCATGTCCAGCACCCGGCGTCCCACTTCCCGCCCGATGGGCAAGGACGCGGTGGCCGCAGGCGAGGGCGCGTTCAGCACATGCACAGCCCGCGCCCCCTCCCGGATGAGGAAGTCGTCCACCAGCGTTCCGTCCCGCAACACCGCCTGCGCTCGCACCCCGGCAGGGGCCCGCACCAGATCGTCCGCCTCCACCCCGGGCAGCAACCTGCGCACCGCCTCCAGGAACGCCCCCTTCGACAGCGAGCGCCGCAGCTCGCCCGCGCCGTATCTCCAGTGCCGCCGGGCGATCGCCCACGACCCCGGCCACGCCACCGTCCCGGCCAGCTCCCGGGGCCGTACGACTCCCCAGCCGTACCCCTCCCGGGCCAGCGCCGGCACCGCGTTGGGCCCGATGTGGACACCTCCGTCGATCCCGCGCGTCAGATGCACCCCGAGGAACGGGAACGCCGGATCCGGCACCGGATACACCAGCCCCCGCACCAGCTCCGGCCGCGCCAGCTCGTAGTACTCCCCGCGGAACGGCACGATCCGCACCTCGGGCTCGTCCCCGGTCAGGCGGGCCACCTCGTCGCAGTACAGCCCGGCGCAGTTCACCAGCACGCGGGCGCGTACGACATCCCCGGCCGAGGTGAGCACGGCCACACCGCGCTCCGGCCGCCGGTCGACCCGCACGACCCGCGCGCCGTACCGGATCTCCGCCCCGGACGCCCGTGCGAGCTGCCGGGCCACCCCGGTGAAGTCGCACACGCCCGTGGTCCCGACGTGTATGGCAGCCAGCCCCCGGACCTCGGGCTCGTACTCACCGATCTGTGCGGCGCCCAGCTCCCGCACCGGAATCCCGTTCTCGCGCCCTCTTTGCACGAGGGCGTGCAGCCGGGGCAGCTCCTCCCGCTCCGTGGCGACGATCAGCTTGCCGGTGACGGCGTGCGCGATGCCGTACTCGGCGCAGAACTTCACCATCTCGGCGGCGCCCCGCACCGCGTACCGCGCCTTGAGCGAGCCGGGGCGGTAGTAGATCCCGCTGTGGATGACCCCGCTGTTGCGTCCCGTCTGGTGCCGGGCCGGTCCCGGCTCCTTCTCCAGCACGGTGACCCGCGTGCCCGGCGCGGCCCGTGTGATCGCATACGCCGTGGACAGCCCGACGATCCCCCCGCCGACCACGAGCACATCACCGTCGTACGCCCCGACTGGCACGAGCACCACCTCCACTCCCGATAGTGCACTGCGCCACTGACAATGCCTTCAAACGCAGGTGGTGATGGTTGTCATGCTGGTGCCATCAGCAGCGGCCGAGCCCTCTCCCGCAGCTCCACCACCCGCGGTTCGTCCCCGTACGGCTCCAGCCGGTGCAGAAGATCCTTCACGTACTCGGTGGTGCGCGCGGACGAGATCCGCCCGGCCACCTCCACGGCCCGCACCCCCTGCTCGCAGGCGGCGTCGAGATTCCCGGACTCCAGCTCGGCGACGGCCGAGACCACCAGCCGCAGCCCGTGCGAGCGCACGAACTCCTCGGTCGGCTTGGACAGCGCCTGCTCGGTGAACCGCCGCACCTGCCGAGGGGCCTTCAGATCCCGGTAGCATTCCGCGGCATCGGCGGCAAACCGGTCATAGCCATAGAAACCAAGCCAAGAAGGATCGTTGTCGCCCTCCCGGGACCGCTCCAGCCACCCCTCGGCGGCCTTCAGCGCCGCACCCGCCGCCTGCGCGTCTCCCGCACGCGCGTGTGCCCGCGCCTCCACCAGCCGGAAGAAGCTCATCGTGCGCGCGGTCGCCAGCCCCCGGTTCCGCTCCAGCGCGGCCTGGGCCAGATCGACTCCCTCGTCGCCGAAGCCGCGGTACGTCGCCTGCAGCGACATGGAGGCCAGGACGTAACCCCCCAGGGGCACATCCGCCGCCGCGCGCGCGAGACGCAGCGCCTGGATGTAGTAGCGCTGCGCGGCCTCCTGCTGGCCGGTGTCGAAGGCCATCCACCCGGCGAGCCGGGTGAGTTCGGCGGAGGCGCCGAACAGGGCGCGGCCCACCTCGTCGGAGTAGGACCCGAGCAGCAGCGGCGCCGCCTCCACCCGCAGGCACTCCGGCACCATCGACGAACGCCAGTCGCCCCCGCCGTACTTGGAGTCCCACCGCCTGGCGTCCTCGGCGGCCTCCCGCAGTTTGCGCACATCGCTGTGGCCGACTTTGATCGGTGCGCCGGAGCCCTCGGCGGAGCCGGCCTCCCGCGCGACCGAGCTGTCGGCGGGGGTTATCAGCCATCGTGAGGCGGGCGTTGCGTATGCGCTCACTGCGAACGACCCGGCGAGGGACTGCCAGATGCCGCCGGAGCCGGCCCGGCGCCCGGCGAGGTCGAGACGGTACAGCTCCGTTGCCGACCGCACGGCCTGTCCTACGTCTCTGGGGAAGGCGAGGCCCACTTCGGGCGCGGGATCCGCGTCCGCCAGGCCGATCTCGTGGAGCGGCACCGGACGGCCGAGCTTCTGCCCGATGGCCGCCGCGATGAGGTGCGGCGCCGCACCCTGCGGCACCATCCCCTTCGACACCCAGCGCGCCACCGAGGTCTTGTCGTAGCGAAGAGTCAACCCGCGTTGGGCGCCAAGGTCGTTGACGCGTCGTGCGAGTCCTGCGTTGCTGATTCCCGCGAGGGCGAGAACGGCGCCGAGCTTTTCGTTCGGCCCGCGTTGCTCCCTGGACATGCGCCACCCCTCGACACAGACGGCTGCCGCGCTGGCATAACCATGCGGCATTCGTAAACCCAGCGTAGTTCGCCGCATCCCAAGCGTTAAGGGGCATTGTTCCGGATGGCGGGATTGTGGTCCGTACGGAAGTACGGTCCTGTACGCACCGTGCACGGCCTGTCGTCACGTGCCCCCGCGCGTGTGGCCGTGCGCCTGTCCGTGCGCTCTTCTCCGGCCACCGGGGGAGCGGTTCCATGGCTCTTGCGTGGGTCGGCCCGCTGTACTGGATCCAGTGGGCTGGGGGACACCGCCACCTTCATCCCCGCGGGTGGCGGACCGGTCCGGGAGGCGATGCCCGCCTCCCGGACTGTGCGCGTGTTCGCGCCGCCGCGCGTTGAGCAGGGCCTGTACGGAGCGTGCGCATCTCCCGCTTCGCTCTGCGTATTTGGCTGAAAATCGCCCCCGTCTCTCGCGAGGGACATCCGCTCCGACCATGCAACTTGACGGCGCGAAAGGCGTCTTGGGGGAGCGTACGGGGGGCGCATTCGAGTCGTACTCACCTCGGCCCCCCGTGCACGTCCCTCGATCGAAGCCGGTGCCGCCGCCCCTCCACAGCGCGTCCTTCATGGCAGCATGGGGGTCCGGTTCGTACGGTGCACTGTTGTCCACAGCCTGTGGAGGCGTCGATGCGGTGGTTGGTGGGTTGGAGCAGCACCGCCGCGGGCGTCGCCGGGATCGGCACCGCGGGCGCCACCGGTTACGACGGCGAGACCCTGCACCCGGTCGGCTCCCACCTCCTGTGGGGCGACCCGGATCCGCTGTGGGCCGTCGGCGACTGGCGCCCGGACGAGGTGCGCGTGGTGCGGGCCGACGCGGACAGCCACATCGCGGTCCTCGGCATCTGCGGCGCCTCCGACGAGGAGCTCAGACGCGGCCTGTTCACCGCGCGCGGGGGCGCACTGCGCCATCTGACGGCCTGGCCCGGCAGCTACACGGCCGTCGTCAAGGTCGGCCGCCGCATCACCGTCTGCGGCGATCTCGCCGGCGCCCGCCCGGTCTTCCACACCCCCTGGGCCGGCGGCACGGCCTACGCCACCGCCGCGCTGCCCCTCGCCGACCTCATCGAGGCCAACCTCGACTTCGCCCACCTGGCCGCCCTGCTCGCCGCCCCCGAGGTACCGGCCGCGGTGCGCGACAGCACCCCTTACGAGGGCGTGCGGCGCGTTCCGCCGGGGCACGCGCTCGTGCTGCGCGCCGGAGCACGCGAGATCGCCGGGTACGAGCCGGTCGCCTCCCTCGCCGTGGCCGCGGCCCCCGCCGACCCCGAGCGCGCCGTGGACGCCGTGCGCGACGCCCTCGTGGAGGCGGTCCGCACCCGGCTGTCGGCACCGCGGCACGTGCCCGGCCTCGACCCCGGGCCGGTACCCGGCATGGGCCCGGCCGAGCGGCGGGCCCGGCGCGGGATGCCCGTGCCCGGCATCGGCGCCGACCTCTCCGGCGGCCCCGCCTCCGGCACCCTCGCGCTGCTGGCCGCCGGGCTGCCCGGCAGACCCGGCACGCTCCTCGGCCACGGCACCGGCGCGGGCGAACGGCTCGTCGCCGTCACCTTCAACGACCTGACCGTGGCCGGCCGCGAGGCCGAACTCGAACGCGCCGGAGCCCTCGCCGCCAACCCGCGCCTGCACCACATGGTGGTCACCGGAGCCGAGGAGACCCTCCCGTACGCCGAGCTCGACGGCCCCCTCACCGACGAACCGGGCCCCTCGCTGGTCATGGCCGCCCGGCACCGCGCCCGGCTCGCCGCCGGCAGCGCGGACCACTTCACCGGCCACGGCGCCCGGCAGGTCCTGGACGCCCACCCCGCCCGCCTCGCCGACCTCCTCATGGACCGCAAACGCCGCCATCTGGTCCGCCCGGTCGCCGCGCTGGCCAAGGCCGACGGCTCGGTGATGGTCCCCGCGCGCGTGTACGGCGCCGCCCGCCGCCTCGCCCGCACGCCCTACCGGACCGGCCTGGAGGTGCTGGCCGAGCGGCTGATGCGGCGCCGCTTCGACGAGCCCAGGGGAGCGGTCGGCGCGTCCTTGGCCGCGCTGACCTGGGCCGGCCCCGGGCCGGCGGCCCGCTGGCTGACGGGGGAGGCTCTGGCCGAAGTATCGGTTCTGCTGCAGTCGGAGGCGGACCGCTCGGCAACCGGCGTCCAGCGACCCGGCGACTATCGCGCGCGTGCCGCTCTCGCCCGCTACGCCGCCGACCTGCGCGTCCTGGAACAGGCCGCGGAGATCCGCTCCCAGCGCCTGCACGCGCCGTTCCTCGACAACCAGGTGGTCCGCGCCTGCCGGGCCCTGCCCGAGGCCCTGCGCGTCCAGCCCGGCGCCCGCGCCGCCGTCCTCCGTACGGTCCTGGAGGGAGCCGGCGTCACCGACCTCCCGCCCGGCTGGGGCGCCCCCTCGCACGCCTCCTCGGCGGCAGCCGCACGCGCGGGCCTGCGCGTGGCGGCCGACCCCCTGCTGGACCTCTTCTCCACGCCCCTGCTGGCCGACGCCGGCCTGGTGGAGGCCCACGTCATCCGCAAGGCGCTCCACGCGGCAGCCGCCGGTGACCCCCTGCCCCTGGACGGCCTGGCCGACCTGATCTCCCTGGAACTCTGGCTCCACCGCCTCCTGTCCCGCCGGGGGACGTGCTGGACGGGCACACCGGCCCGCGCCCGTGCGGTGCCCTCCGGGATCCAGCCGCGTCGGGGAGCCTTGGCTTCCGGTGCTTGACGGCCCGGGGCGCTGTCCCCGCCCTGCTGGGGCTGCCGCCCCCGGGCCCCTGCCGGGTGGTTCCGACCGTCGGTGGCCGCTCACGTGGTGGCTGGTCGCGCAGTTCCCCGCGCCCCTGCGCAGCTGCAGTGCGCCCCGCTTGCATGGCGCCACCGCCGCTGCGGGGCAACGATCCAGGACCGCTCGGTGAAACCCCGTCGCCCCACCCCGCACCCCCCGCGACAATGACCGGGTGCGGTACAGAATCCTGGGCGTGACCGAGGCGGCAGACGATCACGGCACCCCCGTACCCATCGGCGGCCGGCGCCTGCGCACTCTCCTCACCGCCCTCGCCCTCCGCCCCGGCCGCACCACCACCCCCGAAACCCTCATCGAGGAGATCTGGGCCGACGCCCACCCGGACGACCGCCCGAGCGACGCCCCCGCCGCCCTCCAGGCCCTCGTCGGCCGCCTCCGCCGCGCCCTCGGCAGGCAGACCGTCAGCTCCACCCCCGGCGGCTACCGCCTGGAGGCGACCGAGAACGACATCGACCTGTTCGTCTTCGAACGCCTCGCCCGCACCGGCACCGAGGCCCTCACCGCAGGCGACCCGGCCACCGCCCACCGCACCCTCACCGAGGCCCTCGCCCTCTGGCACGGCCCCGCCCTCGCCGACCTGGCCGACCGCACCGCCGCCACCCGTCCGGAAGCACTGCGCCTGGCGGCGACCCGCGCCCGCGCCGCCGCCGCCCTCGACCTCGGCCGCGCCCCGGACGTCGTACCGGAGCTGACGGAACTCACCGCGGCCCACCCCCTGGACGAGCCCCTGCTCGCCCTCCTCATCCGCGCCCTGCGCGACACGGGCCGCCCCGCCGACGCCCTCGCCGCGTACGAGTCCGCCCGCCGGACCCTCGCCGACACGCTCGGCACCGACCCCGGCCCGGAACTCAAAGCCCTGCACGCGTCGTTGCTCAGGCAGCAGGAACCACCCACACAGCCGCAGCAGGAACCACGGCCACAGCCGGAGCCACGGAAGGCACCGCCTCCCGCCCGAGCCCCCGAGCGCACCGGCAACATCCGCCCCCGTCTGACGTCCTTCGTCGGACGGGAACCCGAACTCGAAGCCATTCGTTCCGATCTGCACAGGGCCCGCCTGGTCACGCTCACCGGACCGGGCGGCTCCGGAAAGACCCGCCTCGCCGAGGAGGCCGCCGCAGGGCTTCCGCAGGCATGGCTGGTCGAGCTGGCCCCGCTCGACCATCCGGAGGCGGTGCCCGGCGCGGTGGTCAGCGCCCTCGGTCTGCGCGAGACCGTGCTGCTGACCAACGAGCTGGTGACCCCGCAGGCCGACCCCGTCGCCCTGCTGATCGAGTACTGCGCCCCGCGCAGCCAACTCCTGCTCCTTGACAACTGTGAACATGTCATCGGCGCGGCCGCCGCCCTCGCCGAGACCCTCCTCACCCACTGCCCGGGGCTCACGATCCTCGCGACCAGCCGTGAACCCCTGGGCGTCCCCGGTGAGTCGGTGCGCCCGGTCGAGCCTCTTGTCCCGGAGCAGGCGCACCGCCTGTTCGCCGAGCGCGCGAAGGCCGTCCGTCCCGACGCCGACGCGGTGCTCGCCGACACCGAGGCCGTGGCGGAGATCTGCCGCCGTCTGGACGGGCTGCCGCTCGCCATCGAGCTGGCCGCCGCCCGGCTCAGGCTGCTGACCCCGCGGCAGATCGCCGACCGGCTCGACGACCGCTTCCGCCTGCTCACCTCCGGAAGCCGCACGGCCCTGCCCCGCCAGCAGACCCTGCGCGCGGTCGTCGACTGGTCCTGGGACCTGCTCGACGAGCGCGAGCGCACGGTGCTGTGCGAGGCCTCGGTGTTCGCCGGCGGCTGGGACCTCAGCGGCGCCGAGGCCGTATGCACCGGCCCGGCGGCCGACCTGACCGGCGCCCTGGTCGACAAGTCCCTCGTCGTCGCCGCTCCGGACGCCACGGGCCGCATGCGCTACCGCATGCTGGAGACCATCCACGAGTACGCCACCGAGCGTGCGGCCGAGGTACCCGGTCTGCGTGCCACGGCCGAGCGCCGGCACCGTGCGTGGGTGCGGGCACTGGTCGAGGAGGCCGAGCCGCGCCTGCGGTCGGCGGACCAGCTGCCCTGGATCTCCCGCCTGGAGACCGAACTGGACAACATCCGGGCGGCCCTGGACCGCTCCGTCCGCGCCGGCGACGAGGCGGAGGCGGGCGCGATCGTCCTGGCCATCGGCTGGTTCTGGTGGCTGCGCAACCACCGTCAGGAGGCGGTCTCCTGGGTCCGGCTGGTCCTGCGCCTGGGCGTGGCCCTGGACGCCCGTGCGGCTTCCCACCCCTCCGGGCCTGCCGCGGACGCCGCCGGCGACGCGGAGGCGCTGATGGCTCTGGTGGAGTCGGCCGACCCGATCGGCGCCCTCGTCACCGCGCCCGACGGCGAGGCCGGGCACCCGCTGCGGGAGCTGCGGATGGACCTGCGGATGCTCGACCTGTTCCTGACCTCCGAGTCGAGCCACGAGCACCTCGGGGCCGACCCCCGGGCCCCGGAGTACGTCGCGCGCGTCCGGGCCGCCTACGAGCCCGGCGGCCCCCGGGCCGCCCGGCTCCCCGGCATCGTCTGGCCGCTGACCTCCTACTACCTGGGCGGCCCGGTGGACCTCGGCCCGGACATGGTCGCGGCCGTCGCCAACTGCCGTGCCCACGGCGGCGACTGGGAGATCGGCGTCTCCCTGATGTACCGCACCCATATGGTCGTCGACTCCCCCGGCAACCTGCGGGGCGTGGACGAGGACCTCGCCGAACTGCGGACGCTCAGCCGGCGCGTCGGGGACCGCTGGATGCGGGCCCAGGTGTGCAGCGCGGCCGGCGAGGCGGCCATGGCGCGCGGCCGCTTCGACGAGGCGCGCCATGAGTACGAGGAGGCGCTGCGCCTCGCCCACGAGGTGGGGGCCCACGCCGAGTCGCCGTTCCTGAAGGCGCGGCTCGCCGAGATCGCCTACCGCTCCGGCGACCCGGAGGCCGCGCTGGCCGCCCTGGACGAGGCGGAAGCGGCCGCCGACCGCTACGCGGTGCCGGAGTCGCGGGCCTTCGTGCTGCTGATGCGCGCTCACATCGCCCTGCACGACGGGCAGACCGCCCGTGCCCGTGAGCTGTACGAGGCGACGCGCGCGGTGACGCACGGCGGCACCCCGCCACCGCAGTTCATGGCGGCCCTGCGCGCCGTCGAGGCGCTCCTCGCCGCCGACGAGTCGGGCCCCGAGCACGGACTGCCGATCCTCGCGGAGGCGCTCCGCGAGGCCGTGGCCCAGCGGTGCTCCGAGGCGATCACCGCGGTGCTGGTGGACACCGCGGCCGGTCTGCGGGCCCGGTGCGGCGACCCGGCCGGAGCGGTCCGGCTGTTCGCCGCGGCGGACCACTGGCGCGACGGCAATCTGCGTCCCGAGCCGGAGCGCAGCGAGGCCGTCCGGGTGCAGTCCGAAGCCCGCGTGGCCCTGCCCGCCGGGCGGTACGCGGCCGAGCGCGCCCGGGGCGCGTCCCTCGACGTGGCCGGTGTGCTGCGGGAGCTGGGCGTGCCGGAGGCGGCCGTGGAGCGCGGCTGAGGACGGCTACCGGCAGGTGAGCCGGGACCGAGCCCAGTCCGCGAGCGCCCCCCGGTCGAAGAGGTTGCTGTGCGGCCGCACGACGAGCCGTACGGTTCCGCGCCCGGTCAGGTCCACATGGACGGGCACGGCCCGGTCGTTGCCCTTGACCGTCCCGGACTGCCACAGCCGGACCCCGTCGGCGTAGACCGAGAAGGACACCTTGCCGAGGCCGAGAGTCATGTCGTCGACGCCGGCCAGGGCGTCGTAGGCGGTGCACTGCCGGTTGAGGGCGACGGTGACGGAGGACTCGCCGTGCACGGTCACCCCGCGCGCGTAGCGCGTGCCGCCGATCGTCATGCCGTAGCGCTGCCACACCCAGCTGCTCTCACCGAGCCGGATCTCGGGCCGGGTGCCGTCGCCGGTGAGGTCGTAGTCGAGGTCGCTCAGCTCGTAGACGATGGGCGCCGGCGGCGGAGCGGGCTTCGGGGTCGGTTTCGGTGCGGGGGTGGGAGTCGGCGCCGGAGTGGGCGTCGGCGTCGGGGTGGGTGTGGGTTTGGGGGTCGGCGTAGGCGTCGGGGTGGGGGCCGGCTCGGGGGCCAGTACGACCGGCTCGGGAGCGGGCTTCCTCGTCGGCCTGGGCGGGGTCGGCGTCGGCGAGGTCGGCTCGGGAGGGGTCGGCTTGGGCGGCTCGGAGCGCACGACGGGCGCGGCCGGCGACGGCTTGGCCGCCTCCTTCGCCGGCGGGTGACCGTCGTTCACCAGGGCCAGCGCCACCGCGGCGGCGGCCACCGCGACCACACCGGCCGCGATCCCCGCCTTCACCGGCGCCCCGAGCGCCTCGGAGGCCACGGCACCGCTCGCGCCGCCGGTCCCGCCGGACGAGCCGGAGGCCGCGGCGGCACCCGCCGCCCCCGCCCCCGCGCTGCCGGCGACGATCCCGAGCGCCTTGGCGTACCCGGCGGCCCCGAACCAGCCGATGACCGCGACCGGGACGACACCGGGGATACCGCCGGCGACCTCCTCGATCTGCGCGGCCGCCAGCCGGCACCGGGCGCACTCCTCCAGATGCTTGCGCAGCCCCCGCTCGGCGCGCATGCGCAGTTTGCGGCGGGCGTAGGTGCCGAGCTGGTCGGCGTAGCGGGCGCACTCCGCGTCACCGGCCAGCGAGGCGCTGACGTGGGCCTGCAGATAGGCCTGCTTCAGCCCCTCGCGGGCGCGGCTGGCGAGGACCCGGGTGCCGTTGGCATCCAGGCCGAACAGTACGGCGACCTCGCTCGGCGACTCGTCCTCCACCTCGGTGTGCCACAGCACGGCCTGCCAGCGCTCGGGCAGCGACCGGAAGGCCCGCATGGCCAGGGACTGCTCGGCCTCGTGCATCGCGCGCACATCGGCGCCGAGGTCCAGGCCCGCTCCGAAGGCGCCCACGGATGCAGCGTCGTCGGACACTTCGGAGGCGCGCGAGGCCTGCTGCGAGAAGACGGCGAAGTCGTCGACGAGCTGCTCGCGCCGGGCCGACTTGGTCCAGTGCGCGGCGACGCGCCGCACGGAGGTCAGCAGATAGGCCCGAACGGAGTGCTCGGGCCCCGACCCGCCGCGCACCGCCTGCAGCATCCGGGCGAAGACCTCCGCCGTCAGGTCGTCGGCGGTGTGCCCGTCCCGGCAGCAGGTGCGCGCATACCGCCGTACGGAGTCCGCATGGCGCCGGTAGAGCTCCGCGTACGCGGAGTCGTCACCACCGCGCATCCGCTCGACCAGCTCACCGTCGTCGGGCGGCAGTTCCCGGGGCAGTGGCAGCACGCTGCCCTCACGCTGGGCGGGCACGCTCGCGTCACTCCGGCCGCCGCGGGAAACCGGACGCCCGCCCTGATGCGGCACCTGGGGCGGGGTCAGCCCGGCGGCCTCCGCGCCCGCGTCGTCACCGCGTGACTCGTCCCACCCGTCAGCGCCCATCGCGGAAAGCCCCCGACCCCGGCCCAGCCCAACCCGTCACCGGCTCAGGGTGCCACACCGCCTTTCGGCCAGGGCCAGGGTGTTCACGGCATCCACCCGTCCGAGGGCTGTGGTCAGCCCGGACCCCGTCCATCACTCGAATGAGGGAGCTGCGGTTCCTCGGGGGTGCTGATGGGGCAGGCGGCACCGCAGCTTCCCTGGGGGCGCGGGGACTGCGCGACCAGCGCCCACGACCCACAGCCCGACGACTGCGCGCACCACCCACCCCCAACCGGCTCCCGGACCCTACGCGGGCCGAGACCGAAGCCCCTCCAGCAGAATGTCCAGCAACCGGGCGGAAGCCGCCGCCTGCTGCGCGGCATCCGGCAGAGCAGGCGCCGCGGTGGCGATCACCAGCAGCACATCCCCCACGGACACGTCCGCCCGCAGCTCACCGGCCGCCCGCGCCCGTTCCACCAACTGCCCGACGACATCGAGCAACGCCCCGACGCCGCTGTCATCGGCAGTCCCGACGGACTCCCCGGGCACCAGCCGCAGCTCACCGGCCCCCGGCTGCACCCGCTGCTGAGGCACCCGAGGCTCCTCGACGGACCCGGCCGAACCGGCGGAGCCGACGAGCACCTGCGGCGGCAGCAACCGTCCCGCCCCCGACGCCACGGACGTCCGCAGGAACCGCGACAGCGCCGACCACGGCTCGTCCTCCTGCCCGAGCGCGGCCCGCGCCTGCTCGGTCAGCCGCGCCGTCTCCTCCTCGGCTATCCGCCGGACCAGCACGTCCTTGCTGGGAAAGCGCCGGTACACCGTGCCGACACCCACCCGCGCGCGCCGCGCCACGTCCTCCATCGGCGCGCCGTACCCCAGCTCGCCGAAGACCTCACGCGCCGCACGCAGCACGTGCTCCAGATTGCGCTGTGCGTCCACCCGCAGCGGCGTCGTGCGCGCCCCGTGCGCGCGCCCGTTGCCCGCCGCCGTGCTCACCGCGCCACCGCCGGTCGCGATCGCGGTTGCCGCCGACCAATGCGTGTCCTGAACATGCATGTGTTCCCCCGGTAATGACGTCTCCCCCCGGAGACTCCCCGCCACTGAACGCGGAGTGCGCGGAACGTGCGCCGGTCTCGACCGGGTCCGCCCGTCGCGGCACCCGTTCAACCACATTCCCTACACCCCGTCGACACACGAACATAGTTGAGAGGAAGTCAATTCAGAAGGGGCAGGTTCCGCACAGTGCGCCCCCCGATCGGAGTACGGGTCTCGTACGTCCCGTTTCCTCACCTTCGATCCGCCTCGCCCGCCCCCGCTGACCTGCCCCCTTTCGTCCCGCCCGGACACCGCACCCGGCCCGGCGTACACCCGGCCGCCAGTCACACAAATTGCCGGGGCTGTGGACAAACACCTGCGCCGGGTGCGTCATGGGATGGTGAAGGAACGTGCGCGCATTCTCGTTGTCGGCGGCGGCTACGTCGGGATGTACACGGCCCTGCGTCTGCAGCGGAAGCTGAAGGGCGAGCTCAAGCGGGGTGAGGCCGAGATCACCGTCGTCACCCCCGACCCCTACATGACGTATCAGCCGTTCCTTCCCGAAGCAGCCGCGGGCTCGATCTCCCCCCGCCATGTCGTCGTACCGCTGCGCCGCGTGCTGGACCAGTGCCATGTCGTCGTCGGCGAGGTCACCTCCATCGACCACGCAATGCGCACGGCTGCCGTCCACACGCTCGCCACCGCCGAGGAGGGAAAACCGGCCGAACTCCTCGGCTACGACGAACTCGTCCTCGCCCCCGGCTCGGTCTCCCGCACGCTGCCCATCCCCGGCCTCGCCGAGTACGGCATCGGCTTCAAGACCGTCGAAGAGGCCATCGGCCTGCGCAACCACGTCATCGAGCAGATGGACATCGCCTCCTCCACCCGCGACCCCGCGATCCGCGACGCCGCCCTCACCTTCGTCTTCGTCGGCGGCGGCTACGCGGGCGTGGAGGCCCTCGCCGAACTGGAGGACATGGCCCGCTACACCGCGCGCTACTACCACAACGTCCGCCCCGAGGACATGAAGTGGATCCTCGTGGAGGCCTCCGACCGGATCCTGCCCGAGGTCGGCGCCGAGATGGGCCGCTACACCGTCACCCAGCTGCGCCGCCGCAACATCCAGGTGCTCCTCGAAACCCGCCTGGACTCCTGCGCCGACCGCGTCGCCGTCCTCAGCGACGGCCAGCGCTTCCCGACCCGTACGGTCGTGTGGACCGCCGGCGTCAAAGCCCACCCGCTGCTCGCCGCCACCGACCTGCCGCTCACCGACCGCGGTCGGCTGAAGTGCACCGCCCAGCTGACCGTCGACGGCACGGAACACGCCTGGGGAGCGGGCGACGCGGCGGCCGTACCCGACGTCACCGCCGCCGAACCCGGCACCGAGACCGCGCCGAACGCCCAGCACGCCGTACGCCAGGCCAAGGTCCTCGGTGACAACATCGCCCACGCGCTGCGCGGCGAGCCGCTCAAGACGTACGCGCACGCATACGTCGGCTCGGTCGCCTCGCTCGGCCTGCACAAGGGCGTCGCCCAGGTCTACGGGCGCAAGCTGAAGGGCTACCCTGCCTGGTTGATGCACCGCGTCTACCACCTCAGCAGGGTTCCCACCGTCAACCGCAAGGCCCGCGTCCTGGCGGAATGGACCCTCGCCGGACTCTTCAAACGGGAGATCGTCTCGCTCGGTTCACTCGAACATCCGCGAGCGGAGTTCGAACTCGCGGCCGGTGGAAAGCCTCCTCACAGCCCCTCGGACAACCCGAAGGGGTCGTCCTGACCGGACCCAGGAACTCCCCGGCCCGCCCAGGCGTCTGACCGATGTCGCCGCGGCGCCGCCCCTGCCAGACCGCCCCACGTCCGCGGACGGGCCACCCACCCGCCCACAGCACCCACGAGGCTTCTTCCCAAGTGAACTTCACGCGCTGGAGCGCCCGGCTCCCCGGAACGCAGCGCCGCGCCGCCGCGCGGACCGATACCCCGGTCTCCCCGGACCGGCGGGGGGAAGGCTCCGTGCCCGCGGCCCGCGCCGAACACCCGGCCGACGGCACCTCCCCGGTGCACCCCGTCGACGAACTGCCCGCGCGTGACGTCCTCGACCGCGTCCCCGCCCTCGTCGCGCTCGTGCACGGCCCGGACCACCGCATCGGTTACGTCAACGACGCCTACACCGCGGCCTTCGGCGCACGGCCCACGGGCACACCCGCGCGGGAAGCGCTCCCGGAACTCGCCGAACTGGGCCTGCTCCCGCTCCTCGACCAGGTGCTGCGCAGCGGCAAGCCCCGCACCCTGAAGTCCCGCAAGGCCGTCGACGGCCGCTCCTACACCTTCACCTGCACCCCCGTAGCCGAGGACGGCGACCGCGACGGCGGCGTGCTCGTCTTCGCCACCGACGTCACCGACCACGCCGAGGCCGCCGAGCGCCTGCGCGCCAGCGAACGCCGCCAGCGCGAGACCGCCGTCACCCTCCAGCGCTCCCTGCTCCCACAAGAGCTGGAACAGCCCGACGACCTGCGTATCGCCGCCACCTACCAGCCCGGCGGCACCGAGGCCGCGGTCGGCGGCGACTGGTACGACGTGATCACCCTCGGCGGCGGCCGCACCGCCCTGGTCATCGGCGACGTCATGGGGCGGGGGGTGCGCGCGGCGGCGGTGATGGGCCAGCTGCGGACGGCCGTGCGGGCGTACGCCCGCCTCGACCTGCCCCCGCACGAGGTGCTCCAGCTCCTCGACGGCCTCGCCACCGAGATCGACCCCAACCAGATCGCCACCTGCGTCTACGCCGTCCACGACCCCAACGAGGGCCGCCTGGTGTACGCCTCCGCCGGGCACCTGCCGATCCTGGTCCGCGACGAGAACGGCACGGTCTCCCGCGCCGACGAACCCACCGGCCCGCCGCTCGGCACCGGCGGGTGGATGCACTCCTCCGGCTCCATCGCCCTCGGCCCCGGCGCCACCGCCGTCCTCTACACCGACGGCCTGGTCGAACGCCGCGACGAGGACCTGGACGAGGGCATCGCCGCACTCGAAGGCGCCCTCGCCGGCGCCACCGGCACCCCGCAGGTCGTCTGCGACCGCCTGGTCCGTTCGGCCGGCGTCACCGCCGACCACGACGACGACGTAGCCGTCCTCGTCCTCCAGCACCCCGCCCGCACGGGCCCCGACGGTGATCTCTTCCGCAACGCGGCCCTGGAACTCCTCGGCGGCGTCGAAGCCGCCCCCCGCGCGCGTGCCTTCGCCTCCGGCGTCCTCACCAGCTGGCGCTTCCCCGCCGAACTGCACGACCTCGGCGTCCTCGCCACCAGCGAACTGGTCGCCAACAGCCTCCAGCACGGCACCCCGCCCATGCGATTGCGCCTGCGCCGCACCGACCGCCGGCTGATCATCGAGGTCACCGACGGCGACGACCACCTGCCCCGGCGCC
This sequence comes from Streptomyces sp. NPDC030799, assembly GCF_055572255.1. Lineage (NCBI taxonomy): Bacteria > Bacillati > Actinomycetota > Actinomycetes > Kitasatosporales > Streptomycetaceae > Streptomyces > Streptomyces sp. NPDC030799. The sequence goes on along the minus strand of NZ_JBVIDS010000016.1, from coordinate 3,429 downwards.
GCCGCGCCGAACCCGGCGACGAGTCCGGCCGGGGCATCGCGATCGTGGCGACGATCGCCTCCAGCTGGGGCTGCCGCCGCACCCCGGGCGGCGGCAAGGCGGTGTGGTGCGAGTTCGTCCTGCCGAAGGTGAAGCCCTGACCGACTGCCGCGCCCGACCCTGCGGCGGTCGCACGCCCGTGTTAGAAGCGGACCCATGACAGACACGCACGGCAGAAGCGAAGGCCCCGAGGCGTACGACACCCACAGTGCCCCGATCATGGGCCCCTTCGTGGCCGAGCTGCTGGACGCGGCAGATCTCCGCCCGGGGGACGCCGTCCTCGACCTCGCCTGCGGTACGGGCTTCGCCGCCCACGCGGCCGCCGCACTGGTCGGCCCCACCGGCCGGGTGTCGGGCGTCGACATCGACGAGGGCATGATCCGGGTCGCCCGGGAACACCGTCCCCGCCTCTACCCGGACATCGACTTCACCGTGTCCCCCGCCGACCGCCTCCCGTTCGAGGACGCCACCTTCGACGCGGTCCTCTGCCAGCAGGGCGTCCAGTTCTTCCCCGACCTCGACGCGGCCCTCGCCGAGACGGCCAGGGTCGTCCGCCCCAAGGGTCGTTTCGCGGCGACCGTCTGGGCCCCCGTGGACCGCCAGCCCTACTTCCTCGCCCAGCAACGAGCCCTCCAGCAGTACGGCGGCCCCGACGCGCCCCGCTACTTCGCGCGCGCCTTCTCCTGCTCCGCCGAGCGGCTCACCACCGCCCTGCGCACAGCCGGCTACGGCGACACCGCCCACCGCGAGGTCACCTTCGGCATCGCCCTGCCCCCGCTGGACGAGTACGCCCACGGCCACCTCGCCACCCTCTGGGGCGGCCTGATCAGGGAAGCCGGCGGCGAGGAGGCCCTCACCCGGGCCGCCGAGCTGATCCGCGACCAGCTCGCCGGCCACACCGCCCCCGACGGCACGGCGACGCTCCCCTTCACCGCGATCCTGCTGACGGCGACCCGCTGACGGATACGCGGAACGGCCGCCACCCGAAGGCGACGGCCGTAGCCCCAGCGCACAACTGGGGCACCACCAGTGGAGCGCTATGCGGCAACCGGCTCCGCGGGCGCTTCGCCACGGGCGACCACCCGCGACCCGCGCGCCGGCCACGGCTGGTCCTGTACGACGGTGAGCCGCCGCCCGAGCCGCAGCGCCAGGACGGTGATCCCCAGCGAGAACAGCAGGAAGGTCACGATGTACGGCGCGTGCAGCGAGGCGCCCAGAGGCCCGCCCACCGCCGGTCCGACGGCCAGCGCCAGCTGTTTGACCAGCGCGAACGCCGAGTTGTACTGCCCGGCCATACCCTCCGGTGCCAGATCGGCGACCAGCGGCGCGACCGTCGGCGACAGCATCGCCTCACCCAGTCCGAACAGCGCGTACGTCGACACGAAGGCGGCGGTCGCCATCTCCTGGCTGCCGTGCCCCAGCCCCGCGTACCCGGCGGCCAGCCAGGCGACGGCCCAGATCAGACCGACCCCGGCGATCACCCGGGACCGCCGACGCCGCTCCACGAACTTCAGCACGGCGAACTGGGCGACCACGATCATCAGCGTGTTCGCGGCCAGGGCCGTCCCCAGCGCGGAGGTGGATATCCCGGCGGCCTCGACGCCGTACGCGCTCAGCCCCGACTCGAACTGGCCGTAGCAGGCGAAGAACAGTACGAAGCCCAGCACGCACAGCTGCACCATCGCCCGGTTCCCGAGCAACTGCTTCCAGCTGCCCTTCGCCGAGCCCGCGGGAGCCTCCTCCATGCGCGGCGAGTGCGGCATCCGCACCGTCGCCATCACCCCGACCAGCAGCAGGAACATCGCCGCCTCGATCGCGAACAGCAGCGTGAACGACGACACGCGCGTGGTGTCGACGAGATGACCACCGATGAGGCCGCCCATACCGAGCCCCAGGTTCTGCAGGAAGAACTGCATCGCGAACGCCCGCGACCGGGTGTCGGCCGAGGAACAGTCCACGATCATCGTCGCCAGCGCCGGCTGCATCACGGCCTGGCCGGCACCGAGCGCCGAGGCCGACAGCAGTACGGCGGCGGCACTGCCGGCGAGACCCAGGCTCAGGGCGCCGAGCGCGGCGGTGACCAGGGCGGCGAGCAGGACCGGCAGCGGGCCGCGCCGCACGATCGCCCTGCCGGCGAACGGCAGGACGATCAGCGCGGCCACGGCGAAGACGGCGAGCACGAGTCCCGCCGTCATGGCCCCCAGCCCCCGCACCTGCGCCACATAGACGTACAGGTACGGGACCGTGAAGCCGAGCCCGAATGCGCTGAGTGCGTTGCCCACGTGGATCCGGCGCATCGCTGCGCCCATCGCCCTGGTCACGTTCACCTCTCTCACTAGTTAGGAGTGAAGACTTCGAAGCTAAAGTTCGAAGCTAAAGAGTACACATCGAAGGACTTCAAGGCAAAGGCGCTGCGTGCGATACTGCGGGCATGGCCGACACCGCCCCCGACGTCACAGAGCCGACGCTCGAAGAGCAGATCGCCGCCTACCAGCGCGAGTTCCGGGACCTCGATCCCCAGGTCGAGAAGATCGTGTCGGCGCTGTCCCGGCTCAACCGCCGCATGAACGTCGCCTACGGCCGCCAGACCTCCGCCCTCGGCATCAGCAACGCCGAGTGGGAGGTCCTCAAGGCCCTGGTGCTCTCCGGCGCCCCGTACCGCATGGGCCCCAGCGACCTCGCCAAGCGCCTCGGCCTCACCCCGGCCGCGATGACCCACCGGATCGACCGCATGGTCTCCGAAGGACTGGTCACCCGGGAGAGGGACGAGTCCAACCGCGTGCGGGTCATCGTCGAGCTGACCCCGGAGGGGCGGGAGAAGTGGCTGGAGGCAATGCGCCTGGCGACCGTCTTCGAGGAGGACCTGCTCCAGGACCTCACGCCGGCGGAGCGAGCGGTCCTCGGCGAGGTGCTGACCCGCCTCCTGCGCAGGGTGGAGCACGCCCAGCCGGATGCCGGCGGCCGTCTCAGCGACCTCGACTGAGGACGCGGAAAAGATCTTGACAGGGACCGGTTGACACGGCTCTCCCCGTTCCGTAAAGTTCTTCGGGTTGTCAGGGAGCCGTAACGGTTCCGCAGCAACACCTGAGCCGCCCCGAGCGGCACCCCTCACACCATCAGCATGATCTCCCGCACGGGTTGTATTCGGCGTGCCCGAATTCAATTCGAAGGGAAGCCCGGCGGTCCGATTGGGAATCGCCGAGCGGATCCGCTAAGGTTTGAGACGTCGGAACGGCCCAACGGCCGGGAAGACAAACCCGCTGACTGGGAGTCAGACGCCGAAAGGATCTGATAGAGTCGGGACCGCCGGAAAGGGAAACGCGAGAGCGGGAACCTGGAAAGCACCGAGGAAATCGGATCGAGAAAAGATCTGATAGAGTCGGAAACACC
>NZ_JBVIDS010000015.1:0-278189 GCF_055572255.1 Streptomyces sp. NPDC030799 | reverse complement strand
CACCGACGAGGAGCTGCGCGGCTTCAGCTGGTTCACCTTCAAGGAGAACGTGGCCATCGCCCTCGCCGTCGCCGAACTCCTCGGCGTGGACCGCGAGACGGCCCTGCAGGGCATGTACGACGCCCCGCCGGACCCCGGTGTCCTCTCCGTCGAGAAGTACCGCACGCCGCAGGGCGGCACGCTCGCCTTCGCCAACGTGTTCGCGGCCAACGACCCCGAGTCGACGCTGATGAACGTCAACCAGCTCCTCGACCTCGGGGCGATCCACCGCCCCCTGCACGTGGTCATCAACTGCCGCCCCGACCGCGTCGAACGCAACGGCCAGATGGGCCAGATCATCCCCGAGCTGGCCCCCGACACGGTCTTCCTGATCGGCCATCCCACCAAGAGCGCCCGAGAGGGCATCCCCGGCGGCTGGGGCGGACGGATCGTCGACCTCGGCGGCGACGACCGCGACCCCGACAGCCTCACCGCCGACCTGCTCGCCGCCCTGGACGGCGACGCGTCCCTCGTCGCCATCGGCAACATCCACGGACAGGGCGAGCTGCTGCTGGAACGCCTCGCCCAACTCCCCTCCGCCGGCACCGGGTCGGCCGCCCCCGGCATGTCCCGCTTTCCCGCTCAGCGCACCGGAGACAACGACCAGTGACCCCCGTCCACCTCAGCCCGGACATGGCCGCGATCGGCATCACGCTCGGGCTCCTCTTCTCCCTGATCTGCTACCTCACCACCAACCTCTCCCCCGGGGGCATGATCACCCCCGGCTGGCTGGCGCTGATCCTCGTCGGGAACTGGCGGCTGTTCCTCATGGTGATCGGGGTGACCGTCCTGACGTACGGCTGCACGCGTCTGATGCAGGGCGTCGTGATCCTCTACGGCAAGCGGCTGTTCGCGGCGGTGGTGCTGTGCGGGGTGCTGATCCAGGCGACGTGTTTCCTGCTCCTCCAGTACAAGTTCCCGTACCTCTTCGGTCACCAGACCCTCGGCTACATCGTGCCGGGCCTCGTCGCCTACCAGCTGGTCCGCCAGCCGCCCCGCGCCACCCTCGTGGCCACGTCCACGGTCACCCTCGGCGCGTACGTCGTCCTCACCACGGGCGTCCTCCTGGGCGCACTGCCCGGCCTGTAAGCCGGTATGCCACCCGCCACGTGACCGGCACGTGGCCCGGTATCCGATCCGGCGTTCGAAGCGCCTGCTGTCCCCAGACGAAAGGGAATCCCCACCTGCCATGGCCGCCGCCCCCGCCGCCCGACGCAAGCGGAACCAACGGCTCTCTCTCGCCCTTCTCGCAGCCGTGGCCCTCGCTGCCGGCGTGGTCACCCACCAGCTGCGCACCGCCGGCGGCCCGGCCGCCGCCCGCACGGCCGATTCCGGCCAGGACCGGCTGCCCCCCGCCCGTGCCCGGGGCCTCCAATACGACCGCCTCGCCGACCCCGCCCGCACCGTCGTCCGGGACGGCTCCGGCGCCGTGGTCGCCACCCTCACGGACGGGGCCCGCACCGCCGTCCTCACCGGGCCCGGCCGCACCTTCACCGAGCCGCGGACCACCACGTCACATGTGATCACGGACAGTTGGGTACGCCTGATGCCGCGCCCATGGGCGGCCGGCCAGGAACGGTCGAAGTGGTTCGCCGACTGGCTGCGCGCCAACCGCGGCAGCACCAAGCCGGACGTCCTCGCCGCGGCCCTGCAGTACCGGGCGGGAGAGAAGCCCCTCAAGGACGCGAAGGGCGTCCGGTACGCGGGAGCGGCGACGTACGGCACAGCCGGTGACGACAACGCGGGGACCACCCGTCCCAGCTCCGACTTCTACCAGTATCTGGGCATCCCCTGGACCTTCCCCGACGGTCACACGGTGCACCCCGACAAGGCGCGCTACGGCACCGTGGGCCCGTCGGGCTATGTACGGCTCGTCTACGGCTACCGAGAGGGCTACCCGCTGCTCGGCCGGGACGACAAGGGCCCGGGCCTTCCCCGCACCGCCGACGCGATGGCCACGCACGGCCCCGGCGTCCCGGTGCTCCGAGGCACGGGCACCCCCGCGGCGCTGAGCAGGCTCCAGCCGGGCGACCTCGTCTTCTTCGCCACCGCCGACCGTCAGGACCACCGCCTCGACCAGGTCGGCATCTATCTCGGCCTGGACGACGACGGCCACCCTCGCTTCGTCTCCAGCCGCGCATCGGCAGGCGGCCCCACCTTCGGCGACCACGGCGGCTCGGCCCGCCTGGACGGCAACGGCCTCTATGCGAAGGGACTGCGGGCGGCCAAGCGGCTCTGAGGCGTCACTTCCCCGGCTGGATCCCCAGCGGTGCGCCGATCTCCTCGGCCATGACCCGGCCCGCCTCGAACTCCAGGGTCTCGTCGCCTATGGCGGGCTGGTCGGTGTCCAGACCGTCCAGTTCCTCCAGGGGCTGGTTGAGGCGGACGTGGATGAGGACGGACTGGAGCGCGCGCAGCACGGCGGAGGCCGTGGGGCCCCAGTTGGAGAAGTAGGAGAACTGCCACCACCACAGGGCCTCCGTGGTGCGTCCCGCACGGTAGTGGGCCATGCCGTGGCGCAGGTCGGTGATGACGTCGGCGAGGTCGTCGGAGATCCGGGCCGGGACCGGCGCCTTGCGGGGCTCGTACGGGTCGAAGACCTCGGAGTAGATGTCGACGGGCTCAAGGAGACGAGCCAGGTTCTCGCGGAGTTCGTCCACGTCGGCGTCCGGCCCCGTGTCGGGCTCGTAGCGCTCCTCGGGGACGATGTCCTCGTGGGCGCCCAGCCGGCCCCCCGCCAGCAGGAGCTGGGAGACCTCCAGGAGGAGGAAGGGGACGGTCGAGCCGGGCTCGTCGCCCTTCGCCACCTCCGTGACGGCCACCAGGAAGCTCTCGACCTGGTCCGCGATCTGGACCACGAAATCGTCCGGGTTCTGCGTCGAGTCGTGCAGTGTGGCGTCAGACATCTAGGAGTCGTCTCCCCTCGAAGGCGCGGCCGAGGGTGACCTCGTCCGCGTATTCCAGGTCGCCACCCACCGGGAGGCCGCTGGCCAGGCGGGTGACCTTCAGGCCCATGGGTTTGATCATGCGGGCGAGGTAGGTGGCCGTGGCCTCGCCCTCCAGATTGGGGTCCGTCGCCAGGATCAGCTCCGTGACCGTCCCGTCGGCCAACCGTGCGAGAAGTTCTCGTATACGCAGGTCGTCGGGACCCACGCCCTCGATCGGGCTGATGGCGCCGCCGAGCACGTGGTAACGGCCGCGGAACTCGCGGGTGCGCTCGATGGCGACGACGTCCTTCGGCTCCTCGACCACGCAGATGACCGACGGATCACGGCGCGGGTCACGGCAGATGCCGCACAGCTCCTCCTGTGCCACATTGCCGCAGGTCGCGCAGAAGCGGACCTTCGCCTTGACCTCCAGGAGCGCCTGCGCGAGCCGCTTCACGTCCGTCGGCTCGGCCTGCAGGATGTGGAAGGCGATCCGCTGCGCGCTCTTGGGACCGACGCCGGGCAGCCGCCCCAACTCGTCGATGAGGTCCTGGACCACGCCTTCGTACACCGGACTGCCCTTCCTTAAGACCTTTCGGTACGTACCGTAGTTGGCCCGGACTCAGAACGGCAGACCGGGGATGCCCGTGCCGCCGCCGAGGCCCTGGGCCAGCGGGCCGAGCTTCTGCTGCTGCAGCGTCTGCGCGTTCTCGTTGGCCGCCTGTACGGCCGCCACGATCAGGTCGGCGAGCGTGTCGGTGTCCTCGGGGTCGACCGCCTTCGGGTCGATCTTCAGCGCGCGCAGCTCACCGGCGCCGGTCACGGTGGCCTTCACCAGACCGCCGCCCGCCTGCCCGTCGACCTCCGTGTTCGCGAGTTCCTCCTGCGCCCGCTGCAGATCCTGCTGCATCTTCTGGGCCTGCTGGAGCAACTGCTGCATGTTGGGCTGGCCACCACCGGGGATCACGATCAGCTCCTCTACGTTCTTCTCCTTGAGCATGAGCCTACGTGGTCCACGTCCCCATCGCCCCGCCACTCTTTCGAGTGAGAACAACGGTAGCCCTATACCTGATCAAGGCCCTCTTCCGAGCGGAAAAGCCGGGAAAGCTCCCTCTTCGCCACCCATTGGGCGGTAGGAAAGGTGCCGCGCGTCGGCATGGAATCGGCATGGTATGTCACGCAACGTGACCGGTCGTGATCAGTGATCAGTAGGGAGTGCCGGGTGGGTCAGCCGGAGATGCAGCCCGAGGGTCCGCCACAGGACGGGCGGGGCGAGGGTGCGGCCGGGCTGCGGCCGGGCGATCTGAGCGGGCGGGCCTTTCCGCTCGGGGACTGGGGGGAGCCCGCCGAGCGGCTCGACGAGCTGTACCGATGGGTGGAGCGCGGGGCTCTGGAGACGGCGTCCTGGTATCTGCGGGACCGGGTGTGGAAGCGGCGCACCGCCCGGGTGCTGCGCTCGGGTGCGGCGGCGGGCGCGGTGACCGGTGCCGCGCTGCCGCTGCTGGACCTGGCGGGAGCGGCCGACGGGGTGGCGCCCTGGGGCTGTGTGGCGCTGCTGCTCGCGGTCGCCTGTGTCGGCGTCGACCGGTACTTCGGGGTGACGTCCGGCTGGATGCGGGACGTGGCCACCGCGCAGGCCGTGCAGCGGCGGCTGCAGGTGCTGCAGTTCGACTGGGCCTCCGAGAGCATCCGGGAGGTGCTGGGTCCGGCCGAGGGCACGGCCGGGGAGGCCGCCGAGCGGTGCCTGGGGGTGCTGCGGCGGTTCACCGAGGACGTCACGGAGCTGGTGCGCACGGAGACGACCGACTGGATGGTGGAGTTCCGCACGGGTTCCGCCCCGCTGGGCATCCAGGCGGCGGTGGCGTACGTCCCGCGCCAGGAGGCGGGGAATTCCGGCAGCCGCTTCCCCCTGCCGCCGGCCAACGGCTCCCGTCCGAACATGCCGCGGCAACGGCCCCCGGAGCCGCGCTGATCACTGCTTGGTGTACGTCAGGCTCTCTCCCCCGTCCGCCTTCGCCCGCCTCAGGCTGCCGTCCGGCAGCAGGGTGACCTCGGTGGATTCGCCCGGGGTGCAGGAGGAGGCGGGTTCGCCGCTGGTGACGGTGGACGGCCCGATCTCCAACGGCCCGTTGCCGCTGGGCGGTTGGTCGAGCGTGGCCTCGAAGACGCAGTGGTACGTCCCCCCGCCCTCCGTCGGCCCGTCCGCCACCAGCGTCAGCACGCTGTCGCCCACCTTGCCCTGCCGGATGGTCAGCCGGCGGGTGTTGGTCCCGTTGGCGTTGTCGATCGTCGTGCCCCAGGTGCCCAGATAGGCCTCCGGAATCGCCCCGTTCGAGGGGGCGGATGCGGAGACGGAGGCGGAGACGGACGGCGTCGGCTCGGCCGGGCCGGGCGCACCGGAGCCCTTGGCGGGCGCGGAACCGACCGCGCCGCCCTGTTTGTCGTGCCCGCCACCGCCGTTCATCAGCGCATACACCGAGCCGCCCGCGCCCAGCGCCACCACCAGCGCGATCACGACGAGCAGCGCGGTCGACCGCCCACTGCGCCGCTCGGGCTCCTGCGCCCCACCGAGCGCCGACGGCCCGTACGGCGGCGTGGATCCGGGCCCGCCGCCGTACGGGGGGTACGACTGCGGCGGGTACCCGTAGGCGCCGCCCGGCTGGGGATACGACTGCGGATACGACTGGGCAGCCGGCTGGGGATGCTGCTGCGCATGCCCGTACCCGAACCCGGGTGCCACCGGAGGCACCGGCGGCGGAGCCTGCCCCGACACGACGGTGGGCACCTGATGCACACCGGCACCGGCCCCCGCCCCCGCATCGGAAACAGCAGCATGCTCGGGCGACGCCCCGCCCGTGCCGCTCCCCGGAGCAGCACCCCCCGCACCCACGAACGCCGCCCCGCCGCCACCGGAACTCCCCGCACCCGTCGACGGCGCGTCCGCACCCGAAGACCTGCCCTCCGGATCCTCGACCTCCAGCAACTGCACGGCGTGCCGCCCGAGTTGAGCGACCAATGCCCCCGGCAGCCAGGGGTCCCGGGACCGCCCCCCGGTCACGGTGTCCTCCGCCCCGGTCCGCTCCAGCAGCGCATCCAGCGACGGCCGGGCCCCAGGATCCTTGCGCAGGCACTCCCGCACCAGGTCGGCGATCCCCTCCGGCACCCCCGCCAGATCCGGCTCCTCCTGAGCGATCCGGAACATCAGGGCGTGCACCCCGCTGTTGGCGGTCCCGAACGGCATCGCCCCGGTCGCCGCATACGCGAGCACGGACCCGAGGCAGAAGACGTCGCACGCCGGAGTGATCCGGTCCCCGCGCACCTGCTCGGGCGCCATGAACCCGGGCGATCCGACGAGCGACCCGGTCTGCGTCAGCTCCTGCCCGCCCAGCGAGGTCGTCTCCAGCGCCCGCGCGATCCCGAAGTCGATGACACGCGGCCCGTCGATCGTCACCAGCACGTTCGACGGCTTCAGATCCCGGTGCACGATCCCCGCCGCGTGGATGTCCTGCAACGCGTGCGCGAGCCCGGCCGCCAGAATCCGTACGGACCGCTCCGGCAACGCGCCGTGATCACGCCCGACGACCTGCTGCAGACTCGGCCCGGCGACATATCCGGTGGCCACCCACGGCACCGCCGCCTCGGTGTCGGCGTCCAGCACGGGCGCGGTCCAGTACCCGCCGACCCGCTGCGCGGCCTGCACCTCCTGCCGGAACCGCGCCCGGAACTCCTCCTGCGCGGCGAGTTCCTCGCGGACCAGTTTCACGGCGACGGTACGGCCCCGGTCCGACCGGGCGAGATAGACCTGCCCCATGCCGCCCGCGCCCAGCCGCGCCAGCAGCCGGTAGCCCCCGATGTGCTGCGGATCCCCCGCCGCCAGCGTCTCCATGGCCGCCCCACCCTCCCCCATAGACCCGGTCCGCACCACGCAGACGTGTGCGGCGAACCGAGAATAATCCGGTCCCCGAGGCAGCCGCGCGGCCCTCTGTCCACCGTTCCGATGTCTACGGTTCCGACGGGGGCGGCGGGGGCGCCCCCGCTGCAGCGGAGCCGGGAGCGGGGGAAGGCCTGCCCAGCTCGTCCAGGACCTCCGACAACCGTTCCAGCAGCCGCACCGCCTCGGCGAGTGCGTCCTCCCCCATGGCCTGCGCCAGCCGGTCCGCGTAGGCCGCGTGCCCGGGGCCGATCCGGGCCACGGCCGCTCGCCCCTGTCCGGTCGGCGCGAGGAGTTTTGCCCGCCGGTGCGCCGGGTTCGGCCGGTACTCGGCCAGACCCCGCTGCACGAGCAGATCGGCGACGCGCTGCACGCTCTGCCGCGTGATGCCCATGGCCCGCGCGATCCCGGCCACCGGCAGCGGCTCGCCCAGCACCGCACCGAGCACCTGCCACCAGGCGGCGGTGAGCCCGGCCGGGCGGGCCAGCTCCTCGGCGACGGAGAGGAACTGCCCGTTGAGGCGGAAGACACCGAGGGCGCTGCGGCTGAGCAGTTCCTGACGTTCCCGGCTCACCGGGCGCGGGCCTGCTGCAGAACGGCGTACGCCTCGGCGTCGGAGTCGTGGTACAGCCGGTACCAGGCGTCCAGCACCTCGCCCTCGTACACCCCGAGGAGCCGGAAGACCTCCCGGGCGAAGGCGACGGGCTCGGTGGGTCCCGCGGTGATCAGACCGCCGTCGGTCACGGCGTCCGCCTCGACGTACCGCCCGGCGCCCGCGTAACCGGTCGCTGCCAGGTAGAAGGAGGCCGCGCTGGTGTGGGCGCGGTCGTCGAGCAGGCCCTCGCGCGCGAGGCCGGCGGTGGCGCCGCAGATCGCGGCGACGGGCACACCGGCGTCCAGGAAGGCGCGGGCGGTCCGGGCGAAGGGGGCGAGGTCGTCCGACGCGTCCCAGAGGTCGGCGCCCGGGAGGATCAGCAGCGAGCTGTCCTCGGGGCGGAGGTCGCCGAGTGCGAGGTCGGGCTGGATGCGCAGCCCGCCGATGCTGACGACCGGCTCACGGCGCGGGCCCACGGTGCGGATCCGGTACCCGGCGCGCGCGAGATACGCGGTCGCGTGCCCCGTCTCCCAGTCGGCGAGGGTGTCGTAGACCGCCAGATGCACAGGTTTGCCGACCGATCCATTCATGACAGCATGCTGACATTTGGACAGCATGCTGTCAATAGTTGGCCCGGCCGTGCCCTGCCGTCCGTCTCCGCCCCGTCGACAATCTGTCGGGGATTACCCCCGTCCACGGAACAAGACGCCGATATCCCTTCCGCATCGCGGACATTTACGCTCGCGGGCATGACCCCTCAGCCCAACCCCGAAGCCGGCGCCGCAGTGAAGGCCGCGGACCGCGCGCACGTCTTCCACTCCTGGTCCGCGCAGGACCTCATCGACCCGCTCGCCGTCGCCGGCGCCGAGGGGTCGTACTTCTGGGACTACGACGGCAAGCGGTACTTGGACTTCACCAGCGGGCTCGTCTACACGAACATCGGCTACCAGCACCCCAAGGTCGTCGCGGCCGTCCAGGAGCAGGCGGCGAAGCTGACGACCTTCGCGCCCGCCTTCGCGATCGAGGCGCGCTCGGAGGCGGCCCGGCTGATCGCCGAGCGGACCCCCGGCGATCTGGACAAGATCTTCTTCACCAACGGCGGCGCCGACGCCGTCGAGCACGCGGTGCGCATGGCCCGGCTGCACACGGGCCGCCCGAAGGTGCTCTCGGCCTACCGCTCCTACCACGGCGGCACCCAGCAGGCGATCAACATCACCGGTGACCCGCGCCGCTGGGCGTCCGACGGCGCCGCGGCCGGTGTCGTCCACTTCTGGGCGCCGTTCCTCTACCGCTCCCGCTTCTACGCCGAGAACGAGGAGCAGGAGACCGCGCGCGCCCTGGAGCACCTGGAGACCACGATCGCCTTCGAGGGGCCGGGCACGGTCGCGGCGATCATCCTGGAGACCATCCCGGGCACGGCCGGCATCATGGTCCCGCCGCCGGGCTACCTGGCCGGCGTCCGCGAGATCTGCGACAAGTACGGCATCGTCTTCATCCTGGACGAGGTCATGGCCGGCTTCGGACGCACGGGTGAGTGGTTCGCCGCCGACCTCTTCGGGGTCGTACCGGACCTCATGACCTTCGCCAAGGGCGTGAACTCGGGTTATGTGCCGCTCGGCGGCGTCGCGATCTCGCAGGAGATCGCCGAGACCTTCGGCAAGCGCCCCTACCCCGGCGGCCTCACCTACTCCGGGCACCCGCTGGCCTGCGCCGCCGCCGTCGCCACGATCAACGTGATGGCGGAGGAGGGCGTGGTCGAGAACGCGAGGCGCCTCGGCGAGAGCGTCGTCGGGCCGGCCCTGGCCGAGCTCGCCGAACGGCACCCGAGCGTCGGCGAGGTGCGCGGCGTCGGCATGTTCTGGGCGCTGGAGCTCGTGAAGAACCGGGAGACCCGCGAGCCGCTGGTGCCGTACAACGCGGCCGGCGAGGCCAACGCGCCCATGGCCGCGTTCGCGGCCGCCGCCAAGCAGCACGGTCTGTGGCCCTTCGTGAACATGAACCGCACCCATGTGGTGCCGCCGTGCAACGTCACGGAGGCCGAGCTCAAGGAGGGCTTCGCCGCCCTGGACGCCGCGCTGAGCGTGGCCGACGAACACACTCGGTAGCCGCACCACACCTGCCGCCGGGCCGATCCGAACGCGTAAGGTGGCGTGCTCGTAAGACATGGATACCCGCGTAGATCGCAGATGTGATCGCGGGTACGGACGAGTACGTCACCCGACGCGTGAGGAGAGGCCCGCCCATGCCCGGCACCCGCGCCGTGACGCGCAGCACCCTGCGCCAGCAGATTGCGGACGCGCTCCGTGACGAGGTGCTGGCCGGGCGGCTGCGACCGGGCCGGGCGTTCACGGTCAAGGAGATAGCCGAGCAGTACGGCGTCTCCGCCACCCCCGTCCGCGAGGCGCTGGTCGACCTGTCCGCCCAGGGCATCCTGGAGGCCGACCAGCACCGCGGCTTCCGTGTGCCGGAGTACTCCGTCACCGACTACCGGAACATGATCGAGGCCCGCAGCCTGGTCACCGACGGCATGTTCCAGGCCCTCGCCACCGGCCACCCCGCCTTCCGCACCGCGCCGGAGGACCCCCGTACGACGGCCGCGCTGACCACCGTGCGCCGTCGCGGCGAGGAGGCCCAGCGGGCGGCGGCGGCCGGGGATCTGACCATCCTCATCGGCTACGACCTCCGTTTCTGGCGCGAGCTGAGCGCCCTGTTCGGGAACCCCTACCTCGGCGACTTCCTCAACCGCCTGCGCGTCCAGTCCTGGGTGTGCGCCGTGCAGCACCTGCTGCGCGTGCCCGACCTGCGCGGCCGTCTGTGGGCCGGGCACACCGGCCTGGTCGACGCCCTGGCCCGCCGCGAGGCCGAGACCGCCCGCTCGATCGTCGCCGCCGCCAACGCCCACTCGCTGGCCCTGCTGGAACACCTGACCAACGGGTAAGTGACCGGTAGCCTTCCCTGACCACCTTCTGTGTGTGAGGAGCTCTCTTTGGCCTGTGACCTGTGGCTGGTACCGCTCGTGGACGTGTTGTGCCACACCCCGGACAACCCGTTCGCCGAGGAACTCGCGCAGTACAACAAGGCACTGGCCGAGGCCGGGCTCCCGCCGGTGCCGGTCTACCAGTACATGCCGGGCCTGTCCGGCGAGGTCGCCCCGGTGGCCGGCTTCGACTACGACGCCCTCCACTTCCTGCGCCGCGCCTACCTGCTCCAGGTCTGCGGCCTGCCGGTGACCCCGGTGGACGACCTGGGCGGCGACTACGAGCAACTGCTGGAGATGTTCGAGTCCACGGCCCAGCAGTCCCACCTGGTCTGGCACTACGACCACGCGGGCGCGTACGTCCCGGTCGACTTCCCCGATCCGCTGTCCAACGAGGAACTCCTCGCCGGGGGCGGGCCGTTGGGCTCCTCGCAGACACTGCTGCGCGAGCTGGAGTACGTCGCCCCCACGATCGGCATCGACCCGGCCAACCCCCCGGCGGCCCCGGCACCCCCCGTGGCCCCCACGGAACTGGAGGAGCCGGCCGTCCCCGCTCCCTACGACCCCAGCCCCTTCGCCCGCGAACGCCACGTCTGGCTGGGCCTGCACGCAGCGGCAACGCGCTCCCTGGCACAGGGCTCGATGATCGTGTTCAGCTGAGCACGTGTGATGTCACCCACTTGGTCTTGCCGTGGGGGAAATGCCCTCCTACGTTCGATTGCATGTCCCCCCACGGCCCCACCTTCGACTTCGCCGTCGACCTGAGCGCACACGAGATGCTCCGGCGCACCCACGTCATGGCCGCCCTCGGCCCCGACTGGGACCCTGCGGCGGCGCTGCGCGGCGAGGAGGAGGCGCGGGCGCTGCTGTACTCCGGCCTGGACGCGGAGCAGCAGCGCATCTACGACGAGCTGGTGGCGGCCGGGGTGCTCCCCGCGGGGCCTGGCGATGCTGCCGCTTGATCCGCAGGCCGACAGGGGACGGCGCGCCTGGGTGGCGTGCCCGAACTGTGACGACCGGGCCGGGTGCGAGACCTGCCGGCAGGGCGGGGCCTGCACCGCGCACTGGCGTTATCTGCTGTCCAACACCGGCAGCCTGCTGCACCTGCAGTGCCCCTCGTGCACCCATGTGTGGACGCACGAGACGCACTTCGGTGCCACTCGTCGAACGCGCTGACGCCCAGCGGGGTCAGCCCTGCGGCAACGGCGGGCAGTTCGTCCGCCTGGACCGTGAGCGGGGCCGGCGCCTCGGACAGGTATCAGAAGACCGGCGTACCGGCCTGCGTCAGCTTCCAGTTGGTGACTGCGAAGTCGGCCGGGTCGAGGGTCTTCTTCGCCGTCACGTAGTCGATCATCAGCTGGCGGATCTCGTTGGTCGAGCTGTAGGCGACCGGCGCCGAGGCGATGTGCGGGTAACCCGAACCGCCGTTGGCGCGGTAGTTGTTGACCGCCACGACGAAGACCTGGTCGTCGGCCACCGGAGCGCCGTTGTAGGTGAGGTTCTTGATCCTCGACCCCTCGGCCTGCGCGATGTCGATCTCGTAGTCGACACCCGCCGCCGTGTCGTACATGTAGTCCCAGAAGCTGTTGGCGTTCGTGAGGGTGGAGGTGTCCACCTTCGTGCCCGCCGGGACCTGGTGGTAGTACTTCGCCGCGTACTCCAGGTAGTCCTTGAGCTGGGCGCCGGTCAGCTTCCGGCCGTAGAGGGTGTTGTCGTAGATGTAGAGCCCGGCGATGTCCTTGATGGTGACGTTGCCCTTGGGGATGTCCGCCGTGCGGGAGAAGGGCGCCGCCATCGAGATGAGCGGGAGGGCCGCGTCGGACGTCGACAGGCCCGCCTTCACCGACTCCATCTGCACCTTGTGGATGAAGTCCATGATGGGGACGTCCTTCCAGCAGGAGTCCGCCGCCGAGAGGTCCTGCGTACAGGTGCCGACCGCCGTGTTGACGTACTTGACCACCAGCTCGTGGTCGGCCTCCAGGAGCTGCTTGATCTCCGGGTCCTCGGCCACGTCCTTGGGGTTCAGGGTCTGCGCCTTCTTGCTCGTCACCTTCCACTGGCCGTGGTGCAGTTCGAGTTCGAAGTCGAAGACGCTGAGGCGGTAGCCCCAGCAGTACGGCTCGGAGAGGAGGACCTCCTCGCCGGTCTCCGCGTTCTTCACCGTGTAGGACGGGACCTCCACGTGCGTGTGGCCGACCAGGATCGCGTCGATGCCGGGCACCTGCTCGGCCACCAGGTTCGACGCGTTCTCCACGTACGGGAGCGAGTCGCCGTAGGAGGACGAGCCGTCCATGCCCGAGTGGTCCGTCAGGAAGACGACGTCACAGCCCAGCGCGCGCAGGCGCGGAACGTACTTCTTCGCCTGCTCCACCAGCCCGGGGAACACCATCTTCCCGCTGACGTTGTCCTTGTCCCACAGGGCGATGCCGGGGTTGGTGAGGCCCAGGATGCCGACCTTGATGTCGGGGGCGCCGGGGACGCGGATGCGCTTCACCGTGTACGGCTGGAAGGCCGGGCGGAGTGTCTTCGCGTCCAGCGCGTTGGCGCCCAGCAGCGGGAAGTGGCACTGCTGCTCGAACTTGCGGAGCACCTCGATGCCGTAGTTGAACTCGTGATTGCCGAGGGCGGCGGCGTCGTAGCGCATGTGGTTCATGGCCACGGCCATCGGGTGCTTGGGGCCCTTCTTGCCGTCGGTGCCCGTGATGGGGTCGACGCGCGCGAAGTAGTAGGCGAGGGAGGTGCCCTGGATGATGTCGCCGGCGTCGACGAGGAGGACGTGGTCCTCGCCCTTGGCCTCGCGCTGCTGCTTGATGAGGGTGGCCACGCGCGCCACACCCACCGAGTTGCCCGCCTTGTCGGTGTAGGGGGCGTCCTTGTAGTAGTCCCAGTCGAAGACGTGGCTGTGCAGGTCGGTCGTGCCCAGGATGGAGAAGGACCAGGTACGGGGGTGGCAGTCCCGCTTCTGCTCGGCCGCCTGTGCGGGGGCCGCCGCGACGGTTCCCGCGGCGGCGACGGCCGCACCGGTGGCGGCCGACTTCTTCACGAACTCCCGGCGGTTCATGGGACTGAGGGGCATGCGAGGCTCCTGGGAGGCAGGCGTTGACGCGAGCAGATCAAGACAAAGGTACGTGCCGTGCGGGGGCTACCCGCGTAGATGCTTGCCTCACTCCCGTTGACGGGGAACCAGGAACAACCCAAGGGCCGGTCAAGGAAGTTCCTTCCCTTGACCGGCCCGAGGCGAGACGCCGGGCTTTCAGCCGCCGTACCGCCAGAGTTGGTTGTCGCGATGTCGCCGCCGGTCACCCGGCGAGGCCGCCGACGCGGCCGATGAGCCTGATCTCCGGCGGCCAGAGCACCCGGCTCGCCATCAGCAGGGAGGGCCCCAGATGCACCGGGCAGACGCGCAGCGGGGGCAGCTGGTACCGGGCCACCTCGAAGACCGCCGGGTCGGAGCAGTCCGTGCCGCCGGCCTGATCACCTTCACCGCCGTACGGTCCCCGGCAGCGTGCGTTCCGGTGGACGCTCATATCTCGATTGTCCACCGGAGCACACGGCCATGGATGCCTGTACGAGCGCCTACAGGAACGAGTTGATCTCGATCGTCTCGTCCCGGCCCGGGCCCACGCCGATCGCGGAGATCGGGGCGCCGGACATCTCCTCCAGCGCCTTGACGTAGTTCTGGGCGTTCTTCGGCAGGTCGGAGAAGGACTTCGCCTTGGTGATGTCCTCGGACCAGCCGGGCAGCGTCTCGTAGACCGGCTTCGCGTGGTGGAAGTCGGTCTGGGAGTACGGCAGCTCCTCGACCCGCTTGCCGTCGATCTCGTACGCCACGCAGACCGGGATCTGCTCCCAGCCGGTGAGGACGTCGAGCTTGGTGAGGAAGAAGTCGGTCAGGCCGTTGACGCGGGTCGCGTAGCGGGCGATGACCGCGTCGAACCAGCCGCAGCGACGGTCACGGCCGGTGGTCACGCCCCGCTCGCCGCCGATCCGGCGCAGCGCCTCGCCGTCCTCGTCGAACAGCTCGGTCGGGAAGGGGCCGGCGCCGACGCGGGTGGTGTAGGCCTTGAGGATGCCGATGACGCGGCTGATCTTCGTCGGGCCCACGCCGGCGCCGGTGCAGGCACCGCCGGCGGTCGGGTTCGAGGAGGTCACGAAGGGGTACGTGCCGTGGTCGATGTCCAGCAGCGTGCCCTGGCCGCCCTCGAACAGGACGACCTTGTCGTCCTCCAGGGCCTGGTTCAGGACCAGCACGGTGTCGGCGACGTACGGCTCGATCTGCTCGGCGTAGCCCAGCAGCTCCTCGACCACCTGGCTCACGGCGATCGCGCGCCGGTTGTACAGCTTGGTGAGGATCTGGTTCTTGACGTCGAGGGCCGCCTCCACCTTCTGGGTGAGGATCGACTCGTCGTACAGGTCCTGGACCCGGATGCCCACGCGGTTGATCTTGTCTGCGTAGGTCGGGCCGATGCCGCGGCCGGTGGTGCCGATCTTGCGCTTGCCGAGGAAGCGTTCCGTCACCTTGTCGACGGTCACGTTGTACGGCGTGATGATGTGCGCGTTACCGCTGATCAGGAGCTTGGACGTGTCGACGCCACGCTCGTTCAGACCGCTCAGCTCGGAGAGCAGGACCGACGGGTCGACGACGACTCCGTTGCCGATGACCGGAACACAAGTAGGCGAGAGGATTCCGGAAGGGAGGAGGTGGAGTGCGTACTTCTGGTCGCCGACGACGACCGTGTGGCCGGCGTTGTTGCCGCCCTGGTATCGCACTACATAGTCCACCGAGCCACCGAGCAGGTCGGTCGCCTTTCCCTTGCCTTCGTCACCCCACTGAGCACCGAGCAGCACAAGTGCGGGCACGCGCGTACACCCCTTCCGGGCGGGGCATGTCCATGGTCGAAGGCGTGGGCGTAAGGTTCACCGCCGCGTGCCACAGCGACCGCCGTTGGTCGCCAACCGTCGGACCGGGTGCCCCGGAATAGACGAAGCCCCTGGCGCAATAGCGCAAGGGGCTCTTGCACAAAGATGCTACCCGAGGAAGCGAGGCAGGACCGAGGTGGCGACTTTCGCGATGTCCGAACAGCTGCTGGTGATCATCGATCCGGCGGCACGGCAGACGGACGGGGAGTCCGTACGGATCGCGAAAGACGTGCTCAGCGCGGGTGCGGCGGCCAAAGTGTGTCTGCCGGACGGGCCGGAGGAATTCGCCCGCGCGCTGGGCCGCAGGGGGTCCAGGCGGCCGGTGGTCGTGGGCGATGACCGCGCGCTGGTGCGGGCGGTGACCCTGCTGCACCGCCGGCGGGAGCTGGCCGGATGTGCGCTGTCGGTGGTCCCGGTGGGTGACACCCGCCTGGCCGAGTCGCTGGGCGTACCCGGCGGGGCGGTGGCGGCGGCGCGGGCCGTGCTGGACGGCGCCGAGCGGCGCCTGGACCTGCTGGTCGACGACAGCGACGGGATCGTGCTGAGCAGGCTGGGTATTCCGCCGGAGCCGGTGGTGCGGGCGCCTGCCGCCGAGCCGGTGGCCATCTCCTGCGGCCGTCCCTGGTACCGCTCCCTGGTCCGCTCCCTCGCCCCGCGCCCGCCCCGGCTCTCCGCCGTACCGGCGCCGGGCCCCTCCCGGTTCCGGGTCGAGGTCGACGGGGAGACGGTGGTGGACCTGGGCCAGCCCGTGGAGGCCGTGTCGGTCGCGCCGGGCACGGGCGGGGTGGCCGAGGTGGAGGTGCGTCCGCTGTCGGTGGGCGCGGAGGCCACGCCGGTACAGGTGTCCGGGCGGACGGTGACGGTGGTCGGCGCGGACTTCCGCTACCGCGCGGACACGGCGGTGTCGGGGCCGGTACGGCGGCGTACGTGGCGGGTGGTGGGGGACGCCTGGGGGCTGGTGCTGCCTCCGGAGTGAACCCACCCGCCCCCCTCAATGGTCTGGTGACAAATATTTAACCGTTCCGACCCCTTCCCGTGTACCCGTGTCGTCCACCATCCTGCTCCATCAGGACCCAGCGACCGGATACTGAGGGGGCCACCCGATGGCAGTGGACGAGGGCGTTGCCCCGACGGCGGGCACGGCGGACGAGGAGACGGTTCACCGGCTGAAACCCAACGCGGTGGGGCTGCTCGGCGTGGTGTTCATGGCGGTGGCCACCGCCGCGCCGATCACCGCGATGACCGGCAATGTGCCCTTCATGGTGTCGTCCGGCAACGGCATCGGCGCACCCGCGAGTTATCTCGTGGCAATGGTCGTCCTGGCAATCTTTTCCGTCGGTTTCACCTCGATGGCGAAGCACATCACGTCGACCGGGGCCTTCTACGGATTCATCTCGTACGGGCTCGGCCGGACCGCCGGCCTCGCCTCCGGGCTGCTCGCGACCTTCGCGTACGTCGTCTTCGAGCCGGCCCTGATCGGCATCTTCTCCACCTTCGCGACGACGACGCTGAAAGACCAGACCGGCGTGCACCTGCCCTGGTGGGCCTTCGCGATCCTGATGCTCGCGATCAACGCGACCGGCACCTGGTTCGGGGTCAGCGTCGCCGAGAAGCTGCTGGTGGCGCTGCTGGCGACCGAGGTGACCGTGCTGGCGGCGATGGCGGTGTCCGTGGCCTTCCACGGCGGCGGGCCGCACGGGTTCAGCCTCGCGCCCGTGGACCCGGTCAACGCCTTCAAGGGCACGTCGGCCGGGCTCGGGCTCTTCTTCGCCTTCTGGTCCTGGGTCGGCTTCGAGTCGACCGCGATGTACGGCGAGGAGTCCCGCGACCCCAAGAAGATCATCCCCAGGGCCACGATGATCAGTGTTCTGGGCGTCGGCGTCTTCTACGTCTTCGTGTCCTGGATGGCCATCACGGGCAACGGTGAGGCCGAGGCCGTGAAGGCGGCCTCCTCCGCGAACCCGCTCGCCCTGTTCTTCGGCCCCACCGAGCGGTACGTCGGCCACTGGGCCGTCGACGTCATGCAGTGGCTGATGATCACCGGCTCGCTGGCCTGCGGCATGGCCTTCCACAACTGCGCCGCCCGCTATCTGTACGCGCTGGGCAGGGAGGGCGTCCTGCCGTCGCTCAAGCACACCATCGGGCGCACCCACGCCCGGCACGGCTCGCCGCACATCGCGGGCCTGGTGCAGACGGTGGTGAGCGCCGTACTGATCGCCGCGTTCTGGATCGCGGGCAAGGACCCGTACAACGCGCTCTACGTCCTGCTGGCCATCCTCGGCACCATGGCCATCCTGATCGTGCAGGCCGTGTGCTCCTTCGCCGTGCTGGTCTACTTCCGCAGGCACCACCCGGAGAGCCGCCACTGGTTCCGGACCTTCACCGCCCCGCTCATCGGCGGCATCGCGATGCTCGGCGTGGTCGTCCTGCTGGTGTCCAACATGGGGGTCGCGGCGGGGGCGGAGTCCGGCTCACTGCTGCTGAAGGCGACACCGTGGCTCGTGGCGCTGGTCGCGGCGACGGGCGTGGGCTGCGCGCAGTACCTGAAGCACCGGGCGCCCGAGCGGTACGCGCTGCTGGGGCGGACGGTGCTGGAGGAGACCAAGGAGCGCTGAAAAGGCACATATGCCGGATCACCCCTCGGATCAGCCGATCGGGTGGTCAGCGCATCTCGACGCTCAGCCCCTCCAGCCCCCGGATCACGAAGTTCGGCTTCCGCTGCGGCTCCGCCGCCAGGGTCAGCGTGGGGGCCTGCTGGAGGAGGGCCGACATGGAGGCCGCCAACTCGATGCGGGCCAGCGGGGCGCCGATGCAGTAGTGGATGCCCGCGCTGAAGGAGATGTGCGGGTTGTCGGTGCGGGTCAGGTCCAGACGGTCGGGGTCGGTGAAGACGGCCGGGTCGTGGTTGGCGGAGCCGAAGAGCATGGCGATCTCCGCGCCCCTCGGGATCGTCGTGCCGTCGATCTCGATGTCGTCCAGGACCCAGCGTTCGAAGAGCTGGAGCGGGGTGTCGTAGCGCATCAGCTCCTCGATCGCGGACGGGATCAGGGAGTGGTCGGCGCGCAGGGCGGCCAGCTGGCCGGGGTTGCGGAACAGCGCCCACCAGCCGTTCACCGTGGCGTTGACCGTGGCCTCGTGGCCGGCGTTGAGCAGCAGGACCGCCGTGGAGATCATCTCCTGCTCGGTCAGCCGGTCGTCGTCCTCGTCGTGGGCCGCGATCAGGCCGGAGACGAGATCGTCGCCCGGCTCCTTGCGGCGGGCCGCGATCAGCTCGCGCAGGTACTCCGAGAACTCGACCGACGCACGGACCGCCTTCGCGGCCGTCGCCTCCGACGGGTTCAGCTCGTACATCCCGCAGATGTCCGCCGACCAGGGGCGGAGCTGGGCGCGGTCCGCCTCGGGGATGCCCAGCATCTCGGCGATCACGGCCACCGGCAGCGGCTCCGCCACATCGGTCAGCAGATCACCGCCGCCGTTGCGGACGAGCGCGCCCACCAGCTCGCCGGCCAGTCCGTCGACGTACGGCCTCAGGCGCTCCACCGTGCGCGGCGTGAACGCCTTCGACACCAGGCGTCGGATCCGGGTGTGGTCCGGCGGCTCCAGGTCGAGCATCCCGTGGTCGTTGAGGGCGTGGAACGGCTCGTGCTCCGGCGGGGGCGGGGTGCGGCCGAACTCCTCGTGCGAGAAGCGGTGCTGATACGTCCGCCCCAGCCGGCGGTCCCGGAGCAGCGCCGAGACGTCCGCGTGGTGCGGGACCAGCCACTGGTCGGTCGGCTCGTACCGGATCACCCGGCCGCGTGCGCGCAGCTCGGCGTAGGCCGGGTACGGGTCGGCGAGGAACGCCGGGTCCCAGGGGTCGAAACCGAGGTCGTGAGAGCCTGCCATGCGGGGAAGCTAACCCGCAGGACCGCGGGCTGACCAGGGGTGCTCAGCCCCGGCCTGCGGAGAGGAAGTCGTAGTAGTCCTTCCCGCCGACGAGCACGGACGTGACACACAGCGGCAGACCGTCGGCGTCGCGGGGCACCTCCTGGGAGGTCTGCCGGGTGAAGCCCAGGGACACGCCGGGGATCACGGGGTGCTCGGGCCGCGACCGGTCGACGCGCCATCCCCGCGCGGTGGCGCGACGGAACAGTTCCTCCGCGGGTGTGCCGAAGACGTCGTCCCCGTCGAGCAGGACCCGTGTGCCGGAGGTTCTGCCCTCGCCGGGCCACCACAGCTCGATCGCCGTCACCGTGGGGCTGCTCTCCAGCAGGGCCTGTACGCCCACCCCGTCCAGGGACCAGGAGGCCCGCGCCGAACTCCGGCGCCTGAACAGCCGGGGCTCGCCCCAGCCGGACACCGCCGCGATCGCCTGTTCCAGCGTCATGCCCAGACACAGCGGGGCGACTCCGTGCGGTGGGTCGAGTACGAGCTCCATGGTCAGACGACGGGTTCCGTGCCGACCAGCCCGACGCCGACGTGCGGCCGGATCTCGACACGCATGTGCTCCCGCCCTTCAGATCTGGTCCGCGACCAGCACGTAGTCGTAAGAGAGGGGGTCGCCCTCCTCGTCCACCGGGTACTCGTGGCTGCTCCGGTTCGCGAGGATCACCTTCAGCTCCGGCAGGACGTCGAAGCCCAGGTCGTTCTCCTCGATGGTGTGGCCCCGTTCCGCGAGCTGTTCGAAGAGGTCCTCGCTCGGGGTGCGGAAGACGTCGAGCCCGTCGAGCAGCACCCGCACGTCGGCGTCCTCGTTCCGGAACCGGACCAGCTCCACACCGCTCAGCGCGCCCTTGGTGAAGCCGAGTACGACGTCCATCTCGAAGTCGTCCTGCCGGAGCACGATCTGCCCCGGCTCCTCGTCGCACGAGACGGTCCGGAAAGGACACCGTCCCGCCACCGCGGCACGCGCCTCCTCGACCGACATGCCGAACCGGAACGGCCCGACGCCGACGTGCGGCCGGATCTCGGCATCCATGTGTGTGCCTTTCCCGTCGATGGACCTTCGCACATGCCCATGTCCGAACACGCATGGTCCCAGACGATTTGGACGAGCGGACAATCGGGCACGCCCGGGGCAGGGCGGCGTCAGCCCGGAGTCACCAGGCGGGCCTCGTAGGCGAAGACCGCTGCCTGGGTGCGGTCCCTGAGGCCGAGTTTGACGAGGATCCGGCTGACGTGGGTCTTGATCGTCGACTCTGCCACCACCAGGCGCTCGGCGATCTCGGCGTTGGACAGGCCCTGGGCGATCAGGATCAGAACCTCGGTCTCCCGTTCGGTGAGGTCGCCGTAGGCCGCTTGGGCCGACGGGGCCAGGCGCGGGAGGTCCGAGAGGCGGGAGAACTCCGTGAGCAGGCGTTTGGTGACCGAGGGGGCCAGGAGCGCCTCGCCCGCGGCCACCACCCTGACACCGTCCGCCAGTTGGCGGGCCGAGGCGTCCTTCAGGAGGAAGCCGGAGGCTCCTGCGCGCAGGGCCTGATACACATACTCGTCCAGGTCGAAGGTCGTCAGCACCAGCACCTTCGCCGCCGCGTCCGCAGCGACGATCTCCCGGGTGGCCTCGATGCCGTTCAGCTGCGGCATGCGGATGTCCATCAGGACGACGTCCGGGGCGAGTTCGCGGACCCGGGCCACCGCCTCGCGCCCGTTGACGGCCTCGCCGACGACCTCGATGTCCGGCATCGCGTTCAGCAGGACCGAGAAACCCTCGCGGACCATCATCTGGTCGTCCGCGATCAGTACGCGGATGGTCATGCGTCCCCTTCGCCCGCCGTGGCCGCCGGCACCGGCAGGAACACCGTCACCTCATAGCCCCCGTCCTCCGCCGGGCCCGCCGTCATTTCGCCGTTCAGCATCGACACACGCTCCCGCATGCCCGTGATGCCGTGCCCCGCGCCCGGAGAGGGTTTCGTCAGGTGCGGTGCGGGCGGCGGGCCGTTGACTATGCGCAGCCCCAGGCCGCCGAGGACATAGCCGATCTCCACGCGGGCACTGGCTCCCGGAGCGTGCCGCAGGGTGTTGCTGAGGGCCTCCTGGACGATCCGGTACGCCGACAGCTCCACGCCCTGCGGCAGTTCGCGGACGGCGCCGGTCACCGCCTTGTCGACCGTGAGGCCGGCCTCCCGCACATTGGCCAGCAGCCCGTCCAGGTCGGACAGGGTCGGCTGCGGGGCGTCCGGGGCCTCATGGTCCTCGGCACGGACCACTCCGAGGACCCGGCGCAGCTCGGTCAGGGCCGCCACCGCGTTCTCCCGGATGGTGACGAACGCCTTCTCCAGCTCCTCCGGCGGGTTCTCCACCCGGTAGGGCGCGGCCTCCGCCTGGATGGCGACCACCGACATGTGATGGGCGACCACGTCATGCAGCTCACGGGCGATGGTCGTGCGCTCCTCCAGCAGCGTGCGCCGCGAGCGCTCGTGCGCGGTCACCGTCTGCTGCGCGGTCACCTCCTGCTCGGCCTGCCGGCGTATGTGCCGGACCGTGACGGCCAGCAGGATGAATGCCGAGAGGACCAGCATGGGGGACACGTCGGTCTCGTAGTGGTCGAAGCCGAAGGCGGCGTCGAACCAGACGCCGTACACCGCGGTGAGCGCCCACATCCAGGCCGCGGTGCGCGGGCGGGTGCGGAGCGCCACGACGGTGAGCACCGTCAGGTGGGAGACGAAGCTGCTCGGCAGCCAGGGCCAGCTGTCCCAGTCGCTGCCGGTGACCGCGGTGGCCGTGGTCGCCGCGAGCGACAGCCAGAACGCCCCGGCCGGACGCGCCAGGGTCAGCAGCACCGGAACCAGGGCCAGCAGCGCGCGCAGCAGGGCGCTGACCCCCGCCTCGTTGTCGGCGAAGCCGACGAGCGCCGCCAGCACGCCCACGGCTGCCACCGTCACATGCGGGGCCCAGGCCGCGTACTCCCTCATTCGGCCCGGCAGCCGGCGGGCGAGCGGGCCGTCCACGGACAGGGGCGGCAGCGGCCGGTAGGCGAAGGCGTGCTGGAGGAGGTCCTGCCGCAGCCCGCGCAGGGCGCCCGCGGCGAGCCGGAACTCCGGGCTCCGCGGCCGGCCGGCCGGGCCCGGCGGAGTCGTCTGCGTGTGCGTCGTCTGGGTCACGTACGCAACGGTAGGCGGGGGCGGGGCCGTGGTCGTCACCTTGCAGAGGGGTCCTCGCGGGTCCCTCTCAGGTACTACGGGTCTTGCGCAGGGCCCCGGTGCGGGACCGGTGGCCTCACCGGCCGCCGGGGCGGACCAGGCCGGACTCATAGGCGAAGACCGCCGCCTGGGTCCGGTCGCGCAGCCCCAGCTTCACCAGGATCCGGCCCACGTGCGTCTTCACCGTCTGCTCGGCCACGACCAGCCGCTCGGCGATCTCCGCGTTCGACAGGCCCTGGGCGATCAGCGCCAGCACCTCCGTCTCCCGTTCGGTGAGGTCACCCACACGCTGCTTGAGCGGGGCCCGGGGACTGCCGTCCAGGCGGGAGAACTCGGCGATGAGGCGGCGGGTGATGCCGGGCGCGAGCAGGGCGTCGCCCGCGGCCACGACCCGTACCGCCTCGGCCAGCTGGTCCGCGGAGGCGTCCTTGAGCAGAAAGCCGGAGGCCCCCGCCCGCAGCGCCTCGTACACGTACTCGTCCAGGTCGAACGTGGTCAGCACCAGCACCCTGACGGCCGGGTGGTCGGCGGTGATCCGGCGGGTCGCCTCGATGCCGCCGAGTTCGGGCATCCGGATATCCATCAGCACCACGTCCGGCACCAGTTCGGCGGTCCGGGCGATCGCGTCGCGGCCGTCCACCGCCTGCCCGACCACCTCGATGCCGGGCTGGGCGTTGAGCAGCACGGTGAAGCCCTGCCGGACCATCTGCTGGTCGTCGGCGATGAGTACGCGGATGGTGCCGGCGCCGCTCGTCATGGGGGTCGGTTCTCCTGTCGGGGCTCGGTGCTTGCGGATCGGGTGCAGTGGGACGAGGACCGGGGTCAGGGCGGCCCGGCAGGTGTCGATTCCGTCGGTCCGGGGACGCCGCCGCGGGGGAGGAACGCCACCACCACGAAGCCGCCGTCCCGGGTCGGTTTCGCCTCGACGCTCCCGCCGAGCATCGCCGCGCGCTCCCGCATGCCCAGCAGGCCGTGCCCACTGCCCGGGGTCGGCTGGACCGGGCGGCTGGGCGGGGAGTTCCTGATGCTCAGGTATATGCCGTTGGGGAAGTGGGCGATGTCCAGGTGCACCTTCGCACCCGGCGCGTGCCGCAGCACGTTGCTCAGTGCTTCCTGGACGATCCGGTACGCCGACAGCTCCACCCCGGGCGGGTAGCCGCGGGCATCGCCCTCCTCGGCCTTCACGACGTCCACGCCGGCCGCCCTGGTGTTCTCCAGCAGGGAGTCCAGGCGGGCGAGGTTCGGCTGCGGGGCGTCGGGGGCCGGGCCGGTGCCGGGAGCGGACAGGGAGGAGATGTCCTCGGCCCGCGGTTCGTCCGGGCTCTCGGAACGCAGGACGCCGAGCACACGGCGCAGCTCCGTCAGGGCCTCCAGGGCGTTGTTGCGGATGCCCGCGAGGTTCTCCTTCAGCTCCTCCGTGGGGTTCTCCACCAGGTGGGGAGCCACCTGGGCCTGGATGGATATCACCGACATGTGGTGGGCGACCACGTCGTGCAGCTCCCGGGCGATACGGCTGCGCTCCTCCAGCAGGGTGCGGCGGGCGCGTTCCTCCGCGGTGATCGTCGTCTGCCGGACCAGCTGGGTACGGGCCTCGCTGCGGCCGCGCAGGGTGGTGCCGATGAGGGCGGCGACGGCGAACAGGCCGATCGCCACCTCTCCCGTCGGGGTGTAGAGCCGCGCTCCTATGAAGCCTTCGATGAGGAAGGTGACCAGGGCGGTGGCGCCGAGTGCGGCAACCGTGCCGCGGACGCGGACGCGCAGGGCGAGGAGCAGCAGTACAGCCATGTGGGCCAGCAGAACGGGCGTGGACCAGGGCCAGTTCGGGTGGGCCAGCCGGAGCATGGGCGCCAACATCTGCTGCCGGGCGAGCAGCGCGGTGACGGCGGCGGCTGCCAGTGACAGGGCCCAGGCGGGAACGGGGCGCCGCAGGGCCAGGACGATGGCGACGCTCTGGAGGGACGTGCACAGGAGGGCAACGGCGGTGGCGAGGCCATAGCTGTCGGACAGCTCCTCGGCGCCGGCTCCCATGATGGCCAGGGCCGCGTAGAAGGTCAGCAGGTAGGTGAGGAGGCGGAGCCAGCGGTACTTGGAGAAGGGGGGCGACTGGGAGGAGGGGTTTTCGCCCAGCCAGGCGCGGAATCGGGCGGCCCGGGAGGGAGTTGCCGGGCCGGGCTCGTCCTCGGCCGGGATCGGGGAGGCGGATGACCTCGCGGGCGGGGCGTCGCCGGGGTGGTCGGTCGGGTTCTTCGGCTCCGCGGACATCACGGACGCAACTTTAGGCATGGTGCGGGGACCTCGCTGGCGGCACATGGCGGCGGACCACGCGCGACGTACGGTTTCGTGGGCGGCGGGGGCCCTGTTCGTGGTGTCGGAAGGCCGTCCGGCACAGGGCCAGGGTCAGGGTGAAGACGGGGAGCCAGAGCAGGCGGGAGGCCACCCAGGTGAGGGAGTCGGGGGTGGTGTGCAGTCCGGGCAGGCGGCCGGCCAGGAGGGCCGTCGCCGTGGTGGCCATCATGGCCGTCTGGTGCCAGAGGAAGATCGTCATCGCGGAGAGGTTGACGAAGGCCGTCGCCGCCCAGACCAGGGGCCGGGCCGTCGCGCGGCGCAGACGGTCGCGGAGCAGCAGGGCGAGGCCGCACTGGGCCAGGCCGAAGGTGACGGCCGCCAGGGTCGGGGGGTTGAGGTTGGATGTCGCCGCGCCGGGAACGCCGACCATGGACGCCGGGTAGCCCCCGCAGGTGACGAGCAGGGCCGTGGTCGCCGTACCGCCGAGCAGCAGGGCCCGGGCCGAGCGGCGGCTCGTCAGCGCTCCCCGGGCCCAGGCGGCGCCGAGGGTGTACGGGACCAGCCAGCCCGCCGGCAGGTTCAGCCAGCCGAGCCAGGACGGGCCGAGGTGCAGGCCGAAGCGGAGCAGGTCCACGTGCAGGACGACGGCGAGCGGCCACAGGGGGTTGAGGCGTGCGACGAGGGGGGTGGCGGCCGTGAGCGCGGCGAAGACCAGCAGGAACCACAGCGGGGACAGCGCCAGTTTGAGCAGGGTGTGGATCGTGGCCAGGGGCGTGCCGCTGAGGAGGAGGGTCACGGTCGCCACCGTCCACAGGGCGAGCAGCGCGGCCACCGGGCGCAGCAGGCGGGTCAGCCGGGCGCGCAGCCAGGCGGCGTAACCGTCGCCTCTGTCGCGGGCCGAGGCCAGGCCGCGCGTCGCCACATGGCCGCCGACCAGGAAGAACACGGCCAGTGTCTGGAAGAGCCAGGAGACCGGGGCCAGCCAGGGCATGTGCTGCAGCGGACTCGCCGTGTGCAGGCCGCCGTCCTGGGCGACCAGCGCCGTCACCAGCCAGTGGCCGAGGACGACACCGAGGATCGCGAGGGCGCGCAGGGCGTCGATCGCACGGTCCCGGGATGCGGGGGTGGCGGCGTCGACCTGGTGGGCGGCTCGGCGGAGGGCGTGGAGGGGTGCGCGCAGAGCCGTGCGGAGGGCGGGCTGCGGGGCGTGGAGGGTGGTGCGGGGGGCGCTTGCGGTCTGCTCAGGCACGGGTCACCTCCGAGGTCTCGCCGAGGGTGATCCGGGCCAGGTTGGCGAGGGAGACCGACCCCGGGGTGAAGTAGCCGCTGTGGTCGGCGTCGGCCGCGTCGAAGACCCGGGCGCCGAAGGCGCCGGAGACCGGGTCGGTGCCGATGCCGAGGGTGGTGCCGAAGAGGTGGGCGCGGACGTGCGGTACGTGCTCCACCCAGTCGTCGCTGCCGCGGGCCGCCCAGACCCGGGCGCGGGTGTGCAGGGCGGCGGCCGAGTGGGCGCCGGTGCCGGGGCTGCCGATCAGGACCATGTCGTCCGCGTCCAGGCCGGGGGCGGCCCGGCCGCAGACGACCGAGCCGTAGGAGTGGCAGAGCAGGGAGATGTGTGTCCGGGGTGGGGTGGCCGCGCGCAGGTGGCGTACGAAGGCGCGCAGGCGGGGGGCGGCTTCGTCGGCGCGGGTGGTGGTGGTCAGCGCGGTGCTGACGGTGGCCGGTGTCTCGTAGCCGAGCCAGGCGATGACGGCGACGTGGGTGTGCTGCGGGGCGCGGTGGGTGAGGTCGGTGTAGAGGGCGGCGGCCGCCCGGTGGAAGCGGGCGTAGGTGTCCAGGGAGGTGTCCGAGCCGGGGACCAGGACCGCGAGGTGGTCGGCGTGGGCGAGGTCGCCGAGGACCTCGGTGGCCTGGCCTGCACCTCGGCCGTCGAAGGTGAGGAGGTGGCGGGACGGGGAGGCGAGTGCCAGGTCGGCGGTGGCGCGGTGCAGGTCGCCGTGGGCGGCGGCCATGCGGGCGGCCCGGGCGGCCTCGGCCCGGTTGGTCTCGTAGGTGACGGCGAGCGTGGTGGCGGTGAGTGGGGGCAGGGTCGCGGGGGCGGGGGCGGGGATCCGGGGGCGGGCTGCGCCGGCGAGGGGGGCGGCTATGGCCGCGGTGAGGAGGGCGGCGAGGAGGGTGCGGTGCCAATTCCTCGGGCGGCGGGCGGGGCCGGGGCCGTCGCGGTCCGGGCGCGGGTCTGTGGGCGGGCACCCGGTCTGCGGCCGGGCTTGGTTTCCCACCCGCACCACCACCTCTGCTTTCGTCGTCGACTGCGGGTAGCCCTCGCGGAACGAACCCGCCGTCGGCGGCTGTCGGTCCGTGTCGAGGGAGGGGGTGGTCCGGGGCGACTGTGCAGGGGTGGGGTGGTCGGCGTGCCCCATGGGTGGGTTCCTTTCCGGTCGCCCGGCCATCGGGCTTCTCCGGAAAGGAAGTTAGGGATCGCGGGCTGTCGCCGGCGTCACACCAGGGAGCTGTCCTGCGGGGTAGCTCTCAGGTACTACGGGTATCACCGGGTGCCCGAGACGCCCCGCCGGAGACCCCCCGTCACCACGCCAGTTGGGCGATCTCCTCGGCCACCACCGCGCACGCGTCCGCCGCCGGGTCGATCAGCGGGAAGTGGCCCACGTCCTCCAGCAGCGTCAGGCCCACGACCTCCCCGGCCTTCGCCGCCGCGTCCGCGTAGGACTCGGCCACCGCCTGCGGCACCTCCCGGTCCGTACGCCCCTGCACGAGCGTCGTCGCGATGCCCGTCGGCAGGAGCAGGACGGGGTCGGCGCAGGGGCGGCGCTCGGCGAACGCTTCGGGGCCGCCGAGGAGTTGCATGCTCGCGTTGCCGCACACGGCCAGCTTCTCGGCGACCTCGAAGTCCGCGATCGGGGCGAGGGCGACGACCCCGCGCAGCGGTGCCGGCCGGCCGGTGCGCCAGGGGGAGCCCGCGGGCAGGACGTGGCGGGCCGCGGCCCACAGGGCGAGGTGGCCTCCGGCCGAGTGACCCGTCAGCACGGTGCGGCGCGGGTCGGCCTGCGGGAGGGCCTCGCGGATCAGGGCGGGGAGGGCGTCCAGGGCGGCCGCGACGTCGTCGAACGTGTCGGGCCAGCGGCCGGCCACAGGGGTGGCGTCACCGCCGTCACCCGTGCTCTGTCCGGGGATCAGGGGCTCGCCTCCGCGCCGGTACTCGACGTTGGCCACCGCGAAGCCCCTGCGGGCCAGGTAGTCCGCGAAGGGCGTGATGTGGCGCCGGTCGTAGCGGGCGCGCCAGGCGCCGCCGTGCAGGACGACCACCACCGGGGCCGGGGAGTCCGGCGCCGTCCGGGGAGCGTAGAAGTCGATCACCTGGTCGGGGTGGCTGCCGTACGCGGACGTGACGTCGGGGTCGACCGGGGGGTGCGAGAAGGCCGACTCCTCTTCGGCGGCAGCGCGGGCTGCTGCGGCGTCGTCCGGCATGCTTCAACCTCTCAGCGATGAAACGCGTTTGGCGGACCCAGTAAGACGGACCAGGTGGAGACAATCGGCCGTTGGCGGGAAGGTACCAGGCCGATGACGTGCGCGGACACGGGGTTACGGCCCGGCCGGCGCCGCGTACACCGCCCGGTCGCGGAAGTGCTGGTGCACAGGCCGGCGCCCCGGCCAAGGCCGGCGTCGGCACGGCGGACGGCCGCGCGGAAACGGACGCGGTGCAGCGAGGTCGGCCCTCCCGCGTCCGTCCCCTGCCCGGGGCGCCTGGGGGGTGTCGTTTGGATCACCCCGGCGTCGCGGGTCCGCCGGCCGGCACCGCTCGTCACGGCCGGCCCGATCCAAACGACACCCCCTAAGCCCCGCCCAGCACCTCCCCCAGCACCCGCGCCGCCCGCTCCACGTCCGCGAATCCCACGTACAGCGGTGTGAAACCGAAGCGCAGCACGTCGGGCGCCCGGAAGTCACCGACCACTCCCCGCTCGATCAGCCGCTTCATGGCATCCCCCGCGTCCGCGCACCGCAGCGCCACCTGACTGCCGCGCTCCTCATGGGCCACCGGTGTCAGACACTCGACGCGCCCCTCGGGCACATACGCCGCGACGCACTCCAGGAAGAAGTCCGTCAGGGCCAGCGACTTGGCGCGCACCGCGTCGACCGACACCCCGTCCCAGACGTCCAGCGCCGCCTCCAGCGCCAGCATCGACAGGATGTCCGGCGTGCCCACGCGCCCGCGCAGCGCGCCGGGCGCCGGGGCGTACTCCGGCCGCATCCCGAAGGGCTCCGCATGCGAGTTCCAGCCCGGAAGCGGGGAGTCGAAGCGGTCCTGGAGCGAGCGGCGCACATACAGGTACGCCGGTGAACCGGGGCCGCCGTTCAGGTACTTGTAGGTGCAGCCGACCGCGAGGTCGACGCCGTGCTCGTCCAGGCCCACCGGCAGCGCGCCGGCGCTGTGGCACAGGTCCCAGACCGCGAGGGCGCCGGCGGAGTGGACGGCCGACGTCAGCGACGGCAGGTCGTGGAGGCGGCCGGTGCGGTAGTCGACGTGGTTGAGCAGCACCGCGGCCGTACGGCCGGTCAGGGCGGCGGGCACCTCGGCCGGGGTCACGGCACGCAGCGTGCGGCCGGTCATGCGGGCCGCGGACTCGGCGATGTAGCCGTCCGTCGGGAAGGTGGTGGCGTCCACCAGGATCTCGGTGCGGTCCTCGTCGGCCATCCGTACCGCCGCGACCAGCGCCTTGAAGACGTTGACGCTGGTGGAGTCGCCGACGACGATCTGCCCGGCCGCCGCGCCGACCAGCGGGGCGATCCGGTCGCCGATCCGCTCCGGCGCCGTCCACCAGCCGCTCTCCTCCCAGGACCGGATGCGCAGTTCGCCCCACTGGCGGCGGACGACGTCCGCCACGCGCTCGGGTACCTGCGCGGGCAGGGCACCCAGGGAGTTCCCGTCCAGGTACACGCCCGCGGCGTCAGCCGTGTGACCGGACCCGGTGTCGAGGAGGAACCGGTCCCTGAGCGGCGCCAGCTCGTCCGCCGCGTCCAGTTTCTCCGCCCGCAGAACAAGCTCAGACATGGGACCTCGCCGTCCACAGCTCGGGGAACACGTTCTTCCGGGCGCGCTTCTCCAGCCAGGCCACGCCGGCCGAACCGCCCGTGCCGGCCTTGGCGCCCATCGCGCGGCGGGTGGCGACCAGGTGGTCGTTGCGCCAGCGCCACACCAGTTCGGCCACGTCGGTCAACGCCTCGCCCAGCCGGGCGAGTTCATCGCTCTCGTCCCCCGCGTAGACGGCGGTCCAGGCCGCCTCCACGGCGTCCGAGGGCTCGTAGCGCCGGGAGACGTCCCGGCGCAGCACCGAGTCCGGGATCGCGTGGCCGCGGCGTGCGAGGAGGCGTACGACCTCGTCGTACAGGCTCGGCTCGTGCAGCGCCTTCTCCAGTTCCGCGTGGACGCGCGGTGCGCCGCGGTGCGGGACGAGCATGGACGCGGACTTCTCACCGAGCAGGAACTCCATGCGGCGGTACATCGCCGACTGGAAGCCGGAGCCCTCGCCGAGGGCGCTGCGGTACGAGTTGAACTGCGCCGGGGTGAGCTGGCCGAGCGGCTTCCAGGAGGCGTTCAGCGCCTCCAGCTCGCGCACGGAACGCTTCAGCGCGGCGATCGCGGTCGGTACGTCGTCCGAGCGCAGGGCGTTCGCCGCGGTCTCCCACTCGTGCACGATGACCGTGAACCACAGCTCCATGACCTGGGTGGTCACCAGGAAGACCATCTCTCCGGGATCGTCGGAGAGGGTGTGCTGGAGGTGGGTGAGCACGTCCGCCTTGACGTAGTCCTCGTACGGCGTCGTACCCGCGAAGTCCAGGTGCGGGGTCTCGGGCTCGGCCTCGGGAAGGGGGTGAGCCTGTTGGGACATCGCTGTCTCCTGTTGTTACTCCGGGTAGCGGTCCGCCCCTGCCGATTCCGGCACGGGGGCCCCGGTCCCCACCCGGAATCCTCCGCAATCGCCTCGGCTACGGCAAGGCCCGTCCGCTGCCAGACGGGCCACACCGTGCGGTCCGGCTAGCCGAGGGTCTGGGCCGCCGTCGGGGAGGAGTCCTTCAGGAACTGCGAGCAGCGCTCGTACTCCTCCTGCTCGCCGATCGCCTGCGCGGCGCGGGCGAGGGCGTGCAGGGCGCGCAGGAAGCCGCGGTTCGGCTCGTGCTCCCAGGGGACCGGGCCGTGGCCCTTCCAGCCGCCTCGGCGCAGGGCGTCCAGGCCGCGGTGGTAGCCCGTACGGGCGTAGGCGTACGACTCCACGACCGCGCCGCGCTCGAACGCCTCGTCGGCCAGCTGGGCCCAGGCGAGGGAGGAGGTGGGGTACTTGGCGGCGACGTCCGCGGGGGCGGTACCGGCCGCGAGCTGTTCGCGGGGCTCGGGGTCGTCGGGGAGATGGGTGGGGGGCGGGCCGCCGAGGAGGTTCTCGTGAATCGTCATGGGTTCAGTTTCTCGCACAGGTGCATGTGCGGGCTCGTCCTGCGGGTACCCGTGCCGGTGCGGGCCGGGGGTGATGTTCGCCTGCCCGCGCCGGCGGGGTGCCTGCCCCGGAGGGGTCACCCTCAGTCGAAGCCCGGACCCCGCCTACCGCCTCCGTTCCCCCTCCAGAGGCGGCGCAGTCACATTGCCGTGCATCCTGCACTCCGGGCGCAGGCAGCCGGGGCGCGGTCGGCGGACCAGGGCGAAAGCGAGGGCCGAGCCCAGCAGCAGCGTCCCCGCGAGCATGGGCATCGCCCGGTCGAACGCCGCGTCGAACGCAGTGGGCGACCGGTACGCCTCCGGCCCCATCCCCGCCAGCAGCGGCAGCGCCGCGACCGCGACCAGGCCCGCCGCCCTCGCCGCCGCGTTGTTGATGCCGCTGGCCAGGCCCGCCCGGGTGGCGTCGACAGAGGCGAGGACCGTGGCCGTCAGCGGGGCCACCAGGGTGACCATCCCCGCCCCCATCACCAGCAATGCGGGCAGGACGTCCGTCGGATAGTCCGCGCCCGGCCCCACCCGCAGCATCAGCAGCATCGCCGCCGCGCAGAGCAGGGGACCGACCGTGAGCGGCAGGCGCGGGCCGGTACGGTCCGCCAGGGCGCCCGAGCGGGCGGAGAAGAGCAGCATCAGGGCGGTGGTCGGCAGCAACGCCGTACCGGCCGCCAGCGGCGAGTAGCCCGCCACCACCTGCAGCTGCAGCGCGGTGAGGAAGAAGAAGCCGCCGAACGCCGCGTACACGCACAGGGTGACCAGGTTGACCGCCGTGAACTGGCGCGAGGCGAAGATGTCCGGCGGGAGCATCGGGGCCGGACGGTGCCGTTCGACCAGCACGAAGGCCACCGCCGCCACCAGGCCCGCGACCGCGCTCAGCGCGACCGCGACCGTGCCCGTCCGCGCCTCGATCAGCGCGTACGTCAGCAGCGCCAGCGCCAGGGCGCCCAGCAGCGCGCCGAGCACGTCGAAGCGGCCCCGGCGGCCCCCGGCGGACGACTCCGGCACGTGCCGCACCGCGACCGGCACGCACAGCAGCGCCAGCGGGACGTTCAGCAGGAACACCCAGCGCCAGCCGGGGCCGGCCACCAGCCAGCCGCCCAGGAACGGGCCGACCGCCGCGCCGATCCCGCCGAAGCCGGACCACAGGCCGACGGCCCGGCTCCGGTCGTCGGGGTGGAAGGACGACTGGATGAGCGCGAGGGAGCCGGGGGTGAGGAGCGCGCCGCCGATGCCCTGCAGGGCCCGGGCGGCGATCAGGACGGGCGGGTTCGGTGCCAGGCCGCACAGCAGGGACGCCGCCGCGAACCACACCACGCCCAGCACGAAGACCTTACGGCGGCCGAAGTCGTCGCCCAGCGAGCCGCCCAGCAGGATCAGACCGGCCAGCGTGACCATGTACGCGTTGACCGTCCACTGCAGCGCGGCCAGGCTCGCGTCCAGGTCGCGGCCGATGCGCGGGAGCGCCACGTTGACGACGGTGGAGTCCAGCATGGCCATGCTGGAGCCGAGGACCGTCGTGAGCAGGATCCACTTGCCCTGGGGCGAGGCCAACCGGACGTCGGACACCCCCCAGGTATACAGCGGGCCCGGCGGCAAGGACAGCCGCCGGGCCCACCGCAGGGGTACCGCTTACTTGATCCTGTTGCCCGCCGAGCGCAGGTTCTTCGTGGCCTCGACGACACGCGCGGCCATGCTCGCCTCGGCCAGCTTGCCCCAGGTGCGCGGGTCGTAGGCCTTCTTGTTGCCGACCTCGCCGTCGACCTTCAGGACGCCGTCGTAGTTCTGGAACATGTGGGCGGCGACCGGACGGGTGAAGGCGTACTGGGTGTCCGTGTCGATGTTCATCTTCACGACGCCGTTCTCCAGCGCGGTGAGGATCTCCTGCTCGGTGGAGCCGGAGCCGCCGTGGAAGACGAAGTCGAAGGGGGACTGCTTGCCGAACTTGGCCGCCACGCCCTCGTTCAGCTCCTTCAGGAGCTCGGGGCGGAGCACGACGTTGCCCGGCTTGTACACGCCGTGCACGTTGCCGAAGGAGGCGGCCAGCAGGTAGCGGCCCTTCTCGCCGAGACCGAGGGCCTCCGCCGTACGGATGGCGTCCTCGACCGTCGTGTACAGGGAGTCGTTGATCTCGTGCGAGACGCCGTCCTCCTCACCGCCGGTCGGGGTGATCTCGACCTCCAGGATGATGTTCGCGCGACGGGCCTGCTCCAGCAGCTCCTGCGCGATCTCCAGGTTGTCGGCGAGGGTCTCGGCGGAGCCGTCCCACATGTGGGACTGGAACAGCGGGTGGCGGCCGGCCTTCACGCGCTCCTCGGAGATCGCGAGCAGCGGACGTACGTACCCGTCGAGCTTGTCCTTCGGGCAGTGGTCGGTGTGCAGCGCGATGTTGACCGGGTACTTCTCGGCGAGGATGTGCGCGTACTCGGCGAGGGCGACCGCGCCGGTCACCATGTCCTTGCTGTACTGGCCGCCGAGGAACTCGGCGCCGCCGGTCGAGATCTGGACGATGCCGTCGCTCTCCGCCTCCGCGAAACCGCGCAGCGCCGCGTTCAGGGTCTGGCTCGAGGTGACGTTGATGGCCGGGTAGGCGAACTTGCCTGCCTTCGCCCGGTCGAGCATCTCGTTGTAGACCTCGGGGGTTGCGATGGGCATCTGTCCGCTCCTTGGTGTTGCGGGTCGGCTTGGTGCGTTACGGCCCTGACCTAGACCTGGGGATTCGACGTCGTCGTCGGTCCCATCTTTCCAGACATGGACCGCAGGTCCATGCGCCGGTCAAGTCCAGGTCAATCCGCGTCGTCAGTCCAGACCCAGTTCATCCTTCGAGAAGGCGAAACGGTACGGAACACCTGCGCCGGCTTCGATCTTCTCTGCGGCACCGGTCGCCCGGTCCACGATGGTCGCGACGGCGACGACCTCCGCGCCGGCCTCGCGCACCGCCTCCACGGCGGTGAGCGGGGAGCCGCCGGTGGTGGAGGTGTCCTCGACCACGAGCACCCGCCGCCCCGCGATGTCCGGGCCCTCCACGCGCCGCTGCAGACCGTGCGCCTTCGCGGCCTTCCGTACGACGAACGCGTCGAGTTTCCTCCCGCGCGCGGCGGCGGCGTGCAGCATGGCCGCGGCGACCGGGTCGGCGCCCATGGTGAGCCCGCCCACCGCGTCGAACTCCAGGTCGGCGGTGAGATCCAGCAGGACCTGGCCGACCAGCGGGGCGGCCTCGCCGTCGAGGGTGATGCGGCGCAGGTCGACGTAGTAGTCGGCCTCCAGACCCGAGGAGAGGGTCACCTTGCCGTGCACCACGGCCTTGTCCTTGATCTGCTGCAGCAGCGCGCCACGTACTTCCGTCATGCCGCCCAGCTTAAAGGCGCCGCCAGCTCCAGGTCGTCGTCGCCTCCAGCGGCTCCAGCGGGGTGACCAGGCGCGGAAGGGTGTTCAGGCCGTTCGGCGGACCGGTCTGCGGCTCCACGCACACGGCCTCGGCCTGCTCGTCGTAGACGACGACCCACTCCTCGCGGCTGGCCACCTTCAGCTCCAGCTGCCCCGGCCAGGTGAGGGTGACGTCGACGCCGCCGGGCATGCCGAAGCAGTCGTCCCAGGGGCCGGGCTTCGGGTCGATCCGGTTGCCGGTCGGCAGATGGTCGTCCCCGCGTTCCTCCTGCCAGGCGGGCTTGAAGTCGAGGGTGACGTCCTCGCCGCCGAGGTTCCGGTTGAACCAGGGGTGCCAGCCGATCTGCGCCGGGAAGGAGTCGTCGTACGTCTCCACGGACATCGTCAGCGTCAGGCTGTCCTCGGCGAGCACGACGCTCTGGGTGACGCGGCCGGGGTGCGGCCAGGGGTCGACCAGCTCGTACGTGATCACCGCCTCGTGCTGCGAGGCGCGCGCGGTGCGCCAGGCGCCGTCGCGGGCGGTGCCGTGGATGGCGTGCGGCGGGGAGTTGAGCGGCATCTGGCGCACGGTGCCGCCGTCCAGGAAACGGCCGTCCCTGGTGCGGCCGCACCAGGGCACCATCGGGAAGCAGCCGAAGCGGGGGCCTTGCCTCAGCAGTTCCAGGGAGCCGATCCTGAGGCTGCCGATACGGCCGCCGTCGGCGGGGCTGACGTGCACCTCTGCGTCACCTGCGGTCAGCGTGATGTCTTCGTTACTCACGGGATGACACTACTGGGCAGACCGGTCGGGACCGCGAGTACGGGCAGCAACTCCGGAACCTGGCTCAGCGACGCCTGCGCAGCGCCCGGCCCACCACGATCGCGGACGCCACCGCCAACGCCGCCGCCGGCGCCGCCCAGCGCAGCGCCGACGTCGCCGTGACCGTCTGCGGTGCCGGAACCGGTGCGTAACGCCCGCGCGGCGGGGCGTGGTCGACCTCCTCGGCGCTGCGGCCGATCATCGTCCGGCGCGCGTGCGCGGCCTCGGCGGGCGGCTCACCGGTGTCGGCGAAGTCCTCCGAGAGACGGTCGGCCGCCGGGTCCAGCGAGGGCTGCGGGACCTCGGTGTCGAAGACGGAGGTGTGCTCGGTCTCGGGCTCGGGCCCCTGCTTCCCCGCGGTCCTTGTCTGCTCCCCCGGCGCCTCCGTCGTCGCCAGGTTCTCCACGAAACGGTTCAGCAGACGGGTCGCCGCCGCGCTCACCGCGTCCGGCGGCAGCTCGACGATGCGGCCGTCCGCGTCCGCCGTGCCCTCGGCCCTGACCGTCGTACCGCCCTCGGTGTCCGCGAGGCTCAGGGTGAGGCTGAGTTTCACGGCGCCGGTGCCGCGGGCCTCGGTGGCGTCGGCCTCGACGGTGTACGTGCCGTTCTCGCGGGCGGTCACCCGTGCCGTGCCGCGGTAGGTGACGGAGTGTCCGCCCACGCGCAGTTTCAGGCGTCCGGCGACGGGTTCGGCACCGGCGTCCTGTTGCAGGCCGGGGATGGCGCGGGCGACCTGGGCGGGATCGGCGAGGGCGTCCTTGAGCCGCTCGACCGGGACCGGGACGAAGACCTGGTGCTCCATGTCCGCTGAGCCTACCCAGGTGTGACCGGAAAGTACCCCCGCGAAAACCGGCTCCTCGACACCGGCGCTCTCAGTACCGGCTCTCCGTACCGGCTCTCGGCTCCGGCCCTCGGTACCGGCTCTCAGTACCGCGGATGCACCAGCGTCGAAGCCGGCAGCCCCTCGATCCGCGTCCGTGCCGCCGCCCTCCCGTCCGCCGTCAGGTCGCGCTGGGTCAGCGTGTGCGCCTGCCAGGACCCCAGCCGCAGCGGTGGCGGAGTGTGTCCCGCGGCCGCCAGCAGGAACCCCCAGTCGTGCGGGGCTCCGGACGCGCCGGCCGAGCGGTCGGGACCGGCGGGGAAGCCGGAGTCGTGGCCGAGGACCCGGTAGGGGGAGGCGGCGAAGCCGGCCGCGCGCAGGGTTGCGGCCACCGTCCAGAAGACAAGGGGACGGGTGGTGACGGACCCGGCGTGCACGACGAGCCGGCCGCGGGGGGCGAGGGCGCGGCGGGCCAGGCCGTAGAACTCCTGGGAGTACAGCTTGGTGCTGGCGGTGATCCCGGGGTCGGGGAGGTCGGCGATGACGACGTCGTACGACCGTCCCCGTGCCCCGCGCAGCCAGGCGAGCGCGTCGGCCGTGGTGGTGTGGAGGCGGGGGTCGGCGTAGGCGTGGCCGTTGGCGGCGGCGAGGCCGGGGTCGTGGCGGGCCAGGCGGACCAGTCCGGGGTCGAGTTCGACGAGGTCGACGCGGCGTACCCCGGGCCGGCGCAGCACCTCGCGGGCGGCGAGGCCGTCGCCGCCGCCGAGGATGAGGACACGCGCGTGCGGCCCGCCGGACATAGCGGGGTGCACGAGGGCCTCGTGGTAGCGGTGTTCGTCGCGGCCGCCGACCCGGAGCCGGCCGTCCAGGAAGAGGTCGAGGGGCTTGCCGTCGGTGCCGCCGGCCAGCACGACCTCCTGGACGCCGGTCTGTTCGGCGACCCGGACGTCGTCGCCGTAGACGGCGTGCCGGGCGGCGCGTTCGAAGTCGTCGGCGAGCGCGGCGGCGGAGGCGAGGACACCGAGGACGACGAGGCCGACGACGAGCAGGGTCCAGCGGGCCCGGCAGGTCAGGTCGCGGCGGAAGAGGCCCAGCACCAGGGCGCCGCCCGCCACCACATTGACCGTGCCGGTGACCAGAGCGCCCGTCAACTGGCCCAGGAACGGCAGGAGGAGGAAGGGGAAGGCGAGGCCGCCGACCAGCGCGCCCACGTAGTCCGCGGCGAACAGATCGGCCACCGCGCCGCCCGCGTCCTGGTGGCGGATGCGCTGGATCAGCTCCATCAGCAGCGGGACTTCGGCGCCGATGAGCAGGCCGATGGCGAGGGAGAAGGCGACCAGGAGGCAGCGCGGGCCCTCGGCCCACAGCCCGCCCCAGTCGCCGGTCCAGGCGAAGACGGCGTACAGCACCATCGCGCTGCAGCCGCCGACCAGCGCGAGGACGGTCTCGATCGCGCCGAAGCCGGCCGCCGCGTGCCAGCGCAGCCGTTTCGCGCCGAGGGAGCCGATGCCCATCGCGAACACCATCACGGACAGCACGACGGAGGCCTGGGTGACCGAGTCACCCATCAAGTACGAGGCGAACGCGACGAGTTCGAGTTCGTAGACGAGTCCGCAGGCGGCACAGACGAAGACGCACACGAGAACCAGGAACCGCCCGGTGCCGGGCCGGACGGGCAGCCGGGCGGGGCCTGTCCAGGAGGGCGGGGCGCCCGGCGGCGCGGGGGCGTGCGGTTCGATCACGTTGCGACGGTACGTCACATGTGCGGCACGCTTCGTCACCCACACGTGTGGAACTGGGGGCAGTTGACACCCGGCGGGTTTATGTCGGCGCGGTGTCCTCGGCGGACTCTGCCACCCTGACCCGCGCCCCGACCCGGGTGCGGGTGGCCACCAACTGGCCGTCCTGCGGGTAGGCGTGCCAGGTGCGCCAGTGCACCTGACCCTCGTGGCGCTGGGCCAGCATCGCGGTGAAGGCGTGCGGGCTGCCCGGGAAGACGCCCGCGAGGCCGTGCGGATGGTCGGAGACGAGGGCCAGCAACTCCTGGGCGCGGCCCGCGAACGAGCCGGGGCTGAGCACCTCGACGCGTGCGGCGAACTCGTACTCCCAGTCGCCGACCCGCTTGGCGACGCCGAGCGGCAGCGGGGTGCTGGAGCCGGGGATGCACGCGACCGTCTCCGAGCACAGGCCCCGCTCCTCCTCCAGCAGCACCTGGTGGGATGCGCCGAGCAGTCTCAACTGGAGCTTGGTACCGGTGAGTTCCAGATCGAGGGTGGCCAGGGCCGGCAGCGGCTCGCGTCCCAGAGCCCAGGCCAGGTCGGCAGCGCGCGTATCGGTGTAGGAGGTGTTCAGGGTCGTGAGCATGGATCGGCTCCGCAAACACGCGATGAGGGGGGAGATCGGCCATGTCAGCCCAGCCGGCTCGGCCGGGTGGGGAGTCTCAGGGACGTCCGAGGGGCTGCGTTGGCGATTTAGAGGGAATCATGAACAGAGGCGCCCCCACCGCGTTTTTACCCAACTTCGTGGGGTTTCCATCCCTCAGAGGGCTCCACAGTTCAACTGTTCAACCATGGCGTGCGCCGGGCGCGAGGACGAGACGGCGGGCGCCCGCCGGTTGCCTTCGCCGGCGGGCGCTCGCGTGCGGCCGTATGCGGTTCCCCCGAAAGCTCAGCTGCCCCGTGTCAGCTGCCTCCGCCGCATCCGCCCCCGCCGCCGCCGCACGACGAACCTCCGCCGCAGGAAGAACCCCCGCCGCAGGAGGAGCCCCCACCGCAGGAGGAGTGGCCTCCGCAGGAGTGGTGGCCGCCGTGGTGTCCCCCGTGGTGCCCGCCCGACGAACCGGAGTCGGCGCTGCCCGCCCACCAGCTGTTGCTGCCGCCGTCGTACGACGACGAGGACGACGACGAGCGGTACGACCCGGACCGGCCGCGGCCGCCCTTGTCGAGCGACACCCTGCGCTGCCGGTTGCCGGACCGTGCCCCCGCCATTGCCGTGAGGGTCACGAACGCGACCACGACCAGGATGAAGATGATGCCGACGGCCATGGCGTCACCCTCCTTCCGTTCCCCCGAAGCGGCCCCCCGTGGACCGCGGTGACCGGGGGATGCCCGGCCGTCCCAGGGCTCAAAGCAGAGTTGAGGAACTCCAGAGCTTGGGCGCAGGATGACCGGCATGACCTCCAGTGCACGTCCTCACCTCAACCGCCGGCTCGCCGCGTTCGGGACGACGATCTTCGCGGAGATGTCCGCGCTCGCCGTGTCGACCGGATCGATCAACCTGGGCCAGGGCTTCCCCGACACCGACGGACCCGAGGAGGTGCGCGAGGCGGCGGTGCGGGCGCTGCGCGAGGGCCGCGGCAACCAGTACCCGCCGGGCCCCGGCATCCCCGAGCTGCGCACCGCGATCGCCGCGCACCAGCAGCGCTGCTACGGGCTGTCGTACGACCCCGACACCGAGGTGCTGGTCACGGCGGGCGCGACGGAGGCGATCGCGGCGGCGCTGCTGGCGCTGGTGGAGCCGGGCGACGAGGTCGTGGCCCTGGAGCCGTACTACGACTCCTACGCGGCGAGCATCGCGATGGCGGGCGGCACGCGCGTGCCGGTCACGCTGCGCCCGCACATCGAGGAGGGGGCGTCCTTCCGCCTGGACCTGGACGAGCTGCGCGCCGCCGTCACCGACCGCACCCGGCTGCTGCTGATCAACACCCCGCACAACCCGACCGGTACGGTCCTCACGCACACGGAGCTGGCCGCGATCGCCGAGCTGGCGGTCGAGCGGGACCTGCTGGTGGTGACGGACGAGGTCTACGAGCACCTGGTCTTCGACGGCGCCGGACATCTGCCGCTCGCCTCGTTCCCCGGCATGCGCGAGCGCACGGTGACGATCGGCTCGGCCGGCAAGACGTTCTCCTTCACCGGCTGGAAGGTCGGCTGGGTCACGGCCGTGCCGGAGCTGGTGAGCGCGGTCCGCTCGGTGAAGCAGTTCCTGACCTACGTCTCCTCGGGCCCCTTCCAGTACGCGGTCGCCGAGGCCCTGGCCCTCCCCGACTCCTACTTCGAGGAGTTCCGCCGGTCCATGCTGGCCCGCCGCGACATCCTGGCGAAGGGCCTGGCGGAGGCGGGCTTCGAGGTCTTCGTCCCGGCCGGCACGTACTTCATCACCACCGACATCCGCCCGCTCGGCGAGAAGGACGGCTTCGCCTTCTGCCGCACCCTGCCGGCACGCGCGGGCGTGGTGGCGATCCCCAACGCCGTGTTCTACGACGACCGGGAGGCCGGGGCACCGTTCGTACGGTTCGCGTTCTGCAAGCGGGAAGAGGTCCTGCGGGAGGCCGCCGAAAGACTCCGGGCGCTGTAAGCGCGCCGGAAACTCAACGGCGCTTCCCCGTGTACGCGACACAGGTGAACCCATGACCCCGATGGCGGTCACCTGCTCGCGCTCGCACCCGCGCGCTTGCAGGGTGCGGTGGTGTGACCTACGCCCGTACCATTCCCGCCCCGCCCCTCACCACACTGAAGCCGGCGCAGCGAGCCGTGGGACTGTTCCTGGGGGTCCGGCTCGCCGGGGTGGCCGTGCTCGCCCTCGTCGCGCATGTCGCCGGCCGGCATCCGCTGACGCTGCTGGGGCGGTCCTGGGACTCGGTCTGGTACCTGGGGATCGCCACCCACGGCTACGGCCACGACCTGCCCTCCCACGATCCCGGCCCGCACAGCGACCTGGCGTTCTTCCCGCTGTATCCGGCGCTGCTGCGGGCGGTGACCGCGCTGGCCCCGCTCGGTGGGGGCTCCGCCGGGCTGCTGATCTCGTGGACCGGGGCCGCCGTGGCCGCAGCCGGCATCCATGCGGTCGGCTCCCGGCTGTACGGGCGGACCACCGGCATCGCGCTGGTGCTGCTGTGGGGGCTGCTGCCGCACTCGGTGGTGCTGTCGATGGCGTACACCGAGCCGGTGCTGACCGCG
This sequence comes from Streptomyces sp. NPDC030799, assembly GCF_055572255.1. Taxonomy (NCBI): domain Bacteria; kingdom Bacillati; phylum Actinomycetota; class Actinomycetes; order Kitasatosporales; family Streptomycetaceae; genus Streptomyces; species Streptomyces sp. NPDC030799. The sequence continues at coordinate 236,939 of NZ_JBVIDS010000015.1, read as the reverse complement.
TTCGCGGCCTGGTCGTTGTACGCGGTGCTGGCCGGGAACTGGCTGTGGGCCGGTGTCCTCGCGGCGCTCGCGGGGCTGGCCCGGCCGAACGGGTTCACGGTCGCCGCCGCGGTACTGGCCGCGGCCGGGGCAGAGGTGTGGCGGCGGCGCGGAAAGGTTACCCACAGGCTGTGGACGGGCGCGGCGCTCGCCCCGCTGGGCTGGACGGCGTACGTGCTGTGGGTGGGCCGGCAGAAGGCGGATCTGCTCGGCGGATACTTCGAGGTGCAGCGGCTGTGGGGGTCGCGGTTCGACTTCGGCCGGGGCTCGCTGGAGTTCGTGCGCGCGATGCTGCTGCACGGCGGCCGGTTCGTGTTCCCGGTGGCGCTGGCGCTCGTCGTGGCGGGGGCGGTGCTGTACGCGCTGCTGGTCCTGGACCGCGCTCCGCTGCCGCTGCTCGTGTACAGCGGGGCACTGCTGCTGATCGCGCTCGGCGGCTCGGGTTTCTTCGAGTCCAAGCCGCGGTTTCTGCTGCCGGCGTTTCCGCTGCTGCTGCCGCTCGCCCGGGGGCTGGCGGGCATGGCGAGAGCCCGGCCCTGGCACGCGACCGTGCTGGTCGCGAGCCTGGCCGGGCTCAGCTGTCTCTACGGCGCGTACCTGGTGGTGTACGCGCAGGAGCCGCTGTAGGCCGTGCGGCGGGGCTTACTCGCCGTCGCCGTCGTCCTCGGGCTTGTCCGCCTCGTTGACCTCCTGCTCCAGGCCGAGCTGCTCGACGAGCCACTTGTCGAACTCGATCGCGGCCCGCACCCAGCTGACCGTGGAGGAGACGAAGTGGTTGATGTCGACGCCCGTGCCGATCAGCATCTGGGCCTCGCCGATCAGACGGACGGTGCCGTCGTCATGGGTGTGGGTGTAGACCTTGGGCCACAGGGTGCGGCGGTTCCAGTCGTCGACGGACTCCAGCAGCTGCGGCTTCTCGTCGATGGGGTGGGGGCGGTCGTAGAACGTCCGCACCGAGAAGACCGCCTGCTCGGCCTCCCCGCGGAACATGAAGTAGGTGCGGAACTGCTCCCACGGGGCCGCGAGGTCGCCTTCCTCGTCGACGACGTACTTCAGCTCCATCTGGTCGAGGAGCTGCTTCACGAGGTCCTGATCCGGGAGGACGGGGCCGGCCGGTCCCTGGGGCTGCGGTTCGGGCTGGCCCCCGAAGTTCGGAATCGAGGACGGGTCGATGCTCACCGTGTTTTTCCCTTCATGGTGGATCCAGCCATCCTCCCCCATGCGGGGAGGGGGGAGGCAAGCCCCGACGCCCTTGTCAGCCTTGGGCGGACACGATCCGGTCATCTGCCGGTGACGGTGTCATGACCAGCGGGCGGCATGATCACGGCATGCGCATGAGGAGAGAGCTTCGGTGGCTGCTGTGGACCCTGTGGCTGGCGTGCCTGGTGGTCGCGGTCTGGTTCGTCGTCGCAGTGATCATGCTGCTGACGGAGGACATGCCGTTCAATCAGCTGCAGAACTGACCCGGGCCCGCCCGCCATCGCGGACGGGCCCGGGCGGCGCCGTTCGTCACAGGGTCTTGCCGGTCTGCGGTCCCACGAGCAGGCCGTCCCCGAACCTGTCCACCCGCACCGTGTCGCCGTCGTTGACCTCGCCGGAGAGGATCTCCTTGGCGAGGCGGTCGCCGATGGCGGTCTGGACGAGGCGGCGCAGCGGGCGGGCGCCGTAGGCCGGGTCCAGGCCCTCCTCCGCCAGCCAGGCCAGCGCCTCGGGGGTGACGTCCAGGGTGAGCCGGCGCTCGGCCAGCCGCCTGGCCAGCCGCTCGATCTGGAGCTGCGCGATCCGCTCCAGCTCGGGCTTGGTCAGTGCCGAGAAGACCACCAGGTCGTCGAGCCGGTTGAGGAACTCCGGCTTGAACGAGGCCCGTACGGCCTCCAGGACCTGCTCCTTCTTCTCCGCCTCGCTGGTGATCGGGTCGATCAGGAACTGGCTGCCCAGGTTGGAGGTGAGCACCAGGATGGTGTTGCGGAAGTCGACCGTGCGGCCCTGGCCGTCCGTCAGGCGGCCGTCGTCCAGCACCTGGAGGAGGATGTCGAAGACCTCGGGGTGGGCCTTCTCGACCTCGTCCAGCAGGATGACGCTGTACGGGCGGCGGCGCACCGCCTCCGTCAGCTGGCCGCCCTCCTCGTAACCGACGTACCCGGGGGGTGCGCCGACCAGCCGGGCCACGCTGTGCTTCTCGCCGTACTCCGACATGTCGATGCGGACCATGGCCCGCTCGTCGTCGAACAGGAAGTCGGCGAGTGCCTTGGCGAGTTCGGTCTTGCCGACGCCGGTCGGGCCGAGGAAGAGGAAGGAGCCGGTGGGGCGGTCGGGGTCGGCGATGCCGGCGCGGGAGCGGCGGACCGCGTCCGACACGGCCCGCACGGCCTCGGTCTGGCCGATGAGCCGTTTGCCCAGCTCGTCCTCCATGCGCAGCAGCTTCTGCGTCTCGCCCTCCAGCAGGCGGCCGGCCGGGATGCCGGTCCAGGCGGCGACGACGTCGGCGATGTCGTCGGAGCCGACCTCCTCCTTCACCATCGTGTCCCTGGCGACCTCCTCCTCGGCCTCGGAGGCGGCCTCCAACTCCTTCTCCAGCTGCGGGATCTCGCCGTAGAGCAGCTTGGCGGCGGTGTCGAAGTCGCCGTCGCGCTGGGCGCGTTCGGCCTGGCCGCGCAGGTCGTCCAGCTTCTCCTTGAGCTCACCGACCCGGTTGAGGGACTGCTTCTCCTTCTCCCAGCGGGCGGTGAGGCCCCGCAGCTCCTCCTCCTTGTCGGCGAGGTCGCGGCGCAGCTTCTCCAGGCGGGCGAGGGAGGCCGGGTCGGTCTCCTTGCCGATCGCCAGCTCCTCCATCTTCAGCCGGTCGACGGCGCGCTGGAGTTCGTCGATCTCGACGGGCGAGGAGTCGATCTCCATGCGCAGCCGGGAGGCGGCCTCGTCGACCAAGTCGATGGCCTTGTCGGGGAGGAAGCGGGAGGTGATGTAGCGGTCGGAGAGGGTGGCGGCGGCCACCAGCGCCGAGTCCGCGATCTGGACCTTGTGGTGGGCCTCGTAGCGGCCCTTGAGACCGCGCAGGATCGCGATGGTGTCCTCGACGGTCGGCTCGGCGACCAGGACCTGCTGGAAGCGGCGCTCCAGGGCGGGGTCCTTCTCGATCCGCTCCCGGTACTCGTCCAGCGTGGTGGCGCCGACCATGCGCAGCTCGCCGCGGGCCAGCATCGGCTTGAGCATGTTGCCGGCGTCCATGGCGGAGTCCCCGCCGGCGCCCGCACCGACGACGGTGTGCAGCTCGTCGATGAAGGTGATGATCTGCCCGTCGGACTCCTTGATCTCGGCGAGGACGGCCTTCAGGCGCTCCTCGAACTCGCCGCGGTACTTGGCACCGGCCACCATCGCGCCGAGGTCGAGCGCGACCAGCCGCTTGTCCTTCAGCGACTCGGGCACGTCACCCTTGACGATCCGCTGGGCGAGCCCCTCGACCACGGCGGTCTTGCCGACGCCGGGCTCACCGATGAGGACGGGGTTGTTCTTCGTACGGCGGCTCAGCACCTGCACGACCCGCCGGATCTCCTGGTCCCGGCCGATGACCGGGTCCAGCCGGCCCTCGCGGGCGGCGGCGGTGAAGTCGGTGCCGAACTTCTCCAGGGCCTTGTACTGGCCCTCGGGGTCGGCGGTGGTCACGCGGCGTCCTCCCCTGGCCTTCTGGAAAGCCTCCTGCAGCTTCTTCGCGTCGGCGCCCTGCCGCTTGAGCACGTCCCCGGCCGCGCCGCCCTTCGCGGCGATGCCGATCAGCAGGTGCTCGGTGGACAGGTACTCGTCGCCGAGCGCCTTGGCGCGCTCGGTGGCGTCCGCGATGACGGCCAGCAGCTCACGGTTGGGCTGCGGCGGCGCGACCGTGGAACCGGTCACGCTGGGCAGTCCGGCGAGGATCTTCTCCGCTCCGGCGCGCACGGCGGCCTGGTCGGCCTCCACGGCGGCGAGCAGGTCGGTGATGTTCTCGTTCTCCTGCCCCGCGAGCAGCGCGAGGAGCAGGTGCGCAGGCGTGAGGTCCGGGTGCCCCTCGGTCACGGCGCGGTTGCTGGCCGCGTTGATCGCGTCCCGGCTCCTGTTGGTCAGCTCGGCGTCCACGTTGTCCGTTCTCCTCCTCGGCCACTCTCCACTGCTGACTTAACCAGCGTACACAAAGTTGAGCCTATTCCGCTCAAGGTAGGCGGCAAGGGTTGCGAAGGCTAGGTTGCGGGGCATGGTGAAGCCCTCTGAGCAGTACCTGGAGTTCTGGCGAGAACGCCACCTGTGCACCCTGACGACGCTCCGGCCCGACGGCAGCCCGCATGTGGTTCCGGTGGGGGTGACCTACGACGCGGAGGCCGGGCTGGCCAGGGTGATCACCAACGGGACCAGCGTGAAGGCGGGGCATGTGCGGGCGGCCGGGGCCGAGGGCGCCCGGGTGGCGGTGTGCCAGGTGGACGGCCGGCGCTGGGCCACGCTGGAAGGACGTGCACGGGTGCGGACGGAACCGGAACGGGTCGCGGAGGCGGTGCGGCGGTACGCCGAGCGCTACGAGCGGACGCCGGGGCCGAATCCGGCGCGCGTGGTGATCGAGATAGAGGTGGAGCGGACCTTGGGGAACGGCTGAGGCGGCCGAAAAGATTCAGCCACCCTGACAGCGCTCCCATACCACGCAATGCCGGGGAATACCCCACAAAACTGCAGCGGCGTCACCGTGTTCAGGTCACGGTGACGCCGCTGCGGGGGGAAGCACCTGAGCGATCTTTTACGACGGGGGAATCGCGTCAGGCACTGCGGGGGGTGGCCGAGATGCTCGTCAGGTCCTGGTCCGTCGGTTCGACGAGCCGATGGTCCCGCTGGTCAAGGTTTACGAAGATCATTCCGTACCGGATGGCGCACCGCACCGGCTGGGGCGCGCCACGCGGCTTGCGCAGGCACCGGTACGCCCGCACGTCCTCGTCGTCGTCCCGGGTGACGACGACCGGCTCTCCGAACACGGTCACCATCAGCGAGTCACCACTGTGGGGGATGGCGGTGACCAGGTCGATGAAGTGCCAGCCGGAGCGGTAGGCCGTGGCCATTTCGCGACGGAAGGAGCGGTCGTCGGGTGGAGTGGTCATGACTCGGCGACCCACGTGCTGTCCCTGGGAGCGAACCATGTGCTGTCGCCCGGAGCAGCGGAGGCCTTGACGACCCACGTGCTGTCACCGGCACCGGCAGCAGACACGGTGCTCGTGCGCCAGGTACTGTCGCCCGCCGCGTCCGCCTTCGTCCCCGCGAGGCCATTCAGCGCCCCGAAGGCCACCACGGCGGAGAAGGCGGCGACAAGCGCCGAGCGAAGCATTTTCTTACGCATAGTCGGCTTCGTCCTCATGTGAAGGTCACCTCTCCCCCGTCCGAATACGACGATGGCCCATTCCGGCACGTCATGGCCACACAAACGATGCATCATGTTCCTGCACGTTCAGGACCCTGGGGGGTGGAGATTTGGCAACGAACGAGACTAAGCGGACACATCCCCACGGGCTGACCGACCTGTGCGAGGACGGACGCCGTCTTTACGGGAACGCTCTCCGAACGGGACGCCTAGCCCGCGCGGATGCGGAACCCGCACCCTGTCTGATGGAGTTCGCCCTTCTTCATCCCGACCCCGACGACCCGAACTGGCTCCGCCCGGTACCGCCTTCCATCGCCCTGGCCCAGCGGCTCACCCCCATCGAGCAGGAGATCACCCAGCGAAGGCGGCAGTCGATCGAACTGGCCGATGCTTTCGAGCCGTTCATGAGCATCAGTGCGCAGCCCACGGCGACCACACACTCGATCACCGTGCTGGAAGGCCTCGACCGGATCAACGCGGCACTCGATCTGGCCACGGCCCAGTGCCAGACCGAGATGCTCACCGTCCAGCCGAGCCGCCGCCGCCTCGAACACACCCTCACCCAGGGGCTGAAGCGGGACAGACCCCTGATCGAGCGGGGGTGCCGGATCCGGACGCTCTATCAGCACCCCGCCCGCTACAGCCCCGAGACGCTCGCCTACGTGGCCCAGTTCACCGACGGCAAGGTGGAGTACCGCACCATCGACGAACTCGTCGAGCGGCTGATCATCTGCGACGAGACCGTGGCCTTCATCCCGACCCGCGACGACGGGGAGATCGCCCTCGAACTCCGGCATCCGGGTCTCGTCCGCTATCTGATCAAGGTCTTCGAGTTCATGTGGACCCGCGCGGTCCCGCTGAGCGCCGGCGCCCCCTACGAGACCGCCCCCGACGGCATTACGGAGATCCAGCACTCCATCGCCAAGCTGCTGGTCGAGGGCCACGTCGACGAGGCCATCGCCCGGCGCCTGGGCATGAACGTCCGCACCTGCCGGGCCCACATCGCCAAGCTCGCGACAGCGCTGGGCAGCGGCAGCCGCGCGCAACTCGGGTTCCTCATCGCCCAGTCGGGGATCCTCAAGCAGGAGCCCTGACGCCGGAACACGACGCGGCCGAAGGGCCCTGCCCGATCCGCCGGGGCGGCCGGCACACCGCCCGGCCCGGCTGTCTCATCGCACGCTCGGGGATTGCTGATCAGGAGCCGTGAGCGCGCCGGCGGGCGGACCGGGGCGGCGGTGGCCGTCCAGGCCGACCTGGGCGATCCGGACGCCGAGTTGGGTGCGGCTGGCCGCGCCGAGGGTCTCCGAGAGGCGGGCGATGTGGGCGCGGCAGGTGCGCACGCTGATGCCGAGCCGCTCGGCGATCACCGCGTCCTGGTGACCCTCGGCGAGCAGGGCGGCGATGGACTGCTCGCGGTGCGAGATGCCCTCGATGCCGGTGTCGGGGAGGGGAGCGGTGAGCGGGATGGCCAGGCGCCACAGCCGCTCGAAGACCGTGACCAGGTAGGCGACCAGGGCCGGGTGGCGCAGTTCCAGAGCCATCGTGCGGTCGGCGTTGGCGGGGATGAAGGCCACCGTGCGGTCGAAGAGGATCAGGCGGTCGATCACCTCGTCCAGGGTGCGGGCCTCCACCGTGTCGCCCATCAGCTCCAGGTAGTTGAGCAGCCCCTGCCCGTGCCGGGCCACGTGCGTGTACAGGTCCCGCATGCGCACGCCCCGGCCGCGCAGCGCCAGCGCCCGGTGCAGCCCCTCGGTCAGCTCGGCCTCCCGGCGGATGCCGCCGGGCTGCACGGTGAGCACCTCGGTCGTGCACGCCTCGGTCGCCTCGTCCATCGCGGCCTGGATCCGGGACAGCCCGTCCAGCACCCGGATGGCGCTGCCCTCGGCGGGCGCGGCGAGCGCACCCAGCTGACGGCCGAGTCCGGCGTACCACTCGAAGGCGGCGACCGCCGAGCCCACCCGCCGCTGGCTCTCGCTGACCTCGTCGTAGACGCCGCGCAGCAGCCTGGTCATGACCTCCTGCGGGGACGTCGGCACCAGCCAGTCCATGTCGTCCGGGTCCGGGTGCAGCAGGGCCAGCTCCAGCAGGCAGGGCACCGTCTCGGCATCAGTGCGCGGCACCCGCCCGCGGCGTACGGCACGGGAATACACCCGATCCCCGGCCGCGCACAGTCGGTCGGCGCCGTGTGGATGCTCCTCCGCCCCGCGCCCGGCCATCGCCCATTTCACCCCCGGTGTGCTGCCACTTCCGCAGCGCAACTATGCGCGGCGTCGACCGGGTCCGCAACACGGCTCGGCTCAACGCGGCCACCGGAAAGCGCGGTTATGTCTGGATATCCGCCATGCTCCGTCCCCCGCATTGCAACAAGCTGAAGCGGTCCGCCAGGGGCGTGAGGATTGTTGTCCCGCTGCTCTCGGGGGCGCGGGAAAGGCGCCCTACTTCAGGCCGATCGCCGCGCAGGCCGCCTTGTACTTGGCGGTGCAGATGTCGTCGACGGAGTAGATGCCGTCCGCGATGACCGTGGACTTGATGGTGTGCTTGGTCAGGGCGGTCGGCTGGATCAGCTTGGCCGGGATGTCCTTGGCGGTGGGGCTGTCCACCTTGTCCTGGGTGAGCGCGTCGAACTGGATGTCCTTGCCCTGGACCTTGGCGACGGCCATCTGTGCGGCGGCCTCGGCCTCGTCCGGGTAGGCCTTGTAGACGCTCATGTACTGCTCGCCGGCCAGGATCCGCTGGACCGCGTCGAGTTCCGCGTCCTGACCGGTGACCGGGGGCAGGTTCGTGACGCCGACCGCCTTCAGGGCCTTGATGACACCGCCCGCCATGCCGTCGTTGGCGGCGTAGACGCCGGCGATGTTGTTCTTGCCGACCGCGCTGATGGCCTTGGCCATCTCGGTCTCGGCGAGCTCCGGCTTCCAGTCCGTGGTGTCGTACGTCTCCGCGATCGTCACCTTGCCGTTCAGCTCGGAGAGCGCGCCCTGCTTGAACTGCTTGGCGTTCGGGTCGGTGGGCGAGCCGTTCACCATGACGATCTTGTCGGAGGTGTCGGTGTTCGGCCCGAGGGCCTCCAGCAGGGTGCGGCCCTGCACCTCGCCGACGAGCTCGTTGTCGAAGGAGACGTAGGCGTCGATCGGACCCTCGGCGAGACGGTCGTAGGCGATGACCGGGATGCCCGCGTCCTTGGCCTTCTTCACCCCGGCGGCGACGGCGTGCGAGTCGACGGCGTCGAGCAGGATGATGTCGACCTTGTCGTCGATCATCTGCTGCAGCTGCTCGGCCTGCCGGGAGGCGTCCGCGTCGGCGTTGGCGTACTTGACCTCGCCCTTCTTCCCGGTGAGTTCGGCGACCTTGTCCCTGATGATGGGGTAGTCGAACTTGTCGTAGCGGGTGTTCGCCTTCTCCGGCAGCAGCAGGCCGACGGTCATGTCGTTGCCCTTGCTCGGGCTCGCGTCCGCGCCGTTCCCCGTCGCGTCCAGCACGCCGCATCCGGCGAGCGAGAGGGTCATCGTGGACGCGGCCACGGATATGGCGATACGACGCATTCGAGAGCTCACTTCAGGTGCGTTCCGGACGTAGGGCTGCTATACGACCCAGGTGTCTGAAAAGACAACGCGCAGGCCGCACCCGACGTCAAGCCGAACTACTTAACGAGTCCGCAACACCACCCTCGGCTCACTCTGTGAAGGCCGAGCAAAATCCCCTCCAAACACTCTTTACGGACCCTTCATCCAAGGAGACTTCAGGAGACGGCAAAGGAGACGGCAAGAGAACGGTTCGATCAGATGACCGAACAGACCCGGCCATCCGCGTCCGTACGGCCCGGCCCGCCGGAGCCACGGGCCGCCAGGATCTCCTCCAGGTCCGCGACCGCGGCCGCCACGCCCTCGGTGAGCAGCACCGCCGTCGGATTGAGCAGGACCTCGTCGACCCCGGCGGCCCGGTATTCGGCCAGGGCAGCCGCGATCTCCTCCGGGCTGCCGGCCACGACCGCCCCGGCCCGCAGCAGTTCGGACGCCGGGTCGGGACCGTCGACGTCCACGCCCGCCCGGCGCAGCATGTCGGCGTAGTGCGGGGCGCCGAGATGGTCCCGGGTGGCGAGGCGGGCCAGCCGGCGCGCGTCCCGGCCCCGGCGGCGGACCGCCACGTGGACGGCGGTCGCGATCCGCGGAGGCGCGGCCCGGCCCGCCGCGGCGGCCCCGGCCGCCAACGCCGGTACGAGGGTGTCCCGCAGGTAGGCGGGCGGGGTCATCCGGGTGATCGCGACGTCCGCGGTCGCCCCCGCCGTACGGGCCATCGCCGGCCGCAGCACCCCGGCGCCGACCTCCACGGGAGCATGCGGGCCCACCGGGGGCAGCGCGGCGTGCAGCCGCGGGAACGTCCGAGGCCCGTCGTCCGTCCCCCATGACGTACGGCTCTTGACTTTCCCTTTACCGACTCGCCGACTCACCGACCGGACAGCAACAGCAAAGGAACGACCCGCATGCCGAAGGACCCGGCACCCAAGTCCACGCCCGACGCCCAGCACGCGGAGCACGAGGAGTACGGGGAGCACGAGGAGTACGGGGAGCACGAGGAGTACGGGGACGAGCCGGAGGAGCAGCCCGTCGTCGAGCACGTCGCGGACGACGACCACTTCGGTGCGGTCACCGTCCGGCTGGACACCCGGGAGGGCGAGGTGACCGTGACGGGCGCGTCGGTGCCCCGGGTGGTCCTGCGCCGCGCGGCCGGTACCCAGCCGGCGGACCATGTGCCGATCGGCACCCGGGACGGCGCCCGGCTGACGCTCACCGTCGACGGCACCGAGGCCGAGGTGGATCCCGCCAAGGGCCGGCTGACCAGGCGTTCGTACCGCGTCGACGTCCGGCACGGGGACCGCTGCTGGCGTCTGGTGCCCGACTCGATCCCGGGCAGTCGGCTGCTGCGCGGCGAGGAGCCCCTCGGGGAGTTCACCTCGGAGGGGAACGGACGGGTGGCCGCCGAGTGGGGCGAGGACGCGGCCGCGGATGCCACGGACGCGGCCGTCGGCTACGCGCTGGCCGCCGCGTTCGGCACCGGGGCGCAGCCGATGTGGATGATCGCCATCGAGATGGTCGGTGACATGCTTCCCGGCTGACCGCTCGTCACGCCCGGGCCGGACCTGGTGTACCGGAGGGGCCCGGCCCGGGCGTCGTGGGAATCAGCCGCGGATCAGCCGCGGTCGGCCCGGATGTCGTCGGCGTACAGGTGCGAGACGATCGCCGCCTGGAGCCGCGACGTGAGGTCGAGCTTGCGCATGATGCTGGCGGTGTGCGCCCGCACCGTCCGCTCCGCGATGCCCAGCCGGCGCGCGAGCCGGCGGTTCTGCTCGCCGGTGGCGAGCAGCAGCAGGACCTCCCGCTCCCGTTCGGTGAGCGCGGAGAAGTCCGGCGCGGCTTCCCGTACGGCAACTGCCATGTGGTTCCCCCTGGGCGATCGGTCGCCCGGCTCTCCAGCCTGCCAACCGCCGGGTGCCGGCACGGGCCCGCGAGCCCGCAGCTTGCTGCAGCCGGAACGGCGCGTGATCAGCGCGGTGGCCGCCGGAGGCGGTTGCGGCCGCCGCGCGGACCAGTTCCAGTTCCTGGAAACCCGCCGCTGCGACGCCGTCGTTCACTGCCAGCCGTTCACGGACGAACAAGCCGGCTCTCGCACCGTGTGTGCCGTGGCTGCGCTGCCCCTGTACTTCATGATCACGACTCTGCCACCCGTGGGTGCGGGCACTGAAGGGGAGCTGTTGTCAGGATCCTGCACGGCCCGGGGCACCTTCATGCCAGCCCGGCCACGGCCCCCACCAGGAGTTCAAAGGGAGGCAAAGATCCGTACAACCAACCCCCTCGGCCGCGAGTCATGATCACCGCCAGCCGTATGCCGCCCTCCGACTCGACCAGAGGACCGAATGAACCCAGCCAGATGCGCGACCGCCGCGGCCGTCGTACTCGTCACCGCCGGCGGCCTGCTGAGCGCGGTCACCGCGTCCGCCTCTGCCACGGTGAACTGTGCCTCGCCGGTGTACAAACGGACGTTCTATGCGAACACCACGTTCTCCGGCACGCCGCAGAAGACCGACTGCGACTCCGCCATCGACCAGAACTGGAGCGGGGCGCCCGCCACCGGCCTGCCGAAGGACGGCTTCGGCGTCCGCTGGACCGTCACCCGCGACTTCGGCTCCGGCGGACCCTTCACGTTCGCCGTCTCCGGCACCGACGGCATCCGGGCCTACCTGGACGGCGTCCGCAAGGTCGACCTCTGGTCCAACACCTCGACCGCGCGCGCCAGGACCGTCTACGTCACCGTCCCGCAGGGCAGGCACACCCTGCGGCTCGACTACGTCAACTGGACCGGCAGCGCCCAGGTGAAGTTCGCCTACACACCGCGCACCTCCGCCACCGTCGACAAGGTCGCACCGCTCGCCCCGACCGGGGTCGCCTGGGACCACTACACCGGTGACCCGGACGGCATACACGCTCAGCTCAGCTGGGCGAAGAGCAAGGAGATGGACCTCGCCGGGTACCGCGTGTACCGACGGGTGGCGGGCACGAGCAGCTACACACGGGTCGGTACGACCACGGCGACCGCCTTCAGCGAACGGCCGCCGCAGACCGGCCAGTCGTACTACTACGAGGTCCGCGCCTACGACAAGGCCGGCAACGAGTCACCCGGAAGCACCGACCAGGGCCCGGTGCCGTCATGGGACCGGACCCCGCCGGCCGCCCCGAAGCTCACCGCGGCCGGCACGGAGGACGCCAACCAGTTGTCCTGGACGGCCGTCCAGGACGCCGTCGGCTACCGGGTGTACCGCAAGGCCGCCGACGGCACCTCCTTCACCCAGCTCACCGACACCACCTCCACCGGCTACACGGACACCCAGGCGGCCTACCGCACGGCCTACGACTACAAGGTCGCCGCCGTCGACGCGCACGGCAACGCCGCGGAGTCCGCCGTCGTGAGCGCCACCCGGACCATCACGCCGCCGCAGGACGTCACGGTGGACACGAGCAGCGGCGAGCTGGTGCTCCGCTGGACCGAACCCGTCGGCACCGCCGACTACACCGTGCGCCGCTCGGCCGACATCGCCGACGGCTCCCGCAACTGGCAGACCCTCACCTGCGGTTCCCCCACGAGCACCACGGACGCCGCCGGCAACACCGTGCGCACGTGTGCCGACTACTCCGGCCACCGCGGGCGCACCTACCACTACACGGTGCTGCGCAAGGACGCCTCCGGCCGCTGGTCCGTGCCCTCCGCCGAGGTCACCGCCACCCGGCCCGGCGACGAGACGCCGCCGCCGATCGTGACCGGGCTGGCCGCCGAGCCCCTGGAGTACGGCATCCGCCTGTCCTGGCAGCCCAGCACCGCGCCGGACCTGGCGTACTACGCCCTCTACCAGCAGCAGGACACGTCCCACGACCCCGAGTACGTCGGCAAGGTGGACGCGTCGGAAACGCAGACTCTGCTGCCCTGGCCGGCCGACGGCTCGTCGCGGCGCCTGTTCGTCGTGGCCGTGGACGTCTACGGCAACTCCCTGACCTACGTGGACGATCCGTACGTCGACGACTGGAGCGTGCCCGTCGGCTCCGTCCCGGTGACCGCGCTCGACCTCCGGCCCACGACGGTCCCGGACGCCACCTCCGGCTGCCAGACGATCACCTGGAACACCAGGAGCGGGGTCACGCTGGAGCCGTGGTGCCCGTACGAGGACATCTCCAAGGTGACCGGCTTCCACGTCTACCGCTGGGACCGCGCCCAGGGCCGGTTCGTCCGGCTGACGCAGACCGCTGTGCCCAGGGGCAGTGCCGACTGGGTCTGGACCGACACCGACGCCCCCGCCGGTACGACCCTCTACTACATGATCTCCCTGGTCTCGGCGGACGGCACCGAGGCCTTCGCCGACATGGACTACGCCATCACCCGGCCGAGCACGTCCTGACCTTCCCGGCCTGCCCGGCCTTCCGGCATGACGAAGGGGCCCGCGGTCTCCCGCGGGCCCCTTCGCGTGTTCCACTCAGGTCAGTCCTGTTGCTGCTGCCGCTTCGGCCGCCACACCACCAGCGCGCTGGTCTGCTGGACCTCCTGGTACGGGACCAGGTCGCGGCGGTAGGAGGCGTGGACGGCGGCCTCGCGCTGCTGCATCGCGGCCGCCGCGCCGTCCAGGGCCGCCTGCAGTTCCGCGACGCGGGACTGCAGGGCGGCGACCTGGTTCTCCAGTTCGATGATGCGCTTGATGCCGGCCAGGTTGATGCCCTCGTCCTGCGACAACTGCTGCACCTGGCGGAGCAGTTCGATGTCGCGGGCCGAGTAGCGGCGGCCCCGGCCCGCGGTGCGGTCCGGGGAGACCAGGCCGAGGCGGTCGTACTGGCGCAGCGTCTGCGGGTGGAGTCCGGAGAGCTGGGCCGCCACCGAGATGACGTAGACCGGGGTCTCCTCGGTCAGTTCATACGGGTTACGTCGACGGCCGTCCATCTCTCTCAGTCTCCCTTCGCGGCCTCGAACAGCTCCGCCCGCGGATCCTCACCCGCGGTCGCCTCGCGATACGCCTCCAGTGCGTCACGAGCCTTCCCCGACAGGTCCTTGGGGACACGCACCTCGACGGTGACCAGAAGGTCGCCGCGGGTGCCGTCCTTGCGGACCGCGCCCTTGCCGCGGGCGCGCATGGTGCGGCCGTTGGGCGTGCCGGGCGGCAGTTTCAGGGTGACGGCCGGGCCGCCGAGGGTCGGCACCCTCACCTCGCCGCCGAGCGCGGCCTCGGTGAAGGTCACCGGGACGGTCACCGTGAGGTTGTCGCCCTTGCGCCCGAACACCGGGTGCTCGCCGACGTGCACGACCACGTACAGGTCGCCCGCCGGTCCGCCCCGCTCTCCGGGCGCGCCCTTGCCGCGCAGCCGGATGCGCTGCCCGTCGGTCACGCCGGCCGGGATGCGGACCTGCATCGTGCGCGAGGACTTGGCGCGGCCGCTGCCCTTGCACTCGATGCACGGGCTCTCGGCGACCAGGCCGCGGCCCTTGCAGTCGGGGCAGGGATCGGTGAGCGAGAAGCCGCCGCCGGAGCCCCGGGAGACCTGCCCGGTGCCGACGCAGGTCGGGCACATGCGCGGTGTGCCGTTCTTGTCGCCGGTGCCGGCACAGGCCTTGCAGGGCGCCTGGGAGGACATCCTGAGCGGCACCGTGGCGCCCTCGATGGCCTCCGTGAAGCTCAGCGTGACCTCGGTGTCGATGTCCTGGCCGCGCCGGGGCTGGGTGCGTGCGCCCGTGGCCCCGCCGCGGTTGAACAGGCCCCCGAAGACGTCACCGAGTCCGCCGCCGAAGCCGCCGGCACCCCCGCCCTGGGCGCCGCCTCCGAAGAGGTCGCCCAGGTCGAAGTTGAAGGAGCCGCCGGCGCCCGGCCCGGGGCGGAAGCCGCCGTTGCCGAACAGGGCGCGCGCCTCGTCGTACTCCTTGCGCTTCTTGGGGTCGCCGAGGATGTCGTTCGCCTCGGAGATCTCCTTGAAGCGCTCCTCGGCCTTGGTGTTGCCCTTGTTGGCGTCCGGGTGGAACTCGCGGGCGAGCTTCCGGTACGCCTTCTTGATCTCGGCCTCGGTGGCGTCCTTGGGGACGCCGAGGACCTTGTAGTAGTCCTTCTCGATGAAGTCCTTGGTGCTCATCCTCGACGTCCCTCCTTCCTGTCTGCGGTGATCACGTCAGCCCTCGTCCGGGCCACCGTTCTCCTTGTCGTCGGCGGAGCCGGCCTGCTTCGCCTCGGTGTTCTCCTCGGCGCCCTCGGCCTTGACGGTCTGTGCGCCGGGCTGCGGCTCGGCGACGGCCACCCGCGCGGGGCGGATGGTGCGCTCGCCGATGCGATACCCGGGCTGCAGGATCGCCACGCAGGTCGTCTCGGTGACGTCCGGCGCGTAGGAGTGCATCAGCGCCTCGTGGATCGTCGGGTCGAAGGGCTCGCCCTCCTTGCCGAACTGCTGCAGCCCCATCTTCGCCGCGACGGTCTCCAGCGACTCGGCCACCGACTTGAAGCCGCCGACCAGTTCACCGTGTTCCCGCGCGCGGCCGATGTCGTCGAGTACGGGCAGCAGCTCGGTCAGGAGGTTCGCGATGGCGATCTCCTTGACCGCGATGCGGTCCCGCTCGACCCGGCGGCGGTAGTTCTGGTACTCGGCCTGGAGGCGCTGGAGGTCCGCCGTGCGCTCACCGAGCGCCGTGCGCACCTGGTCCAGCTGGGCCACCAGGCCCGCGTCTGCAGTTCCGTCCCCGGCCGGGGCCGCCCCCTCCTGGGGGGCGGCCTTCGACTCGGCGTCGTCGGGGGTGGCGCCGGAGGGGACGTCGGGCTTCTCTTCAAAGCCCGGGGTCTCCTCCGTCACGCGGCACCGTCCTTGCGCTCGTCGTCCACGATCTCGGCGTCCACGACGTCGTCGTCAGCGGGCTTGCCGCCCTGGGCGGCGCCCTCCGGACCGCCGGCGCCCTGCGCGGCCTGGGCGTCGGCGTACATGGCCTGGCCCAGCTTCTGCGAGACGGCCGCGACCTTCTCGGTGGCGGTGCGGATCTCGGCGGTGTCCTCGCCCTTGAGCTTCTCCTTCAGCTCGGCGACGGCGGACTCCACCTCGGTCTTGATCTCGCCGGGGACCTTGTCCTCGTTGTCCTTGAGGAACTTCTCGGTCTGGTAGACGAGCTGCTCGCCCTGGTTGCGGGTCTCGGCGGCCTCGCGGCGGCGGTGGTCCTCCTCCGCGTACTGCTCGGCCTCCTGGCGCATGCGGTCGACCTCGTCCTTCGGCAGCGAGGAGCCGCCGGTGACGGTCATCTTCTGCTCCTTGCCCGTGCCCAGGTCCTTGGCCGTGACGTGCATGATGCCGTTGGCGTCGATGTCGAAGGACACCTCGATCTGCGGGACGCCACGGGGCGCCGGGGGCAGACCGGTCAGCTCGAACATGCCGAGCTTCTTGTTGTACGCCGCGATCTCGCGCTCGCCCTGGTAGACCTGGATCTGCACCGACGGCTGGTTGTCCTCGGCCGTGGTGAAGATCTCCGAGCGCTTGGTCGGGATCGTGGTGTTGCGCTCGATCAGCTTGGTCATGATGCCGCCCTTGGTCTCGATACCGAGGGACAGCGGGGTGACGTCGAGCAGCAGGACGTCCTTGACCTCGCCCTTGAGGACACCGGCCTGGAGCGAGGCGCCGATGGCGACGACCTCGTCCGGGTTGACGCCCTTGTTGGCCTCCTTGCCGCCGGTCAGCTCCTTGACGAGCTCGGCGACGGCGGGCATACGGGTGGAGCCACCGACGAGGACGACGTGGTCGATCTCGTTGATGGAGATGCCGGCGTCCTTGATGACGTTGTGGAACGGCGTCTTGCAGCGCTCCAGCAGGTCGGCCGTCAGCTGCTGGAACTGAGCCCGGGTGAGCTTCTCGTCCAGGTGCAGCGGGCCCTCGGCGGACGCGGTGATGTAGGGAAGGTTGATCGAGGTCTCGGTGGAGGAGGACAGCTCGATCTTGGCCTTCTCGGCGGCCTCGCGCAGACGCTGCAGGGCCATCTTGTCCTTGGACAGGTCCACGCCGTGGCCGGACTGGAACTGCTTGACCAGGTAGTCGACGACGCGCTGGTCCCAGTCGTCACCACCGAGGTGGTTGTCACCGTTGGTGGCCTTCACCTCGACGACGCCGTCGCCGATCTCCAGGAGGGACACGTCGAAGGTGCCGCCACCGAGGTCGAAGACGAGGATCGTCTGGTCGTCCTTGTCGAGGCCGTAGGCCAGCGCGGCGGCGGTCGGCTCGTTGACGATGCGCAGGACGTTCAGACCGGCGATCTCACCGGCCTCCTTGGTCGCCTGACGCTCGGAGTCGTTGAAGTAGGCCGGGACGGTGATGACCGCGTCGGTCACCTTCTCGCCCAGGTAGGCCTCGGCGTCCCGCTTCAGCTTCTGCAGGATGAACGCGGAGATCTGCTGCGGGTTGAAGTCCTTGCCGTCGAGCTGGATCTTCCAGTCGGTACCCATGTGGCGCTTCACCGAGCGGATGGTCCGGTCCACGTTCGTGACCGCCTGACGCTTGGCGACCTCGCCGACGAGCACCTCACCGTTCTTGGCGAAGGCGACGACGGACGGCGTGGTCCTGGCGCCCTCGGCGTTGGTGATGACGGTGGGCTCGCCGCCCTCCAGAACGCTGACGACGGAGTTAGTCGTGCCCAGGTCGATGCCGACCGCACGTGCCATGGTTGATTCCTCCAGCTGACTTGAGTGCAACGGACTCAAGTGTGCATGACGGCCACCGCTGGGTCAACAGACCTGAGTCGCCAAGACTCAAGTCTTATCCGTTCCTTACACGCAACTGGCCGCTGACCTGCGTCGATTCCGTGCGCCGCGGCGACTGGACAGGCATGCGAAGGAGGACGAGCACCACCAGCAGCGCCGCTCCGGCCACCCAGAGCACGGCGCCCTCCCCGGTCCATCCGGTGTGCACGAGCACCCCGACGAGCACCGAGGAGAAGGAGCCGGCACCCAGCAGCACGACCGAGCCCGGCGGGGTCAGCCCGAGCGGCCGCATCCGGTGCGCGAGATGGTCCGGGCCGCGCCGCAGCAGCGGGCGCCGGGCCAGCCCCCGGGCGAGGACCACGAGGACGGCGTCGGCGATCGCCACCGCGCCGAGGCAGAACATCACCGCCGCGCTCGGCGCCAGGTCGTACCCCGCGCGCGTGAAGACGAGGGACGACGACAGCAGGAACCCGGTGAACAGCGAGCCGCAGGCGCCGAGCCCGATCCGGGCGGGGTGCCAGTTGTGCATCAGGAAGCCGGTGAGGGCCGCGGCGAACACGCTCAGCAGGACGGCGAGCCCGTCCATCAGCTCGGCGGCGGCGCAGGCCCCGGCCCCGAAGGCGGTGACGACCCCGACGGTGCCGGCCAGCCCGTCCGCGTGGTCGAGCCCCTTGAAGGCCAGCGAGGCGACGACGATCCACACCAGCGCGAGCAGCCCGCCCGGCACGCCCGTCGCGTCGTACGGCACCACGCAGGCCGCCGCCACGGTCGTACCGGCGACGAGCACCCGCGCGCGCAGCCGCCACACGTCCGCGACCAGCCCCAGCGCGGCGACCGAGCAGGCGGCGACCAGCAGGCGGACGACCCCGTCGCCGAGCGGGGCGACCCGGGTCCACTGCCCCATCCAGGTGACCAGGCAGGTGACGACCACCACGGCGAGCCCGCCGAGCAGCGGCAGCCGCCGCTGCCGGCGCCGGTCGACGATGCCCGCCCGCAGCGCGGGGACCCTGAGCAGCGCCGCGAGGACGGCGGCGAGGAGCAGGGCGGCGGTGGCGGCGGCGATCCCGTAGAGCACGGCTCTAAGGTAGGGGCGAATGTAGCAATTCGGTACGAATAACACGATCCGATGACCCGTGGGATGATGCGCATCACCCCGCGCCCGGCTGCATCCCGCAGGAAGATGGGGGTAGTCTCAAACGGACTGCATAAGTTACCGCTTAGTAATGTCGCCCGTTTAAGTCGCCCAGTCAGTTCGAGGCCGCCTCAGGAGCCCCAATGCAACTCGCCGCGATCATCGTGTCGCTGGTCCTGATCGTGGTCGGCGTGGCACTGTTCGGCCGCGCCCTCCTCCAGATCTACAACTTCA
Source organism: Streptomyces sp. NPDC030799 (assembly GCF_055572255.1). Lineage (NCBI taxonomy): Bacteria > Bacillati > Actinomycetota > Actinomycetes > Kitasatosporales > Streptomycetaceae > Streptomyces > Streptomyces sp. NPDC030799. The sequence continues at coordinate 217,925 of NZ_JBVIDS010000015.1, read as the reverse complement.
TGAGGCTGGGCCAGTCGGTACCGGCCGGCACGCGGACCAACGACCCCGCACAACGCGTCCTCACCGTGGTCAGGGAGTTCCTCGGCCACACCCGGATGAACCGCTGGGGCGTCGTCGGTGTGGCGCACTGGTTCGTGGCAGTGGGCTTCTTCACCCTGCTGCTGACGATCGTCAACGCGATCGGACAGCTGTTCCAGGCGGACTGGATCCTGCCGGTCATCGGCGAATGGGCGCCGTACAACATCTACGTCGAGTTCATCGGCACCATGACGGTGGTCGGCATCCTGGTGCTGATCGGCATCCGCCAGCTGAGCCACCCGCGCAAGCCGGGCCGCAAGTCCCGCTTCGCCGGTTCCAACTTCGGCCAGGCGTACTTCGTCGAGGCCGTCATCCTCATCGTCGGCGTCTGCATCTTCATGCTGCACGCCCTGGAGGGCGCCCAGCACCACGTCGACGGCTACGAGGCCTCCTTCTTCCTCTCGTACCCGGTCGTGTCGTGGCTGAAGGGCATGGACGTCTCCACGCTCCAGAACCTCACCTACTTCTTCGCCGGCCTGAAGATCGCGACCTCCTTCATCTGGATGATCACGGTCGCCCTGAAGACCGACATGGGTGTGGCCTGGCACCGCTTCCTGGCGTTCCCGAACATCTACTTCAAGCGCAACGCCACCGGCGAGACCTCCCTCGGCGCCCTGCTTCCGATGACCTCCGGCGGCAAGCCGATCGACTTCACCGACCCCGGCGAGGACGACGTCTTCGGTGTCTCCCAGGTCGAGCAGTTCTCCTGGAAGGGCCTGCTGGACTTCTCCACCTGCACCGAGTGCGGCCGCTGCCAGTCGCAGTGCCCCGCCTGGAACACCGGCAAGCCGCTCTCCCCGAAGCTGCTGATCATGTCCCTGCGGGACCACGCGCACGCCAAGGCGCCGTACCTGCTGGCCGGCGGCGGCAAGACGATGGAGGGCGAGGAGAAGGCCTCCGAGGAGCAGCTGAAGGACGTCCCCGCGGCCGCCCTCGCCGAGGCCGAGCGCCCGCTGATCGGCACCGCCGAGGAGAACGGCGTCATCGACCCGGACGTCCTGTGGTCCTGCACCACCTGCGGCGCCTGCGTCGAGCAGTGCCCGGTGGACATCGAGCACGTCGACCACATCGTCGACATGCGCCGCTACCAGGTGATGATCGAGTCCGCGTTCCCGTCCGAGGCGGGCACGATGCTCAAGAACCTGGAGAAGAAGGGCAACCCCTGGGGCCTGGCGAAGAAGCAGCGCCTGGAGTGGACCAAGGAGGTCGACTTCGAGGTCCCGGTCGTCGGCAAGGACATCGAGGACCTGTCCGAGGTCGAGTACCTGTACTGGGTCGGCTGCGCCGGCGCCCTGGAGGACCGCGCCAAGAAGACCACGAAGGCCTTCGCCGAGCTGCTGCACATCGCGGGCGTGAAGTTCGCGATCATGGGTGGCGACGAGAAGTGCACCGGTGACTCCGCCCGCCGCCTCGGCAACGAGCCCCTGTTCCAGGAGCTCGGCATGGAGAACGTGGCCGCGCTGAACATGGCGTTCGGCGAGGACGACGAGGACCCCGCGACGAAGAAGCCCAAGTCGGCGAAGAAGATCGTCGCGACCTGCCCGCACTGCCTCAACACGCTCGGCAACGAGTACCCGCAGCTCGGCGGCGACTACGAGGTCATCCACCACACCCAGCTGCTGCAGCACCTGGTGGACGAGGGCAAGCTGATCCCGGTCACCCCGGTCGAGGGCATCATCACCTACCACGACCCGTGCTACCTGGGCCGCCACAACAAGATCTACACGCCTCCGCGCGAGATCATCGGCAAGGTCCCGGGCCTCAGGAACGAGGAGATGCACCGCCACAAGGAGCGCGGCTTCTGCTGCGGCGCCGGCGGTGCCCGGATGTGGATGGAGGAGCGGATCGGCAAGCGCATCAACAACGAGCGCGTCGACGAGGCCCTCTCCCTCAACCCGGACATCGTCTCCACCGCCTGCCCGTTCTGTCTCGTCATGCTGACCGACTCGGTCAACGGCAAGAAGAACGAGGGCAAGGCGAAGGAGTCCATCCAGGTCGTGGACGTCGCCCAGCTGCTGCTCGACTCGGTCAGGACGCCGGTCGACCCGGCGGGCGAGCCGGAGACCGAGAGCGAGCCGGAGCCCGAGCCGGTGAAGTAACCCCCCGGCTCTCCCGCGTACGGCGCCCCCTGCTTCGCACAGGCAGGGGGCGCCGTCGTTTCCGTGGTCCCCTGCCCGGCTGTCACAGATCCGGCCGCTGCCTTGTCCTGCTGATGTGCGCGCGGGCGCACCGGATGTCCGGTGAATGCCGCCGGTGTCCGTCCCCCTCCGGGAATCCGCGTGCCGTCCGTTGCCGAGATGTCCGCCGAGTTCGGCATCGCGGCCTCGACCGCGCAAAAGGCATTGGCCCGTCCGCACAGGGACCGTCGGCAACGGGGCGCCCGGCGCGGCGGCTACTCGCTCTTCGGCCCCGCCTGCTGCACCACCTCGAAGGACCACAGCGTGGAACCGGAGGCCGCCGGCTTCGGCCGCTCCCCCTCCGTGCCGCCCTGATGCGCGGCCTTCATCGGGCCCTCCATCCACGCCTGGAACGACTCCTCGTCCCGCCAGCGCGTGTACACGAGGTAGGTGTCGGTGCCCTCGACGGGCCGCAGCAGCTCGAACCACTCGAAGCCGTCGGAGTTCTCCACGGCGTGGGCGCGGGACGCGAACCGCTTCTCCAGCACCTCCCGCTGCTCGGCGGGCACGGTCAGCACATTGATCTTCACTACGCTCATGGCCCCATCCTGGACCAACGCTCCCCGCTCCGCCTCACCGGCCGAGGGGTCCCCGGGGGAAACCCTGAAGACTCCCTGGTCGAATCGCTGACGGTCCCTTAGGGGATGTCACAGGTCGGCCGCAAAGCCGGGCCCGGAAGCCCGGGCCGGGCACGTCACTCTCCGGGACCAGGTACGTTCGATGACGTGGCTGGATTCAGGATCGGACGCGGGGGCCGGGACAACCGCACCCCCCAAGGACAGCAGGCGCCGCAGGGACCGTCGTACGGCCGGCCCGGACCGCAGCAGGGGCAGCCCGCGGGGCCGTCGTACGGGCAGCCCTCGGGGCCCTCGTACGGCTACCCGCAGACGCCGCAGCGGCCGTACCCGCAGCAGGGGCAGCAGCCGTCGTACCCGCAGCAGGGGCAGCCGTACGGCCGGCAGAGCCAGGCGTACGGCCGGCAGGGACAGGCGTACGGACACCCGGGCCCGGCCGACGACGGGCCGGAGTACTTCGGGGACGACGGCGGTTACCCGGGCGGCGGCGCTTCCGGCCACGACCCGTACGCGGCCAACAACCCGGGCCACACCCAGGCGTTCTCGATCGACGAGGCCGCCGACTACACCCAGGGCGCGACCTACCACGCCGGTTCGGCCGCCGCACCCGCCGCCCCGCTCGGCCCGCCCCTGCACTGGAAGGACCTGCTGAAGGGGATCATCCTTTCCCCCGACCAGACCTTCCTGCGCATGCGGGACTACACGATGTGGACCCCGGCCCTCATCACCACCTTCCTCTACGGCCTGCTGGCCGTCTTCGGCTTCGACGGCGCCCGCAAGGACGCGATCAGCGCCACACTCTCCAACGCGGTGCCGATCGTGCTGATAACGGCGGTCGTGATGGTGCTCGGCCTGTTCATCCTGGGCGTGGTCACGCACACGCTGGCCCGCCAGCTCGGCGGCGACGGCGCCTGGCAGCCGACGGTCGGCCTGTCCATGCTGATCACGGCCCTCACGGACGCGCCCCGCCTGGTCTTCGCCATGTTCTTCGGCGGCGACGCCGGCTTCGTCCAGGTCCTCGGCTGGGCCACCTGGATCGGCGCGGGCGCCCTGCTGACGCTGATGGTCTCCCGCTCGCACGACCTGCCCTGGCCGAAGGCGCTGGGCGCGTCGGCGATCCAGCTGATCGCGCTGCTGTCGATCGTGAAGCTCGGCACGTTCTAGTCCCCCGGGCATGCGAGAGGGCCCCCGGCGCCGCGGCGCCGGGGGCCCTTCATGTGCCTGGTGTGCTCAGGCGTCGAGCACCTGTCCGGCCCGCTGCACGACGGGCGGCTCGACGCTCCACGGGAAGTTGATCCACTCATCGGTCCGCTTCCAGACGTACTCGCACTTCACGAGGGAGTGGGACTTCTCATAGATCACCGCGGAGCGCACCTCGGCGACGGTGTCGAGGCAGAAGTCGCGCACGAGCTTCAGCGTCTTGCCGGTGTCGGCGACGTCGTCGGTGATCAGCACCTTCTTGTCGGAGAAGTCGATCACGTTGGGGACGGGCGCGAGCATGACCGGCATCTCCAGGGTCGTCCCCACCCCGGTGTAGAACTCCACGTTTACGAGATGGATGTTCTTGCAGTCCAGCGCATAGGCGAGCCCGCCGGCGACGAACACACCGCCCCGCGCGATGCTGAGCACGATGTCCGGTTCGTACCCGTCGTCGGCGATGGTCTGCGCGAGCTCGCGGATGGCGGCGCCGAAGCGCTCGTAGGTCAGATTCTCCCGAACATCACTCATGCCTGTGGCTGCCCTCACACCTGGGTCCGATGGAAATTGACGTAGGACCGCGAGGCGGTCGGCCCGCGCTGCCCCTGGTACCGGGAGCCGTAGCGCTCGCTGCCGTAGGGGAACTCGGCGGGCGAGGTCAGCCGGAACATGCACAGCTGGCCGATCTTCATCCCGGGCCAGAGCTTGATCGGCAGCGTGGCGAGATTGGACAGTTCGAGCGTCACGTGCCCGCTGAAGCCGGGGTCGATGAACCCGGCGGTGGAGTGCGTGACCAGCCCCAGCCGCCCGAGCGAGCTCTTCCCCTCCAGCCGCGAGGCAAGATCATCAGGCAGCGAGATGACCTCGTACGTGGAGGCGAGCACGAACTCCCCGGGGTGCAGGATGAACGGCTCGTCCCCCTCCGGCTCCACGAGCCGCGTCAGATCGGGCTGCTCGACGGAGGGGTCGATGTGCGGGTAGCGGTGGTTCTCGAACACCCGGAAGTACCGGTCCAGCCGCACGTCGATGCTCGACGGCTGCACCATGGATTCGTCGTAGGGATCGATCCGTACCCGTCCGGCGTCGATCTCGGCCCGGATGTCCTTGTCTGAGAGAAGCACGTAGCGAGGATACGCAAGGCGCGCGGAGCCGTGACAATCGTGACGACTCCGCGCGCCTGAGTTACGACGCGACTACTGACAGTCGCTGCCGCGATTCACTGCCACTGCTTCGATGACGGCCTCTACCGCTGTTCTACCGCTGCCTCTCCAGGGCGACCGGCACCACACTGCGGAGCCGGGCGCACCGGGGACACCTCATGAGCCGGCGAGGGCCGAGCCGGTCGGCCTGCTGCATCGGGAACGAAGCGGTGCTGAAGACGTGCCCGTCCGCGCAGCGGACGACGGTGCGTTCCATCAAGTCCCTTAAGTCCCTTCCCCAAGAGCCTCGTCGGGCTTACCGCCCTGACGACAAAAGCCACATTACGGGATCAAAGAGACGACTCTCCAGGCGGCACTCCGGCCCCACCCGGACCCTCCCCGAGGCCCCCACCGTACGCCCCAACTCGGCCCGGCCGCAGCCGGATCCACCCCTGAAAAAGACTCAGACCCCAGGGCCTCGGCACCAGGGGTCCGCGATGATGTACAGTGAGCAAGGTCCGGACACCGGATCCGCGAGGATCATGTCCGAACTTACGCGGGTGTAGTTTAATGGTAGAACATCAGCTTCCCAAGCTGAGAGCGCGAGTTCGATTCTCGTCACCCGCTCCATGCGAAACCCCCAGGTCAGAGACCTGGGGGTTCTTTGTTGTCTGGACCAGTGGACGGGCTGCGCACCACAACCGCACCATGAGCGGCGGCCGGCTGCCGGTTGGGCTTCTCCCTGTGGTGCGCTCTCAGAGGTGGGCAGCGATCGCTTCGGCCAACGGCGCCGGAACGCCGAGGCGGGTTTGCGAGGTCGGGGTATCGATCGGGTGCCGGTCCGGGTGTGGTGCTCGGCGGCGACCTTGCGGGCGTGGGCGACCAGGGCGGTTGGAACGGGTACGGGTGCGGTTTGCCGGGGCGATTCGATGGCAGGCGTGGCAGGCGGCTCGGGCGTGGCTTCGGGCTCGCCCTCCTGGTCCTCGATGACCTCGGGGTCGGGGCCCGTCTTGGGCGCGGTGTGAGCGAGGAGGGTACCGCCGAGGAAGGCGATGGCGGGCCAGCCCGCGACAAGGACCAGGGCCCCACCCCAGTTGACGACCAAGGCCCGGCATCGCATTCGAAGCCGGGCCTCATGCATGCTCAGCCACATGAGCGCCTACAGCAGCGACCTTTACCTGAACGTCACAGACGCCACCGGCGACGGCGTCGAGGTGGACGTCGCAACGAACCTGCTGAACGGCACCGTGCGCCTTTCCGTGCTGTGGACCCAGGAGATCTACCTGACACCCGACGACGCCGAACGGGTAGCCGAGTCCCTACAACGAGCTGCCGAACACGGTCGGCGCATCGCGGAGGCCAGCAGCCCGAAACCCGGCCAAGAGCGTCGGCCACCGCGGGGCGAGCTGCCGTCCGGCGCGCGCCGTCTGCTCGTCCATTCGCACGCCGCCCCGCTCCAACCCGCATGAGCGGCCTTAACTTCGAGTCCCGCCTGCGCTGCCGCAGACGGGGACTCGGCCCTGTGCGTCAGTTCCTCCGGCGACGCCCCTGCGCATAGGGACCGTGGCGATCATGTTCCCGCCATTCCTCCTCATGGGGGTCACGGTCTTCGCCACCCGCGTTGTCTCCAGGAGTTGAAATGTGTTCCCCATTGTTGACCTTGGCCAGCAGCGAGGCGAGTGGATCAGGGGGACCGTCGCTGAAGCGATCGGAGCCGCGCTCGGGCGGCGGCCCCGGCTCCGTCCTGTCGTGACGCGACCCTGACGTACCGCTCATGAGTAGCCCCCTCCGAACTCACTGAGATGCACGCGAGATCCTTCCCTGGAAGGTCGTCGGTAACCCGAATCCACGGGCCGTGTGGCGAACACGGTCAAGAGGCCCCCGACCACCGCTGCAACGGCCGCAACCACAGCCGACATAGTTGGGCTTCCCACAGTTGCCTCCCTATGAGCACCCAGAGGCGTCAGCCGGCCCCCTCGGACCCGTTTCAGTTTCCGTGTCAGTCAGCTACATGCAGGGCGCGCCGGCGCAGTAGTTGGACTTGCGCCACGCAGTATCGCGGATCGTGGTGGGCTTGGGACGTGGAGACCATCATCGCCAGTGGCATAGCCGTCCTGGGGACCCTGCTTGGTTCCGGAATCAGCTTGGCGTTACAGCACCGCACCACCGACATGAGCCACCAGTTCACCCGGCGCGAGAAGCTCCGTCAGGAACGACTCGACGCCTACTCCGCCTACGCCGGCGCCTTGGTGAACTACAGGCGCTGCCTGGTCCACCTCTGGTTCTGCGAACACGAGCAGCCACCACCCGAGGACCCCGAAACAGTCCGCGTTCGCTCCTACGGCCTGCGCTCGAATGCTCAAGAGGCGCTGTTCCGGGTGCAGATGCTCACGGACGACGAGACGCTGAGCCAAGCCGCGGAAGACGTGCTTGCAGACATCTCCACGGTCATCAAGGCTGAGGACAGGTCCGAGTACGACGCGATCAGGGCGCAGACCCACGACGGCATCGGGCGGCTGATCAGAGCAGCCAAGCAACACCTCTGAGGCGTACCTGGATCTGTCGGTCCCGCCTTCGACGCCCTGGAATCGCAGTGGCGCCAGGAGGTGCGGGCCTTCGGGCTGACCGGTGATTCGCGCCGAGAGGGGTCTCACCGAACGGTAAGCGTGTTCTGGCGCTGAACCGGCTGGTGGCCGACCGAAGGGCACAACGCATTGCCTGGCTCACGGGACCGGACTCGGCGCCTCCTTTCCAGGGTGCCAGGATGCAACGACACTCAGGTTATCGAGAATTGAATGATTGTCAGCTTGTTTATACAAGTGTTCCCATGGTCATTCGTGATCGCGTTTACGTGACGCATTTGGACAGCAAGGAGATATCCGCTCACCTGAAGGCGGGTTCATCCCTGGCGTTCGAGCGCGCCACCGTCTACGCCTTCAAGAATGGCAACACGCAGGTCGCCGTGCCCATCAGCGGCCAAGTCGTCGGCGCAAGCCTGAACGCCGTCTACGACTCGTCCGGCAGTGCGCCGCGGACAGCGATGTCTCCGCAGCGGGCCAAAGGCGCCGAGGCGGACCATGAGCCGCGGCGAGCGTCGTGCCGGAACCTGCTGCGGCGCTCGCGAACGGGCGGCACCTTCCGTATCGGACGCGGGACTCGCAAGTTCAGCGGGACAACCAGGTCAGCACCGCTGTCATCAGGTACACGACGACCGCCGCAAGCCAGACCATCAGGCGCGTCGGCCCCGAAGACCTGACCGACGCCCACTCCTCCTCCTGCTCCCGTGACAGCAGCGCATCCGCGAACGCCTGCGCGGTCTGCGGTCGTTCGTCAGGTTCAACGGACAGCGCAGCGCGAAGCAGTGTTTCGATGCCGTCCGGAACCCCCAGCTCGCCGGGAAGGGTCGGCAACGACGTCGTCGACGCCTGCCGCGTCACCATGGCTGTGCGACCGCCCGACCCGAACGGCTTGCGTCCGGTCAGCAACTCGAACGCGACGACACCGAGGGCGTACACATCGGCCCGACCGTCGAACCCGCCCGTCTGGAAGGCCTGTTCGGGCGCCATGTACGCGGGGGTGCCGGTGGTGACTGTCAGCCCCGACGCGTCGGCCAGTTGTTTCGCGCTGCCGAGGTCCGCGACGAGTACGGCGGCAGGCGTGCGGCCGGCGTCGAGCAGGAGGTTCGACGGCTTGATGTCGCGGTGGATGACGCCCGCGTCATGGAGCACCTGAACTGCGTACCCGGCCTCGGCCGCGAGCCGGAGCGCCTCCGCGGGCCGGCAGTGCCCTGTCTTCTCGGCCAGCGTGCCGCCCCGGACGTAGTCCATGACGAAGTACGGCCGGTCGTCCTGGACGCCGACGTCGTGAACGCGCACGACACGTGGGCTGGAGATTCTGCGGAGCAGCCTCGCCTCCGCCAGGAAGCGCTGTCGTACATCGGCGTTCGACGCCCAGTTGTCGGCCAGCACCTTGACCGCGACATCGGTGTCGAGCTCGGGGTCGTATGCCTTCCATACGGTGGCGAACGAACCGGCTCCCAGCCTGTCCTCAAGGAGATAACGACCTAGCTTCTGCATGTGGCAACATTTTTCCCGGGGCGACGTGGCGGATGTGACCGGCTGTAGTGGGGAACTTCCGTGCGACCCAGTGGGGTCCAGGTCGGACGATAGCGGGGGGACAGCAGGGTGCTCGAGGAGGATGAGCTGACGCACCTCGTGGCGTCTGCCCAGGCAGGTGACCGGGCGTCCCTGGACCGCCTCCTCGTCCGGCTTCGGCCCACCGTGATGCGCCGCTGCTCCCGGTTCCTTCCGCACCACGCCGACGCCGAAGAGGCCGCGCAGGACGCCCTGTTGTCCATCAGCACACATCTGCACGAGTACACCGGACGAGGCTCGTTCCTCGGCTGGGTGACGGTGATCGCCTCGAACGCCGCCAGGTCCACGTATCGCTCGATGCGCCGACGGGCGGAGGACAGTCATGCCGTCGTTCCCGACGGTGTCGACCCACGGACGACGAGCGTCATCGCGGGGACCCGCCTGGACCTGATGGAGTCGCTGGCCGCACTGGAGGAGCGGCACCCGGCCCTGGTGGAGTCCTTCGTGCTCCGCGATCTCGGAGACCTGACCTATCTTCAGGTCGCCGAGATCACCGACGCTCCTTTGGGCACGGTCAAGGACCGCATCCATCAGGCCCGTCGCTTCATGCGGGACCGCCTCGGCGGTGGCCTCTGAGACGCCCCGGCTTCCCGCTCCCTCCTGGCATCAGCTCGACCGCGGGCCGGGAGGTGCTGCCGTGCGTGCTCGGACGATCGTCCTCGTCCTGGCGGTAGCCGTCGGGCTCGGCCTGTTGACCGGCCGGTTCGTCCTGCCCGCGCCCTCTGCTCCGGCCGCCCCGACGGTGACGTCAGGCGCTGCGGCGTCCTCGCCGGGCAACGGCTCTCCGACGCCGAGGCCCGCGAGCGGACCCATGACGAACCGGCACTTGCTGACAGCGGCCGAGTTCAGGAAGGTTGGTCTCTCCAAGCGCATCTACGTGCGGGATCGCGTCGGAGACGGCAACTACGCCAACGCGACCTGCACCGGCGAGAAGACCCTCGGCGAGACGCTGGGAGCGTACGGCGCGCACTTCCGCGGGCTGGTGACGAGCAAGGACACAGGCCACGGCGACCCCACCGAGGCGGCGAACGTCGACGATCAGGTCGCACGCGAAGTCGCCGACGACGCCGGAAGCCGCGCACTGGCTCAGAACTACGCGGAACGCCTGCTGTTGGAGGAAGTGCCGTGCCAGAGCGAGCCCGCCACTCACTGGATCTACGGGCCGACGCACACGATCGACGTCGCTGCGGACATCACCGCCAGCTGGATGGGTGTGTACGGCGGCGACCTGAACACCACAGGGACCGCACCACGAGGCAAGGAGCCGTGTGGAGGCGTCGCCATACTCCGCAACGGCTCGCACTACGGGGTCCTGGAGATTGATGCCTGCCTGGACACGGCTGCGATGACGCGGATCGTCCGTGCGGCCGTGACACGGCTCTGAGACCTCCCCCCGCCCCACCAGGACGTGACATGGCTCACATCGATCGTGGCAGATCGCCATCCAACATCTCCCGTACCCCCGGCATCTCCCAGATGTACGACGACGCCAACCGCGTCGTGACCAGACAGGAGATGAGATGTTCGACAACCAGGCAGCCCGCGGGAAGTTCGCGTGTCGCGGTCGTGTCGCGGGAATAGCCGCCTCCGTCGGTGCCGCCCTGATAGCGGTCGGCATCGGCGCGCTTCCCGCCGCCGGCGCGGACGCGAGTTCTGCGAGCCGGTCGGCGACCGCCCTTGCCGCCGCTCCTGCCGAACCCGGCCTCGGCTCCGCCGGCCTGATGCAGAGTGACGACTTCTTCCAGCAGGGCCTGGCCCCGGTCCGCGCGACGGTGGACCTGAGCGGGAAGCAAGCTCTCTCGGCATGCTCCGGCGAGGAGACGATGCGAGAGCTGACCAAGGGGAAGGCCGCCGCCCATGCCGACGTGACCTGGACCTTCGACACCAAAGGCACCTCGCTGACCGAATCCGTCGCGGACGGTACCACCGACACATCGGCGGCCTCGTACGAGAAGCAGCTGAACAAGCTGGTGCGCGGCTGCCAGGACGAGCCGCGTGGTCACTGGTACTACGGCAAGGGGCACACGATCACCACCAAGGCCGGCGAGGGCAGTTGGTACCCGGCATTCAGCGGCGACGGCAAGGTTGCCGGCGGCGTCGCGGTGATCCGCAGCGGCCACAGGTTCGGCATCGTGGAACTCACCGGTCAGCCCAGCGACGACCCCGGCTACATGGAGGGCATCACCGCCGGTGCCATCAACCGGCTCGCCGACTGATCTGCGAAACCCCAGGTCAACGGCCTGGGGTTGGTTTTTGTCCGGTCAGTCGGCTCTCCGCCGCTCCCTGAAACGGGCGGCGGCCGCGGCGAGATCCACGATCGGGGCGGGGTAGTCCAGGCCCGCCCGGGTGGCTGCGTCGAGGTGAGCGACGCGGTGGACCGCGGTCGCGTCGAGGTGGCGGAGTTCGGGGAGCCAGCGGCGCACGTACTCCCCGCGGGGGTCGTACCGGCGTGCCTGGACGAGTGGGTTGAGGAGCCGGTTCGGGCGGGTGTCCGTGCCGGTCCCGGCGACCCATTGCCAGTTGAGCTGGTTGTTGGCCACATCGCCGTCGACAAGGAGGTCCAGGAAGTGGCGGGCCCCCGCCCGCCAGTCCACGTACAGCGTCTTGGTGAGAAAGCTTGCCGCGAGCAGGCGGGCCCGGCCCGGCATCCAGCCCTCGTGGCGGAGCTGTCGCAGGGCGGCGTCGACGACGGGGTAGCCCGTGCGGCCGTCCTGCCAGGCTTCGAACTCCTTCGTGGCGCGGCGCCAGCGGTCGTGCCGGGGCCGGTAGTCGTGGTCGGCGGCGTCGGGGCGGGCCGCCAGGACCTGGTGGTGGAAGTCCCGCCAGGCGAGCTGGCGGACGAAGGCGTGCGCACCGGGACCGTCCTGGGCGCGGACCCGGTGCAGCAGTTCGGTGGGTGAGAGGCAGCCGAAGTGCAGGTAGGGGGAGAGCCGGGAGGTCGCGTCGGCGGCCAGGTCGTCGTGCCGGTCGTCGTATGCGGACAGCGGGCCCGCCAGCCATGACCGCAGCCTGCGGCGGGCCTCGGATTCCCCGCCGGCGGGCAGGCTCGGCGAAGTGGGGCCCGACGCGAGGGACTCCGCGCGAGGAAGGCCGGCCGAGCCCACGTCCGGTAGCCGTACGACGTCCGGTGCGGGCAGGACGCCGCGCCCGGAGAAGCTCTCCCATCGGCGGAAGTAGGGGGTGAAGACGGCGAAGTGGCCCTTGCCCGCCGGTGTCAGCGCTCCCGGCGGTACGACCGTCAACGAGGCGTCGTGGACTCGCAGTTCGCGTCGGTCGCCGGCCAGCTCCGTGCGCAGCCGGTCCTCGCGCCGTGCCGCGTAGCGGCTCACCCCGCCCGCGATGTGCACCACGGCTGCCCCGGTCTCCGCCGCCACCCGGCAGGTCTCCTCGACCACGTCGCCGACGCGCACCACCAGCCGGCCGCCCCGGGCCCGCAGGGCTCTGTCGAGATCAGCCAGGCTCTCGGCGAGGAACGCCGCGCGGTTGGGTCCGGCGAAGCCGGTGCGGCGGATGCCGGTGTCGACGACGAAGAGCGGGACCACACGTTCGGCGTCCTTCAGGGCGGCCTGGAGGACCGGGTTGTCGTGCACCCGCAGGTCGGCGGTGAACAGGGCGACCGAGACGCGCACGGTTCCTTGAGCTCCCTCAGTGAGTACGGGCCGGTTCAGGGGCGGCCGATTCGGCCGCGGCGGCGATGTTGCGGGCCATGCCGCCGAAGACCGCGGCGTGGAAGGGGGCCACGGCCCACCAGTAGGCGTGCCCGGCCAGGCCGTGCGGGTGGAACAGGGCCCGCTGCCGGTACACCGTGCGCCCCTGTGGATCCCGGTCGACGGTCATCTCCAGCCAGGCCAGGCCCGGCAGCCGCATCTCCGCCCGCAACCGGAGCAGCCGGCCCGGCTCGATCTCCTCCACCCGCCAGAAGTCCAGGCTGTCGCCGACCCGCAGCCGGGTGGCGTCCCGGCGGCCCCGGCGCAGTCCGACACCGCCCACCAGGGTGTCCAGCCAGCCCCGCAAGGACCAGGCCAGTGGCGAGGAGTACCAGCCGTTCTCGCCGCCGATCGCCTCCACCACCCGCCACAGCGCCTGCGGCGACGCCGCGACCGTACGCTCGCGATGATCCGTGTAGAGGCTCCCGCCCGCCCAGTCGGGGTCGGTGGGCAGCGGATCGCTGGGGGCGCGGGGAGTCGAGGCGGAGGACCACCTGGTGGCCACGTCCGCGTCCTGCACGCGCCTCAGAGCCAGCCGGATCGCCCGGTCGAGACCGACCGGTCCCTCCGGCGGGTCCGGCACGTAACGGACGATGTCCCGCTCGGCGCAGACCACCTCGTGCCTCAGCGACTCGACCAGCGGGCGGGCGAGAGCGCCCGGCACCGGGGTGACCAGACCGACCCAGAGGCTGGACAGCCGGGGGGTGAGGAGGGGAACGGGGAGGATGAGGCGTTTCGGCAGCGCGGCGACGACGGCGTACCGCCGCATCATCTCCTCGTACGTGACGATGTCCGGTCCGCCGATGTCGAAGGCGCGGTTCACGTCGTACGGCAGCCTCGCGCATCCCACGAGGAAGCGGAGCACGTCGCGGACGGCAATGGGCTGGATGCGGGTGCGCACCCAGCTCGGGGTCACCATCACGGGCAGCCGCTCGGTCAGATGTCGCAGCATCTCGAACGAGGCCGAACCCGACCCGATGATCACGGCCGCCCGCAGTACGGCGGTCGGCACGCCCGAGGCCAGGAGGATGCGGCCCACTTCGGCGCGGGACCGCAGATGAGGTGACAGCGCGTGCTCGGGTACCCCGGAGGGGCTCAGACCGCCGAGGTAGACGATCCGGCGGATTCCGGCGGCACGCGCCTGCTCACCGAAGACCCGGGCCGCGCGCCGGTCGGTCTCCTCGAAGCCCCGACCGGTACCCAGGGCGTGCACCAGGTAGTACGCGACGTCCATGCCCTCCATGGCCGCGCGCACGGCCCTCTCGTCCGTTGCGTCCCCGCGCACGGCCTCCGCCCGCCCGGCCCACGGATGGTCCCGCAGCTTGCCGGGGGCGCGGGCCAGGCAGCGCACGGAATGCCCGGCGGCGAGCAGCTCCGGCACCAGCCTGCCGCCGATGTAACCGGTGGCGCCGGTGACCAGACAGCGCAGCGGCCGGTCGTCGTCGGTCATGCCGGTCGACCTCCCAGGAGGACATGAGAGCCATGACGTTTCCTGCGCCCCGGTGCGTTCTGATGCGCCCTGTCGCTCTTCCCTGAACCCATGCTTGGGGCCGCGGACGAACACCGCAACCTCGCCGTCCCGGGCCGGAGGGTGGTCACACGGCTCGGTCTCTCAGGCCTTGCGGCAGTCCAGGTCCGCCATCGCCTTCGGGAGATACGCGCGCAGGAGCTGTGTCAGGTCCTTCCTGCGCTGCGAGGTGTCCTCGGGATGCTCCTTCCCGAGTTGGATCAGCGTGGCGATGCGCTTCTTGTCGCCTCCTGTGGTGCAGTCGGCGACCGCCATGGCCCCCCGGTCGGCGACGCGGGCCGCATCGCCGATGTCGGCCGGTGCGGGGTGGCCGAGCCGCTGCAGACCGCGGTCCTGCACCTTCAGGGGGTCGGTGTCGGGCGAGACCAAGTCGCTGGAGATGTAGAGGACGAGGTTGTCGTCCACGGAGACACGGCACCGGCGGCTCGTCGCACCGGCGTCGGAGGAGCGCTGGGTGAGCTTCTTGCCGTCGGGCAGCAATGGCGAGACCAGCTGGGAGTCCACGGCCACCCCGCACAGATCACCGGGGACGGCATAGTCCCGGCCACCTTTCGAGCAAGCGGTCGACGAGAGCAGGACGGCGCAGGCGAGGGCGCCGGTGGCGAGCAGGCGTCCGCTCGACCGGCGCAGTCGCGGCCGTGCCTTCCGGGTCTGCTTGGTCACTGATCTCCTGCCAGTCCCTGAGCGCGCGAGTTTCCGTCGAACGCGGCTCCGTTGATCTCCGACGTGAGGGTGTAGCGGTTGTTGCCGTGGTGGTCGGGGTTGGCGTCCGCCCACAGGTCGGCCAGCTTCTGCAACTGGTTCTCGCGGGCGGTGAAGACCTCTCCGTTCTGCCGGGCGACCTCCTCGTTGATGCGGTTCTGCTCGTCCAGCTGCCACTGGTAGGCGAGCGCGTCCACGCCACGCTGGGCGGCGTCGCCCACGACGGGAATGAAGTTCACGGCACCGCCGAAGCCGTGGTACAGCCACTTGGCGTCCCAGGAAGGGTCGTGCTTGTCCGTCTTCAGCGCCTGGTAGCGGGCCTCCTCCAAAAAGCCGACGGTGTGTCCGGCTCGCAGGAGGGTCTCCTTGGGATCGCTGGGATGGTCGTTGTAGATGTCGCGCACCATCTCACGGTTGAGGCCGTCGTTGAGGATGCCATAGGCGTGCTGGTCGCGGGAGACCTGCTTGGCCACTTCCAGCAGCTGGTGGCGGTCCAGCTGCCGCGGGTCGCTCGGGTCGTCGGCGAGGGAGCTCGCGGTGTTGTGTACCTCGTCGCCCCAGTTGACCAGTGTGGTGGCCATGTCGTCGCGGAACTCGAACGGCATGTCGTCGCCGGCTTCGGAGAGGTACTTGAGGGATCTGTCGAGGACGTGCCGGTTGTCCGCCGTGTGCTCGACGGGGACGGCGTGCGGATCGTTGGGGTTCACGCCGGTCGCCGCGGCAAGCAGGGCCTTGCCGGTCGCCTCACGGGACTGGTTGCCGTCGTGGTCGTCGAGCGGCGTGTCGTCGAAGACCGGCCGCTGCTTGAGTACCCATTCGGCGTTGTCCTGGGGCTGGGTGGTGTTGAAGAAGTCGGTCGCGGCCTTGGGGCTGTTGGACAACCCCGTCATGAGGCCCGTCATCGGGTCGCGGCCGAAGTCGTCCCCGATGAAGTTCATCTTCGGCATCGGCGGCGCACCGGCGTTCCAGTAGTGGTCCGGCAGGCGCATCTTCTTCTCGGTCGCCACCAGGGCGTTGCCGTACTTGTTCAGGAACTGGTCGTCGTAGTCCCCGACGCGCATGAGGTTGCTCATCAGCTGGAAGCCGTAGACCTGCGTCCCGCGCGTCTGGATCCGGTCGTCGCCGAGCTGGACCATCTGGTCCTCCCACTGGCGCATCGCGGGGGAATCGGAGCGGGTGGCGCCGGCGAGGACGAGACCGAGGTTCTTCTGCAGCTCGCCCAGCTGGTCGTGCCGGGCCCGCTGCAGGTCGCCGCCGTCGGACGGGTCGGACAGGTCGGCCCAGAAGTCGAGCGTGCCTCGCGGGCCCAGCGTCGTGGCGAACTTCTCCTGGAAGAGAGGGTCGTTGCGGTACTTCGCGAGGGATCGGTTGAGCTCGTCGAATTCCTCGGGCGACATCGAGTCGCCCTTGTTCTTGAGGAGGTTGGCCAGCCTCTCGGCTTCCTCCACGGGTTCGGCGGCGGAATCCCGGTCCTGGTAGGTGGCGCCGGAGAAGCCGTACTCGGTCTGGTCGACGAGGACCCGCAGCGCCTGGTCGGCCGAGTTGTCGCTCTCGGTGGCCGCTTTCAGGATCCGCTGGACCTCGTCCCGGAGGTGGTCCACGTCCTGCTGGCTGTGCTCGGGCACCGATGTGCCCTTGGCGGCCCGGTCGGGGTGGATGTTCATCGTGACGGTGAACGACCCGTTGCCGGTGTCCATCACCGTCAGGTTCTTCTTCAGGCCGTCGGAGATCGCCTGGTTCAGCTGGTTGCGGTAGCCGACGAGTTCGTCATGGGTGTCCTTGAGAATGTTGTGGATGCTGCTCGCCTCGGCATGGGCGTCGGCGAACTCGTCGGCCGTCTTGGTGATGAACTCACGGGTCACCGTGGCGTTCACCCCTTTCCAATCGGCCTTTTCCGCCGCCCCCTTCAAGCCGTCGCGCGCGTCCTTCTCCAGCGTCTCCAGGTGGCTGACGACCTTTGCCCAGTCCGCGACGGCGGTCCCCAGCGTCTCGAAGCGGCCGAACCGCAGCGTGTCCAGATCCATCAGTGACCGGCCTCCTCGCTGAAGCCCTGGTCCAGCGTCGCGATGCTGCTCAGCTGACCCGCGATGTAGTGCTCGTCCCCCCGGTGGACCCGCTTGGTGAACTCGAGGTGGTTGGAGATGTGCGCGCACGCGTCGAGAAGCGTGGTCAGCTGGTGTTCCCAACGCTCCTGCACGTGATCCAGACCGCCGCCCAGGCTGAAGCCCTGCCCCTTCAGGTCGGAGGCGGCGGACTGGCTGCTGGACCAGGCGTCCCGCCCGTGGTTGCCGAGCGCGTCCCAGAGGTCGAATGCCTTGTCGCCGATGGCGGCCAGGTCCTGCTGGTTCACCTTCAGGTCGCCGCCCGGCTGCGCGCCCCCGCCGCCGTCGGCCGGCAGCTGGTTCAACCGCATACTGGTCGACCGCCGCTGCGCTGCCTCGTGCTTCAGCTGTTCCCATTCCTCCCAGGCCATGTCCCCCAACCTCTCCCGGTTGTCCGTTCGGCACGATGTGAATGTGCTGCCCGACGCAGATGCAGATGTGTTGCTCTCTCCTACTCGACGCACCGAACCGATCACACGAGTCCCAGGCGGACAACACTTGACCAGCCCTCCACAGAAGGCACACGAGTACGTCACATTCCGATGCTCCGCCGGCCGACGTGATCACCAGGCCGAGCGGGGAGTGCCGGTCGCAGCCGGGCGCGGCCCGTACGTACGCAGAGTCGCTGACGAAACAGGGACGGCTGGACCAGGCCCTGCCCTGGTGGGAGAAGGCCGTCGAGGAGGGGGACCAGGGGAACCGCCTCGCGGGGATCCCGGCCCGCCGCCGGGGCGATCTGGCGGTCTGCTCCGGCAGGTCAACCACCAGCACTGAACGGGGAGTGCCCCGGCGTCGAACGGCCGGGGCACTCCGTCGTGAGCGGGAGGCGTGTCCGTTCGGGTTATTGCACGTCGACGAAGTCGCCGGTCGCCTTGACGGCCGGGGTGGTGGAGGTGCCTGTGAAGTTCCAGCGCCAGTAGCCGTCTTCTGCGGCGGGGACCGTGGTCGTCAGGTCGCCGGTGCTGGAGGTGTACACGGTCTTCACGGTGGTGTAGGTCGTCGTACCGGCCTTGCGGAACTGGAGCTTGACCGGCTGGTTGGAGTAACCGAAGTAGTCGAGATTGTTCCAGTCGGCCCGGGTGAGCCTGCCGGTCACGGTGAGGGTCCTGCCCTGGGCGACCGGCTCCGGACCTGCGTCCACGGTGAGTTTCGACTGCCGCTGCAGACGGGTCGTGGTGTAGCTCGCCGTCTGGGTCCAGCTGTCGTCGTTGGCCACCCCCATCACACTGACCTTCCAGGTGCCGGCGTGGGCGTTGGTGAGTGCGGTGCCGCCGTACCTCCAGTCCGGTTCGAGGGAGAACGTCTGCTCACAGGTGGAGGTGGTGGCGCTCACGGCGACGCAGTCCGCATGGTAGTGGTACTGGTTCGACACGATGCGGTCGTCGTAGGTCTCGTAGGGGTTCGCACCGTCCGGTCCGCGCCACAGGACGAAGTCCGCGTCCTGGATGCCCGACGGGTGGGTGAAGGTCCCCGACACCGTGACCGTCTTGGCGTAGAGACCGACCACGATGTTCTTGCCACCGTCGAAGGTGACGTTGCTCATCTGGACATCGGTGGTCTGGGGCTCGTCCGCCTGGGCACCGGGGACGGCGAAGCCGGCCAGCGCGGTGACGGCACTGAGGACGGCAAAGGCAGCGCGCTTGCGCATGCATCTCCTTCTCGAAGGGATGAGTGGGAACCCGCCGGGCGGGGCACGGCGGGGCAGCCGAAGCCGGTCAGGGGCCGGCGACGGACTTGATCGTGTACGGGTAGGTCTCCTGCTGCCAGATCACCGTGAACCGGGAACTCGGGCGGGCGTCGACCTGGGGCACCCGGCCGTCCGACGTGAGCGTCCTCGCGGTGCCGAACACCCCGGAGCGGCTGATCAGACGGGCGCTGGTCCTGGTGTAGCTGTACGGAGGCGTCGACTTGGGAAGGACCGTGTGGCCGACGTCCATGCCGCCTCGGCGTTGACGGCCATGGTCGCGGTGATCGCGAGTCCGGCCGCCGCAGCGACAGAAGCGCCGGTGAGGACACGCCTTTTCAGCGCGCGCCGATGACGTGCCGGATGTGGTGTCATCCTGGATCCCCCCGTTCACATGGCCATGCCTCATGCACAGCTGTCACACAGACTGCTCGTCGTAACCAGCGCATGTGCATGATCAAACGTCACAGCATCCGGCAGGTCCCGACCGGGAGATGAGCAACAAAGGCCCCTGTTACGGTGCGCCTGTGTCATCGATCAAGCAGTTCCAAGTCACCTTCGACTGCGCCGAACCCGAGCGCGTCGCTCGCTTCTGGTGCGAGGTGTTGGGGTACGTCGTGGCGCCGCCGCCGAAGGGATTCGCCACGTGGGACGACTTCGACCGCTCCCGGCCTCCTGAGGAGCAGGGTTCATGGTTCGCCTGCAGTGATCCCTCAGGTGTCGGCCCGCGACTGTTCTTCCAGCGCGTTCCCGAAGGCAAGGTCGTCAAGAACCGGGTGCATCTCTGCGTGAGGGTCGGCACCGGGCTCGTGGGGGAAGAGCGCCTCGCCACGCTCGAAGCCGAGTGCGCACGACTGGTCGCGCTCGGCGCGGTACGCGTGCGGCTGCTGTACGACGGCCACGACTCCTGCATCGTGATGCAGGACATCGAGGGCAACGAGTTCTGTCTCGACTGAGCATTCGATCCTGCTCACTGGGCCTCGCCCTCCGCCACGCCGGGCCGCTCATCCGGGTCGCCCGGGCGGGAGGGCTCGGGCGGTGTGAGCACGTAGCCGGCGATGAGGCCTCCCACGCCCAGAAGGCCGTGCAGGTAGACCTCCGTGGACTGCGCGGTGCCGTTGACCGCCATGATCAGAACGATCCCGGTCACGAGCACGGCAAGAAATGTCACGTAGTGGCGGCGGAGCGACATCCTGAGGTCGATCGGCATGCTTGCTCACCTTCCTCGTCCTGACCTCGGCTTGGGATATCAGCCATTCGACCAGGCACGACTCCACGCGGTCCAGGGATTCCGGCGGAGTCCGTTCTTCTCGGAAGCATCGGAGAATTTCAGCCTTCTTCGATGGGATTCGATGAAGTTCGGCGGATGCTCGGAAACAGTGGGACGATCGTGAATCGTCGGACCGGGCATGGCAGTTGGGGGAACCATGGACGCCCACCCGCGCGGCGCGCCGCCGCCCGTGCGGCGGTTCGCAGCGGAGCTGCGTCGGCTGCGCATCACTGCGGGCAACCTCCAGATAAAGACGATCGCCGCTCGGGCGCAGTGCAGTCCGGCGACGGTCTCCGAGGCCCTCAACGGGCGTCGCCTGCCCGGCGAGATGGTCACCCGCCGCCTGGTCGCCGTGCTGGGCGGGGACTGGAGCCAGTGGCAGGCCCTGTGGCGTGAGGCCAGGACGGAACTGGACACGCTCAAGCGGGAGGGACCCGAGGGGCCGGTGGAGGCGACGCGGGCCGAGATGGTGCGCTATCCGGACCCGACCTCCTTCTACCGCGCCGCCGCCGACCGGATCCGCACGGCCCGCCGCGAGATCCGGCTCACCTACGTCCGGCTCCACCCGCCCGGTCACTGGGGAGCGGCGGAAGTGGCCGAGTACTTCAGTACGGTGCTGCAGTGGGCCAGGGGCCACTCCGGGGAGGGTGCCAGTGTCCGGCGCATCATCGGTGTTCCCGAGCGAGACGGTGCGCCGAGGACGGCCTACCTGCAGTGGCTGCGCGAACATCACGCGGAGACCACGGACATATACGCCTACGAGGCGCGCGTCATGCCCTGGACTGCCTCCTGTGCCTGGCACAACACCGGCCTCGTGGACGACTCCGTCACCTTTCTGTCCTTCTCCGGTGCCGGCCGTCAACAACTGACGGGGTTCAGCGTGGAGGGGCCGGCCTTCCTGGCGTACTTCGCGGACAGCTTCGACCAGGCGTGGGGCGCGCTGGAGCCGCTGGACGCGTATGTGGCGCGCCACTGCCGTTAACGCGGGCCTGCGCATCTCATCCCTGTGGCCGGTTTTCATCTCAGCAGTTCTCGAAAAGCCCAGGTCAGCGGCGTGAAGCGGTTACCCTCGTCTGGATCTGTGCCGACGGCCACAGCGAACGGGGGTACACATGGGCTCATACTGAGTCATGACAAAGCCTGCTGCGCCGAAGCGTCATCTGCCCACCAGCCCCTTCAAGGCCCCGGTCACACCCGCTCCCAAGCACTTCGCCATGGGCGACCAGGTCACACATGACGTGTACGGCCTCGGCCGGGTGATCGGCATCGAGGACGGAATCGCCGCCCTCGTGGATTTCGGCTCGGCGCGAATGCGGATCTTGAGCCCGTACGCCAAGATGACCAAGCTGTAGAACCGCTGTGCCCGGTCACGGCACACCAGGCCCCTTCAGGAGCCTGTCATGAAAGAGAGTCCTCTCATCGATCTGACGTCGCTGTTCTCCGCCCTGGAAGCGCAACCCCGCTGCTCCAAGGCAGCATCGCCGCCTCCGACGACCAATCCCTTCCAGGCCCCCGACTTCGGGGATGACGAGACCTGGCCGCCCGAGGACGCACAGGAGCCCGCGTCGGGCATACGCGCGACGCGGCCCAGGGCCGCTTGACCTGCCAGGCGGCCCACGAGCGTGCCGCGTGGCCCGACCGGGTCAGCGGATGACGTCGAAGACGTTCTTCTGCAGGCCGTTGGCGTAGACCTCGTGCTCGACCAGCTTCAGCTTCTGCGTGTCCTTGTCCGTGGCACTGAACAGACGCTTGCCGGCGCCGAGCAGGAGCGGGAAGACGAGCAGGTGGTACCGGTCGATCAGACCCGCGTCCGAGAGGCTCTGGTTCAGGGCCGCGCTGCCGTGGACGATGATCGGGCCGCCCTCGGTCTCCTTCAGCGCGGCGACCTCGTCGAGCGAGCGCAGGATCGTGGTCTCACCCCAGTTCGCCACCAGGTCGTTCTCGGTGAGAGTGGTGGAGACGACGTACTTGGGCATCACCTTGTAACCGGCGAAGTCCTCCATGCCGGGCCACACCGGGCTGAACGCCTGGTAGCTGACACGGCCCAGCAGCATGGCCGTGGCTTCCTTCTGTTCCCGTCCCTTGATGTCGAAGGCCTCGGGGAGGAACGGGACGTCCTTGAAGGTCCATCCGGAGTTCCGGTAGCCGGGCTCGCCGCCGGGGGCCTCCACGACGCCGTCGAGCGAGACGAAAGCAGTGCTGATCAGGGTACGCATCTGGGATTCCTCGGTATCTCGCGCCTGGTCACAAGGCTTGTGTACGATGTCCACATTCGGAGGTCGCGACAGTGCGCACCCCGGACCGAACGTGCAGGAGCCTAGACGGCTTAAGTGGATGCTGTCCACATTGAGGGGATGGTGGCCATGACGGCGGCCGGAAGCGGCAAACCGAAGCGGGACACCTACCGCCACGGCGACTTGCGCAACGCGCTCGTCAAGGCCGGCCTCGAACTCGCCCGTGAGGGTGGTCCGGAAGCCGTCGTGCTGCGTGCGGCCACCCGGCAGGCCGGGGTCGTCCCCAATGCCGCCTACCGGCACTTCGCCGACCGAGGCGCGCTCCTGCACGCGGTGTCCCAGGCGGCCATGGCCGAAGTCGCCCGCACCATGGAGGCCGAGCAGGCCGCCCTGCCGCCGGCCGAGGACGCGGTGGCCGCCGCCCGTGACCGCTTCCGCGCCGTCGGCACCGGCTACCTGCGCTTCGCCCGCGAAGAGCCCGGCCTGTTCCGCGCCGCCTTCCATGTGCCGGGCGACATGACCCACGCGACCGACGACACCGCGGCGGGGCCCGGCGGGAAGACACCGTTCGAAATCCTCGGCGCTGCCCTCGATGGCCTGGTGGAGGCCGGTCTGCTGCCCGAGGACCGCCGCTCCGGCGCCGAGTTCCTCGCCTGGTCCGCCGTCCACGGCCTCGCCATGCTGCTCATCGACGGCCCCCTTCGCGGCCTCGACCCCACCCAGGCCCGCGCCGCGGGCCGGCACGTCATCGACATGATCGAACGGGGTGTCTAGCCGGCGGGTACGGCGGGGGAAAGTCTGTCACGGCGAAGACACATGTCCGTGCCTGCCGGAGTTAAGGTTGACGCACGACGCAGATGGTGATGCTTCCTTCCGGGCACGGGTGCCGCGCACGCCCGGCTCCCTCGCCGCGTCCCCGAAACGAAGGTGCCATGCCCGCTGAGAACGCCCCTGTCGCCGGCAACCTCGACGACGACGACTACCCCGCCTACACCATGGGGCGTGCCGCCGACGTTCTCGGCACCACACCCGCCTTCCTCCGGGCCGTCGGCGAAGCCGAGCTGATCACTCCGCTGCGTTCGGAAGGCGGCCACCGCCGGTACTCGCGCCGCCAGTTGCGCATCGCCGCCCGTGCCCGTGAGCTCGTCGACCAGGGCACCCCCATCGAGGCCGCCTGCCGCATCGTCTCGCTTGAGGACCAGCTCGACGACGCCCTCCGCCTGAACCGGGACATGCGCCGGAAGCTGGACGGGCAAGGCACGGATACCTAGTCCCGCGGATACAGAAATCCAGGCCGCAGCGAAATCGAATGCACGGTCACTGCGGAAAACACTTGGAAGGTTCCGGTCGACCTGTGTTAGCGTGATAGGCAGTTGCAGTTTTGGTTGCCAGAGACTTGTTTCTTTGCAGAGCTTTCCGGTTCTTCCGGAGGGGTGATCATCGCGGCGACTCGGCTCCGCAAAGTGCGGGGTCCGGCACTGCCCCCCAAGGGAGATTCAATATGGCATCTGGCACCGTGAAGTGGTTCAACGCGGAAAAGGGCTTCGGCTTCATCGAGCAGGACGGTGGCGGCGCTGACGTGTTCGCCCACTACTCGAACATCGCCACCTCCGGCTTCCGCGAGCTTCAGGAAGGCCAGAAGGTTACCTTCGACGTCACGCAGGGCCAGAAGGGCCCGCAGGCCGAGAACATCGTTCCTGCCTGACACTGACGCGAATCGTCGCGAGCCAGTGGTTCGCGCATCGTGAGGCTGGGGCCCGCGCTCTTGGGGTGCGGGCCCCAGCTCATTGCTTTCCCGGTCGACGCTGCCCGGACCGCCGCTTTCCCAAATCGGTCCGGCTTTTCACATTTATTCGGCTCATTCTTGTGAATCCTGCTCCGGCGCACTGCTGACGGAATTCCTCGATACGCCGCATCGAGGAGGTTCCTGTATGAACCGCACCCATGGAACTGGCGGCAGTTCCACTCGCCGCAGCCGCTCCCGTACGCAGGAGAAGGGCCGGCAGAGCAATCGTCCGGTCACCGGGCGAAGGAGCGGCCAGGGAGCACGCTCCGCCACGCACCGACAGGAGTTCGCTCTGCCGGTCACGCTCACCGAGCCGCTGCCGGCCGTCTCGACGTTCGCCGAGCTGGCCATGCCCGCGCGTCTGCTCGCCACGCTCGGCGCCGAGGGCGTGACCGCGCCGTTCCCGATCCAGGCGGCCACGCTGCCGAACGCGCTGGCCGGCCGGGACGTCCTGGGCCGGGGCCGTACCGGCTCGGGCAAGACGCTCGCCTTCGGTCTGCCGGTGCTCGCCCGTCTGGACGGGCAGCGGGCCCAGCCCCGGCAGCCGCTCGCCCTCGTCCTCGTCCCCACCCGGGAACTGGCCCAGCAGGTCACCGACGCGCTCACCCCCTACGCCCGCGCCCTGCGACTGCGGCTCGCCACCGTGGTGGGCGGCATGTCGATCGGCCGGCAGGCGAGCGCGCTGCGCGGCGGTGCCGAGGTCGTCGTCGCGACGCCCGGCCGCCTCAAGGACCTCATCGAACGGCGCGACTGCCGGCTGGACCAGGTCGCCGTCACCGTTCTGGACGAAGCCGACCAGATGGCCGACATGGGCTTCATGCCGCAGGTGACCGCGCTGCTCGACCTCGTGCCCGCGAGCGGTCAGCGGTTGTTGTTCTCGGCCACCCTGGACCGCAACATCGACCTGCTGGTGCGCCGTTACCTGCATGATCCCGTGGTGCACTCGGTCGACCCGTCCGCGGGGGCCGTCAGCACCATGGAGCACCATCTGCTGCACGTGGACGACGCCGGCAAACACACCGCCGCGACCGAGATCGCCGCCCGCGACGGTCGGGTGATCATGTTCCTCGACACCAAGCACGCGGTCGACCGGCTGACCAAGCACCTGCTGTCCGTCGGTGTGCATGCCTCGGCCCTGCACGGCGGCAAGTCCCAGTCACAGCGCAACCGGACCCTTGCCCAGTTCAAGGACGGCCATGTCACGGCCCTGGTGGCCACCAACGTCGCCGCCCGCGGGATCCACGTCGAGGGGCTCGACCTCGTCGTGAACGTCGACCCTCCCGGCGACCACAAGGACTACCTGCACCGCGGCGGCCGTACCGCCCGCGCCGGCGAGTCCGGCACCGTCGTCACCCTCGTGCTGCCGCACCAGCGGCGCGCGATGGACCGTCTGATGGCCGACGCCGACATCACTCCGCGTACCGTGCGGATCCGCCCGGGGGAGGCCGAACTGCACCGCATCACCGGCGCCCGTACGCCCTCCGGCGTGCCGGTCACCCTCAGCGCGCCGGTCGCCGAACCAGCCGCACGAGCCGACCGAGCCGAACGAAGCAAGCGCACGGGAGCCACCTCCCGTGGTCGCAGGGGACGGACCGCCGCCCGTGGCGGGAGTGGCCGGGCCGCCGACCGTGGCGGCAGTGGACGGTCCGCCGGCCGGACCCGTCACGCCGCCCCGAAGAGCAACACCTAGGCCAGGCACCGGGACTCCTCCGGCCTCCTCGCCCCCCTGCTGACCGCCGTCGCCCTGTCGGTCCCTCCGGAGTTCCTCCCCAACCCTGTGGAGTCATCCATGCGCTGTGTCATCGCCCGTTTCCCCTTCGACCTGACCAAGAGTGAGGTCGAGCAGTCGATGAGTGGCATCACACCCGAGCCGGTCACGGGCCTGGCCGTGACGATCGGCCGTCACGTCTACCCCGTGATGCAGGTCGGCGAAGTGATCACCAAGCAGAGCCGTCGCGACTTCACATCGGGTGAGATGCGCCGGGCACTGACCCGGCTCGGCTTCACCTGCCACGACGCACCCCCGGCCCCGTCGGCCCCGTCGGCCCCGCACACACGAACCGATGAGGACCTGCTGGGCTGGTGACACCCGGCTCACCGCCTCGACCAGCGGCTCGGGGAGGCCCAGCAGGCGCAGTGCTTCGGGCAGGGTGGCGGCCACGGTGACCGCGTCCACCGCGGCCTGCGCGGCCTCCCGGTACCGTGTCCGGGCGTCGGCGTGGTCGCCGCCAGCTCGATGGCCAGCGGCAGGTTGTCGAGTGCGGTGCAGACACGCCGTACGGTCCCCGGGTCGGGTGCGAACGCCCGGTGCGCGGCGCGGGCAGCAGCAGCCGGCCGGGCAGCGCGGCGACCAGGCGGTCCAACGGGCCCTGCGCACCGGCTGCCAGGTGCAGCCCGCTCTCCCGCAGGCCCTGGGCGCCCAGGGCGCCCAGGAGGGCTTGCGACAGAACGGCGGTGTCCTGCAGTGCGGCCAGTTCCACGAAGCACACCTCGTCGCCGGCCGTCGCCGCCACCTCCGCGGACAGCCGCGTCTTGCGACGCCTCCCGGACCGGTCAGGGTCACCAGCCGGCCGGTGCCGAGGAGTTGCCCGACCTCGGCACCGGCAGCGAGGACCGGTTCGGCGGACCCGCGACCGGTGGCGAGCGGAGGATGCGCGTGGGCATGCTGGGCGCCCAGCGCGCCGCCCTCGGGCTGAAGTGATCCGGGCTCGGAGCCGAGTTGGCTGTGCGGTCCGTGTCCCCGTCCTCGCTCTCCAAGGGTCCCGGAGCCGTGCAAGGGCCCCGGACCGGTCGCGGTCCGGGGCCCTTGGCATCCACTTCTCACATGAGTACAGGCCACTGATGGCCGAACGGGCGGCGGGCCTGCGGCCCGGGCGCCGAGACCCCACTCGGTGAGCTGGGTGACCGGCTACCCGCAATCGGTGAACTGGGCGCCTGGATTGCCCTCGCCGTTCAGCAAGTTGCCTCCCAGGCCGTTGAGGATGCCCACCTCACCCAGGACGTCGATGCACCCGCCGCGATGCATGACCGCGCCTTGGGCAGTGGCGGCGGTCGTGGTGGTGCCGGTGGCTATGAAGCTCACGCTAGCGATGACCGCGGCCGCCGCAGCGGCCTTGGAGAGCTTGCGCATTCGTCCTCCTGGGGTCGAGTGGAGCGCGCCAACACAAAGATCCACTTAGCGCTCATTTCGGAGGCTAATGCGACATTCACCGCAGCGCTCATCGGCGGCGCCATCCGGGGGCCCCGGCGTCGGCCGGCCGGGAACCCGTGTCACGCGTTCGGCATTCCCTTCGGCGCGGCGTCCTTCCACACGGTGTGGAAGGCCAGCCGCAGACAGCCCGCCAGGGCGGGGTGCTCGATGAAGAGCGTGGTGGTGGTGCCCGCGCCGGCCACCGGGTCGGGCATGTCGCACAGGACGAGGGAGGCGTCGGCGATGACGAGCTTCAGCGGCAGTTCGGAGGCGAAGCGGGCCTCCTCGCCCGCCGCGGCGAAGCGCCGTACGTGCTCCACCGTCTCGGGGTCCTCCAGGGCGGCGTCCAGGTAGATCGCGCGGACGGTACCGCCGGCGCGGTGCAGCCGGCGGACCACCTCCATGCCCTCCGTGTTCTCGGCGGGAGCGACGAACGGCGGCTTGCAGAAGGTGAGAAGTTCGTGCCGCGCCTGCCGCTGGATGTCGGCGAAGCGTTCGGAGATCGCCTTGGGGTCGCGCAGGATCTCGATGTAGTCCAGCGGGTCGGTGTGTTCGCGGCCCTGGAACCAGAGGGGCTGCAGGAGGCCGGCCAAGCCCTGCGAGACCCGCTCCAGCCGGTCGACCGACTCCCGTTGCACCGCCATCAGGCGGGCGAGGGCCAGCTCGGGGGTGACGGCGGAGTACGTGGCCACTCGCCCGGGATGGGTGGTGGCCAGCTGTCGTCGTACGAGTGCGTCCAGTACGTCGTAGACGCGCTGGCGCGGCACGTCGGCCTCCCGGGCCACCTCGGCGGCCGTGTAAGAACCACGCCTGATGAGCGTCAGGTAGACCCGTGCCTCGTACCGGGCGAGACCCAGCGACATCAGGTCGTTGATGGTTCCGTCTTCAAGCTCCATGGCTGCACAAGGTACCTGTGCCCCCGGGGAGTTGAGAGCAAGGTTTTACCAACTGGCACTGTTCTCTTCGGCAAACTGTCCATAGCCTCATGTGTAGCCACCACTGACCGGGGTGGCAGCACCAGCAGTTTGCCCGGAAGTCGGCTCCCGTCGGCCACCCCCAACCGCAAGTGCTTGTCATGTGCGTGACATACGAGTGCTTCCGGCCGCCGTCACGGAGCCGCCCATCCCCCCACGGAGGGCAGTTCATTGCATTCCCACCGCAGAAGGAACCCGATACGCCGCAGCGCGCCCGCGCTGGTGTCCGCAGCAGTCCTGATCACCGGCGGCCTGGCCGTCGCCACCCAGTCGGCAGCCTTCGCGACGCCGACCACCGCAGCTCCCGCGGCCTCCGCCTCCACGGTGCACACCCGCCCGCTCTGTTCGGAGCCGAGCAAGCCCGGCTCCATGGCGTGCCAGGCGGTCGTGCGCACCGACCTGAAGGTGCAGAAGTCCCTCGGCCGCCACGACACCCCCAAGGGCTTCGGGCCGGCCGACCTGCAGGCCGCGTACAACCTGCCGAAGGACGGCGGCAAGGGCGCCACCGTCGCGATCGTCGACGCGAACGACGACCCGAACGCCGAGAAGGACCTGGCGGCCTACCGGTCCCAGTACGGCCTTCCGGAGTGCAGCACGAGCAACGGCTGCTTCAAGAAGATCGACCAGGACGGCGGCACCAACTACCCCGCTCCGGATCAGGGTTGGGCCGGCGAGATCTCCCTCGACGTCGACATGGTCAGCGCCGCCTGCCCCCAGTGCCACATCCTGCTCGTCGAGGCCAGGTCCGCCGGCATGGACGACCTCGGCGCGGCCGTGAACCAGGCCGTCAAGCAGGGCGCCAAGTACGTCTCCAACAGCTATGGCGGCAACGAGGAGGCGGCCGACACCTCCGCGGACGACAAGTACTTCAAGCACCCCGGCGTCGCCATCACCGTCAGCTCCGGCGACAGCGGCTACGGCACCGAGTACCCGGCCGCCTCCCAGTACGTCACCGCCGTCGGAGGCACCTCGCTCAGGAAGGACAGCAGCACCCGCGGCTGGTCCGAGTCCGTCTGGGGCACGTCCGCCGGCGGTGAGGGTGCGGGCTCGGGCTGCTCGCAGTTCGACACCAAGCCGTCCTGGCAGAAGGACACCGGCTGCACCAAGCGCAGCGTCGCCGACGTCGCGGCCGTCGCCGACCCGGCCACCGGCCTCGCCGTCTACGACACCTACCAGGCCGGCGGCTGGAACGTGTACGGCGGCACCAGCGCCTCCGCGCCGTTCGTCGCCGGCGTCTACGCCCTCGCGGGCAACCCGGGCGCCGGTGACACTCCGGCCTCCTACCCGTACGCCCACCTGGACAAGCTGAACGACGTCACCGACGGCGCCAACGGGTCGTGCAGCGACTACCAGTGCAAGGCAGGCAAGGGCTACGACGGCCCGACGGGCCTGGGCACCCCCAACGGCACCGCGGCCTTCACCAAGTAGAGCGAAGGCTCCCGCTCCGCCCGCTTCGCCCCGCCGGCCGTCCGGCGGGGCGAAGTGCCGTCCGCTCGTGGACGTTGTGACATTTCCGCGAGCCCGGACGCTGGTCACCATGGGGCCGTCGACACGACCGGAGCACGGCGGACGGCAAGGAATCGCTGCGAACCGGTGCGAACGAGGACAGTCTTGGGCCAGGTACGGCAACCCCGGCGCGTACAGGCGTACGACGGGGAACTGGGCGCGGCGGTCGCGCGGGCCCAGGACGGTGACGAGACCGCTTTCGCGGTCGCCTACCGGATGGTGCAGCCGGGCCTGCTCGGTTACCTGCACGGCATCGTCGGCGACGACGCGGAGGACGTGGCGTCCGAGGCCTGGCTGGAGATAGCCCGCGACCTCGGACGCTTCAAGGGCGACGGCGCCGGCTTCCGGGGCTGGACCGCGACCATCGCCCGGCACCGTGCCCTGGACCACCTGCGCCGCAAACGGGTACGGCCCCGGGCGGGAGGCACGGAACAGGACGTACTCCACCTGCCCGCCGCGTCCA
Source organism: Streptomyces sp. NPDC030799 (assembly GCF_055572255.1). Taxonomy (NCBI): domain Bacteria; kingdom Bacillati; phylum Actinomycetota; class Actinomycetes; order Kitasatosporales; family Streptomycetaceae; genus Streptomyces; species Streptomyces sp. NPDC030799. The sequence goes on along the minus strand of NZ_JBVIDS010000015.1, from coordinate 187,459 downwards.
GCACCTATGAACAGGCCCTGGAGAGCCTCTCCACCGAGCGGGCCCTCGAACTGGTCCGCGCGCTGCCCGAGGACCAGGCCGAGGCCGTGCTCCTGCGGGTCGTCGTCGGCCTGGACGGGCCCGCCACCGCGCGCGTTCTCGGCAAGCGCCCGGGAGCGGTGCGCACGGCCGCCCACCGAGGCCTCAAACGCCTCGCCCGGCAACTGGGTGCCGGCGGCGAGGCGGAGACGGGTGTGACGGATGGGGCCTGCCGCACGCTGGGGAAGTCGACATGAACTACGACGCCGAAATGAACCACGACGTCGACAGTGTGCGTACGAAAAGGCATCAGGCCCCTACGCAGAACGAATCGAAACTGTCGGACAGGAACGGAAACGCACATGGGTGAACGGCTGAGCGCCGACGGAGTGCCGGGCCGTCGACGTGTGCACCCTGAGGGCGCCGTGTCCGGCGCGTGGGACGGGCCGGAGTCCCCGCTGGAAACGTTGCTGGCCACCGTCATCCGCGCGGACCACCTCGACCCCGAGGCCGAGCGGCGGGCCCTGGCCGCCTTCCGGGCCGCCGCCCACGGCGCGGGCGCCCGCCGGGCGCGTACCCGGCGCCGGGACGACTGGCGGCTGCCCGAGGCACGGCGCGCCCGGCGCCCGGTGCGGATGACGTTCGGCGTGGTCTTCGCCAGCCTCACCCTGGGCGGTGTCGCGGTCGCGGCCATCGGTTCCGCTGGCTCGTCCACGGACGGCACCGGTACCGGCCGGGGGCCCGCACACCCGTCGGCGGTCACCCCGGCCCGGCCGGGCGGTGCCGCCTCGTCCGCGCCCTCCGTCGGCCACGGACCGACGGACCGCCCTTCGTCCGCCAAGGACACCGAGGCCCACTGCCGCGCCTACGAACAGGTCGACAAGCGCGGCAAGGCCCTCGACGCGCGGGCGTGGCAGCGGCTCGTCGCAGCCGCCGGCGGGGAGAACAGGGTTGCCGCCTACTGCTCCGAGCAGCTGACACGTGCATCGGCCGGACCGGCGGGCAGGGGCAAGCCCGGCAAGGATGCCGCAGACACCGGCCACAGCACGGCGGGGAACACCGGCACCTCCGGCAACGGGACTTCCGGCAACGGGACTTCCGGCAAGGGCACGCCCCGTACCGGCACGTCCGGTGACAACGGGACCGGCAACGGCGGCACAAGCGGTGGAACCGGCCAGGCGGGCGGCGGGAAGGGCACCGGCAAGGGCGGCGGGAAGCACTCGTAGCCCAACGGACTCCTACGTCCTCGTACGTCCTTCGCGGCGACCGGGTCCACGGGTGCGCCAGGCCGCCGGCGCCCTGTCCCCAGCCCTCCCGCTCGACACCGATCTGCCGCGGCTCGCGCACGGAACCGGCGTCGAGGGGCCGGGCGGACGGGGTCCGGGCATCAGTCGGATGCGCCGGTCACACGGAAGGCGTCGGGGTCTTGGCCGGAGCGGCGGGCTGGACCGGACGGTGGGTCACGCGGCGCCGGGCCGGGATCCCCAGCACCGGGTGGGCCACGCCCCAGGCCGCGCCCTTGCAGACCAGTTCCTTGTAGCGGGCGGCGAGGCGTCCCGTCAGGGCCGCCCGGACGGCGCGGTCGTCGGCGGTGACGTACTGGATCAGACCGTCCCTGCGACCCAGCGAGATGCACTGGTTGAAGTAGCGCAGCGGCACCTTCGGGAGCTTTCGGCCGGTCAGCCGGGCCGCGATGGCGTCGGCGGCCTGCCATGCGGTGGGGACGCCCGAGGCGCACGACATCCGCAGCGGCTTGTCGCCGGGGCCCTGCACCAGGGCCGCGTCGCCGATGGCGTACACGTCCGGGTGCGAGACCGAGCGCATGGTCCGGTCGACCACGATCCGGCCCGTGCCGCCGACCTCCAGGGTGGTGGCCCGCGCGATCGGATGGACGGCGAACCCTGTGGTCCACACGGTGACCGCGGCGGGGATCGTCCCGCCTTCGGCGGTGGTGACGCGGTCGCTCCCGACGGCGGTGACGGCGGTGTGTTCGTGCACGGTGATGCCGAGCCTGCCGAAGACCTTCCGCAGGTGCCGGCGACCCTTGGGCGAGAGCCAGTCGCCGAGGCCGGCGCGGGCGGCGAGGGCGACGTCGAGGTCGGGGCGGGCCTCGGCGATCTCGGTCGCCGCCTCAAGACCGGTGAGACCGCCGCCGACCACGACCACGGGCGCGCCGGCGTCCAGGCCGGCCAGCCGCTCGCGCAGCCGGAGTGCGCCGACGCGACCGGCGATCTCGTGGGCGTGCTCGGCGACGCCGGGGACGCCCTGGTCGTCCCAGCCGCTGCCGAGGGCGTACACGAGGGTGTCGTACGCCAACTCCTCAGCCGGACCGGAGCCGTTGACGGTCACCGTCCTGCGGTCGACGTCGACGCCGGTGACCCGCGCCGTCCTCAGTTCGACGCCGGTGCCCGCGAACATCTCGCTGAAGGGCCGGGGCCTGAGATCCTGGCCGGCCGCGAGCTGGTGCAGCCGGACGCGCTCGACGAAGTCCGGCTCGGCGTTGACGAGCGTGATGGCGACGTCCTCGCGGTGCAGCCGCTTGGCGAGGCGCCCGGCGGCGATGGCTCCGGAGTATCCGGCTCCGAGGACGACGATGCGGTGCTGCATGTCCCTGCTCCTGTCTTCAGCGGATGCGCTCCAGGGGATGCGCTTCAGCGGATTCGCCCCTTGAACCGGGCGGGCCGCCGTTTACTGACAGGAACGGGATGTGAAGCAGCTCACATCGCACACCGGAGGTGGCCGGAAGGCGGTCAGAAGAATCGGAGCAGGGGGTCTCCGTGGTCGGTGGCCGCCCACTGCCGGGTCGCGCGTTCGAGCTTGTCGGGGTTGGCCTGGTTGCGGAACGCGGCGATGCCCTCCGGGGTGATCTCCAGGCACATGACGCCGATGACCCGGCCGTCGAGGACCGCCACGAGTGCGGGGCCGCCGTTGGCGGTCGTGGCGTGGACCTCGGGCGAGCCGCCGACCAGGGCTTGCTTGGCCCTGCTGGGTTTGAACAGGCCCCGCATGAACTTCGCGACCGCGAGGGCGCCTTCGAACGCCTTGGTGCGGGCCGGGACCTTCCCGCCGCCGTCGCCGATCGAGACGGCGTCCTGGGTGAGCAGCCGTACCAGCGGCTCGGTCCGGCCGCTGGTGGCGGCCGCGAGGAACTCGTCGATGACCCGCCGGGCGGCGGCCTCGTCGATCTCGGTACGGGCCCTGCCGTCCGCCACGTGCTTCTTGGCGCGGTGGAAGATCTGCTGGCTGGCGGCCTCGGTGAGGCCGAGGATCCCGGCGATCTCCCGGTGCGGGTAGCCGAAGGCCTCCCGGAGGACGTACACGGCCCGCTCGACCGGGGACAGCCGCTCCAGTACGGCCATGACCGCGTACGACACCGACTCGCGCTGTTCGGCGGTGTCGGCCGGGCCGAGCATCGGGTCACCGGCGAGCAGCGGCTCGGGGAGCCATTGGCCCACGTACGTCTCGCGCCGGGCGCGGGCCGAGGTGAGCTGGTTGAGGCACAGGTTGGTGAGCACCTTCGTCAGCCAGGCCTCGGGGACCTCGATGCGCTCGGTGTCGGCCGCCTGCCAGCGCAGGAACGTGTCCTGCACGGCGTCCTCGGCCTCGCTCGCCGAGCCGAGCAGGCGGTAGGCGATCGCCTCCAGGCGGGGCCTGGAGGCCTCGAACCGGTCCACGTCGTTCACCGTCAGGGCCATGGCGAGGATCCTAGGCCCTGTCGCGTACGACGGGCCCGCCCCCGTCAGCGGACGCCGCGGGCGCCGGTGCGGGCGGGTGCCCGGCAGGGCCGGGCGGCACGGCGGGTGAGCAACGCGCCGTACTCGAGGCCAAGCGCACCACGGGAAAGATCGTCCTCGCGCCGTGAGGCGGGGCGTGGCCGATCCGCACTCGGCCCGGCCCGGCCGGACTACGGAAGGTCGGCGGCGGGCCGTTCGGCCGCTCCCGCCTGCTGAAGCAGCAGGCGGGCCAGATCCCGCGCCTCGTCCGGGGTGAGCGCCGCCCAGACTCCCGGCTCGCCGCCCTGGTCCTCGCCCACGTCCAGCGTGATCCGGCCGACGGGACGCTCCGGCTGCCCGAGCCACAGGCACCGCACGTCGATCCTGCGTCCGCACCTGGTCACGAGGGGGCTGTCGCTCCGGTCGTGTCCCGCCGTGCCCGCCGTACGCACCGTGCCTGCCGTATGCGCCATCGCCATCGGTCTCACGCTCCTCCACCGGTCGGCTCCGCCCACTGGGCATCAGGAACAGCGCGCCGTACGCCCGAATTGTTCCGGCCGCCCGTGAGCGAGGGGCCGGGCCGTGTGATGATGCGGGCCGTGAGCCGCCCCGGGGAGGGGCCGGGCGGCCCGGATGAGGGGCGGGAGTTCGTCGTGGGCAAGGGCAGGGCGTCCATACCGGACGAGGAGTGGGAGCGCTTCCTGCGGGAGGCCGAGGCCGGGACCGGGGACGCGCCCAAGGAGCCGTCCGCGCGGGCGCGGATGGTGGCCCGGCGGCTGCGGGAGGAACCGGACCGGCCGGTCGCGTGGCGGAGCCATGAACCTGCCCGGCGGCGCGGCGGCAAGGGCCGGTACGTGGTCGGTCTGCTGGTCGCGGCCGGTCTGCTGGTCGTGGCGCTGAACCCGGGGCGGCTGACCGGATGGTTCGGCGGCGGGGGCGGCGGCGCGGGTGCGCCGCTCGCCGTGGAGTCCAGGCGCCCGGACCAGCCGCCCCCGACCGAGGCGGCGGACCAACGGCCCACCCGGGCCGAGCCGTTCAGGGGATCTCCGGCGGCGCGCTGGGGTGACGGGACGGCGGGGATCGGCATGCCCGCGGCACGGGCGACCGGCTGGATGAGCAAGGCACAGGTCGCGCAGGCGCTGAACCGGAGCCGGGACTTCCTCGCCGCGTCCGGTCTGGATGCCGGTGTGCTGGGCGGGAAGCGGCCGGGGAAGGCGATCGCGCTGATCAATCCCCGTCAGCAGGACGTCCGGGACTACCTGGCGACCGCGTTCCGTGCACCCAGCCGCAAGAACGACCCGCTGCTGCTGTTCAGCCGGTTCGACACGACGAAGGTCCGGCTCGTCGGGGACGTCGTCAAGACCCGGGGACGGATCACGTACCGGAAGGGCAGGCGCGGCGCGGTCGAGGTGACGGCCGACGTCACGTTCGTCTATCCGGTCGTGCGCGCCGCGGCGGGAGGCGACGACGACGACGTCGAACGCACCATCGTGCGCCGGGAGATCGTCATGAGCTGGGACGACCCGGCCGAGGTGATCACCGAGCCGGGTACGTTCTCGCTCCTGTCCTACAAGGTGGACACCACCAACGGCGGCTGCGGCACCTACACCGGCTACCTCACCCCCGAGTTCGGTGCCGGCAGCGCGAGCCCGGGCACCGGCCCGGCCATCGACCCGTACGACCGGAGCGGGCCGATCGACGCCGGCGAGCGGGGCGGCGGCGACACGGCGTGCGGGACGGCCAGCCGGTCGTAGGCGGCGTACGGCTACCCGGCCGTGAGCCGCGCCGGGCGCGTGGTGCGCAGTGTGCGCAAGGTGCGCAGTGGGGACAGGAAGGCCGGCAGGAAGCTCAGCGTCATGCCGGCCGCGCCGAGCCACAAGGTGGCCGCCGCTCCGAACGCCGAGCCCGAGACCCCGCCCAGGACTCCGCCGAGCGGCAGGCCGCCCCAGGACACGAACCGGGCCGTCGCGCTCATCCTGCCCAGCAGCCGGTCCGGGGTGAGGGCCTGCTGGACGCTCGACTGGGCCACGACCCGAACCACCCCGCCCAGCGAGAGGGCCGCGAGCCCGGCCGCCGCCGCACACACGCTCCATCCCGGTCGCGCGGCCGGCATCACGGCGGTCAGCGGGCAGGTGACGAGCGGCGCGAGCCAGATCACGGGGCCCTGCCCGAGCCGCTGCGCCAGGCGGGTCGCCAGCAAGGCGCCCAGCAGGGCACCGCAGCCCATGCCCGACAAAACCAGGCCGACGGCGGACGGCCCGAGGCCCAACCCCCGTTCCAGGAAGACAAGCAGCATGGTCTGGTACATCACGAGGAAGACGTTGAAGAGCGCGTCGCCGAGCACGGTCGCGCGCAGGACGGGCTGCCCGAGCACGAACCTCAGCCCTTCCGTGATCTCCCGGCGCAATCGGGACCGCTCACGCCTCCCGCTCGCCCCCGGCTTCGGCTCCCGCTCGCGGATACGGCTCGCGAGGAACGCCGAAGCGGCCATCCCGGCCGCACTCGCCACGAGCGTCGCCGGCGCCCCGGCCCAGCCGGCCAGCGGACCCGCCACGGCCGGCCCGCCGACACTGGTGACCGAACGGACCGCCGACAGCCTCGCGTTCGCCTCGACGAGCCGTCCGCGCCCCACCAGGTGCGGCAGACAGCTGACGTACGCGACGTCGAAGAACACGGTCAGCACCCCATGGACGAGTGCGACGGCGTAGAGCACGCGGATCGACAGCAGACCGGTCCACCAGGCCGTCGGTACGGTCATGAGCACCAGTGCCCGCGCGAGGTCGGCGGCGACCAGCACCGACCGCTTGCGCATCCGGTCCACCCAGGCCCCGGCCGGCAGCCCCACCAGCAGCGAACCCGCCGTGGTCAGCGCGGTCAGCACTCCGACCTGGAACGGGTCGGCGTGCAGCGCGGCGATGGCGGCCAGCGGCAGCGCCAGGAAGAGGATGCGATCGCCCAGCTGACCGAGCGCGGTGGCGGCGAACAGCAGCCCGAAGTCGGGGTCACGCGGGCGCAGGCGCATCGGCTCACGACCTCACGTCGACGGCGAACTCGTAGACGACCTCGCGGCGTACGTCCGGAATGACGATGTCGGCGGTCTCCACCGGACGTCCGTCGGTGTCGTAGATGGTCCGTTCGATGCGCAGCACCAGATCCCCGACGCCGATCCCGAGCAGATTCGCCTCCGTCCGGCCGGCACGGGCCGGGCGCGGCACCTCGACGACGGTCTCGACGACCACGCCGATGGCGCGCATGCGCTCCACGACCCCCTGGCCCGCGAGCGGCCCCCTCTCGGGCAGGACGACCGGTGTCCCCTCCGTGACGGCCATCGGCTCCCAGGAGTCGGAGAGCTGGACGGGCTGCCCGTCGGCGAGGAACTCGTACTGCGTGTTGACGCACGGGTCCCCGGGTTCGATGGCGAGCCGCTCGGCGATGGCCTCGGGGGCGGGGACGCGGACCAGGCTGTGCGCGTCCCAGGCGGCGGCCCGGCCCCGCTCCCGACGGCCGGCGAGGGCGAGGGAGCCCCGGTGCTCACGGTGCCACGAGCGGACCATCCGCAGGCGCTCGCGCGGGGTACGGACGTACGTGCCGGAGCCCGCGCGTCCCTCCAGCAGATCCTCGATGATCAGCCGGTCCACGGCCCGCTGCACGACGTTGCGCCCGACGCCGTACTCCTCGGCGAGGCGCGCCCGGGACGGCAGCCGCCCGCCGATCGCCCACTCGCCCGCGAGCACCCGGGCGCGCAGCGCGTCGGCCACGGCGAGATACGGCGCCTTGCGGGGCATGTGCGACTCTCCGGTGCGTGAGGTGATCCGGACGAGTCCGCAAGCTACTTCACCGGCGGAAAGCTACTGGAGCAGCACTGCGCTCGGTCAGCCCGCGGCCCGCCGGCGCCGCCGCCACACCCGCCACGAGCACCGGCCCGTCGGGGAGTTCACGCCTGGCGCGGATCCGGCCTGAGGACGGCGAACACCGCCTGGGCGGGGTCGGCCAGCCAGGCGATGCGGCCGACGCCGGGGACGTTCGCGGCCGGCATCAGCACCGTGCCGCCGTTGTCGCGCACCGCGGCGACGGTCGCGTCCGCGTCGGCCACGGCGAAGTAAGGCACCCAGCGCGCGTCCTCCCGGCCGTCCTGCAGCGGGGCCACGCCGCCGAAGGAACCCTCCTGCTGATCGCCCTCGCCGATGCTGAGCACCTGGTACGTCATGCCCGGCGCCTGCATCTGCTGGGCACGCCAGCCGAACAGCCCGCGGTAGAAGCCGATGGCCGCCTCCGGGTCGCCGACGTGCAGCTCCACCCACACCAACGTGTCGTCCTCCGACGCCCGCTGCAGGCCCTGCGCGGACTGCAGTACAGCAAACTGCGCGCCCTGCGGGTCGGTGAACTGGGCGAAGGCGGCGTCTCCCATGCTCACGGGCTCGGCGCGCACCGTACCGCCGGCGTCGGTCACGGCCCGGGCGACGGCCTGGGCGTCGTCGGTACGGAAGTACGTCATCCAGGCGGAGCTCGCCCCCTCCTCGGTCAGCGGGCCGAGGGCGGCCACCGTGCCGCCGTTCTTCCGGAAGAAGCCGTAGCCGCCCGCTTCCGGGCCGGCGGAGGTGAACTCCCAGCCGAAGACGGCACCGTAGAAGGCCGCGGCCGTCCGCGGGTCGGGGCTGCCCAGGTCGATCCAGATGGGCGAGCCGGTGCGGAACTCTGTGCCGAGCATGCGTGTCCTCCTGCCGGTCCGGTGTGCAGCCGCCCCCGGAGAAACCCACGAATCTGCGCAGGAGAGCCACACGGGCTGCACACAGCCTTTCGAAAGGCTCGTTAGCGTGGCTGCTCGCCGCTCCCCCTGGACTCAGGAAGACCACAAATGGACTACTGCTCCTCGTGCCGCCGGCACCTCAACGGTGCCCTGGTCTGTCCCGGGTGCGGTGCGTACGCCCCGGACATAGCCCCGCCCGGCACCGAGGGCCTCGGCACGAACACCGGCCGGCAGGAGCCATCGGCACCGCTCGCCGGCCACGACTGGTTCGCCGCCGAGTCAGCCCCCACGGCGCGGCCCACCGAAACCACGGACACACGACCCACCGCCGCCACGGACGCGCCACTCCCCTGCGTCGCTTTCGCACCAGGTACCGACGCCCCGTCCGCCCCGGCCGACGCCACCGACGTCCCGTTCGCGCCGCCCGCCGAGGCCGCCTTCGCGCCGTCCGCCGAGGCCACGGATGCGCCACGCGCCGACGTGCCGTTCGCCCCGGCCCCGCTCGCCCCGGTGACCGACGCCCCCGACGCCCCGCCCGCCGACGTCACGGACGCGCCGCCCGCCCCGCGGGGACGCGCCGCGCGGCGCCGGCAGCGGGCCCGCTGGAAGAAGAGCCGGCGCCGGGCCGTGGTGGCGACCGCCGTCGCGCTGGTCGGCGGCGGCCTGACGCTCGCCTCGCTGGACCGCGGCTCCGGCGACCGGGCCCAGGCGGCCACCGCACCGGACCACCGCAGCATGGGCCTCACCGACGACCCGTCGGCCGCGCCCAGCCACCCGGCGTCCACGCCCGCGCCGCCCGCGACCACCAGGCACCACCGGCTCACGCCCGCCACCCCGGCGGCACGCACGGCCGCCGTCGGCGTCCCCCGGCAGCAGACCCTCGCGCCCGCCTCCCGCACGGCACAGTCCGCCGGCCACCCGCACACCGCGGCGGCGGCCCCGCACCCGGCCGCACCGGCGGCACCGGCCGCCCCGCAGCCGCGGACCACCGCACCGTCCTCCTCCGGCACGGGCACCGGCAGCGGCACCGGGACGGGCACGGGCACGGGCGGCTCCGGTACGGCGACACAGCCGTCGTCCTCCACCGACAGCAGCAGCGGCAGCGGCAGCGGCACCTCGACGTCCACCGCCCCGTCGTCGCAGACGTCCCCGACCTCGACCTCGTCCGACCGGCTCTGCCTGGTCCTGGTCTGCCTCGGCTGACCTGCCGGGCAGCGTCGTCGGCTGCGCTACGCTGCCCGCAACCGGGGGAAGAGAGACACATGTTCGACACGATGTTCCGCACACGTCTGGGCGCGGCCGGGCTGACGGCGCTCCTGCTGGCCGCGCTCACCGCCTGCGGCGGCACGTCGGACGACGCCCCCGACCCCGTTCACGGCCTCAAGGACACGGTCCGCCACACGGCCCGCACGACCACCCGGGCCACCCGTCCGCACCTGGTCAAACACTGCACGACCGGCACCCACCGCACCTGCCGCAAGGTCCAGGACGGCACCGAGACCTACCGCAAGGAGCTGCGCCCGGAGCGCTGGTGCGTCCGCCTGGACGCCGTCGACGGCGACCGCAAGCGCAACGACGTCTGGTACCGCGTCGACCGCGCCGATTACGACAGGATCATGGCCGCCGACGACCACACCAGCGTGCAGTTCGTGCCCCTGTCCCCGGACAACGGCTGCTGACGTACGGCAGTCCGGGGATGCTCAGCACTGGCTGACGGGCGCCACGCTCACCGCGTCGCGCCGCCAGTCGAGGTGCCGGACCGTCGCGGCACCGTTCGCTTCCTTCCGGGCCTTCACCTCGACCGTCACACCGGACCCGTCGGCGGCGAGCAGCTCGCCGCACACCGATTCCCCCCGTGTGTGGACCATGACCGTCGACGCCGGGTCGTCCGGCCCCGGGGCCACCCAGGTGACCATGATCCCGGCCGCGGTCGCCAGGACGCCGAGGAGGGTCGCCCAGCAGGCACGGCGGATCAGCCGCGCGATGCGGTCCCTCTCCTCCCGTTCCCAGTCGAGCAGCTTCCCGGCATCCGCGTACTTCAGCTCGAAACCCGGTTTCCCGTGGACGGCCCGCACCGCGAGGAAGGTGGCCAGGAGCAGCGACAGCAGCCCGGCCGCCACCAGCGGCAGAACCGTCAGCCGGTATCCGGAGGGCAGTTCGGCGACGTTCTCACGGCCCTTGAGGACCAGCACCGCGGCCAGCAGGCCGGTGGCGGCGGTGAGGAAGTTCCGCCAGCCCTCGGCCTGTCCGCGCGCGATCTCCAGCTGGGTCTCCGTCATCGCCTGGAGCCGCTGATGGGCGCGCCGCAGCTGCTGGGGGGCGTATCTCCTGGGGGTGGTCACGAAGTCCCGCCCGCAGGACGGACAGCCGTCCAGGCCGCGCCACAGCCGCCGGTCTCCTTGTCGTCTCCCCGATGGGGGTACTCGCAGGCGCACTGCATGTAGACCCGCGCGGGAACCTCGTCGGCCGAGGCGCCGCCGGCGGGCAGGCCCTTCGCCACGGCCCCCGGGATCACATGCGGGACCGGCTGCTCCATCTCCCCGGCGCACTCCGGGCAGTCGCCGGAGATGCTGAGCGACTCACCGGCCAGGTTCCAGGAGAACCCGCTCTCCTGGTCCGGCAGATTCTTGACCTCGTAGTCCTTGGGCACGTGCGGCACGTCAGTTCCCTTCGTCCGGGGGCAGGCGGAAGCCGAACAGAGGCGCGTAGTCCCGGAGCCGTACGCGGACCTCGTCGACGTCCAGGTCCGTCTCCTCGGACGCCAGGAGCACCTGGTCCGCGGTGAGATCACCGGACAGCGCCGGTTCCCGGCCGGTGAGGCGGGCGGTCAGGATGACGACGTCCCGCCAGTCGGGGGTGCGGGTGAGGGTGGGCTCGGGGAAGGGCATGTCGAGCCCGATCGCCGCGAACTGCCGGAGCCTGCGGTACGCCTGCGGCAGCGCAAGGCCGAGCCGGCCGGCCGCGATGACCAGGGCCAGCGGGGTCAGCGTCCACGACTTCTCCAGGTCCGGCTGCAGGAGCGCGTACTCGGCGGCGACGTCCCGCTTCTGCGGCCGGACCGGTGGTACGAAGTCGTCCGGCACCGGGATCGTGGGGCCGCCCAGGGAGCGGTAGGCGTTCACCGTGGCGGCGGCCGTCGGGAGGTCGATGCCCTCTCTGTCCGCCAGGGCGATCAGATCGGGCAGCCAGACATGCTTCCGCCACGCCCCTCTGACGCACAGTGCGGTGAAAACGGGAGGGCTCGGCCGCCGGTCGGCGACCTCCTCCGGCACCTCGGCCACCTCCAGGCCGTACCCGGCCGCCTCGCTGCTCAGTCGTCCGGCGAGCGTGCCGAGACGCTCGCCGAACGACATCGCGAGGCCCATGAGGTAGACGGGATCGACGCGCTCCCTCTCCCTGACGGATGGAGCCCTCATGCTCGTCACATCGGCCCGGTCGCGCACGGTCGTCGCCCAGATGTCGTCCGCGATCTCCCGGGGCCGACGGGACCGGGGCGTGGACAACCACGTGCGGGCCGCGTCAACGGCACCGCGCTCGACCAGTCCCGCTTCCGCCAAGGCATCGACCATGGCGACGTCCTCCTCCAGCGACGACGGTTCGTCCAGGTCACCGAGCGCGCGCAGCACCGCCCACACGGTCAGCGGGCGCGGCCCGGACTCCTCGTAGTCGAGCACGGCGACAAGTTCTCCACACCACGCGGGCGGGCGGAGCGCTGCCAGGGGTCCGGGATCCGGCACCTCAAGACCCAGTTGCCCGGCCCAGCCACTCATCCACCGCGCGGTGTCTCCCACCGTCTCCTCCCGGTCGGCGGCCACCCGCACCAGATGCGGCAGACCCATCGCGCCCGGGCCGAGGAGGGGCAACGCTGCATCCACGTCCCTGCTGATCGCGCGGAACTGGGCGCGGTCCAAGGGGTGCTTGAGGTTCGGACCGGTGAGCCGGTAACCGAGGGGTTCGAAGCGGCGCACCACGTCCTCGATCTCCGTTGCGGGAAGGCCGGTCTTACGTACCCTCCAGGCGACGTCGAACGGGCTCACCAGATGGGGGAACGGAGGCTCGCCGCCGACCGCGAAGGGCGGGGTCGGCGGGCCTGGATCGTCGTCCAGCAGAGCGGTCCGTTCCCGGCTTCCCACGACGTGGGAGCCGAGTCCCTGGAGGTCCGTGGGCACCGAGATCGACGGATCGAGACGCGACAGACGCACGCACAGCTCGGTCAGCCTGCCCAGCGTCTCCCCGTGGGTCTCCGACAAGCGCAACAAGGCCAGCCGAGCCAGGCGTTGCCCCCCTGGACCACTCACGTCCAGTCTCCGGCACATCTGGTAGAGGTCGGCCATCAAACGGTCCGGTACGACGTCCGCCAGCCCCCGCACGTCCGTCGTCTCCGGAACGGACACGCCCACGATGGCGTACCGGCGGAGCTGGCGCGTCGCTTCGCGCAGTGACATTCCGGCATCCGCAGCAGCTCGCAGCGCAACGATCCAGGAGCCGTCCGGGTAGGACCTGAACACGAGAGCGTCGAGCGGCTGGGGTTCGGGGAGTATCGCGCCCTCTTCCAGCGGACGCCGGTTCCGTGTCATTCCCAGAACGCTCTCGCGCCAGGCGGTGAACAGGTCCATCAGCCCGTTGACCGGCCGCCTGGTCCTGTGGATGACATCGAGATCATTGGGGAAACATCGGACATCGCGGAGCGTGAGGTCGCCTTGGCCCTGGGCCTGCCTCTTCCATTCGTGGTCTTCCGGAAACGACAGCGGCACGTCGCTCTCCAGCAGATGGCCGATGACTGTCTGCCCGAGCAGCGGCTCATTCCGCACCAGGCTCCAGAGCCACCCCAGCCGGAAAGGACGCCAGGCGGAGCGGATCAACGTCGGCACGGTGTCCTCGACGTCCTGCCGCACCCGCCCGTCGTCGTACGAGAGGATCCGATTGCGGTCCACGCTCAGCTTCGGCCGGTGTCTTCCCCGCAGGTTCAGCACGTAGCCGTAAGGGCGGTCGGCCTCCTCGACGAGCAGCCCGTCGGCCAGCAGCATGCCCTCCCCGTCCACCCACCAGACGTCCTCGGCGGCGTGGATGCGCAGGCTCGGCAGGGATGAGTCGCCGTACAGCTCCCCCGGCTGCCAGACCACCGGCTCGCCCCCGAACTCGGTCGCGGTCACCTCCACCGGACTGCACCACAGGAACTCGCGCAGCGCCTGGACGACGGAGGGCTGTCGCCCGCTGTGTCCATCGGGCTCGTCGTGCAGGTACAGCCGGACCCTGGTGCCGCCGCCCTCCAGCTCGTTCTCCTCCCGGCGCAGGTGCATCAGCCCCGAACCGGCGGTGACACTGGCCCGATGGCCGCCGTCGGCGGCGGTCGCTCCGCCGCGGATGCCCACCGGCCGCGTGATCACCTCGACCTCTTCGGCCAGCATGAAGTAGCTGAAGACACCGATGCCGAACCGGCTGTTCAGCTCGGTCGTGATGCCCTTGCGGCGCCACCGGCGCATCTCGCGCATCCGGGCCGAGGACTGTTCGGAGCGGCGGCCGGCCTGGGCGAACAGGTCCCGCAGCTCCTCGGCCGTCATCCCGACGCCGTTGTCCTGGCACTGGATGTACGTCCGGCCCGTGGCTTCGTCGATGCCCTGGGTGAACTCGATCCGGGATCCCGCCAGTTGGTCCCGTTCGGAATCGGAACCGGCCCACCGGCCGGGTTCCGCGTAGCGCCGCCGTGCCTGCCGTACCCGGCAGGCGTCGAGGGCGTTCTGGTACAGCTCACGCACCGCGAGCATCCGGTCGCCGTACAGCTGGGTGCCCATGATGAGCGGCTTGACCTCGTCCTCGGCCAGCTGGAACCGGGGCGGCGGCTTGTCGAAGGCCCGGTTCTTCGGCAGCAGGCCGTCGGTCTTCACCACCTGCGGCAGGCCGAAGAGAAGGTCGCTCGGGCGCAGGGTGCCATGGGTACGGCGGGCCGCCTGGGACACCGCTGCGATCCGGGCGGCGAGGCGGTCGAGCGCGGTGTACAGGGCCGCGCTGGAACATTTGAAGACCAGCAGCCACCGGGTGGCCGGTACGACGTCGGCCACCGCCTCCTCAACCGTCTCCATGTCCCGGCCGGTGCGGAAGCCCCGGTTCGCTCTGATCTCGGCGACGATTCCCCGCGGCAGGATCTGCGTGGGCTCGCGCGGGCCGAGATGGTCGATGAGGACGCCGTCGAGCATGCGCGGGTCGACGGCGAGGAGCCCGGCGATGTGCAGGAGCGTCGCCAGCTCGCGTGGCCGCCAGGTCCACCGCTCCTCCCCGCACAGATCCTGGGACAGCCCGGTCACCCACTCGCTTCCGTCGGGCGCCGCCGCCTCGGCCGGTGTGCCCGTGCCGAGCTGGGAGACGACCTGGAGCACCGCACCGCGCAGCGTGTCCCGCTCATCGGGACCGAGCGTTTCACCGGTGGCACTCTCCGCCGCCAGCACCAGGCGGTCCACCGCCGTACGCAGGCTGTCCAGGGCGTCCTCGTCGCTCTCCCAGAGCAGGTCCCAGTCGGCGAGGAAGCGGTGCCGCAGCCAGTACTCCGCGCCGCGCGCGTCCTCGGCCCGGTCGCGGCGCAGCAGCGTCTCGCGCCAGGACTCGGCCTGCCGGTGGGCGCGTCGTACGTCGCCCATGTCGCGCGCGAGCTGGGCCTCGAAGCTGTCGGCGGGGTGTTCCCGGGCGGAGGCCACGTCCTCCGAGCCGTCCCCGAGGACGGCACGGAGCGCCGCCAGGCCGCAGGCCAGCGCGGCCTCCCGCAGGAAGGGGGCGCCCAGCAGGACCACGGTCTCCACCAGGCCGAGCCGGGCCCCGCTGGCGACGACCAGGCTGTCCAGCCGGTTGATCAGCCGCTCCGGGAAGAGGTCGTCGTCCCACGGGTCGGTCCCGGCAGACCGCCGATCACGGATGCGGACGACCTTGGTCACGACCTCCGCCAGCTGTTCCTTGGCCCTGCTCTGCTCGGCGTCGGAGCCCTCGGTGAGCCCCCACAGGGCCGAGGAGAGGACCGCGTCCGTCCAGGGGCCGGCGAACGGCATCGCCTCGCACATGACGACGTCCGCATGGGAACCGCCGGAGTGGTCGTTGCCCAGCCACTGCGCCTGGATCTCCGGCGGCTTGAGGTACGAGTAGGGCCGCGCGATCTCCGGAGCGTGGTGCTGGGCGGATTTGATGACCTCGCCCACCGTGCGGGCCGCCGATTCCCGCTTCACCGCCTCCACCAGTGCCCTGGCCAGGAAGCTGCCGCCCTGGAGGTGTCCCAGCGCGGTCTCGCCGGGTGCGCAGGGCCTGAGGACCACGACGTTGTCCCGCGGCCGGCTGACCGTCAGCCTGCCCAGGCCGGCGTCCCCGCTGCCGCTGCTGCGACAGGCGTCCAGGCACAGCAGCACCGTCGCGTCGGAGGTCAGCTGCAGCAACAGCTCGTCGGGTGCCACCTCGATGAGGCGCTGCCGGTCCAGCACCCGCTCCCCGCCGGGCCGCTGTCTGGCCCAGATGTCACTGGGCACGAGGAAGTCCGTCTCGCCGAGTCTCAGCCCGTGTCCCGAGAAGTAGACGAGACCGACGTCGCCGTCCTGGCAGGAGTGCAGGAACGTGTCGAGCTGCACGGTGATGTTCTGCTGGACGGTCGATTCCTCATCGTCCAGGACCGTCACGTCCTCCGCCGCGTAACCGGAGCGCAGCAGCGCGTCGCGCAGGTTCGCGACGTCCGTGACCGTGAACGGCAGGGCGGGGTAGGCGTCGTTGAGTTCGGGAATCTTTTCGAGTTCCGGATGCGCCGGCACCGCGATCAGAAGAGCCCTCCGGCGCCCAGAACTCATCGTGCTCAATCCCCCCAGGAAACAGCAGAGTTCGCGAACCGCGATTATCGCAGACGGCGGACCGGAGCGGATGAGTACGACAACGGATGCGCCCCATACCCGCGCACGGCCAGGATCCCGGTGTGAACCCGTCCCCCGAAGCGTCCCCATCCCCGGTGCCCGCCACGCGCCCGCCCGACCGTGGCCCGGTCGTCGCGCTGCTCATGTGGACCGCGCTCCTGCTGCTGCCCCTGCTCTACGGCTGGTACCGCTTCAGCCAGGACTCGCTCGCCTGTTTCAGCGGGCCGGCCGGCTGCCGGGGGCAGCGCGCCACCGTGATGTCAGCCGTGGACTGGGGGGTGTCGCTCGTCGGCGGGCCGGTCGCCGGTGCCGTGTTCCTCGGCACCACCGGTGCGCTGCTCCGGCGCCGGGCCGCGGTGTGGGCGGCGGCCGGGGCGTTCCTCGGCACGCTGGTGATGTGGATCGTCGCGGTGTATGCACTGGGCGAAGGGTTCCAGCACTCGCAGATCGACTTCTGAACGCGCCCCGGCGCTCGCCTCCACATGGCGGCGCGCCAGTCGTCGGTCCCGGCGGACCAGTACCGCCGTGCTCAGGGTGACGCAGGCGAGCGCGGCGGACACGGGCGTCAGGAAGTACAGCATCACCGCTCCTCGCCGCCGGCCCGTGCCCGGTGGATGGCGCTCTCCACGGCCGCCACCCGGTCGGCGAGCAGGCCCAGGGCCGCGACCGCGCGGGTCATGGGGTCGTCCTCGGGGCCGCCGAGGGTGCGGGCCCGGACCTGGGCCCTCTTCACCTCGGCCCAGCGCGCCGCCCGGTCGGCGTCGAGCGCGCCGCGCAGCTCCGCCAGTTTCAGCAGGTTGGCCTCGGCACCCGTGGTGAGGGTCTGGGCCTCGGCGGTGTAGTGGTCGTCGACGACGGCCTCGCGTTCGGCGTCGTTCATGACCGGCCGCAGCCGCTGGACGATCTTGTTCATGTCGCGGTAGGAGCCCTGGAGGCGGAAGGGCGGCTCCGTGCGGGCCGCCTCCGACTGCGCGGCGGAGTCGATATAGGCCCGGTTGACCTTCAGTACCGTCTCGCGGACCGCCAGCGCATGTCGCACCACGGCCAGGGCGCCGTCCAGTTCGGCGGCCGGCATGGGCCGGGTCAGCCGGTCGGCGCGGGCCGTGGGGTCGGCCGCGGCCAGCCGGACCAGCAGGTCCAGGTCGGCGCGGTCGCGGCCGGCGAGCGGGGCGAGCACCGGGTTGGCGGTCAGGGCGTTCTCGATGAAGCTGAGCGCGAAGACGTCCTCCTTGCCGGTGAGGACGTCGCCGAGGTTCCGGACGTCCGCGCGGCTGGCGAGCATGTCGGGGATGCGGAAGCGTTCCCCGGACTCGGTGTAGGGGTTGCCGGCCATGCAGACCGCGAAGCGCTTGCCCCGCAGGTCGTAGGTGCGCGGCGCGCCGTCCCACACGCCGTCCACGCGCCGGGTGGCGTCGCACAGCGGGATGAACTGCTGCAGCAGCTCCGGCGAGGTGTGCTGGATGTCGTCCAGGTACAGGAGGGTGTTGTTGCCCGCCGCCAGCGCGAAGTTGATCTTCTCGATCTCCCGGCGGGCGGTGGCGTTCGGCGCGTCGGCCGGGTCCAGCGAGGTGACGGTGTGGCCGAGCGCCGGGCCGCTGACCTTGACCAGCATCAGACCGAGCCGGTCGGCGACGTACTCCATGAGCGTCGTCTTGCCGTAGCCGGGCGGGGAGATCAGCAGGAGCAGCCCGCCGGTGTCGGTGCGCTTCGTCGAGCCGGTGGTGCCCAGCTGGCGGGCCAGGCTGTCGCCGATCAGGGGGAGGTACACCTGGTCCACCAGGCGGTTGCGGACGAACGCCGACAGGACGCGGGGGCGGTGCTCGTCCAGGCGGAGGCGGTCGCGTTCGGCGGTCACCAGGGTCGTACGGCGGCGCTGATAGGCGCGGAAGGCGGGCACCTCCTCGGCCGTGAAGCGGGCCGTACGGGCGAGGAACTCGTCGATGCGCAGCTGCAGTCGGCCGCCGCGGACGCGCGGGTGCGTGCCCAGCAGGCCCTCCGCCGTCGCGGTGAGCGGGGCGTCGCCGTCGTAGCGGGGCAGGCCGGGGCAGAGCTCGGCGGCGACCGCCTCGGCCAGTTCGCCCGGTCCGGCCTCGGTCCCGGTGGCGGCGGCGTACGCGCCGAGCCAGGCGTGCACCACCTGGCGGCGCGCGGCGAGGCCGGTCAGGTCCTGCAGCTCGCCGCCGTAACTCCCGTCCGCGTGGCGGAACTTCTCCAGCAGTGTGCGGGCCGCGACTCCGAGGACGAAGCCGTCCGGGGCGCCGGTCAGCTCCTCGAAGAGGTACGCGGCCGCCGGACCGCCCGGCGCCTGTGCGTCCCAGGCCTCGATCGCCCCGGCCAGCTCCCGCTCCAGCTCCCCGATGGCCGGTACGGCACCGAAGGCGTCCCGGGCCCGGGCCAGCGACACCGCCCGCCGGACCCACGCCGTACGAGCCTCCTCGGTGGTGCCGTGCGCCCAGAACAGCTGGGCGGCGGCGCGGGCACCGGGCTCGTGACGCAGGGTGCCGGCGCCCTCGTACAAGGGCAGCAGGGCGGTGAGGACGACCGTCGCGTCGTGGTCGTGGACGCCGCGCTCGTAGCCCTCGTCGTACGACTCCTGCGCCGCCCGGCGGACCAGGCCGGGCAGGTCGTCGGCGGCGGCGAGGGCGGCCGGGCCGTGCTCGGCGAGCAGCCGGGCGGCGAGGTGCTCGGCGCGGTAGACCCCGGGCGACTCGGACGGCAGATGGCGGTCCCAGTGGGCGCGGTACGCCGCGAACTGCGGGTCGGTGACCGGGGCGCGGTAGTCCGTGCCCGTGACCGCGAAGGCCAGGCCGTCGCCGTGCGGGACGAGGGTGAGGTCGAGCGGCTGGGTGTTGACGGCGAAGCGGTGGCCGCCGAGCAGCAGGGTACGGCCGTCCTCGGTGTACAGGTCGGTGCGGTCGCGCAGGGCGCGGGCGGCCTCCTGGCGGGCCGACTTCAGGCGGCCGTCGAGTTCCTCGGCGCGCACGCTGTCGCCGAGGGCACGCAGCTCGTCGGCGGTGCGGCGGACCTTGGCGACCAGTGGGTCGGAGGCGAAGTAGGTGGTGACCGCGTCGGTGTCGGCGAGCGTGGCCGCGCGCCGCCCGACGGTGTCCAGGATCCGCCCGGCGGATACGGCGAGCTGTTCGGCGCGGCGGGCGCGGGCGTCGGCGAGGGACTGCTTGCGGGCGGCGAACGCCTCGTAGATCTCCGTGCGGCGGCCGGCGAGTTCGGCGAGGAAGTCGTCGAACTCGGCGAACCGGCCGTCCAGGTCCTCCACCCGGGCGAGGACGGCTGCGAGCTGGTCGTCGCACTCCTCGGGCGTGCCGGACACGGCGAGCGCGGCGGTGACCGCCTGGGCGAGCAGCGCGGTCTCGGCGGCGAACTCGGCGCGCCCCTCACTGTCCTGGAGGGCGCGGCGGCGGCCGTCGAGGGTGGCGCGGGCCCGGTTGACGCCGCCCAGCACCTCGGCGATCCGCTCCAGGACGGCCGTACGGACGGTGGCGTCGGCGATGTCGAGGCCGGTGACGACCTCGGTGACCGTGCGCAGCCCGGCGGCCAGTTCGTCGAGCCGGCCGTCGACGGTCCGGGCCGCGGCGACCGTCCCGATCCCGGCCGCCTCGGCGACGAGCCGCTCGACCTCCGCCTGCTGCCCGGCGAAGGCGTCCTCGCGCGCCAGGTACGCCACCGCGCGCCGCCCGAACGCGGCCAGGTCCTCCTCGGCGGCGGCCGCCAGTTCCTCCAGCCGGGCGGCATCGACGTACCGCAGTTCGCGGAGGGTGAGCACGTGCCCCTGCGCCTGCCGGAGTTCGGTCAGTCCGCGCACCCAGGCGGCGGCCTCGCGCGGGGCCTCGCCACGCAGCCGGCGCACCACGGCGGCGATCCGCTCGGCGGCCTCGTCGAGGGCGGCTGCGGCCTGCCGG
The DNA here is from genome assembly GCF_055572255.1 of Streptomyces sp. NPDC030799. Classification (NCBI taxonomy): domain Bacteria; kingdom Bacillati; phylum Actinomycetota; class Actinomycetes; order Kitasatosporales; family Streptomycetaceae; genus Streptomyces; species Streptomyces sp. NPDC030799. The sequence continues at coordinate 167,190 of NZ_JBVIDS010000015.1, read as the reverse complement.
GTCAGCTCGCGCACGGTCTCGAACTCACCGAGCACCTGCTCGGCGGTGACCCGGACCTGACCCAGCGGTTCGGCCAGCGAGCCGAGTTCGGGCTCGCTGAGCCAGTGATGGGCGTCGGCGGCGCGTACGCAGGCGGCGGTGAGCGCCCGGTACCCCTCGCCCGTCTCGATGCCGTCGGTGACCAGCCGGGCCACGGACAGGCAGTCGGCGAGCCCGCGCACGAGGTCCGCGTTGCCGACCCGGGCCAGCGCGCCGGTGCCGGTGCGCAGGGCGGCGGCGTGGGTGTCGGAGACGTACGGCGAGGTCCACCACTGGACGGGATGGGTGTGCGCGGGCTCCTCGCCGTCGGCGCGCAGCACGGCGAGCGCGCCGTCCGCGAACAGCGCCCAGCCCCGGCACGGCAGCGGGGTCGCGACCTCCTTGCGCAGGGTGTTGTACGACAGCAGCAGTGTGCGGCCCTCGGTGCGGGACCGGAACGCGTACAGCACGTCCTCCCCGTTCGGCGCGCGCACCTCCCGCTCGAACTCCAGCCCCTGCACGTCGAGTTCGTACGTCTTGTGGGTACCGCCCGCCAGGCAGTACCCGCCGGGGAAGACGATCCCCTGCTCCTCCGGCAGCCGCCGGCAGGCCTGTCCGATCCCGTCGAGCCGGACGACGGTCCGGGAGAGCGTGTCGAACACCAGGTACCGGTCGGCGTCCTCCTTGTACGGCCGCACCCGCAGCAGCACCAGCGCACCGACCCGCGCATGCGCGACGGCCGCGTCCGCGAGTGCCTGCAGCGGCTCCTGCACGGGTTCGGCGTACAGCTCCGCACCGTCCGGGGTGCGTACGGTGAGGGTGCCGCCGACGGTGCTCACCCCCAGTCCCCCGGGAACGGCCACGTACTGCTCCCGGCCGAGGACGTGATCCTCGCGGGTGGTCTCCGTCCAGGTCACGTCCTGGGCCGGCGGGAAGACGTCGTCGCGGTCGCCGCGCGCGTCCAGGAACTGCGCCGCCCGGCCGTCCTCGGTGAGGGACCAGCGCAGGACGCGGACGTCCTCGGCCTTCTCGCCGGTACGGAAAACCGCCAGCAGCCGGCCGTCGACCCGGCGCAGCCGCAGCAGGCGCGCTTCGCGGTAGTAACGGTGCAGCGCGTCGAACTCCCTGACGAACCCGGGGTCGTCCAGCAGACCGGGTACGGCGTCCTCAGCCGGCCGGTCGCCGTCGCGGCCGTACAGCGTGAGGACGTCGGTGACTGCGCCGGTCGCGCCGAAGAGGAGCGCGTCCCCCACGGCCACGATGTCGCTCGGCACGCACGCATGCTCGGTGCGGAGGCGAGCGGTGCGCGCGAGGTCCAGCCGCGCCGAGCCGAACTCCTCGGCCCGGCGGGCGTTGAGAGCCTCGGCCCGCCGGGTGAGTTCGGCGGCCTGCGCGGCGAGCCGTTCGCGGAGCACCTCGTAAGTACCGGCGTCCACCTGCGGCGCCTCAGCGGTGGCCATTGCGGGTGTTTCCTTTCGTGGCTGTGCGGCTGGCGGCTCGGGTCTGCGCGTCGGGGGCCGGGTGCGGGTGCGTCGTGGCTGCGCCACCCCCGTCCCGCGTCAGCTCTGCGCGCCGCTCCCGTTCAGCGCGGTCACCGGCGTGTCGGCGAGGCCCAGTTCGCTTGCCCGGTCGAGGAGTTTCTGGAGCTGACCCGCCTGCGGGCCGCCGCCCCTGATCTGCTTCGCCAGCAGGGCCGACACCGTCAGGTTCCGCACGTCCGCCGAGCCGAGTGAGCCCAGCAGCCTGCTCAGGTCCTCCGTGAAACTGCCCGTACCGTCCAGCCACGGCCTGGTCAGGGCCTGTGCGGTAAGGGAGTTGTCGACGAATCCGTCCACCCCCTTGCCGAGCGACACGGCGGACACCAGCCGGTCGAAGAAGACGGACTCCCCGCCGACGATGTCGATGTCGGCGTTCTCCAGCCCGGTCGCCAGCACCGTCGCCTGCGCCTCGGCCACCTGCCGCTGCGTCTCCAGCCCGGCCAGCCGGATCTCCTTCTCCGCCTGCAGCCGCAGCCGGTACTCCTCGTGCCCGCGCGAGGCCTCGTCCAGCGCGGCCATCGCGGCGGCCTTCTCGGTCAGGCCGGCCGCCTCGGCCTTCAGCTTCTCGCCGATACCGGTGGCCTCGGCGAGCGCCTTCGCCCGGGCACCCTCCGCCTCCGCCTTCAGCCGCGCCTCGGTGGCCTCCGCAGCCGCCCGCGCCCCCTCGGCCTCCGCGAGCCCCTTCGCCCGCGCCCCCTCGGCCTCCGCCAGCGCCTTGGCCTGTGTGCCCTCGGCCTCGGCCCGCAGCCGCGCCTCGGTGGCCTCGGCCTCCGCGCGCCCGGCCTTCACGGTGACCTCGGCCTCCTTGTCGCGGACCTGTACGGCGGCCAGCCCCTCGGCGGCGGCCTCGGCCTGGACGCCCTCGGCGAGCCGCAGCTTGGCCCGGGCGTCGAGGTCGGCGGTCTTCAACCGGGCCTCGGCGAGGGTGAGTTCCTCGGCGGCCCGGTGGGTGGCGGCCTGTTCCGCCGCCTCGGCGGCCTTGATGTCCTTGACCAGCTTCTCCTGCGCCTCCGCCTCGGCGGCGATGACGAGGACCTGCCGCTCCCTCTCGGCCTCCTCGACCACGCGCAGCTTCTTGATGGACTCCTCCTGCTCGGCGACCGTACGGTCCACCGCGACCCGCTCCCGGACGACCTCGGCGATGTCCCGCTTCTCCGCCTCGACCTCCTTCTCGGCGGCGATCCTCGTCAGCTGGGTCTCCCGCTCCCGGGCGATGACTTCGAGCAGCCGGTCCTTCTCGATGCGCTCGTTCTCGACGGCGATGACCCGCTCGCGGTTCTTCGCGGCTACGGCGATCTCGCGGGCCTGGTTCTCGCGCTGGACCCCCAGCTGCTCCTCGGTCCGCAGGAAGGCGGCCTGCGCGCGCAGCCGTTCCTCCTCCACCACACGGGCGGTCTCGGCCTCCTCGCGCGCCCGGGAGGTCTCGATCTCCCGCTTCTGCTTGATCTCGGCGTCCGCCTGCCGGCGCTCCAGCTCCAGGATGGCCTCGCGGGCGTCGACGTCCTGGCGGGTGATCTCCTTCTGCTCGTTGCGGCGGGCCTCGTTGGTGCGGACGTGCTCGACCGCCGTCAGCTCGGTGATCTTGCGGATGCCCTCGGCGTCGAGGACGTTGGCCGGGTCCATCTGGGACAGCGGGGTCTGCTCCAGGTAGTCGATCGCCGCGTCCTCCAGGTGGTAGCCGTTGAGGTCGATGCCGATCAACTCGATGATGTGGTACCGCAGTTCCTCGCGCTTGGTGTACAGGTCGGTGAAGTCCATCTGCTTGCCGACGGTCTTCAGCGCCTCGGAGAACTTCGCGTGGAACAGCTCCTGCAGCGTGTCCTGGTGGCTGGCGCGCTCGGTGCCGACGGTCTGGGCGACCTTGATGACGTCCGGGACGGTCTTGTTGACCTTCACGAAGAACAGGATGCGGATGTCGGCGCGGATGTTGTCCCGGCAGATCAGCCCGTCCCGGCCGGAGCGGCTGATCTCGATCGTCTTCACCGAGATGTCCATGACCTCGGCCTTGTGCACGATCGGCAGCACGACCTGCCCGGTGAACGACACGTCGACCTGCCGCGTCTTCGACACGATCAGGGCCTGGCTCTGGTCCACCTTGCGGTACAGCCGGGAGAACGCGAGCACCGCGAGCAGCACGGTGAAGAGACATACGACGGCGAGCACGCCGAGCGCTTCCATGACCACACGTCCTTGCGTCAGACGACGGGATACGGAGCCCCCCGGTGCTGCGGGGCCGGTCAGCCGGCACGCCATGCGCCAGGTGCCCGGCACCGCGGCCCTCCGTAGTGCTCCCCGCAGGAGATGGTGCGGCAGGGCATACGTCCGCGCATTGCCGGTTTCCGGCAGTGTTCACTAGTGTCTGCATGCCGGACAGGCGCTAAGAAATCGTCACCGGCGCGTCAGGAACACGGGGGAACACGGGGCGGGGCAGGCGTGGGGGAGCAGCACGACACAAGCGGCATACCGGAGCGCTATCTGGACGGTTTCGCCCGGACGCTGGCCGAGGTCGCGGTCACCGGCCGGCGGCTGACCAGGGAGGAGCTGAAGACCCGGCGGACTTTGGGGGAGCAGGCCGCCGACGCCGGGCACGGACTGCGCGCGCTGGTCGTCGCCCACCTGGCCGCCACCCGCGCCGCCTGGCCGGCCGTACCCGGTCGGGCCGAGAGCGGCCAGGCCACCCTGGCCGCCGTGGAGCAGGCGATAGACGCGTTCGCCGAGGGCTACGAACGCGCCCAGCGGCTCGCCGTACGCCGCGAGGAGGCGGCGCGCCGGGAGTTCATCGACGACCTGCTCTACGGCCGCAGCGACCTGGGCCGCCTGGCCGAGCGCGCCGAGCGGTTCGGCCTGCGCCTGTCCCAGGCGCACGCGGTGGCCGTCGCCGAGGGCCCGTCCGCGTACGTCGAGGGCGGCCCGGCCGCCCGCCGCGTCGAGGCCGCCGTACTCGCCCGCTTCGACTCCCGCAGCATCCTGCTCACCACCAAGAACGGCCGGCTGCTGTGTGTCGCGCCCGGCGAGGAGGACGAGATCCTCGTCCACTTCGCCAAGCAGGTGTACGCGGCGACGGGCACCGCCGGCGCAGCACCGCGGATCGCCATCGGCCGTCCGCAGCACGGCGCCGGCGGGGTCGTGCAGTCGTACGAGGAGGCCCTCGCCGCGCTGGAGATGGCGGCCCGTCTGGACCTTGCCGGGCCGGTGCTGCGCGCCGCCGACCTGCTCGTCTACCCGGTGCTGGCGCGGGACCGGCAGGCCCTGGTCGACCTGGTGGAGCACACGCTCGGCCCACTGGCCTCGGCCCGCGGCGGCGCCGTCCCCCTCCTGGACACGCTGAGCGCCTACTTCGACGCCGGCTGCGTGGCCGCCGAGGCCGCCCGCCGCCTGTCCCTCAGCGTCCGCGCGCTCACCTACCGCCTGGAGCGCATCCACAAACTCACCACCGCCGACCCGACCGACCCCGCCCACCGCTACATGCTCCAGACAGCCGTCATCGGCGCCCGCCTGCTGGACTGGCCCAACCATCCCCTGTGATGCGGGGTTCGCTCAGGCGGCGGCCCGTTCCACGGGAATCCACAGCTTCGCGTCCGCCTGTGTCCCGTCCTGTGCCACGCTCACCTGGAGGATCTCGGGTCCCGGCCTGCTCTGGTAGGGGTTCGAGGGGAACCACTGCATGAACACGTCCCGCCACAGGTGCTGGAGCGCCTGCGGGAACGGGCCGGAGTTCTCGAAGACGGCCCACGTCCCGGCCGGGACGGCAAGGACGTCCATGTCCTCGGGCGCTTCGGCGCTCGTCACCACACCCTGGTAGTAGTCGAGTTCGGTCCCCTCCGCCCGGCTCGGATCGAGCTGGTCGCTCACGCCGACGATCCCCGCCGGCTCCTGGTCGGACAGCGCCGTGATACGCGCCAGCGTCTCGGGGCCGATGCCGCGGACGAACTCGGCTATCGCCGGGTTGACCCCCTCGTGGACGAGCGGGACACGGGCCTTCTTGCCGACCACACGGAACTCGTCCTTGTCCACGATCCTGTATCGCATACTGCTGCTCCCTTCAATGATGAGCCGGAAGGACATCCGGGGCTGGGAGTGCAGAGCCGCACCGGTCCGCCGGGCCTCGCCCGGACCCACACCGTGGACGGCCCGGAACGCACGGGCGAAGGCTTCTCCCGAGCCGTAGCCGTAGCGCACGGCGACGTCCAGCAGCGTCCGTTCACCGGCGAGCACCTCGGCGCCCGCCACGGTCAGCCGTCTGCGGCGGATGTACTCCGACAGCGGGACGCCGGCCAGCGCGGAGAACAGCCGACGGAAGTGGTACTCCGACATCGCTGTCATCCGCGCGAGCTCGGCCACGTCGATCGGCCGGTCGAGATGCGACTCGATGTGCTCCATGGCCTGGTTGAGCCGCTCCAGCATCCCGGTCCCCTTCCCTTTCGATCACCAACGTTAGGAAGGGACCACCCTGCCGCACCCGACATCCCGTGCCCGACGCGGTCGGGTTCGACGGGCTCCGAAAGTACTTGCATTTATGGAAAGTACTGTCCATGCTTACGGGTACGAAGGAGAGGCGGCCGACCACCGCCTCTGCCCGCCCCACCGTCGAAGGGACACACATGGACAGCACGGGGGACCCCATGGACGCCCGGCAGGCGCGGGCCGCGCTTGCCGCCGCCTGCGCCGCACGGACGGCGGCCCGCGAGGCGGGCGAGCGCGGCCGGCCTCTCGGTTACGCGATGGGCCAGGGTCTGACGTGTGCGGCCGGCTTCACCGCACTGGGCCTGGCCGAGCAGTGGCCGCGATGGGGGGACTGGCTGGTGGCCGCCGCCGTGGTGTGCCTGGGCGCCTTCCTCGTGCTGCTGTGGCTCGGCGCGCACCACGGCGGAGTGACCCGCTGGTTCAACCGGGACCGCCGGCCCGGCCGTCCGGCCTGGCAGGCCTGGGTGGTGCCGTTCATTCCCGTGACCGTCGGCCTGCTGGCCGCGATCCCGTACGGCACCACGGGGTGGCTCGTCGGCATCGGCCTGGCTTCCGGCACGGACTACGTCCTGCGCGGGATCCGGCAGGGCCGCACCGCATGACCGGCCCCACCGGCGGCGCGCCCCCCGCGCTGGACCGCGAACTGCACCACCCGACCCGGCTGGCCCTCGCCGCCTACCTCTCGGCGTGCGGCGAGGCGGAGTTCGCCGTCCTGCGGGACTACTGCCAGGTCTCCGACTCCACGCTGAGCAAGACCCTCTCCGCGCTGGAGAAGACGGGCTACGTCAGCATCCGCAAGGGGTACCTCGGCAAGCGCCCGCGCACCTGGGCCGGGCTCACGCTCACCGGCCGCAGGGCGCTTGCCCGCCATCTGGCGGCGCTGGAGGACATCGCGGCGACGGCCCGCCGGGCGGCCACCGAGGCGGACGGCGGCGGCTGCGGCTGAGCCCCGCTCACTCCTCGTCGGTCTCAACCACCGGGCGGGTGCGCCCCGGCTCGGGCAGCTCGGCCAGCTCCGCCCGGACGAGCAGGACGTCGCCGATGAAGAGGTCGTACACCAGGATGCCGACGACACCGCCGATCAGCGGGCCGACGATCGGGATCCACCAGTAGGCGCTGAACGACCCCGGCACACTGCCCGGGAAAGCCAGGCCGTTCCACCCCGCCGCATAGGTGAACAGGCGCGGCCCGAAGTCACGGGCCGGATTGATCGCGTAGCCCGCGTTGGCGCCGTAGGACATGCCGATGGCGGCCACGACGAAGCCCACGACCAGCGGCCCCAGGTTGGCCTTCACCGCCTGGTTGCGCAGGTCGATGACGGCGGCGATCAGCATGAGCAGGAAGGCCGTGCCGACGATCTGGTCGACCAGCGGACCCCAGTAGCCGCCGTGGAAGTACGGCGCCGGGAAGGTGGCGAAGATGGAGAAGGTGGCGTTGGTGTGCCCGTTCACCTTCGGGCCCGTCGCGGCGGCGTCGAAGGCGTGGATCGCTTGGTGGTACACGAGGTAGACGAGCGCCGCACCGGTGAGCGCGCCGACGACCTGCGAGAACCAGTACGGCAGGACCTTGGCCCAGGAGAAGCCGCGGCGCACGGCCATGGCCAGCGTCACCGCCGGGTTCAGATGGGCACCGCTCACGCCGCCGCCGACGTAGACGCCGAAGACGACGGCGAAGGCCCAGCCCCAGGTGATCAGCAGCCAGTCGCCGGCCGCGAGGAAGATCGTCGTGGGGGTGGCGGCACGGCCCGAGCCGGGCAGTGCGGCGACCGCCGTCGCGACCACACCGCAGCCGAAGGAGATGAGCACGAAGGTCCCGAGGAACTCGGCGAGACACTCGCCCAGCAGCCCTCCCCGGCCTCTGAGCCGGGACGGCTTGATGAGCGCAGGGATTTCGACAGCCATGGAGGCCCCCTTGCAGAGAGCAATACGGCCAACATCACCATATTGGCCTACAAACCCTCACCTCGCAGGTTGACCGAACGCCGTCAGCCGTCCAGATCGTCGGCGAAGTGCCGGAACCCGTGCCGGTCCCGGTGCATGCCCCACAGCGTCTCCGCGAGCACCGCCGGGTCCTTGCGCGCATGCCCCGGAGTGATCGCCCCCGGAATCACCAGCTGCGCGACGTGTATCCCCTCCCCCGCCAGCCGTTCGTGCAGCAGATGGCCGTAGGCGGTCTCCGCGGCGAACGCGATCGACGTCCCGGCCCGCTCGGTGTGCGGTACGACGGCGGTCCCGCCGTTGACGAAGAGGATCGTCCCGCGCCCCAGCCGGCGCATCCCCGGCAGCACCTGCTGCACGGCCGCGACGGGCCCGTACACGGAGAACTCGACCGGCCCGACGAGATCGCGCGGCCCGGTCTCCAGCACGGGCCGCATGAAGTCCCGGTGCGGCACCGGGCTGTACTGCAGCACCTCGACGGTCCCCACCTCGCCCGCCGCCCGCTCCAGTGCTCCGGCCAGCTCCTCCGGCCTGCGCACGTCGGCGACGAACCCCCGGGCGCCGATCCCGCTCCCGCCGAGCTCCCGCACCAGCGCGTCGAGCCGTTCCCGGTTCCGGGCGAAGAGGGCGACATCGAACCCCTCCCGCCCGAACCGCCGCGCGACAGCGGCTCCGAGCCCCGGCCCGGCCCCCACGACGGCGATGCTGCTCATCCGTGTTCACCACTCGGGAAGTCTTGATCAGTGCCTGCGCAACATGCGGCGAGTAAGGATCCTCGACCCTGCGCATCCTGGACAGGTCATAATCCCCGAGTCTTCAACCGGATCACCCGGGACGCATCTCGAACGCGGCGACAACGGCCGGCCGGGGGTGGCCGGATTGCGCCGTCCGTGTGCATCCGTCACGCGATCGGCCGCGCGTCGGCCGCTCAGGGCGTCGAGCGCGGCACCGCGCAGCAAGGATGGCGAGTAGCCGATGTCATGGCGTGCGCGGCCCGCGAGCATCAGGAGACAGACGACCAGTGAGCATCCTCAACGAACCCCATGGCGCCGCCGAGGAGGCGTACGAGAGCGAGGTGCCGGTCAGGGGCAGGCGGCCCGGCAGTGTCGTGGTGAAGTGGCTGACGACCACCGACCACAAGACGATCGGCACGCTCTATCTGGCGACGTCGTTCGCGTTCTTCCTGATCGGCGGCGTGATGGCGCTGATCATGCGGGCCGAACTGGCCCGTCCGGGCCTGCAGATCATCTCGAACGAGCAGTTCAACCAGCTGTTCACGATGCACGGCACTGTGATGCTGCTGATGTTCGCCACCCCGCTGTTCGCCGGCTTCACGAACTGGATCATGCCGCTGCAGATCGGCGCGCCCGACGTGGCGTTCCCGCGGCTGAACATGTTCGCCTACTGGCTGTACCTGTTCGGCTCGGTCATCGCGGTGGGCGGCTTCCTCACCCCGGACGGCGCGGCCGACTTCGGCTGGTTCGCCTACTCCCCGCTGACGGACGCGATCCGCTCACCGGGCGTCGGCGGCGACATGTGGATCATGGGTCTGGCCTTCTCCGGCTTCGGCACCATCCTCGGCTCGGTCAACTTCATCACCACGATCATCTGCATGCGCGCCCCGGGCCTGACCATGTTCCGGATGCCGATCTTCGTGTGGAACGTGCTGCTGACCGGTGTCCTGGTCCTGCTCGCCTTCCCGGTCCTGGCCGCCGCGCTGTTCGCCCTGGAGGCGGACCGCCAGTTCGGCGCCCATGTCTTCGACGCGGCCAACGGCGGTGTGCTGCTGTGGCAGCACCTGTTCTGGTTCTTCGGCCATCCCGAGGTGTACATCATCGCGCTGCCGTTCTTCGGCATCGTCACCGAGATCATCCCGGTCTTCGCCCGAAAGCCGATCTTCGGTTACATGGGACTGGTCGCCGCGACCATCGCGATCGCCGGTCTGTCCGTGACCGTGTGGGCCCACCACATGTACGTCACGGGGGGCGTCCTCCTCCCCTTCTTCGCCTTCATGACCTTCCTGATCGCCGTGCCGACCGGGGTGAAGTTCTTCAACTGGATCGGCACCATGTGGCAGGGGTCCCTGTCCTTCGAGACACCGATGCTCTGGGCCGCGGGCTTCCTGGTGACGTTCCTCTTCGGCGGCCTGACCGGTGTCATCCTGGCCTCGCCGCCAATGGACTTCCACGTCTCCGACTCGTACTTCGTGGTGGCGCACTTCCACTACGTGGTCTTCGGCACGGTCGTGTTCGCCATGTTCGCCGGATTCCACTTCTGGTGGCCCAAGTTCACCGGCAAGATGCTCGACGAGCGGCTCGGCAAGATGTGCTTCTGGACGCTGTTCATCGGCTTCCACGGCACCTTCCTCGTCCAGCACTGGCTGGGCGCGAACGGCATGCCGCGCCGCTACGCCGACTACCTGGCGGCCGACGGCTTCACCGCCCTGAACACGGTCTCGACGATCAGCTCGTTCCTGCTCGGCCTGTCGATGCTGCCGTTCCTCTACAACGTCTGGAAGACGGCCCGGTACGGGGAGCCGGTCGGCGTGGACGACCCGTGGGGCTTCGGGCGTTCGCTGGAGTGGGCGACCTCCTGCCCGCCGCCGCGGCACAACTTCGTCACCCTGCCGCGGATCCGCAGCGAGTCCCCGGCGTTCGACCTGCACCACCCCGACATCGCGATGAGCGAGCACGAGGCGGCCGCGATCCCGGCACGGCCCGACCGGGGCCAGGGATGACCGGTCCGCCCCGGCAGAGCTCCGACGGCGCCCTGGCCAACGAGGTGGAGGGCTACCTGCTCTGGCAGGCCCGGATCGCCGAGGCGGAGCAGCGCGCCCGGGAGTTCACCGGGCCCCTGGAGTGGCTGACGAGCGGGCAGCGCGAGGAGATCGAGCGGCGGTACGTCGCCGACAGCCTGCGCCGGGCCCGGACCGACCTGGAACGGATCGCAGCCCGCTGCGCGTCCCTGCGCACCGAGTACGAGCACCGCTACCAGGAACTGCGCCGGCGCTGCGTGGGCGTCACGCTGGCGGTGTGCGCGGGCTGCACGGCGCTGGTGGCCCTGCTGCTGGCGCTGTGACGGGAAGCGGTGCAACGGCGGAGGTGCTGCTGCCCGCCGAGGAGCCCCACGGTGCGCTCCGGGTTCGCACGGGCGAGGGGCCCCGGATCGTTCCGGGGCCCGTCGGGGTTCAGGGAGCGGGCTGGTAGGTCACGGTCGTATCGGGGCACGCCTCCGCGAGCTGGTTGAGCGCTTCGAGTTCGACGGCGTCCGCGGTGAGTCCCCAGCGGAGTTTGGTGCCGACCCATTCGGAGACGTACCGGCACACGACGTCGACTGCCGGCGGCAGCCACTCGGCCGGGTCCTGGTCGGCCTTGCTGCGGTTCGAGGCCGCCGACACGGCGACGAGTGAGGTCGGGACGTCCAGGTCGTTCGCATAGGCCTCGCGCCGCTCCGCCGTCCACTGCGACGCCCCGGAGTCCCAGGCTTCGGCCAGCGGCACCATGTGGTCGACGTCCAGGGCGGCGGCCGAGGTGATCCACTTGGCGTCGTAGTACGACCACCAGCGCCCTCCGGACAGCTTGCACCCCGGAAGGACCAGGGGCGGGTCGACCGCCTCCGCGAGAAGCACCTCGGCTCGCGTGTTGCAGCCGTCGGTCGGGTTCTTGCCCGCGTTCCAGTGCTTGAAGCTGGTGCGCTGATACCCGGTCCGCACCTCTGCGGCGACGGGGAGTGCGTGAACCGCCGCCGCGACCGGGACGATGTACGTCACGGCGGAACGGCTCTGCGCCTGGGCCGGAGTGGGTGCCATGAAGGGCACGACAAGGAGTGCGACCGCGAGGGCGGCCCATCTGAGGTTCTTGATCACGTCAAGCAGAGTTGACGCCGGCTACCTCGTTCGAGGGATTCGACTCGAATGAATGAGCCACATGGACGCCACTGTTCACCGTACAGGTGTGCCAAGGACCCCCCGATGGGGGAAGCCCGTCAGGGCAGACGCCTCATGCCATCCAGAAGAACACCGCCGTCATCCGTTTCTCCTCCAGCGTCGTGCCGTGGTAACGGGTCGCGCTGTGCACCAGGTTGGCGTTGTAGAGGAGCAGGCGGTTGTACTTGTGCGGGACGCGGACGTCTTCCTCGAAGTGGTCGCCGGGCACGAAACGGGTTCCCAGGGCCTCGACGAGGTTGTTGTGCGGGGCCTGGACGATGTTGCCGCCGAGCCGGCCGCCGGGCAGTGACTGGCGGTAGAAGGCGGTGCCGCAGTCCTTGGGGACGCCGGGATTCAGATACAGCACGGCCGCGTACCGGCACAGGGCGCGGGAGTCGGTGTGCGGGCGGGGCTCGCTCTCGCCCTCGCCGACCACCTGGACGCAGTTGTGGTTCAGCGTGCCGCCGCCGGGCGCCTGCTGCACCCAGAGTTCCTTCGCCCCGGTGGCCTTCTTCACCAGACGCTCGACATGGGCGAGTTCGGGCGGCTCCAGCCCGGGCATGGCGCGCAGGCCGGGCCAGGTCTCCGAGGTGTACGGGTAGCCCTTGACCCAGTCGTCCTTGGCCAGGCACCGCTCCCGTACGGCGTCGATCTCGGGCAGGGCGTCGTCCAGGACCCAGTAGTCGCGGCCCCTGGTGGGCTTGCGGTAGGGGAGGACGGGGAGGGGCGTGCGGGCGGCGGGCGTGCGGGGCGGGGGCTGCGGGGACATGCGGCGAATCTAGGACCGTGTTTCGGCTGCTTTCTCCCGGAGACCGGTCAACGTTTGACCAACCATGTGTCATGCACACCAACACATGGCAATCGGCAACCGGACCTGGCCGTCCGGGAGTTTTTACCCGAACCACCGAGACGAATCGCTTCCCCGTACGTACTGCTGTGCGTCCGAACCGCCCCACGCCGTCACCGTGGGCGGATCCACGACCGGGCAGGAGGCACGGTGCGCTTTTCGCGGAACGCGACGGGAACCCTCTTCGTGGGCGGTGCGATGGCCATGACCCTCGTGGCCCTGGCCTATCCGAGCATGCTCGGCCTGAACAAGGTCACCACCGCCCAGGACCGCATCATCGCCAACACCCAGTGGGGACCGCTCACCGAGCAGGACCGGGACTTCGTGGTGAAGGTGCGGGCGGCCGGTCTGTGGGAGTACCCGGTGGGCCAGATCGGGCTGCAGAAGGGCACCACTCCGGCGGTCATCACGGCCAGCAAGCACCTGGTCGACGGGCACGCGGCGCTGGACATCACCTGCCGCAAGATCGCGCCGATGCTGAACATCACGCTGCCCAACCTGCCCAGTCCCCAGCAGCAGGGCTTCGTCAGCCAGCTGAAGGCGGACAGCGGCAAGAAGTTCGACAGCGACTTCGCCAACATCCTGCGGATGACGCACGGTTCGATCTTCAACACCATCTCCAAGATCCGGTCGACCACCAAGAACGCGCTGGTGCGCGCCCTCGCCGACCAGGCCAACAACACGGTTCTGGACCACATGACGGTGATGGAGAAGACGGGCCTGGTCGACTTCGACCAGACCCTGTTCCAGCAGACGACCCCGCCCAAGCTGCCCGACTCCGACCTGACCCCGCCGCCCCCGGCCGCCGGCCAGCCGGAGGTGGTCCTCACCCCGCCCCCGAGCCCCACCTCCACACCCGTCGACATCAACGGCATCACGGGCTCGGGACCGAGCCCGAGCCCGACCGTCGGTTAGGCCAGCCAGACCGTCGTGTCCGGCGGGAGGTTCGCGTTCCCGTCGAGCGGCGTACTGGCCAGCAGCACCTCCCCGGGCGGCAGCCGCACCGGGTCGGCGGTGAGGTTCGTGACGCAGCGCCAGGTGTCCGAGCGGGTGAAGTCCAGTACGCCGGCGGGCGCGTCCGGTGTCCAGGTCAGCGTCTCGCCCTCCAGCAGCTTGCGGCGCAGCCGCAGGGCGGTGCGGTACAGCTCCAGGGTCGAGCCCTCGGCCCCCGTCTGCGCCTCGACGGCGTACGACGCGAAGGACGCCGGCTGCGGCAGCCAGGCCGCGCCGCGCCCGAAGCCGTACGACGGTCCGCTCCGCGTCCACGGCAGCGGCACCCGGCAGCCGTCGCGGCCCTTGCGGACATGGCCGGTCTGCTCCCAGATCGGGTCCTGGAGGACCGCGGCGGGCAGGTCGGCGACCTCCGGCAGACCGAGTTCCTCGCCCTGGTAGAGGTACGAGGATCCGGGCAGCGCGAGCATGAGGAGGGTCGCGGCGCGGGCCCGGCGCAGGCCCGCCCCGGTGTCGATCGCGGGCGCCGTGCCGCCGGACAGCAGCCAGGCCGCCGGGTCGGTGCCGGGCGGCAGCATCAGGCGGGAGGCGTGCCGTACGACATCGTGATTGGACAGCACCCAGGTGGCGGAGGCGCCGGCGGCCCGGGCGGTGGCGAGGGAGTCGGTGATGACCTGCCGCAGCTCCTCCGCGTCCCAGCCGGTCTCCAGGTACTCGAAGTTGAAGGCCTGGTCGAGTTCATCGGGGCGGGCGTACAGGGCACGGCGGGCGCCCGGGACCCAGGCCTCGGCGACGGCGGTGCGCGGCGGGCTGTAGGCGTCGAGGATCTTGCGCCAGTCGCGGTAGATCTCGTGAACCTCGTCGCGGTCCCAGTACGGGTGGCTGCCCGGCGGGACGTGCGGCAGGGCCGCCTCGCCGGTGGCACCGAGGTCCCCGATGTCCCGCAGCGGCTCGGTGAGGTCCTTGGCCAGCCCGTGGGCGACGTCGATGCGGAAACCGTCGACGCCCCGGTCGGACCAGAACCGCAGGGTGGTGCGGAAGTCGGCGCGGACCTCCTCGTTGTCCCAGTTGAGGTCGGGCTGTTCGGGAGCGAAGAGGTGGAGGTACCACTCGCCGTCCGGGACGCGCTTCCATGCGCTGCCGCCGAACACGGACTGCCAGTCGCTGGGCGGCAGTTCGCCGTGCACGCCCCGGCCGGGGCGGAAGACATAGCGGCCGCGGGCCGGGGAGCCGGGGGCGGAGCGCAGGGCCTCCTGGAACCAGGGGTGCAGATGCGAGGTGTGGTTCGGGACGATGTCGACGACGACCTTCAGGCCGAGCCGGTGGGCCTCGCCCACCAGGGCGTCGAAGTCGTCCAGGGTGCCGAGGCGGGGATCGACGTCCCGGTGGTCGGCGACGTCGTAGCCTCCGTCGGCCAGCTCCGACGGGTAGAAGGGGCTCAGCCACAGGGCGTCGGCACCGAGGCCGGCGACGTGGCTCAGGCGCTGGGTGATGCCGCGCAGGTCGCCGAGGCCGTCGCCGTCCGCGTCGGCGAAACTGCGGGGGTAGACCTGGTAGATGACGGCCTGACGCCACCAGTCGGGGTTCTTGGAGGAGAGGTCCGGGGAGCGGTCTGCCACAGGGGCCATACGGGATCCCTTCAGGGGGAGGTGGACGACAGTACAAATCTGTCCACATGACCCGGAAAGGGAACCTTCGCATGGGGGGCCGAGGAGAGCACCTCAGCAGAGGTCCAGCACCGCGCGCAGCTCGGCGTCCACCACGCGGTAGCGCACCACCCGTCCCTGTTTCTCCCCGGCCACGACGCCCGCCGCCCGCAGCAGCCGCAGGGCCTGGGAGACGGCGGGATCGTTCATTCCGGTGGCCACGGCCAGGTCGGAGACGGCGAGCGGGCCGGTGCGGTGCAGGGCGAGGAGCAGGGCGAGCCGGTTGGCGTCGGCCAGCAGCGAGAAGCGGCCGGCCCAGGTGCGCACCCGGTCCGCGTCACCGATGGCGGCGATCGCCTCGCACACCCGGTGAC
Organism: Streptomyces sp. NPDC030799; assembly: GCF_055572255.1. Taxonomy (NCBI): domain Bacteria; kingdom Bacillati; phylum Actinomycetota; class Actinomycetes; order Kitasatosporales; family Streptomycetaceae; genus Streptomyces; species Streptomyces sp. NPDC030799. Next base: position 151,490 of record NZ_JBVIDS010000015.1, on the reverse strand, counting down.
CGTCGATGGTGCGCCGGTCGGCTCGGTCGGCAGGCACGAGATGCATGGCGTCATCCTCGCAGGTGGCTCTGTGATCTTGAATACCTGCACGGGTGCGCAGCTATGCAGTGCACCGCTCCCGCCCGTACGGTGGGCGGGCCGTGGTGCTCGGGAAGTCGATGAGAAGTCGACGCGGCCCTCGCCACTGTGACCGGGGAGTTCCGGTCCCGTCCGGCAGCAGCCGGGCCACTGGTCGGTCGTACGGCTGGGAAGGCAGGGACCGAAGAGCGCACCACCCCGTAAGCCAGGAGACCGGCCACGGCAGCTCACGAAGTGATCCACGAGGTGCTGGAGCGTGAACCCGATGGCCGATGCTGCTCCCTTCCGCTGGCGGCGCGAGGACACCCTGAAGACGGCGGGACTGCTGGCGGTGATCGTCGCCCTGCACGTCGTCGCCTTCGGGATCCTCTTCCTGCTGGTCGTGCCCGAGCACTACAGGGTCGGCACCGACGTCTTCGGGATCGGCCTTGGCATCACCGCCTACACCCTGGGCATGCGGCACGCGTTCGACGCCGACCACATCGCCGCGATCGACAACACCACACGCAAGCTGATGGCCGACGGGAAGCGGCCGGTGTCGGTGGGGTTCTGGTTCGCGCTGGGGCACTCCAGCGTGGTGGTCGTGCTGGCGGTGCTGATCGCCGGCGGTACGCAGCTCGCCGGCAAGGTGATGGACGAGCACTCGCGGACCCACCAGGTGCTCGGGTTCCTGGGAACGACGATCTCCGGCACGTTCCTCTACCTCATCGCGGCCCTGAACCTGGTCGCTCTGGTGGGCATCCTCAGGGTCTTCCGCGCGATGCGCGGCGGGGCGTACGACGAGCGGGAGCTCGAACAGCACCTGGACTCGCGCGGTTTCATGAACCGGATCCTCGGCCGCCTCACCAAATCGATCAGCCGGCCCGGCCAGATGTTCCCGCTCGGTTTCCTCTTCGGGCTCGGCTTCGACACGGCCACCGAAGTCACGCTGATGGTGATGGCCGGTTCGGGCGCCGCCGCCGGCCTGCCCTGGTACGCGGTCCTCTGCCTGCCGCTGCTCTTCGCCGCCGGCATGAGCCTGTTCGACACCCTCGACGGCACCTTCATGAACTTCGCCTACCAGTGGGCGTTCTCCAACCCCGTCCGCAAGGTCTTCTACAACCTCGCCATCACCGGCCTGTCCATCGCGGTCGCCTTCGTCATCGGCACGATCGAGCTGGTCGGGGTCCTGCACGAGAAGTTCGGTCTGCACGACGGCGTCACGGGCTGGATCGCCGGACTCGACCTGGACAACGTCGGCTATCTCATCGTCGGCCTGTTCGTGGTGGTGTGGGCGGCGGCACTGTCGTACTGGCGCGTCGCGCGGGTGGAGGAACGCTGGACGGCGAAGCCCGCCGCCGATTAGGGGGTGTCGTTCGGACGCCGGGATGATCCGAACGCCACCCCCTGGCGCTCCACGGTCTCCAGGTACAGCTTCACGTACCGGTCCACGTCGACCTGCAAAGCCACGTCCACCAGGGCGTGTTCGCGCTTGCCCTCGTGGATCTCGGACTCGCCGGGGCGGGGGCGGCGGTCGACGATCGTCTGGCCCCGGGTCGGGCCCGGGGCCAGGCAGACCTCGACGGGCAGGAGCCGGGTGGTGATGCCGGCCGGGTCGGCGACCGCGCACACCGCGCCCGCGTCGCCGAGGCCGCCCGCCTCCTCCGCCTCCGGGGCCTCTCCCTGTGTGGTCGGCCGGTGCGCGAGGAGTTCGCCGGCCAGCCGGGTGCCGGGGTCGCTGCTCGTGCGCAGCCGGTGGACGTCCGGGGCGTCGACGACGACCTGCATGAAGACGTCCAGGCCGTACATGGTGATCGGCACCCCGGCGGTGAGCAGGATCGCCGCCGCCTCCGGGTCGTGCCAGACGTTGAACTCGGCGACCGGCGTGGCGTTCCCGACGGCGACCGCGCCGCCCATGAAGACGATCCGCTCGATGTTGCGGGTCACCTCGGGGTGGGTGCGCAGCAGCAGGGCGATGTTGGTGAGCGGTGCGGTGGGGATGAGGGTGACCGGGCGGGGGGAGGCGAGGATCTCACGGCGCAGCAGGGCGACCGCGTCGAGGTCGACGGGGGTGCGGGTCGGCGCGGGCAGGCCGAGGTCGCCCATGCCGTCCGAGCCGTGCACATGCCGGGCCGAGCGGGCGGGTTCGATCAGCGGGCGTTCGGCGCCCCGGCCCACCGGGATGTCCGGGGCGCCCGCCTGCTCCAGCACGGTCAGGGTGTTGCGGACCACACCGTCGACGTCCGTGTTCCCGGCCACGCAGGTCACGGCCCGCAGGTCCAGGCCGGGGTGGCGTACGGCGAGCAGCAGGGCCAGGGCGTCGTCGACGCCGGTGTCGCAGTCGATGATCACGGGGATGGGCTGACCGGTCACAGCGGGCTCCTTCGTCGTGCCGACGCTCAAACCCTAGATCAGCACCCGGTGATCGGCCCCATGACGCCGGGTCCGACCGCGATCAGTCCCACAGCGCGGTGCCGCGTGCGGCCACCCGGGCGCTGATCGCGGCCAGCAGGTCCGGCACCGGCAGCGCCCCGGGGCGGCGGCCGTCCCGCAGGCGTACCGCGGCCAGCCCCGCCCCGGCCTCACGGGCGCCGATCACGGCCTGGTACGGCACCAGGCGGGCCGCCCGGATCCGGGCGCCCAGGGTGCCCTCGGCCGGACCGGCGAGCTCCGCCCGCAGCCCCAGCTGCAGGGCCTGCCGCACGACCGCCGCCGCCTGCTCCTCCTGCTCCTCGGCGACCGGCAGGACCATCAGCTGGACGGGGGCCAGCCAGGCCGGGAAGGCGCCGGCGTGCGCCTCGACGAGGTGGGCGACGGCCCGCTCGACGCTGCCGATGATGCTGCGGTGCACCATCACCGGGCGGTGCTTCGCACCGTCGGCGCCGATGTAGTGCAGGTCGAAGCGGGCCGGCTGGTGGAAGTCGATCTGCACGGTGGACAGGGTGGACTCACGCCCGGCCGGATCGGCGATCTGTACGTCGATCTTCGGACCGTAGAAGGCGGCCTCGCCCTCCGCCTCCTCGTACACCACGCCGGACGCGTCCAGGACCTCCCGCAGCAGCTCGGTGGCCCGGCGCCACAGTTCCGGATCGGCGACGTACTTCCCGCCCTCCCCGGGCAGCGACAGCCGGTGCCGTACGGCCTCGATGCCGAGGTCGGCGTAGGCACGGGCGATCAGCTCCAGCGCGGCGCGGGCCTCGTCCACCGCCTGGTCCAGGGTGCAGAAGATGTGCGCGTCGTTGAGCTGGATGGCGCGGACACGGGTCAGACCGCCGAGGACACCGGAGAGTTCGGCGCGGTGCATGCCGCCCAACTCGGCAATCCTGAGCGGCAGTTCGCGGTAGCTGTGGGAACGGGAGCGATAGATCAGGGCGTGGTGGGGGCAGAGGCTGGGTCGGAGCACGACCTCCTCCGCACCGAGTTTCATCGGCGGGTACATGTCGTCGCTGTAGTGGTCCCAGTGCCCGGAGATCTCGTACAGCTCCCGTTTGCCGAGCGCGGGCGAGTACACGTGCCGGTACCCGGCGCGGCGTTCGGCTTCGCGGATGTACTCCTCCAGGGTGTGCCGTACGACCGCGCCGTCGGGCAGCCAGTACGGCAGGCCGGCGCCCATCAGCGGGTCGGTGTCGAACAGGTCCAGCTCACGGCCGAGCCGGCGGTGGTCGGGCAGACGGTCGTTCACGGGGGTCACTCCTCGGTCGGAGAGGCGGGAGAGGCGAACGCCCCGTGACAACCAGAAGCCCCGGGGCGTTCGCCCCGGGGCTTCGATGCTGGTCAGGTGTCAGCGCGCCGGGACGGTCTCCGGCGTCGTCGTGCTCTTCGGGCACTGCTGGGCGCGCTGCATGGGGGCGACCGTAGCAGGCAGTGAAGCCGCAGGTCGAGGCGTTTTCGGCGGGCCGCTCACCCGGACGGACCCAAGCGCTGGTGAGGCGGGCGGGGCGGTGGTGCCGTGAGAGCAGGCACCCCGTCGGCCGCAGCCCAGGAGGCACCTCTGACATGATCGATGCGATACGCCTCCGTGGCCTCCCGCTCTGGCTCACCGTCGCCGGCCTTCTCGGCCTGGGCGGCTGCGCGGCGCTCGGTCTGAAGCACCCGGCGACCGCGCCCCAGCCCCTCCCGACGATCGACAAGCCGGCCCCGGCGCCGAAACCGTCCGCGCGGGCCGACGGCTCCACCCTCACCGACGAACAGGCACAGGCCGCGCTCATCACCGAGACCGACCTCGGTGCCCCCTGGACGCCGACCGACGGTGCGGCCACCTGGCGGGACGGCCTGCTGAAGGCGACCACCGAGGCCGGCGACTGCCAGCCGCTGCTGGACGCCCTCTACACCGACGAACTCCTCGGCGGTCCCGCCCGCGTCGCCATCGGTCTGGACGACGCCGACACCGACGCGCAGCTGCGCTACCAGATCGCCGCCCGGCGTCCCTCCGACGTCGACGCGGCGCTGAAGTGGCTCGCGACGATGCCGGCGCAGTGCGCGCGCTTCACCGCCACCACGGAACTGGGGATCCTGGAGGACGTCCAGGTCACCGACGCCCCGCTGCCGGAGGTCGGCGACGCCCGACAGGGCCTGCGCATCAGCATCGCCGCCCTGTCCCCGGACGGGCAGGAGAGCCTGCTCTCGCTGGACCTGGCCGCCGTCCGGGTCGGCGAGGACGCCTTCGCCTTCACCAACGGCGGCCTGGGCGGCGTGGCGAACAACGTGACCCAGGCCGCGGTCCAGGTCGGCGCGCTACGCCTGGCGGACGTCCGCAGGCAGGGGCGGGCGCAGGTCTGACCCCCGGACTGCCCAGGCGGAACCGCCTGGAGAAAAAGCAGACCGAATGTGCCGTCCTGCAAAAGGAATTCACGTTTTCAGATAGTCGGTCATGCGATTTCTCGTTGGCGACGCCCCCGGACAGTCCAGGGCCCACCTGCACAACGAGTGACAAGCAGATCCATGAATGGCCATTCGCGGTGTCGATGCGGATCTTTGCCCAAATGATGCGCCGAGAATAGGGCGGCTCGTGAGTGTACGGGCCAAGAATCCGCACGAGAGGGTCATTATGAGAACGCTCCGTGGCTCGTCCTGGGGAGCACGCATCGCAGCCGTCTGCACGGCGGCGATGCTGGGGCTCTTCCCGGGGGCATGGCTGAGCACAGCACACGCCGACAACGGGAGATCGGACGTACCCGGCGCCGTGGTCTCCTGGGGAATCAACCAGTCCGGCCAGCTCGGCCAAGGCACCGTAACCAACAACGAACCCATCCCGAACCGCGTCTGCGGCTCTGCCTCCTGCTCCTCACAGCTCGACCACGTCATCGCCGTCTCCGGGGGCGGAGCACACAGCCTGGCCCTCCGCTCCGACGGCACCGTCCTCGCCTGGGGCAGCAATTTCCGCGGTCAGCTCGGCAATGGCACGACCACCGACAGCTCCACCCCCGTGCAGGTGTGTGCGCCCGGCCAGACCGCTCCCTGCAGCCAGTTCCTCACCGGCATCGTCGCCGTCTCCGCAGGCGGCCGCCACAGCCTCGCGCTGAACCGCGACGGTCGCGTCTTCGTCTGGGGAGGCAACGACGAAGGCCAGCTCGGCAACGGCACCAATACGGACAGCAACGTCCCGATTCAGCTGCTCAGCGTGGGCGGCGTGCAGTCCATCTCCGCCGGCGCCGCCCACAGCCTGGTGTCCCTCAACAACGGCACCGCCCGCAGCTGGGGGGAGAACATCCGCGGTGCGCTCGGCGACGGTACGACCACCAACAGCAATGTCCCCGTCACGGTGACCGGCCTCACCAACGTCCAGTCCGTCGCCGCAGGCGGCTTCCACAGTCTGGCGGCGCTGACCGACGGCACCGCCCGCAGCTGGGGCGGCAACTTCGACGGCCAGCTCGGCGACGGCACCTTCACCGACAGCAGCGTTCCGGTCCAGGTGAGCGGCCTCACCAATGTGCAGTCCGTCTCCGCAGGGCGCCTCCACAGCGCGGCACTGCTGACCGACGGCACGGTCCGTGCCTGGGGAAACAACGCCTTCGGTCAGCTCGGCAACGGCACGACCGTCAGGAGCAACACCCCGGTCCAGGTGATCGGCCTCAGCACGGTGCAGTCCCTCTCCGCACACGACGGTGACCACAACCTGGCACTCCTGAACGACGGAACGGTCCGCGCCTGGGGGGACGACTCCTTCGGTCAGCTCGGTGACGGCGGCAATGCCACCATCCGCAGCACACCCCAGCGGGTCTGCGCTCCGGGTCAAAGCGCGCCCTGCACCCAGTTCCTGACCAACGTCACCGCCGTCGGCGCAGGCGCCGAGCACAGTCTCGCCATCGTCCGGCCCTCCGCCGACGTGGCCATCGCCAAGAGCGCGATCCCGGAGCCTGTCCGGCCCAACCGCAATCTGACCTACACCCTCACGGTGAGCAACCACGGGCCGAACACCGCCGACAACGTCGTGGTGACGGACGACCTCCCCTCCAACGCCCGGTTCGTCAGCGTCACGCCCAGCCAGGGAAGCTGCCAGGCGCCGCCGGTGGGGTCGACGGACAGTGTGCGGTGTTCGCTCGGCAGTCTCGCGAACAGCGCGAGCAGCACCACTCAGATCGTGGTCACCGTCAGGGCGAACCGGAACACCACCGTGACCAACACGGCGAACGTGACCACCAGCACGCCCGACCCCGTCCAGAGCAACAACTCCGTGACCATCGAGACCCCGGTGAGCTGACGAGCCCGCATCCGGGGTCACAGCGGCGGCTGTGCCGGCGCCGGACCCAGGGTCGTCGTGCCCGGGGCCGTGCGGTGGCCCAGGCCCGTGCGATACGCGTCCAGTGCCGCCTCCACCCGGCCCGTGCGGCGGAGCAGGTCGCCGAGGAGGCGGCACAGGTCGGCCAGGTCGCCGGCGGCGCCCGCGCGTTCCAGGAGGCTGAGCGCGCGGACGTAGTGCTCCTCGGCGGCCTCGGTGTCCCGGGCGTCCTCGGCGATGATGCCGAGCAGGCGGTGGGCCGCGGCGGCGTGCACCGCGCCCCGTTCGGAGGAGAAGTCGCCGAGGACGCCCTGGAGGAGTCCGGCGGCCTCGGCGGACTTGCCGCGGCGGTGCAGTACGTCGGCCAGTTCGACGGCGGCCTGGCTGCGGTAGAGGGCGGCCCGGCTCTGCGCGAGCATGGTGTGCGCCTGACGCAACTCCGCTTCGGCACGCTCCAGTTCGCCGTTCTGCGCACAGACGTATCCGCGCATCCAGTGGCAGTTGGCCAGCTCGGTGCGCAGCTGCAGCTGGCGGTAGAGCTCGGCGGCCTTGGCGAGGGAGGCGTCGGCCTCGGCGACCCGGCCCTCGGCGATCAGGGTGCGGGCCACCGAGCGGTGCATCCGGGCGATCAGCGCGGGGTCGGCGGCCCGCGGCGCGAGCGCGAGGGCGAACTCGGCGGCCTGGGCGGCGCGGGCGTGCGCGCCCATGTCCATGTACGGGCCGATGACGCCGGCGTAGAGCAGGAGCAGGGCGTCGGGGTCGTGCAGGCCGCTCCGGTTCAGTTCGTCGAGGGCCGACTCCAGGAGGTAGACGGCGTACCGGAGTTCACCGGCCAGGTAGTGGGCGACCGCACGGCCGCGGACGGCCGGTACGCGCATCGGGAGGGACTGGTCCGCGAGATGCGCCTCGGCACGTTCGAAGAACTCCCGCGCCCGCGTCAGCTCCCCCGTCTCCAGCGCGCATTCGCCGAGTCCCAGCAGTGCGGTGGCCTGCTCGGCGCCCAGCCCGTGGGTCTCCGCCTCCGCGCACAGCGCCGTGTACTGGACGGCGGCCTCCTCGGCCCTGCCGTCGGCGAGGACCCGCTGGGCCTCGGTGAGCCGCAGCCTCAGGCCGGTGGCGAGGTGGGCGGGCCGGCCGACGGCCAGCTCCTCGAAGGCCACGCCAAGCCGGCCGGCGATGTGCCGCAGCGCCTCGTCGGAGGCCCGCACCCGGCCCGCCTCCAGGGTGGAGATGTAGGCGGGCGTGTAGGCAGGTTCCGCCAGCTGCCGCTGGGTCAGCCCGCGCTCGGTGCGCAGCTGTTGTACGCGCCGCCCGATGACCGCCGGGTCGTCCCGTTCCCGCATCACCGCGTACTCCCAACTCGCCTGGAGGCCCTTGCCGTTGGGCCCGTGCAGCCCCTAGGTTAAACGGCGGATTAAGTCTGCTTAATGCGTCGCTGTCGTGTTGCGAGGTCGCCGTGCCCGGACGTACATCCGCACCTTACGGAAACACCACCGCACGCAGGGCCATAGCCGCCGCTGTGATCGCCACGGCGACCCTGCTCCTCGCGGCGAACGCGGGCCCGGCACGGGCGTCGGACACCGCGCCGGGCGTCCGGACCCAGCATGCCGCTCCCGCCGCTGAACGAAGATGACGACGGAGCGCCCCGGGGAGACTCCGGCTGATCTCGCGGACCCGCCGGGCAGGGCGCGTCCGGCACGTACGTCCGCCACTGGCTCCGGCGCCGGACCGGTGCCCGCGCGGCCGCCGGCCCGCTCGACCGCCCGCCCGGGATCGACGGCGTACCGCTGGAGCGGGACGTGCGGGCTGCCCGCGTACGGGGTCGTGCCGTCGGACGAAAAGGGCCAGGGACTCGACGCCGTCGCCCGGGTGGGGTCGGCGGGGTGCCGAGGGGCCGGCGGGTCGCCGCCGCAGGGCGCCCACCGGGTCCGAGGGCGGCCGTCAGCACCGGGCCCCCGGGGGAGGTCGAGCGTGGTGCGGGCACGGCGGCGGGCTGTGTCCCACAGCCGTGCCGGGTGGCGGGATCGGCCCCGCAGGCACGTGCACAGCCTGGACGACGGCGAGTGACGGCAGCCGTTCACCGGCGGCGTCCCCGCGGGGCCGGAAATGATCCCCTTGGGGAGCTCACGTGCGGCCGGCCCGCATACGCTGGCCCCGTGACGTCTCCCGCCGCCCGCACCGCCCTGGACCTGACCTCCGGCCTCCCGGTGACGGACCTGGAGGACCTCTACCGCGACCTGCACCGCCACCCCGAGCTGTCCCTGCGCGAGCACCGCACCGCCGGGACACTGGCCGCGCGGCTGGCGAAGGCCGGGTACGAGACGACGGAGGGGGTCGGCGGCACCGGCGTCGTGGGCCGGCTGCGCAACGGCGACGGCCCGACCGTGCTGCTGCGGGCCGACATGGACGCGCTGCCGGTCACGGAGGAGACCGGGCTGCCGTACGCCTCGACGGCGGACGGTGTGATGCACGCCTGCGGGCACGACCTGCACGTCACCTGGCTGGCCGGGGCCGCGGCGGCACTGGCGGCCGGGAGGGACACCTGGAACGGCACGCTGCTGCTCGTCGGCCAGCCCGCCGAGGAGAACGGGCAGGGCGCGGCGCGCGTGGTCGCGGACGGGCTGTACGAGCGGTTCGGCCGGCCGGACGTGCTGCTCGGGCAGCATGCCGCGCCCGGCCTGGCGGGCCTGTACCCGCACGCACCCGGCCTCATCATGTCGGCGGCGACGGATGTGGACATCGTCGTGCACGGCCGGGGCGGGCACGGCTCGCGCCCCGAGGCGACGGTCGACCCGGTGGTGACGGCCGCCTACCTGGTCACCCGGCTCCAGACCGTCGTCTCCCGGGAGTTGGCCGCCCGCGAACCCGCCGTGCTCACGGTGGGCCGCATCGAGGCGGGCACCCGGCACAACATCATCCCCTCCGAGGCCCGCATCTCCCTGAACCTGCGTACGCAGTCGGAGGAGGTGCGCACCCGGATGCTGGCCGCGATCCGGCGCATCGCGCACGGCGAGTGCCTGGCCGCCGGCTGCCCGCGCGAGCCCGAGGTGACCGTCGGCAACACCTTCCCGGTGACCGTGAACGACGCGGCCACCGACGCCGCTGTGGCCGCCGTGCACGCGGAGGTCTTCGGCGCGGGCACGGTGTTCGACCCGGGCCCCGCGATGGGCAGCGAGGACTTCCCCGAGCTGGCACTCGGCTCGATCCCGTACTCGTACTGGTTCGTCACCACCACCCCCGCCGAGGTCTGGGAGCAGGCCCCCGGCAATACGCTGCCGGAGAAGTTCGCGGCCGTGCCGAGCAACCACAGCCCGCACTTCGCACCCGACCTCTCCACGATCGTCCCCGGCGTCCGCACCCTCGTCTCCGGGGCCCTGGCCATGCTGTCGGCGGCGTGAGCTCGGATCTGAGGCGGCGGGGCTACGGTGGCGGGCTGAGGCGGCGGCTACGGTGGCGGCTACGGTGGCGCGGCTGAGCCGGCGGGGCTATGGAGCTGCCTGAAGCTGGCGCAGATGCTGCTGGACGTTCTCCAGCGCGCCGCTTCTGCGGCCCGGCACCCGTAGCCTCAACTCGGCGAGGGCAGGGCCGAGTTCACGGGCCGCCACCGCGTCCGTGATCCGCCCCCACTGGTGGTGGGCCCGGTCCACGGCGGCCTCCACGGCAGGCGAGTCCACCGCCTGCCCCGCGCTCAGCCGGGTACGGCCGACCGCCAGCCAGGCCCGGCAACTGCGCACCGCGTCCCCCGCGAACATCGCCAGATCCGCGCGGACTTCGGCCCAGTGCAGCGCCTCGTCGGAGACGGGCCCGTGATCCCGAACGGCGAACTGCTCATGCCGGGCGGCAAGCACATCGGCATCAGCATGCCGCCCGGCCTGAACGGCGGCGCTGATGAGGGCGTGGGGGTCTTGGGTGCTGCCGATGCCGATGCGGGTGTTCGGCTCGGGGACCAGGGCGGCGTGGTGGTTCGGCTCGGGGCCGGGCAGGCCCGGGCTGTGGTCGGGGCCGGGCGGAGGGGTGGTCCGGGCTTGCGGGCTGCCGGGGCGGGTGGGCAGGTGGGAGAACGGGTGTCCGGGGGCGTGGCCCCCGGCGACGGCGAGCACCAGCCCCCGGCCCGCACCGGAGTCACCGACCCGGGCCAGCGCCTGCTCATGCAACTGCCCCAGCGGCGGCCGGTAACCGCTCCTCAACAGCGTCGCCACCGCCTTCATGTACGCCGGCTCGCCCACCCCCCGCCGCCCGCCCGCCGCCACTACACGACCGTAAACAGCGCTGTTGGGCCCGCAGTCCAACCCCCGCTCGGCGACGTACTGCCAGGCTTCCCCGTCCGCATGCAGGTCCACCACAAGCCCCGTGTCCACAGCGGAGCGCAACCGCAGCTCCTCCCGGATCCAGTGCCACGGCAGCCCCGTGTAGCGGACGGTCGCCGCGGTGGTGCGCGCCAGCGCCAGATGCGGCAGCCGCTGCCGGCGGTCCAGCTGCAGCTGGCCGGCGATGTACACGGTCAGCGGCCCCGGCGCGGCCGCGGCGGCGCGCAGCCGGGTCAGGACGGCCTGCGGCTCCAGCGGGTCGGCGAGTTCGACCACGTTGGCGGTGTCGGTGCCGGACAGCACGGCGGGCGCCACGGCGGCCAGCACCGGCAGCACACCGGCCGCGTCCACCAGGCGCCCCCGGCCCACCGGCGAGGCCGCGAGCAGCAGCACGGTTCCGGGCATCGGTCCTCCCCTGTAGCCCCTGAGCTCCTGTAGCCCCTGTCGGTCCTGATCGGCTCTTCCGCCAGCACCGTAACCGCTGCGGCTGCAAACCCGCGCCTCAGGACCGCAAACGTCCCAGTTCGGGGTCTTCGCCCTGCGCCTGCCGTATCCGCCGTACGGCGAACACGGTGGTGTCGTCGACCAGCCGGCCGCCGCTGTGCCGCAGGACGCCGTCGCGGACCCGGAGGACCAGGCGCCGGGGATCGGTGTCGTGCTGGTCGGCGGCGACCGCGCGGGCGATGTCCCGGGCCGGCGGATAGAAGTCGTCCGCCCGGTCGCGGGCCTCGGTCACGCCGTCGGTGACCAGCAGCAGGGTCTCGTCGGCGGCCAACGGCACCCGGCGCACGGGCGGCAGCCCTTCCGCCAGGTCGCCGAAGCCGAGCGGCAGCCCGTCGCCGCTCGGCAGCTCGCGGATCCCCCGCGGGCCGACGGCCGGCGGGGACTCATGGCCGAAGTCGACCATGTCGACGGCGTCGGGGACGTGCTCGGGGAAGCCGACCAGCACGGCGGTGGCGAAGCGGCCGCCGTCGTCCCGGCCCAGTGCACAGGTGTGCGAGCGGTGCCGCCGCATCCGGGTCTCCAGGCGTTCGGCGACGGTCGCGAGATCCTTCTCGTGGTAGCCGCCCGGGTGGTCTCGGCGATGTCCTGGATGTGCAGGGGTCTGCCGCTCCTTGCACAGCCGCACCCCCGAAGCCACCCCATGGCCCGGTACCGGTCGGGCCACGATGCCGACGAGCAGCAGCAGGGGCGGCATCCAGGGGACGTTCCGGCCGTGCAGGCGCTGCAGCCGGCGCCGCACCCCGTACTCCATCTCCGTCACGGCGGGCAGGCCTCCATGTCTCTCGCGTCTCTCAGCGAAACACGGGAGAGAACCGCCCGCATCCGGGCACCCGTCGCCCCCTGGCCGACTTGCCGGGCCCTGCTGCCAGGTGTGCCCTGGAAGGCGGGGGCGAGGAGAGAGGAGTGCTCTCATGGCTCAAGCGGCACCCGCGCCCGGCGGTACGTCCCGCCCCGGCGGCAGGCCGGAGATCGGGGAACGGGCCGATGTGCGCGCCCGTCCGCCCGATGTCTTCGACGCGCGTACCCATCGCATCGCCCACGTCGCCGTCCCGGTCGTGCTGGGCCTCCTCTACGGCTACTGGGTCGCGGCCGACGCCCGCCAGGGCGGCGGCATCACGGGAGGGAACCTGCTGCTCGGGTGGGTCAGCGCGCTGGTGTTCGCGGTGGTGTGCATGGCCCTGCTGACGCTGGCCCCGCGGATGCCGCGGGAAGTGCACGCGCTGCTGTGGACGGCGTTCACCGGTGTCGCGTTCGGTTTCCTCTACATCCAGACACCGCACTCGGTGTGGCGGACCGTGCTGATGTCGCTGCTCGTCGCGGGATGCACCTTCGCCACCTTCTTCTACCGGTACTACACCCGCGAGGACGCGTTCGGGCGCCGCGTCCGCTGAACACACGGAGCCGACCGTGACGGTGAGTGCGTGGGCCCCGGCCGGTCGGCCGGGGCCCGCGCACTCCCCTGTTCCCCTCTTCCCTCACCCGCCCGTCACGTTCCGGCTGCACGAACCGGAAGGACCTCCTTCCCCCAGGAAACACCCGTTCGGGTGAACCCTCCACCGGAGAGCGCGATCGAGAGCGCGGGCCGTCGCCCGAACGCAGGCGCTCCGCTCGCGTGCGCGCCCTGCGGGCCGTTGTCTGGAAGCGTGCCCCCACGTCTCAGGAGCGCCCTGTCGGCCGTACTGCTCGCCCTGTCCTGCCTCCTCGTGCCGTTCGGCGCGCTGGCGGCCTGGGCGGCGTACGGGCTCGCCGACACGGGCCGGTACGTCGCCACGATGGCGCCGCTCGCCACCGACCCGGACGTGCGCGAGGCCGTCGCGGACACGGTCGGTGACGACATCCTGCGCGCGGTCGACCAGCACCTGGACGTCCGGCCGGTACGCGGCTCCGTCCGCCCGTTCGTGCACGACGCGGTGCGCTCCTTCACCCAGACCGAGGCCTTCCAGCTGGCCTGGGACACCGGTAATCGGGTCACCCACGACGCGGTGCTGCGCGCCCTGCGCGACAACGGTGACGGCGACGCGGCCGGGCGTCCGGTCACCGTCGACCTCGCTCCCGTCACCGACCAGGTGAAGCGTCAGCTGACCCGGGACCATGTGCCGCTCGCCGCACGCATCCCGGTGGAGCACATCGCGGTCCCCGTGCTCCCGGCCGAACGACTGGCCTCCCTCCGGAAGGGGTTCCACGTGCTCGAAGTCACCGGTTTCTGGCTCCCGGTGGCGGTCCTCGCCTTCGCCGCCACCGGAATCGCCCTGGCCGTCCACCGCCGCCGCGCCGTCGCCGCGACCGCGCTGGGCACGGCCCTGGGCGGCGGACTGCTCGCCCTGGCCCTGGCCGTGGGCCGCAGCCTCACCCTCGCCGGCCTGCCCGAAGGCGTGTCCCACCCGGCCGTCGGCGCCGTCTACGACGCGCTCACCGGCACCCTGCGCACGGTCTCCTGGCTCCTGCTCGTGCTGGGCCTCACGGTGGCCCTCACCGCATGGCTGACCCGCTGTCTGCGCCCGGTCCACCCGGTGCGGCACCGGCCCGCACCGGACCCGCCCGCTGCGGCACCGGCCCCGCCGGTGTCCACAACCTGTAGATGACCTGGGCGATTCACCCACAGGTCCCGTCCGGTATCCACAACCGGTGGACGACGGCGCCCAGTTGTCCTCTCCGGCCCCGGGAAGTTCATGGCGCGGGCGGACGGCCCGCCGTAGGCTCGGCCCGTGGACCGACGCCCCGGACGCAGGCTCGGCGCCTGGTGCTGCGCACTGCTGCTGGCCGGAGTCGGCGCGGTGGTCGGCTGCCGGGCCGCCGACACCGACGGTGTCACCCCCGTACCCCAGCTGCTCGCCTTCCTGCCCTGGCTGCTCGTGCCGACCGGCTTCGCCCTGCTGTGCGCACTGCTCGCCCGCTGGTGGCCGGGCCTGGTGTGCGGGGTCGCCGTGCTCGGCCTGCTCGCCTGGTACCAGGAGCCGTACGGCAAGGTCACCGAGCCCGACGGCCCGCCGCTCGCCACCCTGCGCGTGCTGACCTCCAACGTCGAGTTCGGGCGCGGCACCCCCGCCCTGGTCCCATGGATCCGCCGCCTGCGTCCGGACGTCGTCTTCGTCGAGGAGTGCGAGTACGCCTGCCAGGCCGCCCTGGAAGACGACTTCGGGACCGGCTACCCGTACCGGCGGGCGGTCCGCGCGGCCGGCTCGCACGGCTCCCTCGTCCTCAGCCGCTTCCCGCTGCGGCCCACCGCGGGCGTGCGCGGCACGATGGGCATGCCCGGCGCCGTCGCCGACGTACGCGGGCACGCCGTGCGCCTCCAACTCGCCCACCCCATGCCGCCGCTGCCCCGCCAGGTCGGTCTGTGGCACCGCGAACTGGGCCGGCTGCGCGCCTTCGCAGCGGCCGGCACCCGCACGCCCACCATCCTCGCCGGCGACTTCAACGCCACCCAGGACCACGCCGCCTTCCGCCGCATCCTCGACACCGGTCTGACCGACGCCGCCCGCCTCGCCGGACACGACCGCGCCGTCAGCTGGCCCGCGCGCACCGCCTCCGTCATCGGCGCCCAGATCGACCACGTCCTGCTCTCCCCGGACTTCACCGCGACCGACGCCCGCTTCCTGCGCGTGGCCGGCACCGACCACCGCGCCCTCGTCGTGGATCTCACCCTCCACCAGCGCGGATGACTCCGGGGGCCGGCAGCGGACCGGCGATAATGGCGACATGTCGCGCGAGTTCCCCATCGGCCTCACCCCTCCCGACTGGCTGGTCCGGAACCTCCGCCCCCAGCAGGCTCCCCTCAACAAGGCCGCCGTGGCCCGCGCCGCCGTCGCCATGGCCCTCCCCCTCGCGATCGGCCAGGCCACCGGATACCCGGCGTACGGCGCCCTCGCCTCCATGGGCGCCCTGTCCGGCGTCATCGGCGACACCGCCGACGCCTACCGGATGCGCATCCTCAACATCGCCGTCCCGCAGCTCTTCGGCGCGGTCGGCGTGACACTGGGCACCCTGGTGTACGGCCACGGCTGGTACGCGGTCGCGGCCGTCACCGGCATCGCGCTGCTGTCCGGCATGATCTCCACGATCGGCGCGGTGGCCTCGGTCTCCGGCCTGCTCCTGCTGCTGAACTGCGTGGTCGGAGCGGGCCTGCCCCTGCCCCACCCCTGGTGGCTGGCCCCGGCCCTGATGACCGGCGGCGGCCTGCTGGTCCTCCTCCTGGCCCTGCTGGCCTGGCCGTTGCGCTCCGGCGTCCCCGAACGCGCGGCGGTGGCGGCCGCCTACCGCACGGCCGCCGCACTCCTCGCCGTGGCCGGCACGGACCGCACCGAGGAGTACGACGACGCCCGCCGCGCCGTCACCCAGTCCCTCAACCAGTCCTACGACCTGATCCTGGCCCGGCGCGCCCGCCAGCACGGCCGCAGCCGCGAACTCACCCGCCTGCTCGCCCAGTTGAACGCCATCACACCCGTGGTGGAGGCCGCCCCCGCGGCCCACCTGGCCGGCCGCCCCCTGCCGCCGCGGGTCCCGGAGTCGCTCCACCACCTGGCGCAGGCCGTCGAAACCGGCTACACGGGCCCGATAGCCCTCGACCTCCCGCAACCCGTGTCGGAGACGGCACGCGCGGTGGACCACGCCCTGCGCCACGCGGCCGAGGTGGTGACGGCCCCCGACGTCGACCCCCGGGGCATCGACGACCGCCTGGGCCGCCCCGCGGCGCTGGGCATCCGCACGGCGAGAGCAGCCCGCAACGTCGTACTGTCGGCCAACTCCTGGCGCTACGGCCTGCGCCTCGCGGTCTGCATCGGCATCGCCCAGGCCCTGGTGTCGTTGATCCCCGTGCCCCGCTCCTACTGGGTGGCCCTGACGATCACCTTCGTCCTGAAGCCCGACTTCGGCTCGGTCTTCTCCCGCGCCCTGCTGCGCGCCCTCGGCACGGTGGCGGGCCTGGTGATCGCGGCGGTGGTGCTGGCCGAGGTCCCGCTCGGCTGGTGGGACGTCCCGGCGATGCTGCTCCTGGCCCCGCTGATCCCGGCGCTGACCCCGCGCGGCTACGGCCACCAGACGATGGCGATCACCCCGGTGATCCTCCTCCTGTCGGACATCCTGAACCACCAGGGCACGGCGCTGCTGCTGCCCCGCCTGACGGACTCGCTGCTGGGCTGCGCCATCGCCCTGACCGCCGGCTACCTGCTCTGGCCGGAGAGCTGGCGCACGCGGGTCGGCGACCGCCTGGCCGACGCGGTGGCGGACACGGCGGCGTATCTGGAGGCGGCCTTCGCCCCGGCCGACGACCCCTCCGCCAGGGCCCGTATGCGCCGTCGCCTCTACCGCGACCTGTCGGTGATCCGTACGGAGTTCCAGCGGGCCCTGACGGAACCGCCGCCGACCGGCCGACGCGCCGCCGCGTGGTGGCCGCTGGTCGTGGCCGTGGAACGTATCGTCGACGCGACCACAGCGGCCCGCGTCCGCGTCAGGCACGGGGCGCCGCCCCCGTCCGCGGCCGAGATCGCCCAGATCTCCCTGCAGTTGCGGGAGCTGTCCGAGGGGGTACGGGACGCGGAAACCCTGACACCGGTCCGCACGGACCTCACCGGGCCGGCGGACAGTGTCCTGGAACCCCTCCGGCAGGAGGTTGCGGCGGCCCGGTCGCTCGCTTCCCCCCGTTGACCGCTTCGCTAACCTTACGTGTCCGTCCTGGCCAGGGATCGACGGGCATCACCTCATGAAGGGTTGCGCACATGGGCATTCTCACTCTCCTGCGGAACGCATTCGGCCGCTCACGCAAGGCACGCGCCGCCGAGGCAGAGGGTGCGGACCGCCTGCCGTCCCAACAGCCCACGCCCCCCGCACCGACCTCGCAGGCCGCCCCCACCACACCGACCCCCGAGCGGCACGAGCCGACGCCCACCGTCCCCGAGCCCCGCCGCTCGCCCTCCGACGAACACGACCTGGTGTCGGCCGCCTTCGACCGCATCCAGGTCCCCCACCCCTCAGAACCGGCAAACCCCGAGCAGCCCCTCGCACAGCAGCCCACCGAGCCCAGCACCGAGCCGGAGCCCGGACACACGCCCGAGACCGGGACGCCGACGGAGCAAAAGGCGGAGGCCGAGGAGAAGGCGGGGGCCGAGGAGAACGCCGACCTGGAGGAGAAGGCGGAGGCCAAGGCCGAGGCACCGGCTCAGCCGGTCCAAGAGGCGGCCACCGAGGAAGGCGCCGAGCGGGAGACCACGAAGACGGCCGAGACCGCGACGCCGGCCGACGAGACGGCTCAGGCCGACGAGAAGGCTCGGGCCGAGGCACCGGTCCAGGAGGCCCCCGCCGGGGAAAGCACCGAGCCGGAGACCACGCAGACGGCCGAGACCACGACGCCGGCCGACGAGACGCCGGACGCTGAGGAGGCGGCTGCGCCGCAGGTCGGTCAGTCGACCGAGGACAGCGCCGAACCGAAGGCCGAGAAGCAGGCCGCGCCTGAGGAGCAGGCCGACCCGGAGAACCAGGCCGACCCGGAGAACCAGGCCGAGCCGGAGAACCAGGCGGAGCCGGAGGAGCACGCGGCCTCTGAGGATCAGGCGGCGCCGCAGGCCGAGCACGATGGCGGACCGGAGGCCGAGGGCCGTACCGGGGCAGAGGCCGAGGAGGTGGGTGAACCGCGGGCCGCCGACGGCGAGGGTGCCCCACAGGGGCCACCGGCAGCCGACGACGAGAGCCGCACGGGTGGTGCGGGTGGGAACGACAGCCCCGCCGAAGGCGAAGCCGAGGGGGAGGACACACCCGCCGAGGCCGGCAAGAAGACCCCCGCCACCCCCCTCACCAAGGTCAAGTCCCGCACCCCCTCCCTCACCACCGCCTACAAGGCCGCCACAGCCACCCTCAAGAAGACCGACCTCACCGGCACCCGAGCGAAGCTCTACCTCGTGCTGGACCGCTCCGCGAGCATGCGCCCGTACTACAAGGACGGTTCCGCCCAGGCCCTCGCCGACCAGACGCTCGCCCTCGCCGCCCACCTGGACCCCGAGGCCACGGTCCACGTCGTCTTCTTCTCCACGGAGGTCGACGGCACCACCGACCTCACCCTCACCCCGGACCACGAGACCAAGATCGACGACGTCCACGCCGGCCTCGGCCGCATGGGCCGTACCAGCTACCACGCCGCCGTGGAAGCCGTACTCACCCACTACACGAAGAACCACGAGAGCGGCACCCCCGCCCTCGTCGTCTTCCAGACCGACGGCGCCCCGGACGCGAAGACCCCCGCGACCCAGGCCCTCACCGAGGCGGCGCAGACACACCCCGCCGTCTTCTTCTCCTTCGTCGCCTTCGGAGACCACGACAACAAGGCCTTCGACTACGCCCGCAAGCTGAAGACCGGCAACACGTCCTTCTTCCACGCGGGCCCCACCCCCCGTGAGCTGACGGACACGGAACTGTACGAGGGCGTACTCGCCACCTGGCGCCCGTAACGGACGGTCACCGCGTGCAACCCCTCGGGCCGCCCCTTCCCGCCCTGCAAAACGGGAAGCGGGCGGCCCACCCCTGTCGGCTACGATTTCAAGGTTCGAAACCGCAGAAAACGCGACCTGGGAGCAGCCACGATGGCTCGACACCTCATCACCAGCGCCCTTCCGTACATCAACGGGATCAAGCACCTGGGCAACATGGTGGGGTCCATGCTCCCGGCCGACGTGTACGCCCGGTACCTCCGCCAGCGCGGCCACGACGTCCTGTACATCTGCGCGACCGACGAGCACGGCACCCCGGCCGAGCTGGCCGCCAAGGAGCAGGGCCTGCCGGTCGACGAGTTCTGCGCCCAGGCGCACGACGCGCAGAAGGCGGTCTACGACGGCTTCGCGCTCGCGTTCGACTACTTCGGCCGCAGCTCCAGCCCCGAGAACCGCGAGATCACCCAGCACTTCGCCCGCAAGCTGAACGAGAACGGCTTCATCGAGGAGCGGGCCATCCGTCAGGTGTACAGCCCCACCGACGGCCGTTTCCTCCCGGACCGCTACGTCGAGGGCACCTGCCCGCACTGCGGCTACGACAAGGCCCGCGGCGACCAGTGCGAGAACTGCACCCGCGTCCTGGACCCGACGGATCTGATCAACCCCCGCTCGGCGATCTCGGGCAGCACGGATCTCGAAGTGAGGGAGACCAAGCACCTCTTCCTGCTCCAGTCGAAGCTGGAGAACGAGGTCCGCGAGTGGGTCGCCCGGCACGACAAGGACTGGCCGCAGCTGGCCTCCTCCATCGCCCACAAGTGGCTGACCGAGGGCCTGCACGACCGTGCGATCACCCGTGACCTGGACTGGGGTGTCCCGGTCCCGGCCGACACCTGGCCGGAGCTGGCGGCCGAGGGCAAGGTGTTCTACGTCTGGTTCGACGCCCCGATCGAGTACATCGGCGCGACGAAGGAGTGGGCCGACCAGGACCCGGAGAACCGGGACTGGAAGTCCTGGTGGTACGAGGCGGACGACGTCCGGTACACCGAGTTCATGGCCAAGGACAACGTCCCCTTCCACACGGTGATGTTCCCGGCGACGGAACTCGGCATCCGCGAGCCCTGGAAGATGGTCGACTACGTCAAGGCCTTCAACTGGCTGACGTACTACGGCGGGAAGTTCTCCACCTCGCAGAAGCGGGGCGTCTTCACCGACCAGGCCCTGGACATCCTGCCCGCCGACTACTGGCGCTACTTCCTGATCGCCAACGCCCCGGAGTCGGACGACTCGTCCTTCACCTGGGAGCACTTCACCGCCACGGTCAACAAGGACCTCGCCGACACGCTCGGCAACTTCGTCAACCGTGTGCTGTCCTTCTCGAAGAAGCGCTTCGGCGACGAGGTCCCGGCCGGCGGCGAGGCGGGCGAGGCGGAGACCCGCCTCGGCGAGGAGATCGCCCGGCTGCTCGCCGAGTACGAGGAGCACATGGAGGCGCTGCAGTTCCGCAAGGCCGCCGCGGCCCTGCGCGCCCTGTGGTCGGCCGGCAACTCCTACCTGGAGGAGAAGGCCCCCTGGCTGCAGATCAAGACCGACAAGGACGCCGCAGCCCTCACCCTGCGCACGGCGATGAACCTGATCCACCTGTACGCGGTGGTCTCGGAGCCGCTGATCCCGGCCACGTCCGCCGCCATGCGCCAGGCCTTCTCCCTCCAGCAGGACACCGCCGTCTGGGTCACCCCCGACGAGGCGAAGTCCCTCACCGCCGTCCCCGCCGGCACCCCCTTCACGGTCCCGCCGGTGCTGTTCGCCAAGCTCACGGACGAGGACCTGGCGGCGTACAAGGAGCGCTTCGGCGGCGAGGGCGCCTGAGCCCCGCACGGACAACACGGGCAAGGCCCCGGCGCACGGTGCGCCGGGGCCTTGCCCTTGCCGCTACCGTCCGCTCACTTGGCCACGGTCCGCGCGAAGTACTGCTGCTCGGGCGTGAGCCCGAACGTCCGGGGGCCGACGGAGACGGAGCCGCTGGTCGTCAGGCCGGCGCTGCCCGACTTGAAGTACCAGAGGTTGCCCTCGTAGATGTTCTCGGAGTCCGTGCCGACGACGAGTTCGCTGCGGCCGTCGCCGTTCATGTCGGCGAGGGAGACCTGCTGCCCCCACCTGTCGTATGCCTCGTCGACACCCGCCACACCGGCGGTGTTCTGGTGCCAGGACACCGCGCCGGTGGCGGTCAGGCCCTTGGCGGAGCCGCGCAGCACGGTCACCGCACCCGTGGTGCTGACTCCCGAGATGCTCTCCTGCTCCACACCGATCGCCACATCGGCGTAGCCGTCGCCGTTGACGTCCCCGGTGTCGACGTTGAAGCCGAACCGGTCGTACTTCTCGCCGGCTCCGGGCACGCCCGTGGTGTCCTGGCTGATGCGCACCGCGGGGCGGGTGGTGCTGATCCCGCCGGCGCTGCCGTACCGGACGACGATGGAGCCGCCCACGACGCCCGCCGGCTGGTAGCCCTCCAGCCCGGCACCGAGAACCACGTCCCCGTATCCGTCGCCGTCGACGTCGGCGATGGAGCCGGAGTTGACCTTGGTGGAGAAGACCTTGGCGGGGCCGAAGCCGCTCTTGGAGCCGAGCACCAGGCTGGCGTCGGCGGAGTCGCCGCCGTTCCTGCCCACGGACAGCAGATCGGCCACATGGTCACCGTTCACGTCCCCGGCGACCAGGCGGCCGGAGTTGATCTTGTTGTCGACGGGGCTGGTCGAGGCGTTCGCGCCGTCCCGGGTGAAGGGTCCCCGGAGCAGCTCGGTGTGCCAATAGGAGTCGCTGACGACCAGGTCGTCCTTGCCGTCGCCGTCGAAGTCGGCCGCGACCATCGGGATCGGCACGTTCGCCTTGACCGCGAGCTGTGTGCGGGAGGACAGGCCGGTGGGGCCGCCCCAGTCGACCGTCACGGCCGAGGTCGCGTCATCGAAGGCCACGAGGTCGTCGTAGCCGTCGCCGTCCAGGTCCCCCGTGGTCATCGAGAGGCCGAAGCCCCAGGGCTCGTTCGGGCCGGTGCAGTGGCCGACGGTCTGGTGCCGGGAGGCGGTGAGACCGGTCGCGGTGCCGTACATCACCACGACGCAGCCGTGCGCGGACACGGCCAGGTCGCCGTACCCGTCCTTGTTGAAGTCCGCCGTCTTCCCCGCGGCGGAGGCCGTCGTGGCCGTGGAGCCGGCCGCGACGGCGGGGCCGCCGGCGCCGAGCACCACACTGCCCGCCGAGACGAGCGTGGCGGTGGCGAGCGCCGCGACTGTACGAACTCTGCGCATGTAAACGTCCGTTCCCCTGCTGTTCTTCTTGATCACATCGCTGCGTCGAGGAGACTCCCCAGAGACCCGCACGGTTGTACAGGTCGCCTGTCGTCCCGGCGTTCGCGTTCATCACGAGCGCACCGGCACCGACGCCGGCGGCCACGACGGCGGCGGCCACGACGAGGGTGCGGCGCTTGCGGAGTGACCGGCAGTGGGAGGGAGCTGCCACGGAGGAGTCCTCAAGGGGTGCTGAACCTGCTTACGACTCCTCCCGGATTCTTCAGGCGGCGCGCCCGAGGACGAGCGCGCCGACGACGGGGGCCGCGTAGACGAGGGGGAACGGGATGTGGGAGTACCAGCGGGCGCGGGCCACGGTGACGGCGGCCCCGAGGAAGTAGAGCACCAGCCCGATCCCGGCCGCCACGCCGATCACCGGCACGAACAGCCCGGCCACCAGCCCGACGGCCCCGGCGGTCTTGGCCACGCCGAGCAGGGTCCACCAGCTCTGCGGCACCGCGTAGTCGGTGAGCGCCTTCACGATCCACTGGGCCCGCAGCAGCAGCACCGCACCGGAGAAACCGGCCATCAGCGCGGCGAGCAGGGTGACGATGATCTGGGCGGTACGCATGAGAGGCTCCCATCGAGCATCGAGCGGTCGAAAACTCCGGACACCTCTCTGAACCCCCAGCCCGCGCCCGTGTGACAGAAACCCGGAAAAATCTTGAACGTCCCCGAACCCCACCACCGGCTCCTCGCCGACGTCGTCACCGCGAGCGGCCCGTACGGACTGGTGCTCGCCGGTGGATACGCCCTGCAGGCGCACGGCCTGGTGCGGCGTCCGCACGGCAATCTCGACTTCGCCACGGAGAGTTCCGAGGGCATGGACCGGATCGCCGCCGCCGTCGGCGCCACCCTGGAGGCCCGCGGCCGGCAGGTGCGGGCGGGTGCCGTCGCCGCGCTCACCGCGCAGCTGACCGTCACCGACCCGCCGACCGGCGAACCCTGCGCCCTGGCCCTGCACAAGGAGGCCTTCTGGCAGCCGCCGGAGCTGACCGAGTACGGCCCGGCCCTCTCCCTGGAGGACGCCGTGGGTACGAAGATCCGGGCGTTGTACGACCGGGGCGCGGCGGTCGATCTGATCGATGCGCGGGCCGCCGCGGCCCGGTTCTCGCTGCCCGGCCTGGAGGCACTGGGCCGCCGGCACGCCCATGACCCGTTCGACCTGCCGACCCTGCAGTCCCGGCTGACGGGCACGGACTTCTATTCCGACGTGGACTTCCTCCGGTACGGGCTGACGGAGGAACAGGTCGTGGCCCTGCGCGTCTGGGCCCAGCGCTGGTCCGACGACATCGCCGAGCGCCTCCTGGAAGACGGCGCGTCCCCCGACATCGAGCCGGACACGGAGTCCGGCCCCGATGCGGGGGACTGACGAACGGCGCCGTACTACTTCGGCTGCGGCTTCCTGATGTTCAGGTGCAGCTCGCGCAGGCGGGCCTCCTCCAGCTCGGTGGGGGCGCCCATCATCAGGTCCTGGGCGTTGCCGTTGAGCGGGAAGGCGATCGTCTCGCGGATGTTGGGCTCGTCCGCGAGGAGCATCACGATACGGTCCACGCCCGGGGCGATGCCGCCGTGCGGCGGGGCGCCGAAGCGGAAGGCGCGGAGCATGCCGGCGAACTTCTCCTCGACGGTCTCGCGGTCGTAGCCCGCGATCTCGAAGGCCTTGAGCATGATCTCCGGCTCGTGGTTCCGGATCGCGCCGGAGGACAGCTCGACACCGTTGCAGACGATGTCGTACTGCCAGCCCAGGATGTCCAGCGGGTCCTGGGTCTCCAGGGCCTCCAGGCCGCCCTGCGGCATGGAGAAGGGGTTGTGCGAGAAGTCGATCGCGCCGGTCTCCTCGTCCTTCTCGTACATCGGGAAGTCGACGATCCAGCAGAAGCGGAAGACGCCCTCCTCGAAGTGGCCGGCGCGCTTGGCGGCCTCGACGCGGACCGCGCCCATGATCTTCGAGACCTCGTCGAACTCGCCCGCGCCGAAGAAGACCGCGTGGCCGGGGGCCAGCGACAGGCGCTTGGTCAGCTCGGCGACGTTCTCCTCGGTGAGGAACTTCGCGATCGGGCCGGAGAGGGAACCGTCCTCCCCGACACGGACCCACGCCAGGCCCTTCGCGCCGAGCGAGATCGCGAACTCGCCGAGCTGGTCGAAGAACTTGCGCGGCTGGTCCTGCACGGCCGGCACCGGCAGCGCACGCACGTGCTTGCCGGCGAAGGCCTTGAACTCCGAGCCCTCGAAGACGTCGGTGATGTCCACCAGCTCCAGCTTGGCGCGCAGGTCCGGCTTGTCGGAGCCGTACTTGAGCATCGCCTCGCGGAACGGGATCCGCGGGAAGGGGGAGGTGACGTGCCGGCCGCCGCCGAACTCCTCGAACAGCTCGGTCATGAGCTTCTCGATCGGCTGGAAGACGTCCTCCTGCTCGACGAAGCTCATCTCGACGTCGAGCTGGTAGAACTCGCCGGGCGAGCGGTCGGCGCGGGCGTCCTCGTCGCGGAAGCAGGGCGCGATCTGGAAGTAGCGGTCGAAGCCGGAGATCATCAGCAGCTGCTTGAACTGCTGCGGGGCCTGCGGCAGCGCGTAGAACTTGCCGGGGTGGAGGCGGGAGGGGACCACGAAGTCGCGCGCGCCCTCGGGGGACGTGGCCGACAGGATCGGCGTCGCCATCTCGTTGAAGCCCATCGCGGCCATCTTGTGCCGGATCGCCGAGATGACCTGCGTACGCAGCATGATGTTGCGGTGCATGCGCTCGCGGCGCAGGTCCAGGAAGCGGTACTCCAGGCGCCGCTCCTCGTTGACCCCGTCCTCGGCGTTGATGGTGAACGGCAGCGGCGCGGCGGCGCCGAGCAGCTCGACCTCGGCCACCTCGACCTCGATCTCACCGGTCGGCAGATCGGGGTTCACGTTCTCGGTTCCACGTGAAACAACGCGGCCGTCGATGCGGACCGTGGACTCCTTGGAGATCTTGTCCAGGGCCTCGTAGGCGGGCGTGCCGGGGCGGGCGACCAGCTGCGTGATGCCGTAGTGGTCGCGCAGATCGATGAAGAGGATGCCACCCAGGTCGCGCCGATTGTGCAGCCAGCCACTCAGCCGGACGTCGGTGCCGACGTCAGAGGCGCGGAGCTGGCCGCAGGTGTGGGACCTGTACCGATGCATCGTCGTTCATCGTCCTTCGTGTGTGAGGTCTGCGGGGCGTGCTCTCCCCCGCGAGAACGGGCACGGGGCCCGGACCCATCAAGGGTACCGGGCACCCCAAGATCGGCTCCCCACCATTACCGTCCGCCACCCGGCGGCGGCTCGCGGACTTCGGCGGCACCTCCAACCGTGACGCCCGCCGATCGGGCCTTCTTACAGTGGCACCCCTCGATCAGATCTCCCTAAAGTAGGGCAATGCGCACTGGCGAGCCTCTCCCGTCCGTCGGGGATGTCCTCGCCGCCCTCGCGACCGGGCTGTGGCAGTGGGACACGGCCGCCGGACTGGTCACCGTCGACGCGGAGGCGGCGCGGCTGCTCGGACTGCCCGCGGAGGCGACCACCCTCACCGAGGCCCAGACCCGGGCGCGACTGCACCCGGAGGACTGGAACGAGATCACCGGCGTGGTCCCGCTGGCGGTCGACGAGGGCACGCTCGCGGAAGTGCGCATCCGGATCATGGACGAGCAGGGGAACATCCTGCGGGTCGTCCGCAGCCGGTCGAAACCCTCCTTCGATGCCGAGCGGCGGGCGTACGAGCTGATCGGCACCCTCCAGGAGGTCACCGAGCCGACCCCGGGCACGGCGGCGGCCCGCAGCGCGGTCACCGGGGACTGGCGGCGCTCACGCGAGGCATTTCTGCTGGACGCGGGCCGGGCGCTGGCGGAGGCGCGGTCCACGGCGGAGGTGCTGCGGGTGGTCGGCGGCCTGTCGATGCCGGGCTTCTCGCCGGACGGGCTCGTGGTCTTCGGGGCGGAGGGCGACCGGCTGACGATCATCGGCCAGCACGGGCACCAGCCCGGCGACATGGGCCCCTTCTCGCATATGGCGCTGACCACCGACTATCCGGCGGCCCAGGTCGTCCGGACCGGCCGCGCGGTGTATCTGTCCTCGCCCGAGGAGTACAAGGAGCGCTACCCGGCGACCTGGCCGCTCGCCCAGCCCTTCGGCCGTCGCTCCTGGGCCTTCCTCCCGCTGACGGTGGCCGGACGCACGATGGGCGCCTGGATGGCGGCCTTCGCCTATCCGGTGGCGTTCACACCCGACGAACGCGCGGTTCTGACGACGGTGGCCCGGATGCTCGCCCAGGCGCTGTCCCGGGCCGGCGCCGAGGAGTCCGAGCGGGAGCTGACGGAGGGCCTGCAGCGCTCCATGCTGCCCTCGCTCGGCCCGGAGATCCCCGGGATGCAGGTGGCCGCCCGGTACATCCCGACCGGCGGCGGACTCCAGGTCGGCGGCGACTGGTACGACCTGATCCCGCTGCCCTCGGGCCGCTTCGCGCTGGCCATGGGCGACGTCCAGGGCCATGACGTACGGGCCGCGGGTCTCATGGGCCAGCTGCGCATCGCCCTGCGGGCCTACGCCTCAGAGGGCCACCGCCCCGACGCCGTGCTCTCCCGGGCGTCCCGGTTCCTGCACGGCATCACGCACGACGACCACCAGATGGCCGACCTGCGCTTCGCGACCTGCGTGTACGTGGAGGCCGACCCGGAGACCGGGACGCTGGAGATCGCCCGTGCCGGGCATCCGCATCCGGCGATCCGGATGGCCGACGGCACGGTGATGATGCGGCCGACGGCGGGCGGACTGCCGCTGGGCATCGACCCGGACGCGGACTATCCGACGACCCGGTTCACCCTGGAGCCGGGCGAGACGCTGATGCTCTGCACCGACGGTCTGATCGAGACCGGTGGGCACGACATGGAGAGCGGCTGGCGCCGGCTGCGCACGATCTTGGAGGACCACCGGGGGGCCGACGGGCCCGAGCTGGAATCGCTGGCCGACGCTCTGGTGCAGGGCGTGCACGGGCCGTCCTCGCACCACACCACCGGCCCCCTGGCCGACCGCCGCGAGGACGACATCGCGCTGGTGCTGCTGAGCCGGCCGCTCAAGGAGACGGCACGGCCCGCGGTCCGGCGCACGCTGCTGTCGGTGGCGCAGGACGAGCCGGACCGGATCGCCGAGGCCCGCCGGCACCTGCGTGAGCTGCTGCACGACTGGGCCGGCGCGGACCAGGTCGACTCGGCGGTGCTGCTGGTCTCGGAGATGGTCACCAACGTTCTCGTCCACACCGACGCCGACGCGCTGCTGCTCGCCGAGGTGACCGGCGATGCGGCTGCGCGGCGGCTGCGGGTGCAGGTCACCGACGCGGGCGACGACCTGCCGCACAAGCGCCGGCCCGGCGAGCTGGCCTCCTCCGGGCGCGGCCTGATGCTGATCGAACTCCTCGCGGACGCCTGGGGCGTGGACCCGCGGGGCGAGGGCAAGAGCATCTGGTTCGAGCTCTACGAATCGGCGGAGGCGTCGGGGGAGGCGTCGGGGGACGTGTCGGCGGACGGCTCGGGTGAGGCGCCGGAGGACGACGGGCCGGAGGACGACGTGTCGGAGGGTGCCGCGTAACGCGTCCGCAGCTCCTGTACGACCCCGAAGGCGGCCGCGGTCAGCGGGACCGCGAGCAGCATCCCGAGGATCCCCGCGACGGACGCCCCGGCGGTGATCGCGAGCATCACCACGGCCGGATGCATCTGCACGGTCCGGCTCTGGATGACCGGCTGCAGCACATGTCCCTCCAGCACCTGCACGGCGAGGACGACACCGAGCACCCACAGCGCGATGACGAACCCGCGGTCGGCGAGGGCGACCAGGACGGCGACCGCACCGGAGATGAAGGCACCGAGGTAGGGGATGTAGGCGCCGACGAACACCAGCGCGCCCAGCCCGAGCGCGCCGGGCACCTGGAGGATCAGCAGGCCGACGGTGATGCACAGGGCGTCGATGAGCGCGATGACGGTCGTACCGCGCATGAAGCCCTCCACCGCCTCGAAGGCGCGCCGGGCCATGGCCTCCAGCGTGTCGGCGGTGCCGCCGGGCGCGACGGACCGGAGGGTGACGACGGCGCGGTGGGAGTCGCGCAGGAAGAAGAAGACGAGCAGCAGGGCGAGCACGGCCATCGCGATGCTCTCGCCGACGACGCTGACCCCGCTGATGACGTTGGACGCGGCCGTGCCGCCGAACCTGCGCAGCAGCGTGCGCGCGTTGACGGCGAGGTCGTCGAGCCCGGTACCGGCGGCCCCGAAGCGCTGCGAGACACCCTTGGCGGCGTTCCTGAGCGAGTCGATGATCTGGTCGCCGGTGTCGATGAGCGCGGCGACGACGATGTACACGGCACCGCCGACGACGGCCACCACGGCGACACAGGTGAGCCCGGCCGCCACCGACGCCTGCACCCCGGCCCGCACGAGCCGCCGGTACAGCGGGCCGAGCAGCGCGGTCCCGAGCAGGGCGAGCAGCACCGGTGTGACGGCCGTACGGAACTCCCCGCACAACCGCACCGCCACCCAGACGACCCCGGCGACGAGCAGCAGCACGGCACACCAGGCGGCGAGACGACGCACGGGATCGGGCAACAGCGGCACGCCTCCAGCGGACCACGGCCGCCGGCCGGTGTCCTGCGGCACGGTCCGGGCGGGTGAGGCGGACGGCACCGGTGTCCCACACGTCCGAGCCGTCGGCCGGCGTCGAGGTGCCGGACCGGCGGACCCAACGACGTGAGCGGCCGCCTCTTTTGGGGCGGCCGCTCACGTGGTGGCTGGCCGGGTGCTGCGGGAGCGTTCTCAGCCGAGGAGACCACCGAGGAGACCCTGGAGGAGGCAACCGAGGCCGAGGAGACCGCAGTTGTTGCCGTTCCCGTTCCCGTTCCCGTTCCCGTTGCCGTTCCCGTTCCCGTTCCCGTTGCCATTGCCGTTGTCGTTGCCGGTACCGGTGTCCGTGGCAGTGCCGGTGTCGCTGCTCGTGGCGGTTCCGGTGTCGCTGCTCGTGGCGGTGCTGGTGTCGGTGCTCGTGGCGGTTCCGGTGTCGTCGTCGGCAAGGATCGTGACCGACGTGCTCTGCGGGGTGAGGCCCGTCCGGGCCTGGGCGGGGGCGGCCAGCGCGACCCCGCCGACGGTGAGGAGGACGCTTGCCGCGGTGCACGCCAGGGCGCTGCGGATGCTGCTCATATGTGACTCCTGAACTGGGGTGTGTGTGCGTGGTGTCGGCCACCAGGCGCGACCACTCGTGCGCGCTGTGGAACGAGGCGCGCAGTTGCGACGCTAGGGGCCCGCTCGGCGCAACGCCTTCCGGAACTAGCCCATCCGGGTCGGCGCGCCTCCTTGCGCTGCGCGCGGAAAAGCTCCCGCCGCACACGAAAGAGCCCCGTCCGGACATCCGGACGGGGCTTCCTCTCAGCCGGCCGGCGTGGCCTACAGCCCGCCCTCGGTCATGCCGTGCACCGCCGGGACGGTGCCAAGGCGGCCCTTCTGGAAGTCCTCGAAGGCCTGCATCAGCTCGTCCCTGGTGTTCATGACGAACGGACCGTAGTGCGCCATCGGCTCACGGATCGGCTGTCCGCCGAGGAGGACCACCTCCAGGTCGGGCGTGTGGGAGTCCTGCTTCTCGTCGGCCCGCACCGTCAGCGACGAGCCCGTACCGAACACGGCCGTCTGCCCCATGTGCACCGGCCGACGGTCCGCGCCCACGGATCCCCGCCCGGCAAGGACGTACGCGAGGGCGTTGAAGTCCTCCCGCCACGGCAACGTGATCTCCGCACCCGGTGCGAGCGTCGCGTGGATCATCGTGATCGGCGTGTGCGTGATACCGGGACCGGCGTGGCCGTCCAGCTCACCGGCGATGACCCGCAGCAGCGCGCCGCCGTCCGGGGAGGTGAGCAGCTGGACGTTGCCACCGCGGATGTCCTGGTAGCGCGGCGGCATCATCTTGTCCTTGGCCGGCAGGTTCACCCACAGCTGGAGGCCGTGGAAGAGACCGCCGGACATGACCAGGTGCTCCGGCGGCGCCTCGATGTGCAGAAGCCCCGAGCCGGCCGTCATCCACTGGGTGTCGCCATTGGTGATGGTGCCGCCGCCGCCGTTGGAGTCCTGGTGGTCGAAGACTCCGTCGATGATGTAGGTGACGGTCTCGAAGCCGCGGTGCGGGTGCCAGGGGGTGCCCTTGGGCTCGCCCGGCGCGTACTCCACCTCGCCCATCTGGTCCATCATGATGAACGGGTCGAGGTAGCGGTAATTGATCCCGGCGAACGCCCGGCGCACCGGGAAGCCCTCGCCCTCGAAGCCGCTCGGAGCGGTCGTGACGGCCAGCACCGGACGCGCCACCGCATCGGCGGGAGCGGTCACGCGGGGCAGCGTCAACGGGTTCTCGACGGTCACTGCAGGCATGGTCGGTACCTCCTTGTGCGCCAACTTTAGTTGAGCATTGAACTTTCTGCCACCCGGAACAGAGAAAGCCCGGAGGGAATTCCCTCCGGGCTCACGCTCACGAGTACCGGTCAGCCGACTTCGCGGCGGCGTCTAGCCGTACATCCGGCGCATCGCGAAGTCGACCATCTGCTCGACCGCCTTCGCGTCGAACACCATCCGGTGCTCGCCCTCCATGTCCAGGACGAAGCCGTAGCCGGTGGGGAGCAGGTCGATCACCTCGGCGCCCGTGATCACGAAGTACTTGGACTCCTTGCCCGCGTACCGGCGCAGCTCCTTGAGCGAGGTGAACATCGGGATCACCGGCTGCTGGGTGTTGTGCAGGGCGAGGAAGCCGGGGGTGTCGCCACGCGGGCAGTACACCTTCGACGTCGCGAAGATCTGCTGGAAGTCCTCGGCGGACATCTGCCCGGTGGTGAAGGCGCGCACCGCGTCCGCGAGGGAGGGCGGGGACGGCTCGGGATACAGCGGCGGCTGCTGCCCGTAGCCGCCGGCCATCGGCTGCTGGGGTGCGGCGTACTGCTGCTGAGCACCGACGTTCTGGTCGTAGCCGTACATGGGCGCAAGCGTACCGAGCGGGAGCGGCGGCGTGACGTCCGGGGAAAATTATGTAGCGCTCGTTAGATAATCCTTGCTACGGTTTCTCTATCGATCGCTACATATAGTGACCACGGGGGTCTCCCATGCACGGCAGCACGTCCCGCCCCGCCCTGCTCCTCGCGCACGGCGCCGGCGGATCCCTGGAGCGCAACTACGGCCCGGTGATGCACCGGCTGACCGCGCGGCACACGGTGATCGGCGCCGACTATCCGGGCGCGGGCAGCACCCCGCGCGCCACCCGACCGCTCGAACTGGACACGCTGGCCGACCAGTTGATGTCCGCGGCCGACGCGCAGGGCGTCGAGCGGTTCACCGTGTCCGGCTTCTCGCTGGGCGGCCCGGTGGCGATACGGCTGGCCGCCCGGCATCCGGAGCGGGTGACGGGGCTCGTCCTGACCGCGCCCTTCGCCCGTACCGACGCGCAGGTACGGCTCACCGCGCGCGTGTGGCGGGCGCTCGCCGAGTCGGGGGATCCGGACACGCTCGGCCGGTTCCTGCTCGCCCACGCCCTGAGCCCGGCCGCGCTGGAGGCGATGGACCCGAAGGAGCTGGAGAGCGCGGCGAAGGAGACGGGCAGGGGAGTTCCGGAGGGCACCCCGGAGCATGTGGAGCTGGTGGAGCGGCTGGACGTGACCGCGGACCTGGCCCGGATCACCGCACCCACGCTGGTCGTCTCACCGGTCGACGACCACCTGGTCCCGCCCCGGCTGCACCGGGCGGTGGCGGCGGGCATCCCGGGGGCCCGGCTGGTGGAGATACCGGGCGGCCACCTGCCTTTCGCCGAGCACCCGGACCGGTGGGCGGCGCTGCTCACGGCCCCGTTCCCGGGAAGCGAGGAATAGACCCTTCTCACACTTGCACCGGCAGGGGTTGCTTCTTATTACCGACGGGTAGCATCATCGGAGCTACTTGTTGGTACGTGAACTAGGTGCGAGGAGTCAGTGCCTCGCCGATCTCTCTACGGAGCCGTCGCCATGGGGCACTACAAGTCGAATCTCCGCGACATCGAGTTCAACCTCTTCGAAGTACTGGGGCGCGACAAGGTGTACGGCACCGGCCCGTTCGAGGAGATGGACGTCGACACCGCCAAGAGCGTCCTGGAGGAGCTGACCCGCCTCTCCGAGAACGAGCTGGCCGAGTCCTTCGCCGACGCCGACCGCAACCCGCCGGTCTTCGACCCGGAGACCAACACCGCGCCGGTCCCGGCGTCCTTCAAGAAGAGCTACCAGGCCTTCATGGACTCGGAGTACTGGCGCCTCGGCCTGCCCGAGGAGATCGGCGGCACCACCTCGCCGCGCTCCCTGATCTGGGCCTACGCCGAGCTGATCCTGGGCGCCAACCCGGCCGTGTGGATGTACTCCTCGGGCCCGGCGTTCGCCGGCATCCTCTTCGAGGAGGGCAACGAGGTCCAGAAGCACATAGCGAAGATCGCCGTGGAGAAGCAGTGGGGCTCCACGATGGTGCTCACCGAGCCCGACGCGGGCTCCGACGTGGGCGCCGGCCGTACCAAGGCGATCCAGCAGGAGGACGGCTCCTGGCACATCGAGGGCGTGAAGCGCTTCATCACCTCCGGTGAGCACGACATGTCCGAGAACATCCTCCACTACGTGCTCGCGCGGCCGGAAGGTGCCGGTCCGGGCACCAAGGGGCTCTCCCTCTTCCTCGTCCCGAAGTACAACTTCGACTTCGAGACCGGCGAGCTGGGCGAGCGCAACGGCGTCTACGCCACCAACGTCGAGCACAAGATGGGCCTGAAGGCCTCCAACACCTGCGAAATGACCTTCGGCGACAAGCACCCCGCCAAGGGCTGGCTCATCGGTGACAAGCACGACGGCATCCGCCAGATGTTCCGCATCATCGAGTTCGCCCGCATGATGGTCGGCACGAAGGCGATCTCCACGCTCTCCACCGGCTACCTGAACGCGCTGGAGTACGCCAAGGAGCGCGTCCAGGGCCCGGACCTCGCGCAGTTCATGGACAAGACCGCGCCCAAGGTCACCATCACCCACCACCCGGACGTGCGCCGCTCGCTGATCACGCAGAAGGCGTACGCCGAGGGCATGCGGGCCCTGGTGCTGTACACCGCCTCGATCCAGGACACGATCCAGGTCAAGGAGGCCGCCGGTGAGGACGCCTCCGCCGAGCACGCGCTGAACGACCTGCTGCTGCCCATCGTCAAGGGCTACGGCTCCGAGAAGGGCTACGAGCAGCTCGCCCAGTCGCTGCAGACCTTCGGCGGCTCCGGCTTCCTGCAGGAGTACCCGATCGAGCAGTACATCCGGGACTCCAAGATCGACACCCTGTACGAGGGCACCACCGCGATCCAGGGCCAGGACTTCTTCTTCCGGAAGATCGTCCGCAACCAGGGCGCCGCGCTGAACTCCCTCGCCGAGGACATCAAGAAGTTCCTGGCCCTGGGCACCGGCGGCGAGGAGCTGGCCGGCGCCCGTGAGCACCTGGCCAAGGCGGCCGTGGAGCTGGAGGCGATCGTCGGCCTGATGCTGACCGACCTCGCCGCCACCGAGCAGGACACCAAGAACATCTACAAGGTGGGCCTGAACACCACCCGTCTGCTCATGGCCTCCGGTGACGTCGTCGTCGGCTACCTGCTGCTGAAGGGTGCCGCGATCGCCGCGGAGAAGCTGGCCACGGCCTCCGCCAAGGACCAGGCGTTCTACACCGGCAAGATCGCCGCGGCGAAGTTCTTCGCGGCGAACGTCCTGCCGGGCGTCACGCTGGCCCGCAAGGTCGCCTCGGGTGTCGAGCTGGACCTGATGGAGCTCGACGAGGCCGCGTTCTAGCAGACGTCCCCACGGACACGTCCCGGATACGCCGCGGCAGGCCGCCGCGGCCACGTCCCTGTAGATACTGTGCGGGCCCGCTCTCTTTCCGGGAGCGGGCCCGCGCACGTCGTTAAGGTGAATCCCATGAGCGCAGCAGCCCGCTTCGACCGCGGCCACACCGACGACCTGATGTCCTTCCTGGCGGCCGGCCCGTCGCCGTACCACGCGGTGGCCAATGCCGCCGAACGGCTGGAGAAGGCAGGCTTCCGGCAGGTCGCGGAGACGGACGCCTGGGACGCGTCGAGCGGCGGCAAGTACGTGCTGCGCGGCGGCGCGATCGTCGCCTGGTACGTCCCCGAGGGCGCCGAGGCGCACACCCCCTTCCACATCATCGGTGCGCACACCGACTCCCCGAACCTGAGGATCAAGCCGCGCCCGGACAGCGGGGCGCACGGCTGGCGTCAGGTCGCCGTCGAGATCTACGGCGGCCCGCTGATGAACTCCTGGCTGGACCGCGACCTGGGCCTGGCCGGCCGGCTCAGCCTGCGCGACGGCTCCACGGTCCTGGTCAACGTGGACCGTCCGCTGCTGCGGGTGCCGCAGCTCGCCATCCACCTGGACCGTTCGGTCAGCACCGAGGGGCTCAAGCTCGACAAGCAGCGTCATCTGCAGCCGGTGTGGGGCCTCGGCGACGACGTCCGGGACGGCGATCTGATCGACTTCCTGGAGCAGGACGCAGGGCTCGCGGCCGGCTCGGTCACCGGCTGGGACCTGATGACACACCCGGTGGAGGCCCCGGCCTACCTCGGCCGGGACCGGGAGCTGGTCGCCGGCCCGCGCATGGACAACCTGCTGTCGGTGCACGCGGGCACCGCCGCGCTGGCCGCCGTCGCGACCTCCGGAGCACCGCTCACCCGTATCCCCGTGCTGGCCGCCTTCGACCACGAGGAGAACGGCTCCCAGTCGGACACCGGCGCCGACGGCCCGCTGCTCGGATCCGTGCTGGAACGCTCGGTGTTCGCGCGCGGCGGCTCGTACGAGGACCGGGCCCGCGCCTTCGCCGGCACGGTGTGCCTGTCCTCCGACACGGGTCACGCCGTCCACCCCAACTACGCGGAACGGCACGACCCGACGCACCACCCGCGGGTCAACGGCGGTCCGATCCTCAAGGTCAACGTCAACAACCGTTACGCCACGGACGGTTCGGGCCGCGCCGTCTTCGCCGCCGCCTGCGAGAAGGCGAACGTGCCGTTCCAGAGCTTCGTCTCCAACAACTCCATGCCGTGCGGCACGACGATCGGCCCCATCACCGCGGCCCGCCACGGCATCCGCACGGTCGACATCGGCGTGGCGATCCTCTCGATGCACAGCGTGCGCGAACTGTGCGGCGCCGACGACCCGTTCCTGCTCGCGAACGCCCTGGTGGCCTTCCTGGAGGGCTAGCCGCGACGGCCCCGGGTACCCGGACGGCACCGGAGATTCCGGAACCGAAAGGGGAGGCGACTTCTCATGGGGCTCGGAGGATGCATCATCCTCATCGCCGTCGGGGCCATCCTCACGTTCGCGACCGACTGGCACATGCACGGCGTCAACCTCACGGTCGTCGGCTTGATCCTGATGGCCGTGGGGCTCATCGGCGTGGCGACCTTCAGCGGCATCGCACGGCGCCGCCGGGTCGTGATGCCACCGACACCGGTGGTGGAGGAGGAACCCCACCGTCACCACCACCACGTCGACGGCTACAGCGACGGCTACGGCGTCTGACGCGGGCGCCCGATCACAGGACTGCGCCCGCCTCCTGCTCGTCCGTCCCGCCAGGACGAGCGGCAGGCGGGTCGAGGGGCCGTGTCCGGTGTCCGGCGCCTGCCCTCAGGACAGCGCGTGGCCGGTGGTCGCGTCCACGTGGTCCGGCACGTCCTCGTGCCGGTCGCCGACCGTCAGGGTGCCGCTCGGCTCAAGGACGAGGATCGAGGTGGGCACGCGCGCGTACGGCTTGTGCTCGGTCCCGCGCGGGACGGTGAAGACCGAGCCCCTGGGCAGGACGACCGTGCGCTCTCCGGCCGGTTCGCGCAGGCCGATGTGCAGTTCGCCGTCGAGGACCAGGAAGAACTCGTCGGTGTGGTCGTGGACATGCCAGAGGTGTTCGCCCTCCACCTTCGCCACGCGCACGTCGTAGTCGTTGACGGTGGTGACGATGCGGGGGCTCCACTGCTCGGTGAAGGAGGCGAGGGCCTGGTCGAGAGAGATCGGTTCCATGGGTTCATCGTGCGGCTGGCCGGGGCCGTCGTACGAGTGCTAGGAATCGCATATGCCGCAAGGATCCTCTCACCGCATCGTGCTGGTGGTCGACGAGAACTCCAACCCCTTCGAGATGAGCTGCGCCATCGAGGTGTTCGGGCTGCGGCGGCCCGAACTGGGCCGTGACCTGTACGACTTCCGGCTGTGCGCCGCCGAGCCCGAGACCCGGATGCGGGACGGTCTCTTCACGCTCACCGGGGTCGCCGGCCTGGAGGCCGCGGAGGACGCCGACACACTGATCGTGCCGAACCGGCCCGACGCCGAGGTCCCGCGCGCGGAGCGCGTCCTGGACGTCGTGCGCCGGGCGCACGCGTGTGGCGCCCGGCTCGTCGGCTTCTGCTCGGGCGCGTTCACCCTCGCCGAGGCGGGCCTGCTGGACGGGCGCCGGGCGGCCTGCCACTGGATGTGGGCCGAGGCCTTCCGCAACCGCTTCCCCCGGGTGCGCCTGGAGCCGGACGTGCTCTTCGTGGACGACGGCGACATCCTGACCGCCTCCGGCAGCGCCTCGGCGCTCGACCTGGGACTGCACCTCGTACGCCGCGACCACGGCGCGGAGATCGCCAACCATGTCTCCCGGCGCCTCGTCTTCGCCGCCCACCGGGACGGCGGTCAGCGGCAGTTCGTGGAGCGTCCGGTGCCCGACGTGCCCGACGCGTCGCTCGGCCCGCTGCTGGCCTGGGCGCAGGAACGGCTGGGCGAGCCGCTGACGGTGGCGGACCTCGCCGCCCGCGCGGCCGTCAGCCCCGCCACCCTGCACCGCCGCTTCCGCGCCCAGCTGGGTACGACTCCGCTGGCCTGGCTCACCGGGGAGCGGGTCGCGCTGGCCTGCCGGCTGATCGAGCGCGGCGAGGAGCGCCTGGATGTCGTCGCGGCCCGCAGCGGCCTGGGCACGGCGGCCAATCTGCGGGCCCGGCTGCGCCGGGAGACGGGGCTGAGCCCATCGGGCTACCGCAGGCGTTTCGGGCCGGCGGGACCGTGATGACCGACGCGCGGCGGGGAACGGTCACCGCATGAGACTCCTCGTACGCGACCGGCTCCTCGGCATCGGCGACGACTACTGGATCGAGGACGAGCACGGCCGGAAGGTGTTCCTCGTCGACGGCAAGGCCATGCGACTGCGGGACACCTTCGAGCTGAAGGACGCGCAGGGCCGGGTCCTGGTGGACATCCACCAGAAGATGTTCGCGCTGCGCGACACCATGGTGATCGAGCGGGACGGCGAGGGCCTGGCCACCATCAGGCGCAAACGGCTGTCCCTGTTGCGCAACCACTACCGGGTGTCTCTGGCCGACGGCACGGAGCTGGACGTCAGCGGCAAGATCCTCGACCACGAGTTCGCCATCGAGTACGACGGTGAACTCCTCGCGGTGATCTCCCGCCGCCGGCTGCACCTGCGCGACACCTACGGCGTCGACATCGTGCGCGAGGACGCCGATCCGGCGCTGCTCATCGCGGTGGCGGTGTGCGTGATCCACCTGGCGCAGAAGGAGCGGGAGGACGACTGAGCGGCCCTCACCGGCGCGCCCTCACCGGGGGCTCTCACCGGATCACCCTCACCGGCGCGGCGGCTCCAGGCCGAGCACCCGGTCCTTCAGCGCGGGGAACTGCTCGCGCGTGGCCGCCACCCTCGCCGGGTCGAAGTCGACGGTGAGGACCTCCTCGTCCGGGCCCGCCTCGGCCAGCACCTCGCCCCAGGGATCCACCACGATCGAGTGACCGGCCTGGGGAACTCCCGCATGCGTCCCGGCCGTTCCACACGCGAGCACGAACGCCTGGTTCTCGACCGCCCGCGCCTGAGCCAGCAGCGTCCAGTGCGCGCGCCGCCGCTCGGGCCAGCCCGCCGGGATCACCAGGGTCTCGGCGCCGGCGTCGACGAGTGAGCGGAAGAGTTCGGGGAAACGGAGGTCGTAACAGGTGGCCACGCCGAGCGTGGTCCCGGGCAGCCGGACCGTCACCAGGTCCCGCCCGGCACCCATCAACACGGCCTCGCCCTTGTCGAAACCGAAGCGATGAATCTTGCGGTAGGCGGCGGCCGGTTCACCGGACGGGGAGAAGATGAGAGAGGTGTTGTAGAGCGTCCCGTCGTCCGCGGCGGAGCCGCTGTCGGACGCTGCGCGCTCGGGGATGGAGCCGGCGTGCAGCCACACGCCCGCGTCGCTCGCCGCCTTGGCCATGACCTCGTACGTCGGCCCTTGGAGCGGCTCGGCCGCACGGCTGAAC
This sequence comes from Streptomyces sp. NPDC030799, assembly GCF_055572255.1. Lineage (NCBI taxonomy): Bacteria > Bacillati > Actinomycetota > Actinomycetes > Kitasatosporales > Streptomycetaceae > Streptomyces > Streptomyces sp. NPDC030799. The sequence goes on along the minus strand of NZ_JBVIDS010000015.1, from coordinate 112,809 downwards.
TCCTCGTAGGCGAAGGCACCGGTGGTCCACAGCTCGGGCAGGACCACGAGGTCGGCCCCGGCCTGCTCCCGCACCAGCGCGGCCGCCCGCTGCCGCCGGGAGTCGACCGATTCGTCCTCGTTCACGGCGATCTGGATCAGCGAGGCGCGCACACTACCACCGTCCTGGCATTCGAGTCGTCCACACAGGCCTACGATCGTCACACGAAAGCACTGCCGGGGTGCCTGCAGGCAGCGTAACTTAGCCTCCCAGACGCCCGCCGAAGTGCAGCCGCCGCCCGCTGGCACCGCCGCCGCAACCTGCCCGTGTACCGACCGCCGAGGGGTCCCGTTCCGTGAGTCTGCATCCCACCCTCCAGCCCTACGCCGACGCCTGGACCCACTCCATCGACGCGATATCCGAGATGGTCCAGTCGCTCGTGGAAGGCGAGTGGAACCGGCGGACCCCGTGCCCGGGCTGGTCGGTGCGGGACATCGTGTCCCATGTGATCGGCCTGGACTGCGAGATGCTCGGCGACCCGCGCCCGATCCACTCGCTCCCCCGTGACCTCTTCCACGTCACCACCGAGCACCAGCGGTACATGGAGATGCAGGTCGACGTCCGCCGCCACCACACGGCGCCGGAGATGACGGCCGAGCTGGAGTACACGATCATCCGCCGCAACCGCCAGCTGCGAGGCGAGTCCCGCGACCCCGGCACCAAGGTACGCGGCCCGCTGGGCTCGGAGATCACCCTGGAACAGGCCTACCGCGCCCGCGCATTCGACGTGTGGGTGCACGAGCAGGACCTGCGCACGGCCCTCGGCCGGCCGGGCAACCTGGATTCGCCGGGCGCGTACGTCGTGCGGGACGTGCTGCTGGAGGCGCTGCCCAGGGTCGTCGCGAAGGACGCGGACGCGCCGCGCAGCTCGGCGATCGTGTTCGACGTGCACGGCCCGGTGGAGTTCCTGCGCACGATCCGCGTCGACATCCAGGGCCGCGGCACCCTGGAAACCGCCCCGGCCCTCGGCCCCGCCGCCACTCTCACCCTCGACTGGGAGACCTACGTCCGCCTCGCCTGCGGCCGCGTCACGCCGGAGGCGGTGGCGGACCGGGTGAAGACGGAGGGCGACCAGGACGTGGCAGCGGCAATCCTGCGCAACTTCGCGGTGACGCCGTAGTCCTGCGCAGCCACCGGCACCAGGTGCTCATGCGGGAACGTGGACCGTCTCCACCCGGCTGGCCACCAGCCGCTCCCGCTCCCGCCGGGCCGCCCGCCCCCGCAACCGCAGGATCTGGGACACCCCCAGTGCCTGCAGCACGAACACGGCACTGAACGCCACGGCGTAGTCGTCCCCCGTGGCGTCCAGCAGCACCCCGACCGCGAGCAGCGTCGTCATCGAGGCGACGAATCCGCCCATGTTGGTGATGCCGGACGCCGTGCCCTGTCGCTCGGGCGGGTTGGCGGGCCGCGCGAAGTCGAAGCCGATCATGGAGGCCGGTCCGCAGGCACCCAGCACCGTGCACAGCGTGACCAGCAGCCACATGGGCGCGTGCTCGCCGGGATACAGCAGCGTCGTCGCCCACAGCAGCGCGGTCGTCCCGACCGTGCCCAGCGCCAGCGGCAGCCGCGCCGCGTGGTGCCGGGCGACGATCTGGCCGTAGACGAGGCCGACCGCCATGTTGGACAGCACGATCAGGGTGAGCAGCTCACCGGCCGTGGTGCGGCTGAGCCCCTGTGCCTGGACCAGGAACGGCAGGCCCCACAGCAGCAGGAACACCATCGCCGGGAACTGGGTGGTGAAGTGCACCCACAGCCCGAGGCGCGTGCCGGGCTCCCGCCAGGCCGCGGCGATCTGCCGGCGGACATAGGCCGCGCCCTGGTGCGGCGACGGCTCTGGCTCGTGCCCGTCGGGGTGGTCCTTCAGGAACAGCAGGGTCAGCACGAGGACCACGGCCCCGGCGAACGCGCTGCCCGCGAACGCCGGGGTCCAGCCGATGCCGTGCAGCAGCCGGGCGAGGACCAGGGTGGAGACCAGGTTGCCCGCCATGCCGATCAGCCCGGCGAGCTGCGCGACCAGCGGCCCGCGCCGGGCCGGGAACCAGCGGCTGCCGAGCCGCAGCACGCTGATGAAGGTCATCGCGTCACCGCAGCCCAGCAGGGCGCGGGAGGCGAGGGCGGTGCCGTAGGAGGGCGAGAAGGCGAAGCCCAGCTGCCCGGCGGTGAAGAGGACCGCCCCGATGCTCAGCACCTTCTTGGTGCCGAGCCGGTCGACCAGCAGGCCGACGGGTATCTGCATGCCGGCGTAGACCAGCAGCTGGAGGATGGAGAACGTCGACAGGGCGGAGGCGCTCACCTGGAAGCGGTCGGCCGCGTCGAGGCCGGCCACGCCCAGCGAGGTACGGAAGATGACGGCGACGAAGTAGACAGCCACGCCTATGGACCACATGGTGACGGCGCGCCGGCCACCCGGAGGATCACCCGGAAGAGTGGCGTTCCCGGACGGACTGCTCATCGCACCTCGCCCCGGGCGAGGTGCGAGAACCAGCTCACATGCCGGTGCACGACGTCGACGGCCGCCTCCGCGTCCCCGGCACGCAGCGCGTCCAGGATCTCCTCGTGCTCGGCGAGCGTCTTGGCGATCCGGTCGGGGTGGGAGTGCATGACGGCGACGCCCATCCGCAGCTGCCGGTCGCGCAGCTGGTCGTAGAGCCGGGACAGGATCGCGTTGCCGCCGCTGCGCACGATCTCGGCGTGGAAGCAGCGGTCGGTCACCGCGGCCGCGGCCAGGTCACCGGCGGCGGCCTGCGCCTTCTGCAGCTCCAGCAGCTCGGTCAGCCGCTCCAGCAGACCGGGCGGGGCGGGCACGGCCTTGCGGGCGGCGTGCTCCTCGACCAGCTGGCGGGTCTCCACCACGTCGGCGATCTCCTGCGCCGAGACGGGCAGCACCAGGGCACCCTTCTTCGGGTACAGCCGGATCAGGCCCTCGACCTCCAGCCGCAGCAGCGCCTCCCGCACGGGTGTGCGCGAGACCCCGACGGCCTCGGCCAGCTCACCCTCGGTGAGCAGGGTCCCGCCCTCGTAGCGACGGTCGAGGACGCCCTGTTTGACGTGGGCGTACACACGGTCGGCGGCGGGCGGCGGCTTGTCGTGCCGGCGTGCGGGCTGCTGTACGGCCGTCTTCATGCCCACAGGATAGATACAACACGTACGCATACGGCAGCGGCGTCCAGCATCCGGACGTGACACACATGGCCCTCAGCGACGGCACAACTTTCTGTGCTACTTACGTGTCTCACATGTGCGGCCCCCTTGCCCCCGCACCTCAACTCGGCCGCACTCCAGGGGCATTCACGACAATCGGGGTATTCCACTTTGATTACCGGCATTAAGGGCACACGCCGTACGCGTCTCCACAGAGCCGCCGCCGTCGCCGTCACCTCCGGCGCACTGCTGGCGACCGGTGCCCTCACCGCGGCGCCCGCTCAGGCCGTCACGACGCCCTCGATCGTGGCCAAGGGCGGCTACGTGATGAACGACGCGAACCACTCGACGCTGTTCAACAAGAACATGGACACGCCGCTCTCCACCGGCTCCACGACCAAGATCATGACCGCCAAGGTCGTGCTCGCGCAGCCGAACCTGAACCTCGACAAAAAGGTGGTGATCCAGAAGGCGTACAGCGACTACGTCGTCAAGAACAACGCCTCGCAGGCGCACCTGATCGTCGGCGACAAGGTCACCGTCCGCCAGCTGCTCTACGGCCTGATGCTGCCGTCCGGCTGCGACGCCGCCTACGCGCTCGCCGACACCTACGGCTCGGGCTCCACCCGTACCGCGCGCGTGAACAACTTCATCGGCAAGATGAACGCCGCCGCGAAGAGCCTGAACCTGAAGCACACCCACTTCGATTCCTTCGACGGCATCGGCAACGGCAACAACTACTCCTCGCCGCGCGACCTGACGCTGATCGCCAGCAGCGCGATGAAGAACGCGACGTTCCGCACGGTCGTCAAGACGAAGGCGTACACCGCCAGGACCGTCACCAAGTCGGGCGGCACCCGCACCATGCAGACGTGGACGAACACCAACACGCTGCTCTCCAGCTACAGCGGTGCCATCGGCGTGAAGACCGGCTCCGGCCCGGAGGCCCAGTACTGCCTGGTCTTCGCCGCGACCCGGAACGGCAGGACGCTCATCGGCACGGTCCTGGCCTCCAGCTCCAAGCCGCAGCGCGCGGCGGACGCCACGAAGCTCCTCAACTACGGCTTCGCCAGGCTGGGCTGACACCCACCAGGCACTGACGGGCCCGTCGCGCGAGCGGCGGGCCCGTTGTGCTGCCCGGATGCGCGATGAAACCAATGGTGCTAGTCTCATTGGCACCATGCTGCTGCGTCTGGACAAGACCGACACCCGCCCCCTGCACGAGCAGGTCGCGGCGGCGATCCGGCGGGCCGTCGCCGAGGGCGAGTGCCGCGCCGGCGACCGGCTGCCCTCGGCCCGCGATCTCTCCACGGCACTGGACATCAACGTCAACACCGTCCTGCGCGGCCTGCGCGAACTGCGCGACGAAGGCCTGCTGGAGTTCCGCCGGGGCCGGGGGATCACCGTGGCCGAGGGAGCCGACCGGCGGTCCGGACTGCAGATCAGGGTGCGGGAGCTGGTCGCGGAGGCATCCCGGCTCGGCTACAGCCGCACCGACCTCATCGAGATGATCCGGGGGGCGACGACATGACGGACGGGGACGGCGACATGACGGACGGAGACGGTCCCGAAGGCGGCCGGAGCCGCGCCACCCGCTGGGGGACCGCGGGGTGCGTGGCGGCCGTCGCCGCACTGCTCGCGGGCCTGCCCTGGGCCGCGCACGACCGGCTGCCCGACCGGCTGGCGACCCACTGGAGCGGCGGCAGCGCCCCCGACGGCTCGTCGCCGCTGTGGGCCGTCTCCCTGTTCCCGGCAGGCCTCTGGCTGCTGATCGCCCTGGGGGTGAGCGTGCGCCGGCGCCGCTCCCGGCCGGCCGTACGCCCCTGGCGGGCGATCGCACTGGCGCCCACGGCGACGTCGCTCGTCGGCGCGCAGGCGTCCCTCGTCCGCGCGAACCTCGACCGCGCCGACTGGCACGAGGCCCGGGAGCCGGCCCTGGACATCGTGCTGATCCTCGCGGGGATGGCGGTCGCAGGCGTGCTGGCCTGGCGATGGAGCACCCGGCCGGGCACCGCGTCGGCCCCCGGCACCCCCGGACTGAACCTGCCGGAGGGCGAGCGGCTGGTGTGGTTCTCCCGCGCGGCCAACCACTGGCTGCAACTGCTGGCCGCGCTGGCCGGCCTCGTCGCCGCCGGCGCCCTGGTGGCCCTGGCCGTCGGTCCGGCCGACCTCACCGCACTGTGGCCGGTGTGCGGATGCTGCTGCGTCGCCGCCCTCGCCTGCGCCGCGTTCTCCTCGGTCCAGGCGAAGGTGTCGGAAGCGGGCCTGGAGGTGTCGTTCGGACCGCTCGGCTGGCCCGTCCGCCGCTGGCCCCCGGCCGCCATCGAGTCCGCCCGGTCCGAACACCGGTTGCCGTCCCAGGTCGGCGGCTGGGGCTACCGCCTCAGCGGCCTCGGCACGACGGTGATGCTCCGCGCCGGCGACTGTCTCGTCATACGCCCCCGGGGCCGTCGTACGGACTTCGCGGTGAGCGTGGACGACGCGGAACGCGGCGCGGCCCTGCTGAACGCACTGCGACAGCGGACCTGAGCCGGGCATGGACATCCCGGGGATGCAGGGGAGCCAAGGGAGCGAGGACAGTTCGGGGACTTCGGGGACCGGGAGGACTCCTTCGGGGACTCGGGGGACTCCAGGGAGTCCGGGGGAGGGCGGCCGGGCGGTGCCCTGGGACACGGCGGCGCCGCTGGTCCGGGCCGCGCAGAACGGGGACGCCCTGGCGATGGACGAACTGCTCGCGCTGGTGACGCCGTACGTGACCCGGCTCTGCCGCCCGATCGCCCCGCACGACGTGGCCGACGCCGTACAGGAGTCCCTGCTGGCGGTCTTCAAGGGCCTGCGCACACTCCGCGATCCCCAGGCGTTCTACGGCTGGGTGCGGACGGCCACCGTGCGCGAAGCGGTACGGGTCGCCCGCCGCACCCCGGCCGAGGAACCGGCCGACCCCACCGACCTGGCCCGTCTCGGCGGACTGCGTGCGGACACCGACGGGGAGTTGCCGGCGGACGTGCGGGACGTACTGGCCCGGCTCCCCGTCCGGCACCGCGCGGTCCTGGTGCTGCGCGAACTGGAGGGCCTGGACGAGGCCACCGTCGCCGGTCTGCTCGGCATCCCGCAGGGCACCGTGAAGTCCCGGCTGAGCCGGGCTCGTTCCTCGTTCCGGAAGGCGTGGTCGCGATGAATTCCTCCGATCCGGTGCTGCGACTGCGAGTACTGGCCGCCGGGCTGCACGCCGGCCTGTATGCCGAGGAGCATCTGGCGCTGCCCTACGACCGGGTGTGGACGGTGGTCGCGGACCTGGAGGCGGAACTGCCCCACCTCGTGCCGTTCCTGCGCGAGTTCCGCGTGCCGCCCGGCGACGCCGACCGCAAACGGGCGCTGGCAGTGGGCCGTTCCGGACTGACGGAGTCCTTCGAGGTCCGGCTGTCTCCCGGCTGGTGCCTGATGCAGTCCCGCCTGATCGTCGGCGGCATGGCGGCCGTCCCCGAGGCGGGCGGCACCCGCTTCGCCGTCCTCGGCGCCACCCGCCCCACCGCCCTGCGTCCCGCACAGTGGATCTACGGCCGCCTGCTCGGCGAACGGCGCGGACGGGCGTTCACCCGCCGGGTCGCCGAGCGGGCGGTGCTCCGCTAGATCTCCTGGGCGAAGGGGGTGAATGGCGCGAAGGGGGCGAACATTTCGCGGATGGCCTCCGCGACCTGCTCCGGCCGCTCCTGCGGCAGATGGTGCCCGGCCCCCGGCACCAGCCGTATGCGCATCTCGTCGGCGTACGGTTCGGCACCCGCCAGCATCGACGGCACGACCACGTTGTCCCGCTCCCCGCCGAGCAGGAGCGTCGGCACGGTCAGCCGCTGCCGCCGCGCGGCACCCCGCACCAACGCCGGTATCTCGCGCAGGACGTACTGCCAGAACATCGACTGACCGGCGACGGCGCTCTGCGAGGTCGCAGCGGCGTACTCGGCGAGCTCCGCCTCCGTCCACGCGGTCGCCGGGTCGGCGACCTGGTGACGCAGCAGGAAGCGGGTGAAGCCGGGCCAGTGCCGCAGCACGGCCCGCCCGAGCACCGGGTACTCGACGAACGCGGTGAACCACAGCCGCCACAGGTTGGGCAGGACGGCGCGATGCCGGGGCCAGGGGTGCGACATGTTGAGCGCGACATACCCGGTGAACCGCTCGGGCGCGCGCAGGCACAGCCGGAACCCGAGGTACGCTCCCCAGTCGTGCCCGACCAGCCCGACCCGCTCCAGCCCGAGCACGTCGAGCAGCGCGAGGGCGTCGTCCGCCAGGCCGTCCATGTCGTAACCGCGCCGTGTGCTCTCCGACCAGCCGAAGCCGCGCAGGTCCGGGCAGAGCAGCCGGTACCCGTCGGGCAGGTGTCCGGCGACCTTGTGCCAGGCGTACCAGTGCTGGGGGAAGCCGTGCAGCATCAGCAGCGGGGTGCCGGTGCCGCCGTACTCGGCGAGGTGCAGTCGGGTGCCGCGGACGGTCGGCCAACGGTGCTCGGCACGCTCGTCGTTGGGCAGCGGTCGTTCGGTGTGCGGTGCCATCCGTGACCCCTCTCGGGCCGGTGCGGTCCCCCGTCGGGCCCGCGTCGCCGGGTCAGGAGTCGGCGTCAGCGCGAAAGGTTCCCTCCCTTCTGTTTCTTGTCATCTCTCGGCATCGCCCCGAGCAGCGAGCTGGTCGTAGGTCTTGAAGGTGTACGAGGCGTCGTACGACAGCAGGTTGCCTTCGGTGGCCGGCAGGCCGAGACGTCGGTTGAGGGGGCCGGTGAGGGGTCCGCAGCGTTCGGCCGCCGGGGCGGTGAAGGTGTCGTCGTAGGCCGAGAACTCGATCACCGGAGGGTCCTGGGAAACCCACTTGGAGGGGCCGGAGCGCTTCAGTTGGAAGTCGACGGGCTCGCCCGCGCCGATCGTGCAGCCGTGCGGCACCAGCGGGCCGAGGAGGCGGAAGCGGAGACTGAACTGCCCGGTGTAGAAGTCGGACCGGCCGCCGTACTCCGGCTGTATCGCCAGTGCCAGGACGGCCGCGCGATCGCCCGCCGGCGTGCCGGTCAGTCCCCCCGGTACGGCGGTGGGGGAGCTGTGCATCGCGCCCCACACCTGGCCCTTGCTGCCGTCCGGCATCGGTCCCTCGGCGTGTGTCATGGTGATCGGGGCGAGGCTCACCGTCGTCCTGCCGACCGTCAACCGCGGGGCGGCCGTGTGCACTTCGCATCTCCACCGGCTCGGGTCGACGCCGTCGGGCAGTGCCGGGCAGTCGCTGAAGTCGGTCGCGGAGGCGACGCTGACGCGAGGCGCCGCGTAGGCGACACCCGGTGCGCACACCGCCGCCGTACCGGCGAGGACGGCGGCACCCGCGAGGGCGGCGACACGGCGGGCGGAGGAGGAGGAGGGGGAGCGGGAGGCGACGGAGGAGGAGCGGGCGGAGGAAGGGTAACCAGGGTGGGCGGCAGCGGATTTCGTCATGTCACCAGCGTGCCGCCGTGGCCACTCCCCCACCATCGGTGATGTCCCCGAGACCACCCGGACCCATCCCTGATACGACGTCAGGGCCGGGCCGCCCGGGCCGGCCCGTCAGGAGCGGACCGTCAGGGCGCGCCTGTCCGGGCCGGACAGTCCGGGCCCAGGAGCCCCATCTCAGCGGAACCCAGGAATCCGCCGGAGCTCACCGATCTTCAGCGCTTTGCCCACCACCACATAGAAGAGACCGAGTGCGAGCGAGCCGGCGACGGTCCGCAGAGCGGCCCCCGACGTGCCGTCCCCCAGCACACCGGCGCAGCCCCGCGCCGCCGCCCAGCCCGCCGCCGCGGCAACGCCACCGGCGCACAGCAGCTTGGCGTAGGTGCCGCGCAGGGTGCCGTCGTCGAGCCGGCCGCCGGTGCGGCGGGCCAGCAGACGGGCGGTGAGGAGCAGTCCGGCGACGTAGGAGACGGTGTAGGCACCGGCCATGCCGGTGACCGCCCACCGCACCGGCAGCAGCAGATGGCAGGCGGTGGCGAGCGCGATGTTCACCACCTGGGTCCATACGGCCATGAAGAACGGCGTCCGGGTGTCCTCGAAGGCGTAGAAGCCGCGCAGCAGCAGGTACTGCGCGGAGAACGGGATCAGCCCGAGCCCGAAGGCCTGCAGCATGTGCCCCAGGGGCTGGGCGGTGGCGGCGTCGGCGGCGCCGTGGGCGAAGAGGAGGACGGCGATGTCCGGCCCGAGCGCGGTGAACAGGAAGGCGGCCGGGACGATCACGACCCCGCTGACCCGCAGCGCCCGCGACAGATCGGTACGCAGATCGGCGATCCGCCCCTCGGCGGCCGCCTTGCTCATGCGCGGCAGCAGCGCCGTGACCAGGGAGACGGTGACGATGGACTGGGGCAGCATCCAGATCGTCTGCGCGGTGCTGTACGCCGTGTAGCCGACGCCCGCTTTCGGTAGTTCAGTGTCGGCGGCAGTGGCGTAGTTGGTGACGACGGTGAGCCCGACCAGGTTGGTCAGCACGAACAGCAGCGTCCATTTGGCGGCGTGGACCCCGGAGCCGAGTCCCGCACCGCGCCAGTCGAAGCGCGGCCGGAAGCGGAAGCCCGCGGCGCGGGCGAAGGGGACGAGGGCGAGGGCCTGTACGGCGATTCCGAGGGTCGTACCGATACCGAGCCAACGGACCTGGGCGTCGGTGACGTCGGCGACGGAACGGGGGACGGTCATCATCCCCAGGTAGACCCCGAACATCGTCACGAGCACGACATTGTTGAGCACGGGCGTCCACATCATGGCGCCGAACTTCTCGCGGGCGTTCAGCACCTGGCCGAGGATGGCGAACAGGCCGTAGAAGAAGATCTGCGGAAGCAGGAACCGCGCGAAGACGACGGTCAGCCGGAACGCCTCGTGCTCCTTGGGCGTATCCCTTATGTACAGGCTCACGATCTCCGGTGCCGCCCACACGGCGAGCACCGTCCCGACGGCCAGCACGCTGACGACAAGGGTCACGAGCCGCTGCTCGTACGCCCGCCCGCCATCGGCCTGCGTGGCTCGGGCCCGCACCAGCTGCGGCACCAGCACGGCGTTCAGCGCACCGCCGATCAGCAGGGTGTAGAGGCTGGTCGGCACGGTGTTGGCGGTGTTGTACGTGGTGGCCAGCAGCCCCGTCCCGAGCGCGGCCCCCTGCAACACCTGCCGGATCAGCCCACTGGCCCGCGAGACGACGGTACCGCCGGCCATGAGCACAGAAGCCCGCCCGACGCCCGCTTCCGCCTTGGGCTTGGCATGCCGGGCTGCTGTGGTCTTCTCCCCCGTTACCATGCCGTAAATCTACGGCAGTTGGGATCACCTGCCGCGAGCAGGACGACCAACGAAACGGACCCATGCGGCGGGACTCAAGGCGAGTATCGGCCCGGCGGAGTTCTCGGAGCCACGGACGGCGACGGTGTGGCGGGGAACTGTCGGCCGGTCGTGGTCCAGAGGAGACTCCCGGGCGCATGACTCGAATAAGGTGCTGATGACTTTGCGCCCCCGCCCCGGAGGCCACCCTCCCTTCGTCGTTCCTACCGAGATGCCCAGCGCCACCATCCCACCGGCATAAACAGGAACGCCATGGAAGAGAATCAGCCCGGAGGACTTGTGACGCCGCCTGCCGAATACGGTCCGTCTGCCTGAGGCAGGGCCGACTGCTGGGGGCCGGGAGGAAATGCGCCTGTTGGTCCGGCCTCTCCGCCTGCACCTTCGGCGGGCTGGTCGTCGGCACCGACGGTCACCGCTTCGCCGTGCTCGTCCAGGTCGGTGAGGACAGACGCCCCGTCCCGGTGTCGGAGGTTTTCGGGAAACTTCACCCTCAATCGTGAACATCAACCTTGCAGGTGGCATATTCGAATTCCTCCGCTCTACGTTCCGCAGCGGAGGTGGTTCACATGAGCGAACCCAGCAAGCGACCCGACTCGTCCGAACGGCACGAGGCGATCGACATCAGCGACTTCGTGTACGCGGCGACCGGAGCCCGTGTGCGGAGGCTGACCATGCCGGACGGGAGTCACTGGTTCCCGGCGGTGGATGTGTGCAAGGAGCTCGGGCACACCAACTCTCGGCAAGCTCTCGCCGATCACGTGCCCGAAGGGCACCGAGAGATTCTCGAGACCGTAACTGGAGCTTACGGTCTCAGCATTCCCGCAGGCAGGGAGTGGCGCCGAGACCTGAATGTCATCTCTCTGCAGGGTCTCATCCTCCTCGTCAACGCCTGCACCAAAGCTGCCTGCGCTCCCTTCAAGCAGTGGGCTGCCGAGGTGGTCGAGACCGTGCAGCGAGAGGGTTCCTACTCTCTGCAAGAGGCCGAGGTGCAGCCCACCGAACCAGGTGCTCCGATCGCGTACGCCATGCCCGAGCAGGTCGCCGAGGCCATCGTCCGGCTGGAGGCGCACAATCTTCAGCTGGATGAGGAACTCGCAAACGGGCAACGCAAATCGATCGAGCTGCAGCAGGAGACACTGGCCCTGCAGCACGAATCATTGGTCATGCAGCGGGAAATGCTGGTCATGCAGCGGGAGATGCTGGCCACCCAAAAGGCCACCCTCGCCGTACAGCAGGCCATGGTCCGGGCCATGGAACGGATCGCGGACCGGCTCGATGCCTTGGCGCCGGGCGCCCGGACGACTGGTGAGCACGTCAAGGAGTTGCCCACCACGGCTTCCGTACTGGCCGACTGGCGGCAACGCCTCTCGGTGACGGAGGACGTGTGGACCGTGGCCGTAGTGATCGCACCCGTTCTCGTCGAGAAGGGCGAACTGCGCGAGCCGCTCGATTCGATCGCAGCCCGTACGGGGCTCTCGGTGCCCCGCGTCGACGAATGCCTGCGACTGCTCCGCAAGCACGCCTGCATCCGCTCCCGTGGCGGAGCCGAGGACGGGGCGCCGGTGTACGTGCTCCACCGGGTCTGAGAGCCGAGCGCAGCACAGAGGGGGCGGTCGCAAGACGAAGTTGCGGCCGCCCCCTCAGGGTTTGCAACGCTATCAGCGCCGGACCGTCACGCCCAGGTGATCAACCTCTTCGGCTGCTCCAGAACCGCCGCCACATCCGCCAGCACCTTCGAGCCCAGCTCACCGTCGACCAGGCGGTGGTCGAAGCTCAACGCCAGGGTGGTGACCTGACGCGGCTTGACCTTGCCCTTGTGCACCCACGGCTGGAGCTTGATCGCGCCGACCGCGAGAATCGCCGACTCACCGGGGTTGAGGATCGGCGTGCCGGTGTCGACGCCGAAGACGCCGACGTTGGTGATCGTCACCGTGCCGCCCTGCATGGCCGCGGGGGAGGTCTTGCCCTCCCGCGCCGTCGACACCAGCTCGCCGAGCGCAGCGGCCAGTTGCGGGAGAGTCTTCTCGTGCGCGTCCTTGATGTTCGGCACGATCAGGCCGCGCGGGGTGGCCGCCGCGATGCCCAGGTTGACGTAGTGCTTCTGCACGATCTCCTGGTTCGCCTCGTCCCAGGACGCGTTGATCCCCGGGTTGCGCTTGATGGCGACCAGCAGGGCCTTGGCGATGAGCAGGAGCGGATTGACCCGCAGGCCCTGCATCTCCTTGTCCTGCTTGAGCTCCTCGACCAGCTTCATCGTGCGGGTCACGTCGACCGTCACGAACTCCGTGACGTGCGGCGCCGTGAACGCCGAGCCGACCATCGCCGCCGCCGTGGCCTTGCGGACGCCCTTCACCGGGATGCGGGTCTCGCGCGTGCCGTCGTACGAGGCGACCGGCGCCGGCGTCACGGCGGGGGCCGGAGCGACCGGAGCCGCCACCGGCTCAGCCGCCTTCGGCGTGGCCGCCGCATGGACGTCCTCGCGCGTGATGACGCCGTCCGGGCCGGACGGGATGACCGTGTGCAGGTCGACGCCGAGGTCCTTGGCCAGCTTGCGCACCGGCGGCTTGGCCAGCGGGCGGGGCTTGTCGGTGACCGGCGCGTGGCCGTTCAGCTCGGACTGGATCGCCTGGGCCGGGGCCGGGACGGTGACCTCCGGGCCCTTGCGCGGGCGGCGCTTGGTGGAGGAGGTCGCCACGCCGTAGCCGACGAGGACCGGCTGGCGGCCCTCCGGCTTCGGCTCGTCCTCGGCCGGCGGGGCGGACTCGGCCGGCTGAGCGGGCTCGGCCTTGGGCTGTTCCGCCTGAGGTGCCGCCGCGCCACCCGCCACGTCCACCGCGATGATGGCCGTACCCACGTCCACCGTGGTGCCCTCGGGGAAGTGCAGGGAGCGGACCACGCCGTCGTAGGGGATGGGGAGTTCGACGGCCGCCTTGGCGGTCTCGACCTCGCACACCACCTGGCCGTCGGTGACCGTGTCACCCGGCTGGACGTACCACTTGAGGATCTCGGCCTCGGTGAGTCCCTCGCCGACGTCCGGCATCTTGAACTCGCGTACGGACGCTTCCGTCATCGTCGTCACGACCCTCTCCTCAGTACGCCAGCGAGCGGTCGACGGCGTCGAGCACGCGGTCCAGGTCCGGCAGGTACTCCTCCTCCAGGCGCGCCGGCGGGTACGGGGCGTGGTAGCCGCCGACCCGGAGCACGGGGGCTTCGAGGTGGTAGAAGCAGCGCTCGGTGATCCGGGCGGCGATCTCCGCGCCGGAGCCGAAGAACACCGGGGCCTCGTGGACCACGACCAGGCGACGGGTCTTCTCCACCGAGGCCTGGATGGCGTCGAAGTCGAGGGGGGAGACCGAGCGCAGGTCCAGGACCTCCAGGGACTTGCCCTCCTCGGCCGCCGCGGCGGCGACCTCCTGGCAGAGCTTCACCATCGGGCCGTAGGCGGCCAGGGTCAGATCGGTGCCCTCGCGGACGACCTGCGCCTTGTGCAGGGGCGCCGGGATCGCCTCGACGTCCACTTCTCCCTTGTCCCAGTAGCGGCGCTTGGGCTCGAAGTAGATCACCGGGTCGTCGCTCTGGATGGCCTGCTGCATCATCCAGTACGCGTCCGACGCGTTCGACGGAGACACGATCTTCAGGCCCGCCACGTGTGCGAACAGGGCCTCGGGGGACTCCGAGTGGTGCTCGACCGCGCCGATGCCGCCGCCGTAGGGGATGCGGACGACGACCGGCATCTTGACCTTGCCCAGCGAGCGCGCGTGCATCTTCGCGAGCTGGGTGACGATCTGGTCGTAGGCCGGGAAGACGAAGCCGTCGAACTGGATCTCCACCACCGGGCGGTAGCCGCGCAGGGCGAGGCCGATCGCGGTGCCGACGATGCCGGACTCGGCGAGGGGGGTGTCGATGACGCGGCTCTCGCCGAAGTCCTTCTGCAGTCCGTCCGTCACCCGGAACACGCCGCCGAGCTTGCCGACGTCCTCGCCCATGACCAGGACCTTGGGGTCGGTGTCCAGGGCGCGGCGCAGCGACTCGTTAATGGCCTTGGCCATCGCCATCTTCTCGGCCATCTCAGTGACCCCCTTCTGCGTCCGCGAACGACGCCTGGTAGGCGGCGAACTGGGCTCGCTCCTCGTCGACGAGCGCGTGCCCGTCCGCGTACACGTTCTCGAAGATGGCGAAGTGGTCCGGGTCGGGCATGGCGCGGACCGCTTCGCGCACTCGTTTGCCCAACGCCTCGGACTCGGCCTCCAGTTCCGCGAAGAATCCCTCGTCCGCGTGGTTTGCGGCTTCCAGGTACCGGCGAAGGCGCAGGATCGGGTCCTTCGCCTCCCAGGCCAGCCGCTCCTCGTCGCCCCGGTAACGGCTGGGGTCGTCGGAGGTGGTGTGGGCGCCCATGCGGTACGTGTACGCCTCGACCAGGGTGGGGCCCTCGCCCTCGCGGGCGCGCTCCAGCGCCCACTTGGTGACCGCCAGGCAGGCCAGCACGTCGTTGCCGTCCACGCGCACGCCCGGGAAACCGAAGCCCTGCGCCCGCTGGTACAGCGGCACGCGGCTCTGCTTCTCGGTCGGCTCGGAGATCGCCCACTGGTTGTTCTGGCAGAAGAACACCACGGGCGCGTTGTAGACCGCGGAGAAGGTGAACGATTCGGCGACGTCGCCCTGGCTGCTCGCGCCGTCGCCGAAGTAGGCGATCACCGCGCTGTCCGCGCCGTCCTTGGCGATGCCCATCGCGTAGCCGGTGGCGTGCAGCGTCTGGGAGCCGATGACGATCGTGTACAGGTGGAAGTTGTTGCCGTTGGGGTCCCAGCCGCCGTTGTTCACGCCGCGGAACATGCCGAGCAGGTTGGTCGGGTCGACGCCGCGGCACCAGGCGACGCCGTGCTCCCGGTAGGTCGGGAAGACATAGTCGTCGTCGCGCAGCGCCCGGCCGGAGCCGATCTGGGCGGCCTCCTGGCCCAGCAGCGAGGCCCACAGGCCGAGCTCGCCCTGGCGCTGCAGGGCGGTGGCCTCGGCGTCGAAGCGGCGGGTGAGCACCATGTCGCGGTACAGGCCGCGCAGGTCTTCGGGGGTGATGCCGGCGACGTAGGCGTCGTACTCGGCGTTCTTGACCCGCTTGCCCTCGGGCGTCAGCAGCTGTACGAGCTCCGGCTCGGTGTTCTTCGCGCGCGTGGCGCGCCCGGCGGTGCTGCGGGTGCCGGTCTTGGTGCCGGTGGTGCCGGCCTTGCCTGCGGCGCTGCGTCGCGGCTTGCGCGCGGCACTGCTGTCCACGGTCACGTGTGCTCCTCCGTCGTTCCGGCCCCCGGGGTTGCCGGTAGGCCAGTGCGGCTCACCTGTTTCGACCACCGGGCACGGGGTGGGTGCCACTCGGCCGGGAACAGGCGTGACAGGTGCCCCGGCGAGCGCCCTGCAACCATCACGTTACCCAGTGCTCCACATTTCTGTGAAACCCCACCTGACCTGCGATTTTGCTTGGATTTCCAAGTAAATCGGAGAAGCCTGGAAGCGCGCTGGTCACAGCCTTGCGAAAGGCCGGAGCAACGGCACGTTATCCCGCTGACCCAGCTCACGGGAAGAGTTTGCGTGTGAGACTGATTCTGCGAACGAACAGGGCGAAATCAGGGCATTTCTCCTCTACGACCATGAGGTCGGCCGGCGTGGCGTCCACGAGATGCTCTCCGGCGAGCCGGACATCGGGGGGTCCGCGAGCCCGGCACGGCGGCCCCGCGCCGGTGCGCATTCCGGCCATCCGGCCCGGCGCGGCGGTGCCGGAGGGGCGGCTGCCGGACGGCAGCGAAATCCTCGAACTGATCGGCGAAGCACTCGCCGGCTGCCGGATCGGCGAGCGTTTGCGTCTGACCGAGAAAACGATCAAGAATTAGTTTCCGGTCTGCTTTCCAAACTCAGGCGGAAGCGACGGAACTCTCTGATAGAGCCTGCTGCGTGACCGAAAGAGATCAACAGCGACTGCCTGTGACAAGCCCCAGCTCACGGCGGCTTTTCGTGCCCTAGCATCTGCGGCGTGCCGCGCTCTTGTGTACCACCCCCCGTACCCCACGCGCCCCCTCTCAGCGCTCTGCTCCGCCTGTACGCCGCCGGTACCGCCGTCACGTGTGAGCCCGTCGACCAGGGCCTGCTGAACCGCGGTTACCGGCTGTGCACCACCCGCGGCCGCTACTTCCTCAAGCACCACTTCGACCCCGACACCGCCGACCCGGCCGCCATCGAGCGCCGCAACCGCGCCACCCAGCGCCTCGCCGACCTCGGCGTCCCGGTCTCCGTGCCGCTCGCGCACCGCGAGGGCCGTACGGTCGCCGTCGTCGGCGGCCATGCCTACGCCCTGCACCCCTGGATCGACGGCAGGCACCGCCACGGCGGCCAGCTCACGCGCGGGGAGAGCGCCCGGCTCGGGGCGCTCCTGGGCGCCGTGCACGCCTGTCTGGAGCGTGTGATGCCACCCAAGGGGCGCACGCGTCCGGCCACGAGCCCCCACCCCGTGGAGAGCGCCGACCCGGACGACACCTTCGCCCTCATCGACGACCTGCTCGCCCAGGTGCACCGCCACCGCCCCGCCGACGCCTTCGACGAACTCGCCCGGCACCGCCTGCTGGAACGCCGTGCGCTGCTGGAGCAGCACGCGGACCGGCGCCCGCCGCCCGGCGGCTCGGTGGGCTGGGTGCACGGCGACTTCCACCCGTTCAACCTGCTCTACAAGGACGACGCCCCGGCGGCCATCGTCGACTGGGACCGGCTCGGCGTGCAGCCCCGCGCCGAGGAGGCCGTACGCGCCGCAGCGATCTTCTTCGTACGGCCCGCGGGCGCCCTGGACCTGCCCAAAGTGCGCGCCTACGCGCGCGCGTACCGGCGCGCGGCCGGCGCCACGCCCTCGGAGCTGGCGGCGGCCGTGCACCGGGTGTGGTGGGAGCGGCTGAACGACTTCTGGATGCTGCGCTGGCACTACGAACGCGGTGACACGCGCGCGGACTGCCAGTTCCCGGCCGTGTCGGCGCTCGCGGTGTGGTGGACCCGCGAGTACGACGCGGTGTGCGACGCGTTCGTGCGGTGACCGCCTGCGGCCACCGGCCGGGTCGTCCCGGCCCGACCGCACCCGTGGCCGGGTCGGCTCACGGTGACGCCGTCACGGGCGCGGTGGGTGTCCTTCAACCGGTGGGGTCGCCCGCGCCGCCGTCCGCGGTGTTCCCGGTGGAGGTGCCGCCGTCGGTGGTACCCGCGTCCGTGCCGCCGTCCGCGGTGTTCCCGGTGGTGGTGCCGCCGTCGGTGGTACCCGCGTCCGTGCCGCCGGTGTCGGTGCCCCCGATCGTGCCGCCGGTCGTGGGGTCGGTGGACTGCGACGGGGAGGTCTGCGGGTCCGACGGCTCGTCGGTGGGGTCCGTGGACTGCGACTGCGAAGGCTGCGGGTCCGACGGCGTGTAGCCGGAGCCGCCCGAGTCCGTGTCCGAGCCGTTGTCGGTGGTGGTGTCCGTGGGCTGGTCGGTGCTGTCGTCCGACGGGGTCGGGGAGTCCGAGTGCGTCTTCGCGGGCTTCGAGTGCGTCGTCGTCGGCTTGGTGTCCGTGCCGGTGTGGGTTCCGTGGCCCGCGCTCTTGAGCGCGATCGCGACGCCCGCCGCGATCGCGACGACCGCGAGGACGGCGAGGATCCACAGCTTGCCGCGGCCGCTGCCCTTGTTGCCGTGCCCCTCGAAGCCGCCGTCGTCGCCGCTGCCGTAGCCCTGGGGCAGGATCGGCTGCGGGATCTGCGCGGTCCCGGCACCGAACTCGCCCGGGTGCTGCATCGCGGTGGTGCCCGTGAAGCCGCCCGCCGGGGTGTGCCGGCCGTCGTGCGCCTCCACCGGGCCGGTGTTCCAGGTACCGGTGTGGCCGCCCGCCTCGTAGAGCATCTGCAGGCCGTACTGGACCAGGCCGCGCATCTCCTCGGCCGTCTGGAACCGGTCGTCCGGCTCCTTGGCGAGCGAGCGCATGACCAGGCCGTCCAGCTCCGGCGGGCAGCCGTCGGAGACCTCCGAGGGCGGGGTCGGGATGTCCTGGACGTGCTGGTAGACCACCGAGAGGGGGGTCTCGCCGGTGAACGGGGGCCGCAGCGCGAGGAGTTCGTACAGCAGGCAGCCGGTCGCGTACAGGTCGGAGCGGTGGTCCACGGCCTTGCCGAGCGCCTGCTCCGGGGAGAGGTACTGCGGCGTGCCCATGACCATGCCGGTCTGCGTCATCGTTGTCGAGGCGCCGTGCAGGGCGCGCGCGATGCCGAAGTCCATCACCTTGACGGCACCGCTGTTGGTGATGATCACGTTGGCGGGCTTGATGTCGCGGTGCACGATGCCGTGCTGGTGCGAGTAGGCAAGCGCTTCCAGCACCCCGGACACGATGATCAGGGCCTGCTCGGGGCCCGGCGCCTCGGCGTTCAGCAGCAGATCGCGGATGGTGCGGCCCTCGACCAGCTCCATGACGATGTACGGCACCGACTGGCCGCCGACCACGTCCTCGCCGGAGTCGTACACGGCGACGATCGCATGGTGGTTGAGACCGGCGACGGACTGCGCCTCACGCGTGAAACGGGCCTTGGAGACCGGGTCCTCGGCGAGATCGGCACGCAGCAGCTTGACCGCGACCGTACGGCCCAGACGGACGTCCTCGGCCGCGAACACCTCGGCCATGCCGCCCCGGCCGAGCCGGTGCGTCAGCCGGTACCGGCCGTCGCCGACGAGCCCGCCGTTGCCCCACATCTCCGGCGCGTCCGACATACCGCCGCCACTCGCCTCGGGGTCGGACGGGCCCTGGGCGCGCTGCGTCTGTGCCATCAGTCCTCGCCGTCGTTTCTGCCCGCGGTGCGCGCGGTGTTGTTACGGTCTCCGTCGGCCACGCTACAGCCTCCGCGCGAGCCGCCGGTTCGGAACCGGAACCCGGACCGGCCGGAGCCAGACCGGCCATGAAACCCGTAGCACGCGCTGTCGTGCAAATTCTGTGCACCCGTCGTACGCCCCCTGTAACGCTTGCGCGACGCTTCTTGCGCGTACGGTCACGGAACGGGCACCGCGCTTGACGTGTCAGTGCCCTGGGGCAGACTTGGCCGGGAATGACACATTCGATCAAGGCCCGTGCGATGAGCGAACGCGCCGGACGGCCAGTGGGGGACGCGGAGAGATGAGCCAGGACGGCGCACACGGGCGGTACGCGGGGCAGGCGCTGGCCGGCGGCCGCTACCAGCTGCGCGACTTGCTCGGCGAGGGCGGCATGGCCTCGGTGCACCTGGCGTACGACGCCGTACTCGACCGCCAGGTCGCGATCAAGACCCTTCACACGGAACTCGGCCGGGAACAGGCCTTCCGCGAGCGCTTCCGCCGCGAGGCCCAGGCCGTGGCCAAGCTCACGCACACCAATATCGTGTCGGTCTTCGACACCGGCGAGGACGATCTGGGTGGTCTGACGACGCCGTACATCGTCATGGAGTACGTCGAGGGCCGCCCGCTGGGCTCGGCCCTCGAGGAGGACATCCGGCAGTACGGCGCGATGCCCGCCGACAAGGCGCTGAAGGTCACCGCGGACGTGCTGGCGGCGCTGGAGATCAGCCACGAGATGGGACTGGTCCACCGCGACATCAAGCCGGGCAACGTGATGGTGACCAAGCGCGGCGTGGTCAAGGTGATGGACTTCGGCATCGCCCGCGCCATGCAGTCCGGTGTGACGTCGATGACGCAGACCGGCATGGTCGTCGGCACCCCGCAGTACCTCTCGCCCGAGCAGGCCCTCGGCCGCGGCGTGGACGCCCGCTCCGACCTGTACTCGGTCGGCATCATGCTGTTCCAGCTGGTCACCGGGCGGCTGCCGTTCGAGGCGGACTCGCCGCTGGCGA
Organism: Streptomyces sp. NPDC030799; assembly: GCF_055572255.1. Classification (NCBI taxonomy): domain Bacteria; kingdom Bacillati; phylum Actinomycetota; class Actinomycetes; order Kitasatosporales; family Streptomycetaceae; genus Streptomyces; species Streptomyces sp. NPDC030799. The sequence goes on along the minus strand of NZ_JBVIDS010000015.1, from coordinate 92,442 downwards.
TCGCCTACGCACATGTCCAGGAGGAGCCGGTGGCTCCTTCGTCGATCAACCGGTCCCTGCCGCCGGCCGTGGACGCCCTGGTCGCCCGCGCGCTGAAGAAGAATCCCAACGAGCGTTTCCCGACCGCCGAGGCCATGCGCGACGAGTGCCTGCGCGTCGCCGCCTCCTTCCAGGCGGCCGCGCCCAGCATCGTGCCGGGGGCCGCGCCGACGCAGAGCGGCGCGGGCGTCGGCTCCGCGGTGTTCCCGCCGGTCGACCAGACCGCCCAGCAGGCCCCCGGCCCGGTCCAGACGCCGTACACGGCAGGCCCGTACGGTGCGCCGCAGACGCCCGCCCCCTCCTACGGCTACCCGCAGCAGGGCGGCTATCAGACGCCGCCTGCGATGGGCTACGGCCCGCAGGCTCCGCAGGCCGCCCCGACCCCGCCGCCGTACACGATCTCCCCGCAGCCGTCCGCTCCGGGCTCCGGCACGGGCAAGAGCAACAAGCCGGTGATCATCGGCTCGGTCGCGGTGTCGCTCGTCGCGGTCATCGCCCTGGTGGTCGCCCTGGCGCTGAGCAACAAGGAAGACAAGACCGCGAAGGGCGGGGCCAGTTCCTCCGCGTCCAGCTCTCACAAGCCGGGCTATCGCGGGCCGGACACAAGCCGGGTGATCGACAAGGAGAAGTGCACGGAGCCCGAGGAGTCCGCCACCGACCCCTCCAAGGTGGAACTGCCCACCTTCCAGTACAAGGACATCGACTCGGTGAAGGCGTGCTTCCAGGCCGCGGGCTGGGTGTACAAGATCGAGCACCAGGACGACAACACATGGGGCGAGGGCACGGTCTTGTCCCAGTTCCCCGCCGAGGGCACGGACATCGACAAGAAGAATCCCGGCACCATCCAGCTGACCGTCTCGACGGGCAATCCCCCGCAGTGACCGGGTAGGTCCCTCGAAGACGCCAACGTCGATACACGCTCCGGCGATTCACCGGACGATCGAGGTGTGACGGGGCAACAGGACATGAAGGGACCGGCGATCGTTCGCCGGCCCCTTCGCGTGTACGGCTTTACAGGTACGGCCCGCCCGAACGGCCGCCGGTGCGGTGGTCGTCGCCGGCCTCGGGGCCGGTCATACCCGGCGGAAGCGCGCGGCGCATCTGTTCCAGCTGGGCCCGCGCGGCCATCTGCTGGGCGAACAGCGTCGTCTGGATCCCGTGGAAAAGGCCTTCCAGCCAGCCCACCAACTGCGCCTGAGCAATCCGCAGTTCCGCGTCGCTCGGGGTGACGTCGTCGGTGAACGGCAGGGAGAGCCGCTCGAGCTCCTCGACCAGCTCCGGCGCGAGGCCGTCCTCCAGCTCCTTCACCGAGCTGGCGTGGATCTCCTTCAGCCGCACCCGGCTCGCCTCGTCCAGAGGAGCCGCGCGCACCTCCTCCAGGAGCTGCTTGATCATGCTGCCGATCCGCATGACCTTGGCAGGCTGCTCGACCTGCTCCGTCAGCGGAGTCTCTCGGGAGTCGTCGTCCCCGTTGCCGCCGCCGAGCGCCATCCCGTCCTGGCCCACGACGAGGATCTGGGGATTCTCCGGCGACCGTTCGTTCCTCGGCATCTCCATGCCGCCATTCTCTCGCACCCGTACACCTCATCACCGTGGTGCCCCCTCATGGGGCTGATCCACCGTTTAGACCCAACGGAGCATTCTGAAATGCCCTGTTTGCCATTGAATGTGAGGCTTATTTCCGTCCGTTATTCATCGATCACGACATCCGGGCTACGGGAGGTCACCGACGTGACTCCATGGCTGCGCATCACCTTCCCCTGCGCACGGCTGCTGCTCGCCCTCGGGGCGGCCCTTCCCGCGTACGGCGCCGTCGCCCTGTACACCACGGCCGCCTACGCCGCCGAGCCCGCTCCCTCGGAGCACTCGGAGCACTCGGAGCGCCCGGGGCCCTCAGAGCCCTCGGTTCCTGGACACTCGGCGGGTACCGGGGCCGGTGCCCAGCGCCCTGACCGTCCGGACGGTCAGGACGGTCAGGACCGCCCGAAGCCGTCCGGTCACGATCACGGCCGCCAGGGCTTGCCCACCACCGGTCCCACCCTCATTCCCATACCCTCCGATTCCGCCTCCGCCTCGTACCGCCCGGCGGCCGTCGAGCCGACCCGTGCGGGCAGCCGCGCCGGGGAGGGCCGGATGCGGCCGGGCCGACCGGACGGGCCCGCGGCCGAGGTGGAGGGCGACGACGACCCCGTGCCCACCCGGACCCCGGACTCCGGCCGGCCGGAGGAGCCGGAGACCGCGGACCTCCCGGTCGCGACGCCGTCGGCCGCCCCTCATGACGCCGGCCTCGACCCCGCCAGGTCCCCGGCCCAGAACGCCGCCCGGCAGAACGAGAACAGCACCGAGCCGGTCCTGCAGATCCTCCCCCTGGGCAGCGGCCTGGTCCTGATCGGCCTCGGCCTGGCCCTGGCGTTCCTGGCCCTCAGACTCCGCAGAGGCTGAGGCAGCACAGGCGCACCGCAGCAGCACCCGGCCGGCGCGGGCAAGCGAAACCCGCCCCTCGCCGACCCGCCCCTCGCCGACCGCAGCACTGGGCTCCGTACCAGCACCCCGGCGTCATGGCGTCACCAGCAGCACCTTGCCGACATGGCCGCTCTCCTCCACCACCCGGTGCCCCTCAGCCGCCTCCGGCATCGCCAGCTCCCGGTCCACAACCGGCCGGACATGCCCCCCGGCAATCAACGGCCACACATGCTCCCGCACCGCAGCCACAATTGCCGCCTTCTCACTCAGCGGCCGCGCACGCAGCGAGGTCGCACTGATCGCGGCCCGCTTGCCGAGGAGCGCGCCGATGTTCAACTCGGCCTTGACCCCGCCCTGCAGACCGATGATCGCGAGGCGTCCGCTGACGGCGAGCGCCTGGACATTGCGGTCCAGGTACTTCGCCCCCATGTTGTCGAGGATCACATCGGCCCCCGCACCCCCGGTGGCCTGCTTGATCTCGGCGACGAAGTCCTGCTCGCGGTAGTTGATGAGGATGTCCGCGCCCAGCTCGGCACAGCGCTCCAGCTTCTCCTTCGTACCGGCCGTCACCGCGACCTTGGCCCCGACGGCCTTGGCGAGCTGGATGGCCATGGTCCCGATGCCGCTGGATCCCCCATGCACGAGCAGCGTCTCGCCGGGCCGCAGATGGGCGATCATGAACACGTTGGACCAGACCGTGCAGACCACCTCGGGCAGCGCGGCCGCCTGCTTGAGGTCGATGCCCTCGGGCACGGGCAGCAGCTGACCGGCCGGTACGACGACCTTCTCGGCGTAACCGCCGCCCGCGAGCAGCGCACACACCTCGTCGCCGACGGCCCAGCCGGACACACCGGGGCCGATCGCGGCGATCCTGCCGGAGCACTCCAGGCCCGGGTAGGGGGAGGCGCCGGGCGGCGGGTCGTAGAAGCCCTTCCGCTGCATGACGTCGGCGCGGTTGACGGCGCTGGCCACCACCTCGACCAGCACCTCGCCCTCGCCGGGCTCCGGGTCGGGGACCTCCGCCCACACCAGCGCCTCGGGACCACCAGGTTCAGGAATCGTGATCGCATGCATGTGCGTGACGCTACTCCCCACCCATGGCGTCCTGGGAGCAGACCCGCTCGCTCCCGGCGCCGGGGGTCGCACGGTTGATCGTGACGAGCCGGTCGATCAGCTGAAGGGGGCCGACGGCCGACTGGTCATAACCGGCTGTTTCACGTGAAACACACCCCGATTCCGGCCGCCGCCCAGGGCAGATCGATCAACTCCGCCTCCTCGCCCTGCCGGGCCCCGCCCGGCGTGACGACGGCCAGCGCGTCCGCCGCGGCGATGCCACGGAGCATCGCCGGACCGTTGTAGTGCAGCGGTACGGCAAGGTCACCACGCAGTACCACGGGGATGAGCCGGGTGTCGTACGGATGCCCCTGGACCGCCTCCCGGAGGGGCAGCGTGTACGGCTCGGGGGCCGGGTGGGCGGCGAGCGTGCGCAGCAGCGGCTCGGCGAGCGTGAGCAGGCCGGAGACGGCCGCGAGGGGGTTGCCGGGCAGACCGACGAGGTGCTGGTTGTCCCTGGTGCGGGCCAGCAGCATGGGGTGGCCGGGCCGCACCTTGACACCGTCGACGAGGAGTTCGGCGCCGATGCGTTCCAGGATGGGATGGACGTGGTCGACCGGGCCGCCCGCTGTTCCACCGGTGGTGACGATGAGGTCGGCGTCGGAGCCAGTGACGGCCCGGTGCAGGGCTTCGGCGTCGTCACCGAGCCGGCGCACCGCGACGACTTCGGCGCCGAGCGCGCGCAGCCAAGGCGGCAGCATGGGGCCGAGTGCGTCCCGGATCAGCCCGTCGTGCGGCAGGCCCTCGGTCAGCAATTCGTCGCCGAGCACAAGGACTTCGGCACGCGGACGCGGTACGGCGGTGACGGTGTCGTATCCGGCCGCCGCGGCCAGGCCCAGGACGGCAGGGGTGACCACGGTGCCGAGGGGCAGCAACTGGTCACCGCTGCGGCACTCCTGGGCACGCGGGCGGATGTCCTGGCCGTGCGCCATCTCCCGGGTCGCATGGAGCCGGCCCTGAGCGTCGATCCGGCCGTGCTCACTGCGCAGGACAGCCGTGGTGTCGGCCGGGATACGGGCACCGGTCGCGATGCGCACCGCGTCGCCGTCGGTGAGCGGCACGGGCTGTGCATGCCCGGCGAGCACTCCCTCGTCCCGTACGTCCCAGGGGCCGGGTCCGGCGACCGCCCAGCCGTCCATCGCGGAGGTGTCGAAGGAGGGCAGGTCGGTCAGCGCGTTGAGAGGGGCGGCCAGGGCGAGGCCGAGGGCGTCGGCGAGTGGCACGGTGACGGGGGCCGGGCGGACGCGGGCGCGGGCGGCGCGAGCGGCGATCTCGCGGGCCTGGGGCCAGGGGGTGGCCCGATGCCGCTCGCCGTGTGCGTCAGGCGCCGGGGCGGGCACCTGGCCCTGGCTCCCGTGGTCGTCCTTGGCTTCCCTCACCAGGGCCAGGGCCTCCTCGACATCGAGGTCGTCGCTGTACTCGGCGGACGCTCCGGCCCGCGTTCCGGGGGCGGTCATCAGGCGTCCGGGGCGCTCGGGCCCCCGCTGTCGCCTTGGTTGTTCTCCTCTTCCCAGCGCAGCGCGAGCGCCGTCGCCTTGCGTGCGGCCTCGGCGACGGCCTCGGGGCCTCCCTTGCCCTGGGCCGCGGCGTAACCGACGAGGAAGGTGGTCAGCGGGGCGGCGGGGCGGGCCACACCGTGCGCGGCGTCCCGGGCCAGGTCGAGCAGGACGCCGGTGTCGACGTCCAGGTCGATACCCAGTTCATCCTTGACTGCGGAAATCCATTCATCCAGCACGTGCCCATGCTCCCTGATGCGTGCTCTGGCGTCGGCGATGTCGTCCCAGGTGTCGCAGTCGAAGGACGCCAGCGGGTCCGGGACGCGGGTGAGGCGGAGGCCGCCGGTCAGCCGGCGCAGGGGCAGGCCGGTCAGGCCGTCCGGGCCGGCCGAGAGGGCGGCCAGCTCGCGGCGGAGCGCGGCGGTGCGGTAGGCGGCCACGAGCGGCTGATCGCGGCCGTCGGCGTCGGTCAGCAGCGCGCCGTCGGTTCCGGTGCCGCACAGGGCGGCCAGCAGGCGCCGCAGCGTGTCCTGCCGGAGAAAGGGCAGGTCGGCGGAGAGGACGACGGTGTGCCCGGCAGTGGTGAGCCGCAGGCCGGCCGCCAGCGCGGCGACCGGTCCGGCGCCGGGCGGCTCCTCGCGCGCCCAGCGCACCGGCCGCGCGGTGGGCCGTCGGTCGGCCACCACGACGGTCGTACGGGCGCCCGCGCAGGCTGTGAGGACGCGGTCGAGCAGCGCCCGGCCGCCGACCCGCAGCCCGGGTTTGTCGGCCCCGCCGAGCCGCCGGGCGGCGCCGCCGGCCAGCACGACGGCGTCGTACGGCACCGGCGTCCCGGGGGCGGCGAGGGCGTTGTCGGTCACCCCCCGAGTATGTCTTGAGGAGACCCTGCTTGTATCTGCCGCCCCCAGCTGCCCTCGTACCTTCCGCGGGGCCTGCCTCACGGGCCCCGCGTGCGTCACAGCGTGCGCAGAAGCACCGCCGGGTGTTCCACACAGTCCGCCACGTACCGCAGGAATCCGCCGGCTGTGCCGCCGTCGCACACCCGGTGGTCGAAGGTGAGCGAAAGCTGGACGACCTGGCGCACGGCCAGCTCCCCGTCGTGGACCCAGGGTTTGGGGACGATCCGGCCGACGCCGAGCATGGCCGCCTCGGGGTGGTTGATGATCGGCGTGGAGCCGTCGACGCCGAAGACCCCGTAGTTGTTCAGCGTGAAGGTGCCGCCGGTGAGTTCCCCGGGGGTCAGCTTTCCGTCGCGGGCCGCCTCGGTGAGCCGGGCGAACTCGGCGGTCAGCGACTCGGCGTCCCGCGCGTGGGCGTCCCGCACGACCGGTACGACGAGCCCGCGCTCGGTCTGTGCGGCGAACCCCAGATGGACATGGTCGAGCTGGACGACCTCGCGGGCCTCGGCGTCGACGTAGGAGTTCAGCTCCGGGAACCGGGCCAGCGCGGCCGTGCAGATGCGGGCGAGCAGCGCGAGCAGGGAGATCTTCGGCCCTCCCGCGGCGTTCATCGCGGCACGGGCACGCATGAGTTCGGTCGCGTCCGCGTCGACCCAGCAGGTGGCGTCCGGGATCTCCCGGCGGCTGCGGGAGAGCTTGTCGGCGACGGCCCCGCGCACGCCCTTGAGGGGGATGCGGATGCCTGCGGCGCGCGCGCCCGAAGCGGCGGCGGGTTCCGGCAGTGCCGCGGCGGGCCTGTGCGCCGTCGTGGTGGGCGCCTCGGCCGTACGGCTGCCCAGGACCGCCCTGGTCCGCAGGGCGTCCTCGACATCCGCGCGCAGGATCAGCCCGTCCGGGCCGGAGCCCGCCAGCTGCCGCAGGTCGACACCGCCCTCGCGGGCCAGCCGGCGCACCAGCGGGGAGATCACGGGCACCGGACCCTCGGCGTGGAGTGCACGCACGCGCACGTGGCCCGTCCCGTCGGGTCCCGTACCCGCGAAGGCCGCGGTTCCGTCCGGTCGCCCCGTCCGCGCGCGGTCCGCGCCGGTGCTGCCGTTCGCGGCGCCCGTCACCGACTGCGCCGGCCGTACCCTCCGGCGCCGGGCCGGTGTCTCCGAGGTGCCGTATCCGACCAGGACGTTGCCGGACCCCTGCGGCTCGGCGTCCGCGGCCGGTTCGCCCACGGCCACCGTCAGCAGCGGTGCGCCGACCGGAAGTTCGGTTCCCTCCTCGCCGAAGCGGGCGGTGACGACACCGCCGTAGGGGCAGGGCACCTCGACCATCGCCTTGGCCGTCTCGACCTCGACGACCGGCTGGTCGACGGCGACGACGTCGCCGACCTGGACCAGCCAGCGGACGATCTCCGCCTCGGTGAGTCCCTCACCGAGGTCGGGAAGCTTGAACTCCAGCACCTGTGCCATCAGCCCTCGGCCTCCCACTGCAGCCGGGCCACGGCGTCCAGGATGCGGTCGACGCCGGGCAGGTGGTGCCGCTCCAGCATGGGCGGCGGGTAGGGGATGTCGAAGCCGGCCACGCGCAGCACCGGCGCCTCCAGGTGGTGGAAGCAGCGCTCGGTGATCCGGGCCGCGATCTCGCCGCCCGGTCCGCCGAACCCGGTGGACTCGTGGACGACGACCGCACGCCCGGTGCGCCGCACGGCCGCGCAGACCGTCTCGTCGTCGAACGGCACCAGCGAGCGCAGGTCGACCACTTCCAGGTCCCAGCCCTCGGCCTGCGCGGCCTCGGCGGCCTCCAGGCAGACCGGCAGGGAGGGGCCGTAGGTGATGAGCGTGGCGCTGCTGCCGGGGCGGCGCACCACCGCGCGGCCGATGGGCTCGACGTCCGTGGGCTGCTCGGGGTTCCAGGTGTCCTTGGACCAGTACAGCCGCTTGGGCTCCAGGAAGACGACCGGGTCGTCGGAGGCGATGGCCTGGCGCAGCAGGCCGTAGGCGTCGGCGACGGTCGCGGGCGTGACCACGTGCAGGCCCGGGGTGGCCATGTAGTAGGCCTCGGAGGAGTCGCTGTGGTGCTCGACGCCGCCGATGCCGCCGCCGTAGGGGACGCGGACGGTGATCGGCAGGGGCATCCTGCCGCGGGTGCGGTTGCGCATCCGGGAGACATGGCTGATGAGCTGCTCGAACGCCGGGTAGGCGAACGCGTCGAACTGCATCTCCACCACCGGGCGCAGGCCGTACATGGCCATGCCGACGGCGGTGCCGAGGATGCCTGCCTCGGCGAGCGGGGTGTCGGTGCAGCGGTCCTCGCCGAACTCCTTGGCGAGGCCGTCGGTGACCCGGAAGACACCGCCGAGGGTGCCGACGTCCTCGCCCATGACGTGCACGGCCGGGTCGGCGGCCATCGCGTCGCGCATGGCGCGCGTGAGGGCCTGCGCCATGGTGGCGGGCTTGACGGCGACGGTCGTCATCGGGCACTGCCTTCCTGTGCGCCGTGCGGCTCCTGCTCGGCCTCCAGCTCGGCCCGGAGCAGGGCGCGCTGTTCGCGCAGCTGGGCGGTGGTCTCGGCGTAGACGTGGTCGAAGAGGTCCATGGGGTTCAGTTCGGGGTCGCGGTTCATGCGTTCGCGCAGGTCGGCGGCCATCGCCTCGGCGTCCTGCCGGGCGGCCTCCCTCCCGGCCTCGTCGAGCAGCCCGCGCGCGGTGAGCTCGGTTTCCAGCAGGTGGATCGGGTCGTGGGCGCGCCAGGCCTCGACCTCGGCGTCGCCGCGGTAGCGGGTGGCGTCGTCCGCGTTGGTGTGCGCGTCGATCCGGTACGTCACCGCCTCCACCAGGGTCGGTCCGCCGCCCGCGCGCGCGTGCCGTACCGCGTCGCTGAGGACCTCGTGCACGGCCACCGCGTCGTTGCCGTCGACCAGCCGGCCCGGCATGCCGTATCCGACGGCCTTGTGGGCCAGCGAAGGCGCGGCGGTCTGCTTGGCGAGCGGGACGGAGATGGCGAAGCCGTTGTTCTGCACGAGGAAGACGACCGGCGCCTGCCAGACGGCCGCGAAGTTCAGCGCCTCGTGGAAGTCGCCCTCGCTGGTGCCGCCGTCGCCGACCAGCGCGAGCGCCACCACGTCGTCGCCCTTGAGGCGGGCGGCGTGCGCAAGGCCGACGGCGTGCGGGAGCTGGGTGGCCAGCGGGGTGGAGAGGGGGGCCACGCGGTGGGTGCGGGGGTCGTAGCCGCTGTGCCAGTCGCCGCGCAGCAGGGTGAGGGCCTCGACGGGGTCCACGCCGCGGGCGACGACGGCGAGGGTGTCCCGGTAGCTGGGGAAGAGCCAGTCGCGCTCTTCGAGCGCCAGCGCGGCGGCGACCTCGCAGGCCTCCTGGCCGGTGCTGGAGGGGTAGACGGCGAGGCGGCCCTGCTTGGTGAGCGCGGTGGCCTGCGTGTTGTAGCGGCGGCCGCGCACCAGCTGGGCGTACAGCCGGCGCAGCAGGTCCGGGTCGGCCTTGGCGGCCGCCTCCGTGCCGAGGACGCGGTAGGGCTCGGCGTCGGGCAGCAGCGGCGCGGGGTCCATACGGGGCTGCCAGGCGGGCGGCGGCGAAGGCCGGTACGCGCCCCGCTGCTCCAGAACCGTCATGACGGCACCTCCTCGTGGGAGCGGCTACGGGAGGCGCGTCGGCTGTGAGGCGCCTCACCAACCGATTGTTCGGTCGTCGGCACATTTTGGCTACAGGCACCTCCAGGCTGTGGACAAACGGTTCTCCACAGCCTGCAATGAACGCAGGACGTCCACGGCGAGGGAGCGGGGGGCAATGGCAGCTGAACAAATGGCCGACGGACCGCAGAACGGCGCCCCGCTGCAGCCGCGGCCGCTGGACGCCATCGACCAGGACATCCTGAAGATCCTCCAGGCGGACGGCCGCGCCTCGATACGGTCCGTCGCCGAACGCGTCCACGTCTCACGCGCCAACGCCTATGCGCGGATCAACCGGCTCGTCGAGGACGGCGTCATCCGCGGGTTCAGCGCGCGTGTGGACCATGAGCGGGCGGGCCACGGAACGTCGGCGTACATCACGCTGAAGATCGTCCAGAACACCTGGCGAACGGTCCGCGAGCAGCTCAGACAGCTGCCCGGCGCCTCCCACATCGCCCTGGTGGGCGGCGACTTCGACGTACTGCTGCTGGTGCACACGCCGGACAACAGGGCGCTGCGCGAGCTGGTCCTCACCCGGCTCCAGGCGATCCCCGAGGTACTGAGCACCCGCACGCTGCTGGTGTTCGAGGAGGAGGACCTGGAGCCGGAGGCGTAAGGAGAAGGGGGCGCCGGAGGCGTGAGGGGAAAGGTGCGCCGGGAGCGTGACAGGAGGTGTGCGGGTCAGCTCTGTTTGAGGCCCGCGAAGACCAGCCGGACCACCGCGTCGGCCACCTCGCGGTCGCCGGCGCCCCGCGGGTCCGGCCGGTACCACTCCACGATCGAGTTGATCATTCCGAAGACCAGCCGGGTGGCCAGGCGGACCTCGATGTCGCCGCGTACGTCCCCGTCGGCCGCCGCGGCCTTCAGCAGTTCCGCGACCCGGTGGTCGAAGTCGCGCCGCCGCTCCAGCGCCCACCGCTCGGTCGCGGTGTTGCCGCGCACGCGCAGCAGCAGTGTCACGTACGGCAGCTCGCCTATGAGCACCTCGACCATGCGGCGCACGACGTGTTCCAGCCGGTCGACGGGCCGCCCCACGCACGCGTGCTCCTCGTCCAGGATGGCGAACAGGCCGTCGAGGGCACGGCTGACCGCCCGGCGCAGCAGCTCTTCCTTGCCGCTGACGTGGTGGTAGATCGACGACTTGGAGATGCCGGCCGCCTTGGACAGGTGCTCCATCGAGGTGCCGTCGTAGCCGCGCTCGTTGAAGACCCGCACGGCCACCGAGAGCAGCGTCTCGGGCGTGTACGTGTCCCGCCTGGCCGTGGTCATGAGGTGCCCTCCCGCTTGTCGTCGATGGCGTACGCGTGACGGTAGAGCGCGAGGGAGGGTGCGTAACGTCCGGAGGGGTCGCGCTCGTGCATCTCGTCCAGGACGTCGAAGGCGAACTCGCGGCCGAGCCTGCGGTCCCACTCGAAGGGGCCGAGCGGGTAGTTCACCCCGAGGCGCATGGCCGTGTCGACGTCCTCCTCGGTGGCCACGCCCTTGGCGACGGCGTCATGGGCGAGGTCGATGATCCGGGCGACCGTGCGCGCGACGATCATGCCGGGGACGTCGCCGATGACGCTGACGTCCTTGCCGAGGGCCTGGAAGAGGCCGGTGGCCTCGGCGAGGGTCCGGGGCGAGGTGTCGTGGCAGGCGGACAGTGCGACGCGGGTGGCCGTGCGGTAGTCCAGGGCGAGGTCGAAGTAGACGACGTCCCGGAACTCCACGCAGGTCTGTCCGTCGGCGAGGACCAGCTGGCCACCGCTCGGCAGCACCAGACGGGTGCCGTTGTCCTCGTCCTCCTCGCGGACCTGGATGCCCGCCTCGCGGATCAGCGCGAGCAGCTCGGCCGCGGGGCCGAGGCCGCCCTCGGCGACGACGTACGCGGGCGGCTGCTCCTTGTCGGCGGTGTGCGGCTCGGGCCGCTCGGCGCCTTCGGCGTGGTCGTACCAGCCGTGCCCGGTCTTGCGGCCGAGGCGGCCGGACTCCACCAGCCGTCGCTGGGCCAGGGACGGGGTGAAGCGCACGTCCTGGAAGAAGGACTGCCACACGGAGTGGGTCACGGATTCATTGACGTCCTGCCCGATCAGGTCGGTCAGCTCGAAGGCGCCCATCCGGAAGCCGCCGGACTCGCGCAGGACCGCGTCGATGGTGGCAGGGTCGGCGGCCTGGGCCTCGTAGACGGCGAAGGCCTCGGCGTAGAACGGCCGGGCGATCCGGTTGACGATGAACCCCGGGGTGTCGGCGCAGGCCACCGGGGTCTTGCCCCAGGCACGGGCGGTCTCGTACGCGCGTGTGGCCGACGTGACGTCGGTGGCGAACCCGGAGACGACCTCGACCAGGGGCATGAGCGGCGCCGGGTTGAAGAAGTGCAGGCCCACGAAGCGGCCGGGATGACGCAGGGCGCCGCCGATGGCCGTCACCGACAGCGAGGAGGTGTTGGTGGCGAGCAGACAGTCCTCGGCGACGATGTTCTCCAGCTCACCGAAGAGCTGCTGTTTGACGTCCAGCCGCTCCAGAACGGCCTCGACGACGAGCCCGCAGTCCGCCAGCTCCGCAAGGCTTTCCGCCGGATCGAGGCGGGCGCGGGCCGCGTCCCGGGCGGCGCCGGTGATTTTTCCCTTTTCCGCGAGCCTGTCGAGGCGGGCGCCGATCGCTGCGGCCGCGTCCCGGGCGCGCCCGGCGACGGCGTCGTACAGCCGCACGGGATGGCCGGCGACCAGCGCGACCTGGGCGATGCCCTGGCCCATGGTGCCGGTGCCGACGACGGCCACGGGGCTGCTGAGGTCGAGTGCTGTCATGTGCGCGATCCTCCCGCACGACGTTTTCCACAGATGCGGCGGACCCCCTTGTCCCGACCGATCGTTCGGTTACTCTAGCTCTGACCGTCCCATCCCGCTGCTCTTTCTGCCAGGCCGATGAACTCGACGAAGAGTTCTCCAGACGAGGAGTTGGTCCCGTATGGCCGCCGAACTGACCGTGCACGAGCTGATCGCCAAGCACCGGCCCACCCTGGACCAGGCGCTGGAAGCGATCCGTACGCGCGCGTACTGGTCCCCGCACCCGGAGCATCCCAAGGCCTACGGCGAGAACGGCAGCCTGGACGCGGCGGCGGGCAAGGCCGCCTTCGACGCCCTGCTGAACACCCGCCTCGACCTCGGCCAGCCCGGCACGGACGACTGGGTGGGCGGTGAGGTCTCGCCGTACGGCATCGAGCTGGGCGTGACCTACCCGCACGCGGACATCGACACTCTGCTGCCGGCGATGCAGGCCGGGCAGCGGGCCTGGCGGGACGCGGGCGCCGAACTGCGGGCCGCGGTCTGCGTGGAGATCCTCAAGCGGATCAGCGACCGGACGCACGAGTTCGCGCACGCGGTCATGCACACCAGCGGCCAGGCGTTCATGATGGCGTTCCAGGCGGGCGGCCCGCACGCCCAGGACCGCGGCCTGGAGGCGGTGGCGTACGCGTACGCGGAGCAGGTCCGCACGCCCGGGACCGCGGAGTGGAACAAGCCGCAGGGCAAGCGCGACCCGCTCGTCCTCAGCAAGCAGTTCACGCCGGTGCCGCGCGGCATCGGCCTGGTCATCGGCTGCAACACCTTCCCGACCTGGAACGGCTATCCGGGCCTGTTCGCCTCCCTGGCGACGGGCAACGCGGTCCTGGTCAAGCCGCACCCGCGCGCGGTGCTGCCGCTCGCGCTGACCGTGCAGGTGGCCCGGGACGTACTCGCCGCGGCCGGTTTCGACCCGAACCTGGTGGCGCTGGCCGCCGAGCGCCCCGGCGAGGGCATCGCCAAGACCCTCGCCACCCGCCCCGAGATCCGGATCATCGACTACACCGGGTCGACGTCCTTCGGCGACTGGCTGGAGGCCAACGCCCGCCAGGCGCAGGTCTACACCGAGAAGGCCGGCGTCAACACGGTGATCGTGCACTCCACGGACGACTACAAGGGCATGCTGTCCAACCTGGCGTTCTCGCTGTCCCTGTACAGCGGCCAGATGTGCACCACCCCGCAGAACCTGCTGATCCCCCGGGACGGCATCCGGACCGAGCAGGGCCCCAAGACCTTCGACGAGGTCAGCGCCGACATCGCCCGCGCGGTCGACGGCCTGCTCGGCGACGACACGCGCGCGAACGCGCTGCTGGGCGCCATCGTCAACCCCGACGTCAAGGCCCGCCTGGAAGCCGCCTCCGGCCTCGGTGAAGTCGCCCTGGCCTCCCGCGAGATCACCAACCCGGAGTTCCCGGACGCGGTGGTCCGCACCCCCGTTCTCGTCAAGCTGGACGGCGCCAAGCCGGACGACGAGGCCGCCTACATGAGCGAGTGCTTCGGCCCGGTCTCCTTCGCCGTCGCCGTCGACTCGGTGACCGATGCGGTGGAGCTGCTGCGCCGCACGGTCCGCGAGAAGGGCGCGATGACGGTCGGCGCCTACACCACCGACCCCGAGGTCGAGCAGGCCGTGGAAGAGGTGTGCCTGGAGGAGGCGGCCCAGCTGTCGCTCAACCTGACCGGCGGGGTGTACGTCAACCAGACGGCGGCGTTCTCCGACTTCCACGGCTCGGGCGGCAACCCGGCGGCGAACGCCGCGCTGTGCGACGGCGCGTTCGTGGCGAACCGGTTCCGGGTGGTCGAGGTGCGCCGGGAGGCCTAGGGAGCCGGGACCGCGCCCCCGGTGGCGCTCCAGTGGTACAGCGTCATCGCCACGCTGGTGGCGAGGTTGTAGCTGGAGACCTGGGGGCGCATCGGCAGCGCCAGCAGATGGTCGGCACGCGCGCGCAGCTCGGCCGACAGTCCGCTGCGCTCCGAGCCGAACGCCAGCACGGCGTCGTCGGGCAGCTTGCTGCCGCGGATGTCCTCGCCCTCCGGGTCGAGCGCGAACAGCGGCCCGGCCGGCAGCTCGTCGACGTCGAGGCGTTCCACGGCGGTCGCGAAGTGCAGGCCGGCGCCGCCGCGGACCACCGTGGGATGCCAGGGGTCGAGCGTGCCCGTGGTGACCACTCCGGTCGCCCCGAAACCTGCGGCCAGCCGGATCACGGCACCGGCGTTGCCCAGATTGCGGGGGTTGTCCAGGACCACGACCGGCGCGGTGCGCGGAGTGCGGGCCAGCGCACGCAGGTTGGCCTCGCGTGACGGCCGTACGGCGAGTGCGGCCACGCCGGTCGGGTGGGGCCGCGGGACAAGGGAGGCGTACGCCTGGGCCGGCACCTCCACGAGGAGCGCGTCCAGCGCGTCCCGCACGTCTTCGGCCAGCTCACCGGCGAGGGCGAGCGCGGCCCGCCGGTCGGTGGTGACCGCCACCGGGACCTGGGCCCCGAAGCGCAGCGCGTGCTTGAGGGCGTGGAAGCCGTCGAGCAGCACGGCGGCACCGGCGTGCTCGCGCCAGCGGATCAGCGGATCGGTCATGCGGTCAACCCTCCCCCACGCTCGGCTGCGGTCGCGCTGGGGGACTCCGATCGGCCTCGCGCGCTCCCCTCGGGCGCCTCTTCGGGTGTCTCCTGGGTCGTCTCTTCGGGCGTCTCTTCGGAGGAGCGGGGCGCGGGCACCGTACGGTCGCCACGCCGGACGATCCGCGCACGCGCGCCTGCCACCAGCGCGCCCAGCCGGCGCAGGAAAGACGTGGGAAGGAAGACCGCGTCGGCGGTGATCATCGCCAGCGAGAAGAACGGCAGCCCGAGGACGACCGCGATCACCGCGTGCTCGAGCATCATCACCACCAGCAGGACGTTCTTGACCCGACGGTTGAACAGGGTGAACGGGAAGGCGACCTGCACCATGACCGTGCCGTAGGCGGCGGCCATCATGATCGTGCCGCTGGAGGACATCAGATCGGCGAGTCGGGGCCAGGGCGAGAAGTAGTCCAGGTGGAGGGGGTAGTAGACGGCGGTGCCGTCCTGCCAGCGCGAGCCCTGGATCTTGTACCAGCCGGCCGTCGCGTAGATCAGACAGGCCTCCGCCATGATCACGAACAGGGCGCCGTTGTGCAGGACGTTGGCGATGACGTCCAGCAGCATCCGCGGCTCGGGGGACTTCGCCCAGCGGCCGACGGCCCACCACAGGCCGAGCACGGCCCAGGCCGTCCACAGCAGCGCCGGGATCAGCCGGCCGTTGTCGAACCGGCCGGTGAACGTCGCCAGGAGCAGCGCCAGGCCGAGCACCGCCCACAGCACCGGCCCCGTCCGGTCGGCGGAAACCCGCTCCCCACGCGCGCGTGCCGCCCCGGCCCGCGCCGCCCGCCGCGCGTCCAGGGACCACACCTGTCCACACCGTGTGAACACGAGATACAAGGCCATCAGGTGCAGCACGTTGTCGCCGCCGTCACCGACGAAGACGCTGCGGTTCTGCAGCGACAGCACACCCACCATGAACAGCACGGATGCCGTCCGGCTACGCCAGCCGAGCACCAGCGCCGCGCTGGCGAGGATCGCCAGCGCGTAGAAGCACTCGAACCACAGTTGCCCGTCGGACCACAGCAGAGCCGTGAAGGCGTGGTTGTCGGCGGTCAGCTCCTTGGCGAGGTTCCAGCCCCACGGCCCGGCCGGGCCGTACAGCTCCTGGCGGTGGGGGAACTCGCGCAGCAGGAACAGCAGCCAGGTCCCGGCGAACCCGATGCGTATCACCGCGCTCTGGTACGGCCCCAGGGCCGCCCCGGTGACGCGGGCGATCCCGCGCGAGAAGCTCAGCGAGAACCGGTTCACCGCACACCTCCGGCGGCCTCGTCGGCGGGCACCGTCCACCAGGGCACTATGCGGTAGACCGGTTTGTCGGACACCCGCTCACGGCTCCAGGCGGGCGGCTGCACGTTCGTGGTGCTGGAACGGACCTGCACCCGCTGGATGACGCCGTCCCGGCTGATCGGATCGGTCCGGTACAGGCGCATCACGACGATCCGGCGCACGTACTGCTCGGAGAGGGAACCGCGCATGCCGACGGGACGGTTGTCTGCGGTGTGCGTGGCGGCGAAGAAGTCCCAGGCACGGCGCAGCTCGTTCTGCTGGGTGTGGCTGGGCACCGGGTTGCCGTCGATGGCGGCGCCGTCCTGCGCGGACAGGTCGCTCCAGCCGGTGGTGCGCAGGCTGCCGTCCTTCATCCGCACCTCCGCCCGCACCTGGACGGCGACGTTCTGCTGCAGCGGGTTCGGAGCGAACAGTTTCCAGTTCTGCTCGAACTCCGGGTACACCCACTGTTCCACCGCCTTGCCGTGCTGCTTGGTGACCGTGTTCGCGGGGGCAAGGCTGAGAAAGACCATCAGCACATGCACACAGGCGGCGACACCGACCACCGCGAGCACCAGCGCCGCGACGACCTGATAGCGGGGGGAGAGGGCGGCCACGCCGGTACGGGAGGCAGGGGGCGGCGGCGTGGCAGCGGACGACTTGGCCGGCAGAACCGTGTGGTTCCCCCGAGAGCTTTGAGACCTTTGAGAAGGCAGGGCGGCTGCGACCTCTCGCCCTCCCCGCGCCGCCCGGGCCGACTGCGCGCTGTCCGCGTCGCGCGAGACGTCGTCCGCCGCCGCGCCCTCACGGGCCGGCGCACCCGCATCGTCCGGGGCACTGACGTCGGCCGGCGAGTCGGCGTCGGCCGGGGATTTCTCCGGGAGACGCGCCCCCGCCGGCCCGCTGGGCCCCGGTCGGGCCCCCGGGTCCTCGTCGTACGCGTCCATTCCGCCCCGTCCCCGTCTCGGATCAGTCGTTCGGCTCAGTGGCCCAGCTCCGTGATGCGGCGCGTGCCATGAACACCCCATGATTCACGTACGCCGCTCTCGGCGTCCACGGAACGGTACTCAGCCCCGGCCACCGGGCGCAGCCCCGGGTACGGGCCACCGGCCGTGGTCCTCGCCACCCGGTACCGCCCCACTGCCGGGCCGTACCCGCCCTGCCACTCCCTTGTCCACAGGCCGCCCTCCGAGTTTTCCACAGCGGTTGACACTCCACGGCGGCCCGGCACACCATTGATTTCGCACGGACCGAACGATCGGTCGGGAAGGTTCACCGTAGAGCCCGAGGTCAAAGGGGGACCGCATGGCCACAGCAGCCGCGCAGCGCACCGCCCGCACGACGGCGGACGGCGCACCGGACACCGTCGACATGGCGGCCTACCAGCACGCCTTCGACGCGGCCGTGGCCGCAGACGAACGCATCGAGCCCCGCGACTGGATGCCCGACGCCTACCGCGCCACGCTGGTCCGCCAGATCGCGCAGCACGCCCACTCCGAGATCATCGGCATGCAGCCGGAAGCCAACTGGATCACTCGCGCCCCCTCCCTGCGGCGCAAGGCGATCCTGATGGCCAAGGTCCAGGACGAAGCCGGCCACGGCCTGTATCTGTACAGCGCGGCCGAGACCCTCGGCACCAGCCGCGACGAGCTGCTCGACAAGCTGCACAACGGCCGCCAGAAGTACTCCTCCATCTTCAACTACCCGACGCTGACCTGGGCCGACGTCGGAGCGATCGGCTGGCTGGTGGACGGCGCCGCGATCACCAACCAGGTGCCGCTGTGCCGCTGCTCCTACGGCCCGTACGCCCGCGCGATGGTGCGGATCTGCAAGGAGGAGTCCTTCCACCAGCGCCAGGGCTACGAACTGCTGCTGGCCCTGAGCAAGGGCACCCCGGAACAGCACGCGATGGCACAGGACGCAGTCGACCGCTGGTGGTGGCCCTCGCTGATGATGTTCGGCCCGCCCGACGACGAGTCCCAGCACTCGGCGCAGTCGATGCAATGGAAGATCAAGCGCCACTCCAACGACGAGCTGCGCCAGCGCTTCGTGGACATCTGCGTCCCCCAGGCCGAGTCCCTGGGCCTCACCCTCCCCGACCCGGACCTGCGGTGGAACGAGGAACGCAGCCACTACGACTTCGGCCCGATCGACTGGACGGAGTTCTGGGAGGTCCTCAAGGGCAACGGTCCGTGCAACGAACAGCGGATCACCCAGCGCCGGCGCGCCCACGCCGAGGGCGCATGGGTGCGCGAAGCGGCCGCCGCCTACGCGGCCAGGCACACCGGCGGCACCAACGGCACCGGTGAGGCAGGACACGAGACAGGAGCGGAGCGAGCATGAGCACCACCGACTGGCCCCTGTGGGAGGTCTTCGTGCGCTCCCGGCGCGGCCTCTCCCACACCCACGCCGGCAGCCTGCACGCCCCCGACGCGGAGCTGGCCCTGCGCAACGCCCGCGATCTGTACACCCGCCGCGGCGAAGGCGTGTCGATCTGGGTCGTCCCGGCCGCCGCGATCACCGCGTCCTCACCGGACGAGAAGGACCCGTTCTTCGAACCGGCCGCCGACAAGCCCTACCGGCACCCCACCTTCTACGAGATCCCGGAAGGGGTGAAGCACCTGTGACCGCCACCGGACCCGCCACCGTCCCGGTGACCGCCGCCCTCGCCCTCGGCGACGACGCCCTCGTGCTCTCCCACCGGCTGGGGGAATGGGCCGGGCACGCCCCCGTCCTGGAGGAGGAGGTCGCCCTCGCCAACATCGCCCTCGACCTGCTCGGGCAGGCCCGAGTACTGCTGTCCCTGGCCGGCGACGAGGACGAACTCGCCTACCTTCGCGAGGAGCGCGCCTTCCGCAACCTCCAGCTGGTCGAGCAGCCGAACGGCGACTTCGCCCACACGATCGCCCGCCAGCTGTACTTCTCCACCTACCAGCAGCTGCTCTACACCGAACTCGCCTCGGCCGACGGCCCCTTCGCACCCCTCGCCGCCAAGGCGGTCAAGGAAGTCGCCTACCACCGCGACCACGCCGAGCAGTGGACGCTCCGCCTCGGTGACGGCACAGAGACCAGCCACGAGCGGATGCGTCGCGCCTGCGAGGCGCTGTGGAGGTTCACCGGTGAGATGTTCCAGCCGGTGGAGGGCCTCGACGCCGACTGGGCCGGCCTGGACGCACGCTGGCAGGAGTCCGTCACGGACGTCCTCACTCGGGCGACCCTCCCCCTCCCCGAGGGCCCGCGCACCGGTGCCTGGTCGGCCGGTGCCGGCCGGCAGGGCCTGCACACCGAGCCGTTCGGACGGATGCTCGCCGAGATGCAGCATCTGCACCGCAGTCACCCGGGGGCGTCATGGTGACCGCCACCCACCTGGAGACAGAGCTGCTGGAGCTGGCCGGCTCGGTGCCCGACCCCGAACTGCCGGTGCTCACACTCCAGGAACTGGGAGTGGTGCGTGCGGTGCGTCTCCACGGCAACGACACGGCCGAGGTCGATCTGACCCCCACCTACACCGGCTGCCCCGCCATCGAGGCGATGAGCGTGGACATCGAACGGGTACTGCGGGCCCACGGCATGCGCGAGGTCACGGTCCGCACGGTGCTCACACCGGCCTGGACGACCGACGACATCAGCCCCGAAGGACGGCGCAAACTCCAGGAGTTCGGCATCGCTCCTCCGCGCGTACGCAGCGACTCCGGCCCGGTTCCGCTGACCCTCGGCCCGACCCGCACGCACGCGGCCGAGGCCGAACCGGTCCGCTGTCCGCACTGCGGATCCGCCGACACCGAGCTGCTGAGCAGATTCTCCTCCACCGCGTGCAAGGCCCTGCGCCGCTGCCTTGCCTGCCGTGAACCGTTCGACCACTTCAAGGAGTTGTGATGGCGCGCTTCCACCCGCTCCCGGTGGCCGCGGTCGACCGGATCACCGACGACTCCGTCGCCCTGACCTTCACCGTCCCACCCGGTCTGCGCGAGGAGTACCGGCACACGGCCGGACAGCACCTGGCGCTGCGCCGACAGGTCGACGGCACCGAGATCCGGCGCACGTACTCGATCTGCTCCCCCGCCCCCGACCCGGCCGGCGCGGGCCCGGACAGCCTGAGAGTGGGCGTGCGGCTGGTGGAAGGAGGGGCGTTCTCCACCTACGCGCTGAAGGAGATCAACGTCGGCGACGAGCTGGAGGTGATGACCCCGGCCGGCCGCTTCACCCTGGACCCGGCGCCGGGGCTGTACGCCGCGGTCGTCGGCGGCAGCGGCATCACCCCGGTGCTGTCCATCGTCGCCACGCTGCTGGCACGCGAGCCGGCGTCCCGGTTCTGCCTGATACGCAGCGACCGCACGGCCGCCTCCACGATGTTCCTGGAGGAGGTCGCCGACCTGAAGGACCGCTACCCCGAGCGGCTTCAGCTGGTGACCGTGCTCTCCCGCGAGGAGCAGCAGGCGGGCCTGCCGTCCGGCAGGCTCGACCGGGAGCGGCTCACCGGGCTGCTGCCCGCGCTGCTGCCGGTCGGGGAGGTCGCGGGCTGGTTCCTGTGCGGGCCGTTCGGGCTGGTGCAGGGAGCGGAGAAGGCGCTGCGCGAGCTGGGCGTGGACCGGTCCCGTATCCACCAGGAGATCTTCCATGTGGACGCGGGCTCGCCGTCGGCCGCCACCGTCCGGACGCCCGCGCACAGCACCGTCACCGCCCGGCTCGACGGACGCGGTGGCACCTGGCCGGTGCAGGAGGGCGAGTCCCTGCTGGAGACGGTCCTGCGCAACCGCGCCGACGCCCCCTACGCCTGTAAGGGTGGGGTGTGCGGGACGTGCCGTGCCTTCCTGGTCTCCGGCGAGGTCCGCATGGACCGCAACTTCGCACTGGAAGCGGAAGAGACGGAAGCCGGATATGTACTGGCCTGCCAGTCGCATCCGCTGACGGAGCAGGTGGAGCTGGACTTCGACCGCTGAGGCCTGCACGGGGGCGGCCATGCGGGGAGCGTGGGGAGGGGTGGGGAGGGGGAGGGAGGGGCCCCAGGAAACACAGCGACTCCGCACCGTTCCCTTCTCCTAGAACCTGTTCTATCTTGACGCCCCGTCAGAAACCGCACCGTCGGAGGGACAGGCCGTGGACTTCACCTTCACCGAGGAGCAGCGGGCGGCGGCCGAGGCGGCGCGCGGGGTGTTCGCCGGCGTGGTGCCGGACGGGGTGCCCAGCCCGGCGCTCACCACGGGGGCCGTGGCCGAGGGCTTCGACCGGAAGCTGTGGTCCCGGCTGGCCGGGGCGGACCTGCTGAGTCTGCTGCTCGACGAGGCACACGGCGGTTCCGGTCTGGACGCGATCGCGCTGTGCCTGGTGCTGCGCGAGTCCGCCAAGGTCCTCGCCCGGGTGCCGCTGCTGGAGCACAGTGCGGCGGCGGCAGCCGTACAGAGCTACGGCACTGCGGAGTTGACGGAGCGCCTGCTGGCCCGGGCCGGGCGGGGCGAGCTGGTGCTGACCGTCGCGGCGAACGGCCGCAGTGGCCATGACTCGGCCGAACTGGCCGTCGGTGCACGGCGGGAGGGCTCGGCCTGGGTGCTGGACGGGGTGCAGACGGCGGTGCCGTGGGCGTACGACGCGGACCTCGTCGTCGTTCCGGCCCACGTGGAGGGCACGGCCGCCGACCGGACGGTCCTCGCGCTGGTACCGCGCGAGCGGGACGGAGTGGTCCTCGCCGAGCAGGTGTCCACCAGCGGGGAGCGGCTGGCCGAACTGCGGCTCGCATCGGTACGGGTCGAGGCGGGCGAGGTCATCGAGGCCGACGGCGCCTGGGAGTGGCTGCATGCGCTGCTCGCCACCGGCACCTGCGCGCTGGCGCTCGGTCTGGGCGAGCGGGTGCTGCGCATGACCGCCGAGTACACCGGCAAGCGGGAGCAGTTCGGGTATCCGATCGCGACCTTCCAGGCGGTGGCCGTGCAGGCCGCGGACCGGTACATCGATCTGCGTGCCATGGAGGCCACGCTCTGGCAGGCCGCCTGGCGGATCGCCTCGGGGGCACCGGGCGCGCTGCCCGCGGCCGGGGATGTCGCGGTGGCGAAGATCTGGGCGGCGGAGGGGGTACGCCGGGTGGTGCAGACGGCGCAGCATCTGCACGGCGGGTTCGGTGCCGACACCGACTGTCCGCTGCACCGCTATCACGCCTGGGCCAAGCACCTGGAGCTGGCGCTCGGCCCGGCGGCGGCGCACGAGGAGAGGCTCGGGGATCTGCTGGCCGCCCACCCGCTGGGCTGACCGCGCGGCCAAGCGCCACCGGGTCGAGCTGCAGCACGTGGCCGGACCGGCCGCAGGGGCGAGCCACAGGACGAAACCAGGCCGGACGCCGAAACACACCCCAGCACGAAGCCGGACAACCCACCACAAAACACGACAGCCCGAAACCGGGCCGGCCACCGGAACGGGACTGCAGCCCCAAACCGGGCCGGCCACCGGGACGAGCTACAGCACGAAGCCGGGCCGGCCGTCGTCGGTGATCACCGGGCGGCCCGCGGCCTGCCAGACCTGCATGCCGCCGTCGACGTTCACCGCGTCGATGCCCTGCTGGACCAGATACATGGTGACCTGGGCCGAGCGGCCGCCGGAGCGGCAGATGACGTGGACGCGGCCGTCCTGGGGGGCGGCGTCGGTCAGCTCGCCGTAGCGGGCGACGAACTCGCTGATGGGGATGTGCAGTGCTCCCTCGGCGTGGCCCGCCTGCCACTCGTCGTCCTCGCGGACGTCCAGCAGGAAGTCGCCGTCCTTGAGGTCCGTGATGTCGACCGTGGGCACACGAGCTGCGAAATTCATGTCTCCGACGCTACCCGAAGGTCCCGGAGGGGGCGGGAACCACGGTGCGGCTCAGCCCTGCTCCTGCAGGGCTGCCAGTTCCGCCTCCCGCTGGGCGATGTCGGCGTGCAGCCTGGCGGCGATCTCGTCGAGCAGTCCGTCGGGGTCGTCCGGGGCGAGCCGGAGCATGCCGGCGATCGCGCCCTCTTCCAGTTCGCGGGCGACGAGGGTGAGCAGCTCCTTGCGCTGGGCGAGCCATTCGAGACGGGCGTACAGCTCCTCGGCGGGGCTCGGGCGTCGCTCGGGCGGTACCGGGCCGGCGGCCCATTCCTCGGCCAGCTCTTTCAGCAGTGCCTCGTCACCTCGGGCGTAGGCGGCGTTGAGGCGGGTGAGGAATTCCTCACGCCGGCGGCGTTCCTCTTCCTCCTGTGCGAGGTCGGGGTGGGACTTGCGGGCCAGCTCGCGGTAGAGCTTGCGGGCCTCTTCGCTGGGCCGCACCCGCTGCGGGGGCCGTACGGCCTGGTCGGTCAGCATGGCGGCGGCTTCCGGGAAGAGGCCTTGGCCGTCCATCCAGCCGTGCAGCAGTTCCTCCACGCCGGGGATCGGCATCACCCGGGCGCGGGCCTCCTCGGCGCGGCGGATGTCCTCCGGGTCGCCGGTGCGGGCGGCCTTGGCCTCGGCGATCTCGGCGTCCAGCTCCTCGATGCGGGCGTAGAGCGGGCCGAGTCTCTGCTCGTGCAGCCGGGAGAAGTTCTCGATCTCGACACGGAACGTCTCGACGGCGATCTCGTACTCGATCAACGCCTGCTCGGCGGCCCGTACGGCCTGCTCGAGCCGTTCCTCGGGCCGCGGGGCCTGATCGGCTTCCGGGGTCGTCACGCGAACAGGGTAGGGGATGCGGAATCTCGCCGTAGGGGGTGCGGTCGGGATGCGGGTGGGTTGTGGGCGTTCGCTCCCTCAGGTTCTCGGGCTTCGCCATGCCCCGGGGAGGCCCCGTCGGGGCGGAGCCGCGTGCCGGCACGGGCCCCGTCCTCCTTCGGGGCGCTGCAGTCCCGCCCCGCCCGCTCCCGGCCAGGGCCCGCACCGGCCTCCCCCGCGCCCCTGGCCCCGCCTAAACGCCCAGCTCCGCCGCGATGCGCCCCTCCCGGATGCCCTTGACGAGTTCGGTGTGGTCCGCCTCCGTGCGGTCGGCGTAGGCGACGGCGAAGGCGGCTGTCGCCTCGTCCAGTTCCTCGTTCTTGCCGCAGTACCCGGCGATCAGCCGCGGGTCGGCGCTGTGGGAGTGGGCGCGGGCCAGCAGTGCGCCGGTCATGCGGCCGTAGTCGTCGATCTGGTCGGCGGCGAGGGCGGCGGGGTCGACGCTGCCCTTGCGGTTGCGGAACTGGCGCACCTGGAAGGGGCGCCCGTCGACGGTGGTCCAGCCGAGCAGGATGTCGCTGACGACCTGCATGCGCTTCTGCCCGAGGACCACCCGGCGGCCCTCGTGCTGCGCCGGCGGCGCCTCGAATCCGGCCGTGGCCAGGTGGGGGAGGAGCGCGGAGGGCCGGGCCTCCTTCACCTGGAGCACCAGCGGCTGCTCACGGTGGTCGAGGAGGAGCACGACGTAGGACCGGGTGCCGACGCTGCCGGTGCCGACGACCCGGAAGGCCACGTCGTGCACCGCGTGCCGGGCGAGCAGGGGGTGGCGGTCCTCGGAGAGGGTCGTCAGGTACTCCTCCAGGGACGCGGCGACGGCGTGGGCCTCGGCGTCGGGGATGCGGCGCAGGACCGGCGGTGCCTCCACGAACCGGCGTCCGCCGTCCGCCGCCGCCTCGGTCGACTTCGCCGCGAACCGGCCGCTGGTGTTGGCGCGGGCCTTCTCCGAGACGCGCTGCAGGGTGCCGAGCAGATCGTGGGCGTCGGTGTGGGAGACCAGTTCCTCGTCGGCGATGGCGTTCCACGCGTCGAGGACGGGCAGCTTGGCCAGCAGCCGCATGGTGCGGCGGTAGGCGCCGGCCGCGTCCCGCGCGGCGGCGTGGCAGGTGTCCTCGTCGGCGCCGGCTTCTCGTCCGGCGAGCACCAGGGAGGCCGCGAGCCGCTTCAGGTCCCATTCCCAGGGGCCGTGCACGGTCTCGTCGAAGTCGTTCAGGTCGATGACGAGGTCGCCGCGGGGGTCGCCGTACAGGCCGAAATTGGCCGCGTGCGCGTCTCCGCATATCTGGGTGCGGATCCTGGTCGTGGGCGTGCGGGCCAGGTCGTAGGCCATGAGTCCGGCCGAGCCGCGCAGGAAGGCGAACGGGGTGGCCGCCATCCGTCCGACGCGGATGGGGGTCAGTTCGGGGATGCGGCCGGCGTTGGACGCGGTGACCGCGCTCACCGCGTCGGGGCGGGAGGCGTCCAGGTCGAGCATGCGGTGCGCGGCGCGCGGCACGCTCGTCCGCAGCGCCTTGCCCTCTTCCTTGGGCGAGCCGTGCCGCGGCCACGGGGCGAATCCGCGTATCTGCGGCAGTCGGCGCATCTGCCCGTCCGCGACCATGTCCCCACCTGTTCCGGTCACTGCGACCGCCTCCCCCGTACGCCCTTCGGCACGAACATCAACTCGTGCAGACCGTACAGCCGGCGTCCGGAACGCGTCAGGCCCTGTGGACAGTGGTCCGCAGTACGGACGGGTGCGCGTCGGGTCGAGGACTGTCCGGCCGTACGTCGAGCCGCTCGGCCTCGTGGATGCTCCCGCGGTCGGGCCCGTTCACTAGTCTTGGTCGGTATCGGCCGACTGCGGGGTGTGTGTTGAGAGACTTGGTCCATGTCACACCGGATGTCAGGGACCGGCTGGTTGTCCGGTTCGGACCTGAGGTGCTCGCCTGGTGTGACGAGTTGCCCGCTCTCGTCGGCGAACTCACCGCTCGCTGGGGGCTGGATGTCGTGACGGCGGGTGGGGGAGGCACCTCACGGGTGTTCCGCTGTGTGAAGCGTGACACCGGTGCCTCCGTGTGGCTGAAACTTACGCCGGATCACACGATTGCGGGCGAGGAGGCCGAAGCCCTGCGGGCTTGGGTGGAAACGCCGTCCGTTGTCACTTTGCTGGCACAAGATCTCAGCCACGGGGCGCTGTTGCTCCAGAACGTGGAGCCGGGAGTGCCTGTGAAGCAGCTCCCCTGGGAGTTGTCCGACGCCGCGGCGTTGCTGAGGGAGCTTCGGGCCGCTGATGTCACGCCAGGAGAGCACTCGGTGCTGAAACCTCTGTCGCACCGGGTCGACTTCCTGTTCGGGCTGGCGGAGAGCATGCTGGCGGCAGCGGACAGGAGCGGTCTGTTCACCTCGGCTGCACTGGTCCGGGCTCGGGAGGCGGCCCTCGAACTTGCCGCCACCGGGCCCGTGGGCCTGGTGCACGGGGATCTGCACCCGGCCAACGCGTTGTCCGGTCCGGGCGCCCGCATGGTGGCGATCGATCCGAGGCCCGCGTGGGGCGACCCGGACTTCGACGCTGTGGACTGGGTACTCGATGGCGTCCTGGATCTCGACGTGCTGGAAGGAAGGATCGAGAAACTGGCGGAGATGGTTCCTGGCCAGTCTCCCGATCGGGTGAGGGGCTGGTGCCGGGCTCTGTCCCCCCTCATTGCGATACCCAGGATCTGCGCGCGACGGGAGGACGCGGAAACCGGGTTCCTCATCGCCCTGGCCGGCAGCTGACCGCCCCGTCGCCCTACTCTCCGAGCATTTCCTCGAGCAGTGCCATCCTGATGTGAACGGCGTTGGCTGCCTCTCTCCAGTAGCCGTTGTGCGGGGTGGTGTCGACGTCGGTCGCCAGTTCGTCCTGGCGGGGCAGGGAGTGCAGGACGAGCAGCTCGGGGCGGGCCGTGCGCTCCAGCAGCTCGCGGGTCACTCGGTAGGTGTCGGGGGTCGTCGGTTTGCCCTCCGTGGCAAGGTGGCGTCCGACCTCGTAGTCGGGCTGTACCACCGGTTCCAGGTAGACGACGTCCGCGCTGGGCAGTGCGGCGGCGAGGGACTCCACGCGCTCCACCGCGCAACCCGACGCCGTCACCTCGTCGATGAGCGCGGGGTCCGGCTGCATGTCGTCCGGGTGCACCAGGAGGATGCGGCACGCGTAGTGGCGCAGTCCCAGCAGCACCGATCGCATGGTGCGCATCCTCAGATCGCCGCTCAGGACCCAGGTGGTGCCGTCCATCCCGCCATGGTGCTCACGGACGGTGTACAGGTCGGCCATGGCCTGGGTGGGATGTTCGCCCCAGCCGTCTCCGGCGTTGATGACCGGGACTCCGGCATGCGCGGCGAACGTCTCGGCGGCTCCTGTCTGCGGGTGCCGGACCACTATGACGTCGCCGTAGCAGGAGAGCATGGTGGCGATGTCGCCCATCGACTCCTGGAAGTAGTCCCCCGCCCTGGTCGATGAGGGGTCGGCGAAGCCGGTCACACGCCCGCCCAGGCGGAGCATCGCGGACTCGTGCGAGAGGCGGGTACGCGTACTGTTCTGGTAGAAGGCGCTGACGAGGACGCGCCCGGGCAGGGAGCGCAGTGACTCCTCGCGGGGCCGTTTGGCGATGAGGCTCGTACGGTCGAACAACGCCTCCAGTTCGACCCTTCCGAACTGGCGCATGGAAAGCAGGTCGCTGCCTGCGCGGAATGGTGTGTGGTCCATGGTGATGCGTACCTTCCGTGGAGTGCCGTCCGCCGGGGGAGATCGTCCGCGGTCTTTGCGGCGGCGGAGCGGACACGCTGTGGTCAGGCCGGTTGGCGGACGAGCCGTAGCTCGACGGCCTCGGCGAAGGCTGCGGCCGCCTCCGGCCGGTGGCAGAAGAAGAGACAAGGGCTGGTCACATCGAGTTCGACGAGCTGGAGCCGCCCGTCGTCGGCTCTGATCAGATCGACCCTGGCGTACAGCTCGTCACGGCAGCCGGCGGCATCCATCACCGCGTCGGCGGCCTCGGCCAGTTCGGCGGTCACCGGGTACGGCTCGTGCGTGCCGCCGTATCCCTCGTGCACACGGATCTCTCCCGCGGGAGGCCGTTTCACCAGCGCGTGGCTCAGCCGGCCGTCGATGTGGACGACGGATATCTCGCCCTCGCCGCGGACATTGCTCAGGAACGGCTGCAGACACCATTCCCCGCTGCCCGGGGCGTCTCCGAACGAGGTGGCGGACACGGCCGACAGGAGGGTGACCCCGCGTCCGCCCAGGGCGGTCGCGGGTTTCACCACGGCGTCGGCCCAGCCGTGACGGCGGGCGACGGCCCGGGCGTGTCCGGGATCGTCGACGATCTCGGTGGGGATCACCGGAGCCCCTGCCGCCGCAAGATCCGCGAGATACCTCTTGTGATGGTTCGCGCGCACGGCGTCCAGGGAGTTCGCGATCGTGGTGACGGAGGCGACCCGCTCGTACCAGGCGAGGAACTCGGCTGATCTGTCCGGGTAGTCCCATGGCGAGACCACGACGACGAGGGGGAAGGCGCTCCAGTCGACCCTGGGGTCGTCCCATGCCACCGGGACCGGTTCGATGCCGCGCGACCGCAGAGCGGACAGGAGCGGCTGATCGTCCTCGCACAGTCCGGGCAGGCGGGTGCAGGTGACGCAGGCGACGGTACGGCTGCTGCGGGCTGTCACGGTGCGGCTCCTCACCAAGTCTCGTCCAGCAGTCGGGACATGCGGTCCAGCCCGTCCCTCAGTTGGTCGGTGGGAACGCCGAATCCGAGCCGGACGTGGCCGGGCATGCCGAAGCAGCGGCCAGGGATCAGCAGCACTCCGTGCTCACGCATCAGGCGGTCGCAGAACTGCTCGTCGTCGACGCCGCGGAGCCGCGGGAAGGCCACGACCCCGCCGTGCGGGCGTACCCAGTCCGCCTTCTCGTCGTGCTCGGCCATCCAGGAGTCGAGGACGGAGAGGTTCCTGCGCGCGAGTTCCATCTTCGGCACCAGCAGGGCGTCCGCGCCGCGCACGGCGTGCAGGGCCACCTGTTCGACCAGCGGTGACAGGGCGAGCGTGGTGTAGTCACGCATCACGACGAGCTCGTCGATGAGCGGTTCGGGGGCGAAGCACCAGCCGACCCTCAGTCCCGGCAGGCCCAGTCCCTTGGAGAAGGTGCCGAAGCTGATGGCGCGGTCGTACTCCATGGCGGGATTGGCCGGCAGGTGTCCGTCGTACCTCATGTCCGCGAAGACGGAGTCCCAGATGAGATGGGCGCCGTGAGCCCGGGCGATGTCGACGATGCGACGCTGGGCCTGCGCGTCGACACTGATCCCGGTCGGGTTGTGCGGAAAGTTGGCGATGACGGCCCGGGTCCTCGGGGTGACCAGGGAGGCCAGTGCGTCGAGGTCGGGGACGAAGCCGTCCTCGAACCGCAGGCGCCACGGTACGACGGTGCAGCCGATGGCCTCGGCGATGCCCACCAGGGTGTGGTAGGCGGGCTCGACGACCACGACCTCGTCGCCGGGCCGCAGCAGGGTGGTCAGCACCATGTACTGGGCCTCGCCGGAGCCGTGGGTCACCATGACCCTGCTCGGGTCACCGTCGCCCCACCGCTGCGCGATCGCGGAACGCAGTTCGGGAGCGCCGCAGGACCGGCTGTCGCGGAACGTCACCTCGGCGAGATGCCGGGACTCCAGGCCGGTCAGCTCGAACAGTTCGGCCATCGAGTAGGGTTCGACGCCGCTGGAGCTGATGTCGATCCTGGCGTCGAAGTAGGAGTCGCGCAACCAGTCCTCTAGTGGAGCGCGTCGGAGCTGCATGGGTGGTCCCTTCGGGTTGCGCGCCGTTCACGGGCGGGGCGTCGGAGTGTCGAGGAGCCCGGCGAAGCGCCCGACCGGACGCCGCGGGACGGGTGGAGGAGGAACGGGCGTGTCCAGGCCCTCGGCGGCCATGGCGCGCAGGACGCCGGTCAGCCGGTCGACGAAGCGGGCTACCTGCACGGCCTCCTGGCCGGAGTCGGGATGGATCACGTGGAGGCGGAGCCGCCCGGGCGAGGTCACGAACTCCACACTGAGTCCGAATTTCACCGTGGTCGGTGCCGGCGCGGGCAAGGGGTCGAGCCGGACCGCCCCGTGCTGGACCGTCACCTCCTCCTCCGAGCAGGTGACGATGACGTCGAAGAGCGGCCCGCGGGTGTCGGCGCCCATGTCCGCGGCTGCTCGCAGGACGTCCACATGGGGTGCGTCGGAGTGTTCGACCAGGTCGAGGAAGTGGTCCCAGACGTCCTGCACCGTCCGCCGCAGCGGAGCGCCGCGATGAACGGCCAGGCGCAGGACGAGGGGGTCCACCAGCATGCCGACGACCGACTCCCCGCCGGGGAACGCCCGCTTGGCGATGTTGGCTCCGACCGTCACCTCGCTTGCGGCGCACCACTCGGCGAGCGCCACGGCACAGGCGGCCAGTCCCAGCCCGTACAGGGTGACGCCCTCCGTGGCGGCGAGCCGGCTCAGGGCCTGGAAGCCGGCGCCGTCGATCACGGCGTGGGCCTCGCCGGCGGCCGTGGCCGAGGGGCCGGGCCCGGGGAGCCGCGGCCAGGGAGTGGTGGGTCGTGTCGCCGTCGCGATCCGCGCCCGCCGGGACACGGCGGAGGCCGCGTCGGGGCCGCGGCGCACGTCCTCCTCCCAGGCCACGAAGTCCTCGTACTGGGCCGGCTGGTCCGGAAGTCCGGTGGCCTCGCCGTCGAGCAGGGTGCAGAGCTCGTCCCTGAGCACTCCGATGGACCAGGCGTCCACGGCGATGTGGTGGCACGTCCACACCACGCTCGTCGTGCCGCCCGGCTCTTCGGCGATCAGACACCTGGCTGATCCCTTGTCCAGGTCGAAGGGGGTGCGATGCATCTCGGTGACGAGTTCCTGGACGGTACGGGCCGCTCGGTCGTCGTCACCGGTCAGCGCCAGGTACCGGACGGGGACCTCGTCGGGGCGCAGCGTCACGCGCTGAGGCGTGCCCTGCTCGTCGCTCCGGTAGGCGCCGCGCAGCACGCGGTGCCGGGTGAGCAGCGTACGGGCTGCCTGTGCGACGGCCGGTGTCTTGCGGCCGGTGACGCGCCAGCCGAAGGTGATGTTGTAGTGGGTCGCCGAGGGATCGAGCTGCCACAGGAACCAGAGCCGTTCCTGCATGGTCGAGAGTTGTTCCGCACGGGTGGTCATGGCGGTCGGCTAGCTCCTGGCTCCGGAGGGCGAGGGACTGGGAAGGCGGTCGCCGATGTACCGGGCGACCTCGTGTGCGGACCCGGAGCGCAGGAACACCGAGAGCGGGACGGGCACGCCGAATCGGGTGCGCAGTCTGGTGATCACGCGCATCGCGGCGAGCGAACTGCCGCCCTGCGCGATGAATCCCCGGCCGGCGTCGAGGTCCGTCGTACCCAGCACTTCCTGCCATGTGTGCAGGACCGCGGCGCACACCGGGTCCTGGGCCACGGCTGCGGCGGGCGGGGTCCGGGGCCCAGCCGTTTCGGCCGTCGTGGCAAGCCCGACGCGGTCGACCTTGCCGTTCACGGTGAGCGGGAAGGTGCCGACGCGCAGGAAACGCGCCGGTACGGCGTGCGCCGGCAGCTCGTTCCGGCAGTGGGCGCGCAGTTCGGCGGTCTGTTCCGGGGTGAGTTCGCCGTCCGGCGGAGCGGCGGGCGGGGTCCCGGTCGTCTTCACGAAGCCCACCAGCTGTGCGGTCTCTCCCCGGGTCGTCTTGACGACGACGGCCCGCTCGACCCAGCCGACCCGTTCCAGGACGACCTCGACGTGTCCCAGTTCGAGCCGGTATCCATGGATCTTGATCTGTGCGTCCTCGCGGCCGAGGAACTCCAGCGCTCCGTCCGGGCGCAGTCGCCCGCGGTCGCCGGTGAGGTACACCCGCAGCGGACCGGCGCCCTCGCCGGGCGAGATCTCCACGAAACGGTCGCGGGTGAGCTCGGGTGCCCCCAGATATCCGCGGGCCAAGGATCCGCTGATCGCGATCTCACCCGTGTCCCCGGCCGCCACGGGCCGCTGCTCCTCGTCGAGGATGTGGACGGCGCAGTGCGCCAGGGCAGTCCCCACCGGTACCGGTCGGTCCGGCGCCGTCACGGCTTCCTCGTCCACGGTGTGGACGGTGTTGGTCACGACGCTCTCGGTGGTGCCGTACACATGAAGCAGGGGAACGCCCCAGCTCAGCCACTGACCGACCAGCTCCCGGTCGAGCCGGTCGCTGCCGACGAGCACCCTGCGCAGGGCTCGCGGGGGCCGTCGTCCCTGCGCGACCAGGTGGCGCACCCATTCGTGCCAGTAGGCCGTCGCCAGTTCGACGGAGGTCACCCCGCGCCGTTCCATCAGTTCGCTCAGTTCTTCCGGGGCGAGGGGGTCGTCCGTCGGCGCGAAGGCGACCGTCGCTCCGGTGGCGAGGGCTGGGAAGATCTCCTCGATGACGACGTCGAATCCCAGGGCGGCCGCCTGGAGGACCACGTCGTCGCAGCGCAGGCCCACCTTGTCGGCGAACGCCGTACTGAAGGAGGAGAGTTCGCGGTAGCCCACGGCGACTCCCTTGGGCCGGCCGGTGGAGCCGGAGGTGTGGAAGACGTAGGCGAGGTCCTCGGGCTCGGGGGCGGGCATCGCGGACGGGTCCGGTGCGGCCGGCGCTTGCGGTCGCTCCCCCAGGAGGGAGAGGACGAGCTTGTGGCAGCCGGCGGGGACGAGTGCCTCCGTCGAGTGATCGCAGACGACCAGCTGCGCTTCCGCGCGTTCGACCACCTCGGCGAGCTGTCCCGGTGGCTGCCTGCGGTCCAGCGGGAGGAAGGCCGCACGGGCCCGCAGGGCGGCCACCGCCGCGGCGGCCAGGGTGAGCCCGGAGCCGAACAGGAACCCCACGCGGTGACCCGGGCGGACGCCGGCGGCCGCGAACCGGTCGGCCAGCTCGCGGGTGACCCGGTCGAGTCCGCCGTACGTCAGACGGACCGGTCCGCCGTCGAGCGCGAGGGCGTCTGGTCGCCGTAGGACCTGTTCGCCGAAGCGAGCGAGGATGTCCGGTGCTTCGTCAGGACGGTGCGCGCCCACAACCATGGTTGCTCCGTCTCCTTTTCTCCGTGCGTCCTCGGGTCAGTGCGTGACGTGGCTCAGCAGACTGCTGCGCGACTCGCGGGACCTGCGCAGGTCCCGGGTGATGCAGATGCGCTTCAGCCAGCGGTCCGTGCCGTCGTAGCGAGCGGTGAACGGTTTGCGTCCGTGCACGACCACGTGGTTGTCGATGAAGCAGTAGTCACCCGGTGTGAGCGTGACGTCCTGGAGCCGGGCGTCCAGCGCCCGGGTGAGGTTCGCGAGGGCTTCGGCGGCCCGGTCGTCCCCGTCGACCGCCGACCAGAAGTACCGGTCCGCGCGGATGTACGGCCGCTCGTGGTCTCCGTACAGCACGGCCACCGGCGTCGGCCGCTGCAGCATGGACTCGATCCGGGCGAAGTCGGCGCTGATCTCGGCGGAGTTGCTCGCGGGCAGATGGGACTCGTCGGGCTGGATGACGAAGCGCTCCTCGAAGAGGATCTTCACGTCCTCGGCGTCCAGGCCGAGGCCCGCCGCGTCCGCGACGGTGGTCGCCGCGCCGACGGGATTGCGCAGACAGGCCAGCATGACGAAGTCCGGGCGCAGCGGGTGGAAGGCGTCCTCGGTGTGCCATTCGATGAGGGCCTCGCTGGCCGAGCCGAGCTGCTTGTGCTCGTTGCCGCGGATGGGCAGCACATCGTGGATGACCCGTCCGTCCTGCTGGGTGGCCCAGCCGAACGCCTCGCCCAGGACGGCGGAGTACAGCACCATGCGGGTCTCGAAGACGGCGGTGCGCTCCGGGTCGCCCGTGCTGTTCCAGTGCTCCGGGGTCGGTCCGATGGCCGCGTCGTCGACGTCGTGGCCGCCGATGACACAGACGCCGTGCTCCTCGCGGCGGTACCGGTTGAGGAAGTGGTGGACGGAGGAGGGCAGTTCGGCGGCGATCGCAGCGGCGTCGACGAGGAACCCGGGGTCGACCGGGGAACCGTACCGGTCCAGTGAGCGACGGGCGAGTGCGTTGACGGCGGCCAGCTCGGCGGAGTCGAGAACGAGCTTGTGCATGAGTCCTCCAAAGCAGGGTGGGACGAACGAAGGAAATGGGTGGTGGGCGGACCGCTGCCCGGCTGTGCTGCGGGAGCCGGGAGGGAGGCGCCCCTAGCGGGCCGCGAGCCGCGGGAACCGGAACAGGGCGGGCAGTTGCAGGAGCGGAAGGGCGGCGAGTGCGATCAGGCACGTGTTCAGGCCCAGGAACTGGCCCAGCGCGCCTCCGGCCAGGGCGCCGAGGGGCGCGGCCCCCCAGGCCACCGTGCGGTAGGCGGCGGTGACGCGTCCCAGGAGGTGGGCGGGGACTTCCTGCTGCCGGTACGTGACGCTGGCCACGTTCCACAGGACGACGGCGGCCCCGTACACGGACAGACCGGCCGTCGCGAACGCGGGCGCACGCCCGGCCACGGGCAGCAGCAGCCCCACCACCACCAGCACACTGCTGAGCACGAGGACGAACCGTGTCGGCACGGCCCGCTGCAGCCGGGGAACGATCAGGGCGGCCCCCAGGCTTCCCACCGCGGAAACGGCGAGTACGACACCGAAGGCCCGGGACGACAGCCCCATCGGCCCGGGGCTGACGGCGTAGAGCGTGAACTGGGCGAACCAGCCGGTGTAGGCCGTCGCGCCGAGCGCTGTGCTCCACGTCAGGGTGCGAAGGGGGCGGTGACTCCACAGGAAGCCGAATCCCTCCCGGATTCCCGCCAGCACCCTGGGGTTCTCCGGCGGGGGGGTGCGCGGGCTCCGCAGCCGGCTCAGCAGCAGCAGAGCGACGGCGTAGACGGCTGCCGTGCCGACCGTCAGCCGGCCGAGGGTCAGCGCCGCCAGCAGGCCCGCCAGGGCCGGTCCCGCCAGGTGACTGCTCAGCGTTTCCACCGCCGAGAGCCGGGCGTTGGCCGAGCCGAGCCGGTCGGCCGGGACCAGGGACGGCAGTACCGTCTGCGCGGCCGTGTCGTAGCCGACTTCGCACACGCCGAGCAGGACGGCCACGACCACGAGTGCGCCGAGTCCCAGGCCGCCGGCCGCCAGTGCGGCCGCGACGGCCAGCAGGAGCAGGCAGCGCAGCGCGCTGGCGGTCACGAGCATCCGCCGACGGTCCCAGTAGTCGGCCAGCACGCCGGCGAACGGGGCGAAGAACGCCCAGGGCACGCTGCGGCAGAAGGCGACCAGCCCCACGGCGAACGGCGCTCTGGACGCCTGGAACGCCAGCAGGGGCAGGGCGACCGTCGACAAGCCGTCGCCGAGGAACGAGACCCCGAACGGCGCGACGATCCGCCATGTGCCCGGCACCGCGGCCTGCGGGTCCCGTACGGTCACTCCCGTGCGGGGCCCCGTCCGGGGCGAGTTGCTCATCCGCCCCAGCCCGTGTGATCGAGGGCGGCCGCCGAGACGCTCCGGTCGGCCGTCGGTCCGGTCGTGGGGTGAGAGCACCCCAGTCCCAGCGCCACGGCGGCCAGCACCGGAACCATCAGCAGCGAACGATACTTATTACGAAAGTTCATGACTTTCCCCGTTAAATTCGATCGGTTCGTGGCCTCGAAGGAACATTGACCGACCGTCTAGTCTCGGAGCCACAGTCTTTGATCTTCATGAAGCTGCACGTCAGGAATGTGAGGGCCACCTATGGGGGGAGCAAACGGGGGAAACGGGGCGTTCCCCTTCGACGGGTGGAGCGACAGCCATGCGGCCGTCTACCGCGCGGTACTGCACCGTGAGCGGTCCGACGTGGCACTGCTGGCGCGCGACACGGGTCTGAGCCGGGAGGAGAGCGACGCCCTTGTCGCGGACCTGCTGGCCATGCGGCTCCTGCGCGCCGACGAGGACGGCGAGGGCACGGTCGTCGCCGCGGACCCCCGGCTCGCGGCCGCACATGTGCTGGCACCGGCCGAGCTGGCGGTCCGGCAGCAGCAGCGCGAGGTCGACTCGTTCCGGGCCGGGCTGGCCGAGCTGACGGCCGCTTTCACGGACAACAGCCGTGACGACCAGGACAGTTGCTCGGTGCAGTGGATCCGGGACCTCGACATCGTGCTGTCGCACATCGCCGTGGCCGCCCGGGACTGCGAGCGGGAGGTACTCGCGGCTCAGCCGGGTGGGGCGCAGTCGGCCAACGTGCTCGACGAGGCCCTGCCCCGGGATCTGGAACTACTGCGCCGTGGCGTCCGGATGCGCATGCTGTACCAGCACACCACTCGCTTCGACCCGCCCACACAGCTGTACGTCGAGCAGGTCACACGCGTCGGCGCGGAGGTGCGCACGCTCTCCGAGTTCTTCGAGCGGATGATCATCTTTGATCGGAAGCTGTGCTTTGTGGCGGTACCCGACCGGCCGACGGAGGCCGTCGTCGTACGGCAGCCCGCGCTGGTCGAGTTCCTGTGCGGTGTCTTCGACCGGGTCTGGAGCGGCGCGGAGTCCTACAGCGGAACCGCGGACGGCTACCTCAATGCCCGCGCCCACTCCGAGGAGATCCACTCCCGGATCGTCGACATCCTCGCCGACGGCGTCAAGGACGAGGTCGCCGCCCGGCGCCTCGGCATGTCCGTCCGCACCCTGCGCAAGCACATCGCCGTGATCATGCAGGAGATGGGCGCGGAGAGCCGCTTCCAGCTGGGCTGGCTGATGGGCAGCCAGCGCCCGGCGGGCAGTGCACCGTCGTCCGGAAAGCCGTAGCGCGCCTCCGCGTGCGCCCGCCTCAGCCCAGCCTGAAGTCCTGATCACCGGCGATGGTCGGCACGTCCATCTGAGCCCGCTGCAGAGTCCCCGAGTAGTCCCAGTTCAGGGCCTGCCAGCGGGTGAACTGGTCGATCACCCACATACCCGACTGCCGAGAGCCGTTGCCGGAGCGGCCGTTCCCGCCGAACGGCAGGTGCGCCTCGGCCCCCGAGGTGGAGTTGTTGACGCTGACCATCCCGGCCCGTACCCCCCGGCGGAACCGGAAGGCGGCTGCCGCGTCGCTCGTGTAGATCGCGGCGGAGAGCCCGTAGCCGGGGGCGTTCGCCAGTTCCACGGCCTCGTCGAGGTGGTCGTACGGCATCACCCCCACCAGAGGACCGAACGTCTCTTCCTGGAAGACACGGTCGCCCGGACGGACGCCCTGAACGATGGTCGGGTGGTAGAAGAGGCCTGCGTCGGCGTCGCCCAGGAAGTTCCTGCGGGGCTGGGACGCCGTGATGCGGCCCAGGGCGGTCGAGCCGCGGGGGGTGTGATGCGGCTGGAGCCAGTCCAGGAATCCCTCGAAGCGCTCCGCGAACCTGGAATCGATCAGCGGGCCGTAGAGAACGTCCTGCGTGGGGTCGCCGATCGGGCAGTTCTCCACGGCCTCGGAGAACCGGCGCAGGAACTCGTCGTACACCGTCCGCTGGACGAGCACCGTACCGAGCGAGGTGCAGCGCTGCCCCGCGGTGCCGAAGCCCGAGAAGAGAGCTCCGCGGACGGCCAGGTCCAGGTCCGCGTCCTCGGCGACCACCAGGGGGTTCTTGCCGCCCAGCTCCAGGCAGGGACTCTGCAGGTACCGGCCGGCCAGCGCGCCGATCCGGCTGCCCACGGCGGTCGACCCGGTGAAGCCGATCTTGTCCAGGTCTCCTGCCTCCAGTGACCGTTCCAGACCGTGCCAGGTCTGCTCGCCGTCGGCGAAGACCAGGTTCAGCACCCCCTGGGGCACCCCCGCGTGTGTCATCAGGTCGAACAGGGCCGCCGAAGTGGCCGCGGCGTACTCCGCGGGCTTCCAGACCACCGTGTTGCCGCACAGCAGGGCGGGCACGATGTACCAGGCGGGCACAGCCACCGGGAAGTTGCCGGCGGTGATCACGGACACCACGCCGACGGGCTCGCGGAAGGTGAAGAGCTGCTTGTCGGCCATCTCGCTCGGGACCGTCTGGCCGTACAGCCGCCTCCCTTCACCGAGGAAGAAGTCGCAGGTGTCGACGATCTCCTGCACCTCGCCCAGGGCTTCCGCGTACGGCTTGCCGATCTCCCGGGTGACCAGGGCGGCGAGCTTCTCCTTGTTGGCCTCCACCAGCCGTCCCATGGCTGCCACCACCCTGCCGCGCACCGGCGACGGCACATCGGCCCACCGGCGCTGGGCGGCGCGGGCGGCCGAGCAGGCTTCGGCGAACGTCCTGGCCTGCGACAGGGCCACCTCGGCCACGGTCTCGTCCAGTCGCGCGGGATTGACCGACCGGTACAGGGTGGCTTCGGCCGTCTCGGGTTCCGCGGACGGCGCCCGCCCTGCGACCACCGACGACACCACCGGCGTCACACGCGTGGTCATGCGGCCGCCTCCTCTCGGTCCATGAGGTGCAGCACCCGGTCGAGCGCTCCGAGCACGAGATCCAGCTCCTCCGCACGGACGGCGAGCGACGGACGGACACGCACGCCCAAGGGGCCGGCGGGCAGCATCAGAACCCGCTCCTCCTCCCGCAGCCGGGTCAGCAGCACGTCACGCTGCTCACTGGTCGGCATGTCGAAGGCGCACAGCAGGCCCCGGCCCCGGGCCGCTGTCACCAGCCGGGGATGGCGGCGGGCGAGGTCTTCCAGCCCCGTGCGGAAGCGGTCGCCGAGCACCTTGGCGCGCGGGATCAGCCCGTCGCGCTCGATGACCTCCAGCAGGCGGCGCGACCTGACCATGTCGACGAGGTTGCCGCCCCAGGTGGAACTGATCCGGCTGCTCACCCGGAAGACGTTGCCGGGGACCTCGTCCACCCGGCGCCCAGCCATGATGCCGCCGACCTGAGCCTTCTTGGAGAAGGCCACGACGTCCGGGGCGAGTCCCAGCTGCTGGTACGCCCAGGGGCTTCCGGTCACACCGACGCCGGTCTGCACCTCGTCGAGGACGAAGAGGGCGTCGTGGTCGTGGCACATGCGTTGCATGGCCTGGAGGAAGGCGGGGCGCATGTGGTTGTCACCGCCCTCGCCCTGGATGGGCTCGGCGATGAAGCAGGCGATGTCGTGCGGATGGGCGCGGAAGGCGGCCTCGGCCTGGTCGAGCGCGCGGCGCTCCGCCTGTTCCAGATCCGCGAGGGACCGCGCGTCCAGGGGGTGGCGGATCGCGGGTACGTCGATCCGCGGCCAGTCGAAGACAGGGAAGCGGTCGGTCTTGTCCGGGTCCGTGTTCGTCAGGGACATGGTGTAGCCGCTGCGGCCGTGGAAGGCCCGGGTGAGGTGCATGGCCCTGGTGCCGAGGCCGGCCGCACGGCCACGCGCCTCGTTGTGCCGGCTCTTCCAGTCGAAGGCGCACTTGAGCGCGTTCTCCACGGCGAGGGCACCGCCCTCGACGAAGAACAGGTGCGGAAGGTCGGGGTCCCCCAGCACCCGCACGAAGGTCTCCACGAACTCCGCCAGGTGCGTGGTGTACATGTCGCAGTTGGCGGGTTTGTTCACCGCGACGGCCGCCAGCTGCGCCATGAAGTCCGCGTCCTCGACGATCTCCGGAGGATTGAGCCCCAGCGGACTGGAAGCGAAGAACGTGTACATGTCGAGGTAGCTCTCCCCCGAGCTCGCGTCGACCAGCCACGACCCACGGCTGCGCTCCAGGTCCAGGGGGAAGGGGAAGCCGTCGGTCAGCAGGTGGCGGCCGAGGGTGCGGTGCACGTTCTCCGGACGGACGGCAGCGCTCATGGGCGCACTGGTCTCCGTCAGCGAGGTGTCCAGCATCGATCGATCCTTTCGAGAAGTCTGGTCAGGGAGCGGGCGGACCGTCCGCGCACGTCCGGGGTCCGGACTGCACGAGCTCCTCCAACAGGCCGGCGAGCGAGGCG
Source organism: Streptomyces sp. NPDC030799 (assembly GCF_055572255.1). NCBI lineage: Bacteria > Bacillati > Actinomycetota > Actinomycetes > Kitasatosporales > Streptomycetaceae > Streptomyces > Streptomyces sp. NPDC030799. The sequence continues at coordinate 52,536 of NZ_JBVIDS010000015.1, read as the reverse complement.
GCGTGACGCTGCTCGGTGAGCGAGTGGTGGGTGCCGGGAACCCACCGGGTGCGCACGGGGCGCCCCAGCAGCGCGGACCAGCCGAGGTCCTCGGGCACGTCACCCCACGCGCTCTCCTGCGCCGCGCGCAACAGGGTGACCGGCGCCTGACAGGCAGCCGGCGCGGGGCCGGTCTGCATGGCACGTACGTGCCATGCGTGGACCTCGGCATACGGCCGCAGGTCCGCCGCGGTGTAGGCGATCCCGGACTCCCGCGACAGCAGGCCGGCCACCGCCTCGAGGATCCGCTCCGGGTTGTCCTCCGTCCCGGGGATCCGGAGCGCCTCGGGATCGGCCCCGAAGAGCCCCGCGTACTCCTGGACCGCGGAGCGGGGCCGGGTGGCCAGAACATCCGGCGTCGCGCTGTCGAGCAGCACCACGGATCCGATGCGGTGGCCCGCGCGCTCGGCGATCCGGGCCATCTCCACGGCCACGACGCCCCCGAAGGACCAGCCGACGAGTGCGGCCCCCTCGACGAGCCCCGCCTCGGCCGCTTCTGCCAGGTACGACTCGGCCACCCGGCGCACACTGCACTCGTCCGGCGGTCCCGGTTCCGTCGCCTCGAACGCCGCGACCGGGTATCCGGGAGCAAGGTGCGGCAGCAGTCGGCGGAAGCCGCCGGCGCTGCCGCTCGACGGGTGGACGAAGAGCAGCGGCCGGCCCGTTGTCCCGCGCAGCCGGACCAGGGTGCGCCGGCTCCGCGTGAGCTGTTCAGCCGGCATGGGCGGTACGGATCAGAGCGGCGATGGACGCAACCGTCGGGCTGACGACGACCTGCTGCAGCGAGAGCGTCTCGTGGCCGCCGGCGCGCAGCCGGTTGACCAGTCGGGCCAGCAGCAGTGAGTGCCCGCCGGCGTTGAAGAACTCGTCGTCCGGCCGTGGCCAGCCCTGTCCGACGATCTCCCGCCAGGCCGTGGCGACGATCCGCTCGTACGTGTCGTACTCCTCCGGAACGGCCTCTTCGGACCGTTCGGCGCGCCCGAGCAGAGCCTTCCGGTCGACCTTGCCGTTCACCAGGGTGTCCAGCGCCGGCAGCACGGTGACCGAGGCGGGGATCATCGGGCGCGGCAGATGCCGCTGGAAGGCCGCGAGGACCAGGTGCGAGGAGGTGTTTCCGGTGACGAAAGCCCGCAGACAGGGGTCCCCGCGGTCGTCCAGTACCACTGCCGCCTCCCGTACGCCGTCGGCGGCAAGGGCCACCTGTTCGACCTCACCCAGGTCGATGCGCCAGCCGTTGAGCTTGACCTGGTGGTCCTGGCGGCCCGCCACCCGCAGCGCACCGCCCTCGTCGAGTACGCCCAGGTCACCCGTCCGGTACACCGGGAACGAGCGTTCGCCGAGATCGAGCCGCCCGAACGGGGACTCCCCCGGGGGAGCGGCGCGATAGCCTCCGACCCCGGGACCACCGATGGCCACCTCGCCCAGGATGCCGTGGGGCAGGGGCAGCCCCTGGCTGTCGACGACGGCGAGGCCGGCGCCGGCCACGGCCGTGCCCACGCTGATCGTCCGGCCCTCCGTCACCCGTCCCGCGGTGGCGGTGGCGGTCGTTTCGGTCGGTCCGTAGAGGTTCCAGATCTCCGCCTCGGGGAACAGCGCGCCGATACGGCGTACCAGGGACGGGTCGAGGGGTTCACCCCCGAGGAGGAACCGCCGGACCGACGGCAGGGGCTGAGGCTGTGCCGCCTCGAACGCGGTGAGCAGAGCGGAGGCGTAGCTCGGTACACAGTTCAGGCTGATCGGACGCTGCAGGGCGGCGAGTTCGGCCCGGACCGCCTCCAGGTCGAGTCGGTCGGCCGTCAGCAGGGTGATGCAGCCACCGCCGTACAGCACGCCGAGGGTCTGCTTCAGCGACGCGTCGAAGACGGGGCTGGACAGGACCGGGAGGACCGACTGCCGGGAAAGGAGCTCCTCGGCGCACCAGCGCAGGTAGTTGTCGAGGCTCGCACGGCTGATCTCCACGAGCTTCGGTACGCCGGTGGATCCGGAGGTCCGCAGCAGATAGGCGGGGTCCTGCGGCCGGACGGCGGCCGCCGGGGCGACGGCCTGCGCGGTCTGTGGGATGTCGGCCAGCGCCACGGCACGGCAGCCGTCGGGCCAGGTGATGTCGGGCGTACCACGGCCGGTCAGGACGACCGTGGCTCCGGCGAGCCGGACCGCGTCGGCCAGGCGGGCGGGGGGCTCGTGGGGCGAGAGCGGGAGGAAGACCGCACCCAGCCGGTGCACGGCGAGAAGCGCGGCCGGCAGATCGGGCTCGGCCTCGGCCAGGACGCCCACCACCGTGCCGGGGCGCACCTCGCCCAGGGCCGCCGCCACGGCGGACACCCGGTGTTCCAGCTGCCGGTAGGTGGCCCGCTGCGAGCCCTGGCGGCAGGCAAGGGCGTCGGGAGTGTCCCGCACGTGCCGCATGAACCGTTCGCCGAGCGGCTCGGCCGTGGTGTGCCGGGCCGAGGCCGCCATGCGCTCGGTCAGCTCTTCCCGGGCGCCCGCAGGAAGGAGCGCCAGCTGCGCGACGGGCGTCTGCGGTCTGGCGACCAGATCGGCCAGCAGCCCGCCCCAGGCGTTCAGCAGCGCGTCGAGCCGGCTGCGGGGCGCGGGACCGGTGGCGTCGATGTGCAGGGCGCCCCCGCTGCCGTCGTCCTCGCGCAGGGAACAGGTGAACCGGGCACCGAGCGGGTGCCGCCACGCGACCCGGTACCAGCCGGACGGCAGAGCGGGCTCGCCGGTGGTGTCGAAGACCAGTTCCGGCTGTGCGGTGCCGTGGGGCAGGGCGGGAACGCCGAGCATGGCACGGGCCTCGTCCAGCCGCACCAGCCACCGGCTCAGAGCCTCGGCGCCGCCCTGGCCGAGGTCGATGTCCTCGACGAGGGGGAACACCTGGGTCAGCGGGCCGCAGACCGTGTCCAGCCCCATGAGTTCCCGCGCGTCCGCGGCGACCGCGAACGCATGGCCGAGGGCCAGCCGGCGCAGCACGACGGCGAGCGCGAAACCGGCGAGGTCCGTGACGGAACATCCTGCCTCGGCGGCCGCTTTCGCCATCAGCTCGCCGGTGCGCCGGTCCAGCAGGTGGCGCGCGCCGGCGCCGTCCGCGGGAGCGTCGTCCGCGCTTCCGGGGACCACGTCGCACACCGTGGCACGGCCCGGCCCGTCCGGTTGCCGCAGGGCCCAGTACCGCTCCTCCTCCGCCAGCTCCCCCTTGCGGATCATGGCTCGGTGGGCCGTGGCGACGGCGAGGTAGTCGGGCCGGGCGAGGGCGGCGGCAGGCGCACCCTCAAGGGTGCTGGCAGCATCGGCCAACAGCATGCCGATCGACCGGGTGTCGGCGAAACCCGCGCCGCACGCGATACGGACTTCCGGCCCGTCCCAGCCGCCGGTGACGGTGATCCGCAGGGTCCCGCCGGTCAGTTCCCATCCGGAGCCGTCGGGCAATGCCTGCCGGTGCACCTTCTGACCGCGCTGCAGCGGCTGGGTCGCGCCGTCGACCCACTCGTGGTCTCCGGTCAGCGCCGGATTCGCGGACAGGGCCCGGTACAGGGCGTCGCGCAGGCCGGTCGTGCCGGCACCCGGTACCCGTACGTGGAGAAGCAGCTCCCGGTCCGCGCGGCCGAGGGCGGCCTGCTGAAAGGGACTGAGTTCGTGCAGCCGGGCCGGCTTGTCCTCGCCGGCCGGTGCGTGCGGGTTGCCCGTCTCGTTCGACATCTCAGTCCTTTCGCAGCGAGAGGTAGGATTCGGCGGTCTTGAGCAGGATGCGGCGCGGCCCGCTGAAGGGGCGGCGACCGTGGGCGGCGAGCATGTTGTCGACGACGAGGGTGTCGCCCACCTCCCAGTCGAACTGGACCGAGTTCCGCTCCACGACGTCGTTGACGATCGCTATGACCTCGGCATCGATCTCGGAACCGTCGCCCCAGAAGACGTTGTTGGGCCACAGCTGTTCGTCGGAGTCGTCCGGGGAGGTCGACAGCGCTTCGCGGATACCGCTGTCCATGCGGGAGATGTGGAATCCGTGGGCGTAGTTGAACCACACCTCTTCACCGGTGTACGGGTGGACGGCCGTGGCCGCGCGCTTCTCATAGGTGCGCAGGCGATCTGAGCCGATCCACTCGACACGGCGTCCCTCACGCGCGCACAGATCTTCGACCGCCTTGCGGTCGTCCGTCTCGTACGAGCGCTGCCAGGTCCGGTTGTATCCGTATCCCCGTACATACATCAGCCCGCGCTCGGTGAATTCTTTCCGGATCTCTTCCGGGATTTCCCGGAAGATTTTCCGGTTGTCCGCGATGGGGGTCTGGCCACGGTCCACCGGAGCGATGTCGCACTGAAAGAAGAGCAGCATCGGCCAGTCGTTGGAGTAGCAGAACTCGCTGTGCAGGCGGATATCCAGCTCCTCCGGATACTCGCTTGCCGTGTAGGTGTTCTGGTTCACACGGCTACGGATGGCAGCGCCGCCCTGGTAGTCGACAGGCCGGCCGCCGAACGCGTTCACGAGCGAATCGAAGTCCGGCCGGACCGGGGACCGGAACAACAGAGCGCCGTGTCGGTGCAGTTCGGCCCGGAGGTCCTCCCGGTTCTCCGAGATCCAAGCGATCAGGTCCGTGTCCGGCGCCGCCTCGACGACCAGGGGGAGCGCCTGCTCGTTGTAGGTCGTCCGACGGACCGGGGAAACCTCACCCACCGTGTCGGCCGACTGCGCCACAAGACTGGCGAACTTGTTCAGTGCCATAACTCTTCCTCCTTTCCAAGTGTTTTTTTACGGGCAAACAAAAGCAGTGTTCATCACGCCTCCGCGTGGGGTGTTGATGATCGTGGCTCCGGGGTCGGCGCTCTGCCGCACGAGAATTCCGGATCCCTTTCCGCCCATCACCAGCGGGCTGAACACCCCGGTGGTCGGAACGATGTCCGGCTCCTCCGATCCGGGCTGCCGGACCGGCTGCATGAACGTGTCCGGGCGATGGAATTCCTGTGCGATGTAATGGCCGTCGGCCAGCGCGTCCGCGACCGCGTCGTGCCACTCGGAGTCGGAGGTCTCCCGCCCGGCGACGACGCCGCGGGCACCGAACAGGTCGGCCGGCTTGAGCACGAAGCGAGCCCGTTCCTTCAGCAGAAGGTCCAGCAGACCCGTATGGCCGTCCTGCCATTCCACCCGCGTGTCCGCGACCTCACGGGTCCACGGCACGGTGCGCCGGACGAAGGCACGGTCCCCGCTGGACAGATGGGCCGCGTCCTCGCTGAGCCAGGCGAGCAGCTTCTTGTTCGTGTACACGCCGCCCGCCTCCGGCGCGAGGACGAGCGTGGTGTCACGGTGAACCGCCTCGCGCATCGCGGTGACGTCCAGCGGGTCCTCGTGCGCGTTGACGATGGTGAACATGCGCAGCGCCACATCGAGCGGGATCCCCTGGAACTCCAGCCCCGCCGGGCCGTGTTCCAGCTCGTCCGGTACGGCGAAGACGCACGGCATTCCATGGCGTGCGAAGTCGTTGACGACGTCCTCGAAGTACTCCTCGCCGCCGAACCCCGGGCCGCGCCGGTGGCCGAGAAGGGCCACTGTGGGCCGGGTGGCGCCCCGGGCGCGCGCGGCCGCGGCCACGACGTCCCGGCGGGGGCCGAAGTTGTCCATCGACGACATGCGCAGCGCCCGGGCGACTGGTGCGAACGTCGGCTCGCGCCAGTAGAAGCCGTCGATGGCCGACAGGTGCTCGATGCCCGCCACGGCGCTGTCGAGGTTGCACTCCACGAACCAGGGCCGCCCGCCGCTGACCACGATGTCCGGCCGCGCCATGGCGAAGGCCCAGCGATTCCACGACGGCCGGTCGGTGAGCACGCTGCACGGCGGCACCCGGTAGCCGAGCCGCTCCACGAGAGTGGGGAAGTCCGGCGCCCGCCGGTCGCCCACCGCGGCGATGAGCCGCACCAGGCGTCGCGTCGCGGCGACCATGCCGGCGGCCGCCCGCTGCGTGAGCAGCACGGGACGTAGCGGGACCGGCGCGGCCGGGTGCCGGTACATCCCTTCGGCGCCTTCGTCCGTCGCCCCCATGTGCCGGTCGAGGCGTGCGGCCCGCTCACAACTGTCCCGTCGTGCCGGTGCCGAGCCCAGCAGTGCCTCGTCGACGGTGCGCGCGACGTCTGTCGCGATGAAGTTCATCAAGTCCTCCATGAGTTGCCGTGCACGGCATGCGCGCCGGTCAGCCGGCGGGGTGCATCAAGACGTTGATCGACGCGCCGAGACCGGCGTTGACGACTCCTCCCGCGTCGTCCGGGGCGTGCCGGACCAGACAGCCCGCGGGCTTGCCGTCGAAGACGTTGAATCCGTAGACGGGCCGGACCGACACCTCCCGGCGCCGGGACGCGGAGCGCCGGTAGTGGCTCACGACCACCGAGTCCTGGCGCACGAACTCCTGCACCACGTGGCCGCCGCCCTGGAGCGCCTCGTCCACGCGCTTGCGCCACTCCCCGTCCGTCGCCTCACAGCCGATCACCACCCCGTGGCCGCCGTAGTCGGAGACCGGCTTGAGCACGAAGTCGTCCCGGCGGGACCGCAGCAGCAGGGGCAGCTGCCAAGTGCCGCCCCGGTAGCGGACCTCCTCGTCGGCGACCACCCGGGTCCACGGCAGATGACGGTCGACGAAGGCGCGTTCGTCATCGGTCATCCAGGGCCGCCCCTGTGACATCCATGCCAGAACCGTCTTGTTCTGCAGGAGGAACGCGGATTCGGGGGCGAGCAGCAGGGCACCGCGGCGCACCGCCTCGGCCACCGGGGCCAGATCGACGCCCAGGCGGTCCCAGTCGAGCTGCATGAAGTGACTCAGTACGACCGGGCGGCGTACTCCGCCGTCCGACGTGACCAACTGCTCCGGCTCGAGGAACTCGGCCGGCACGCCGACGGAGCGGAGGTGTTCCACCTCCAGATCGAAGAAGCGGGTGCCGGGGTAGTCGGGATCCCGCATGGTGCCCAGCAGTCCGACACCCCCCGCCTCGTCGCCGGCCTCGGCGAGCGCGCGGGCGAAGAGTTCATGACGCACCGCGAACGGGTCGGGCCCGTCGTACAGGGGTGAGTCGTCCGGGCCGCGGAACGCCGCGCGGTGGCAGTCGGTCATCATGCGGACGTGCGGCGGCCCCCCGATCGCTCCGCCGATGTTGCACTCCAGGATGCGCAGCCGGCCCTCGCTGAGGACGGCGTCCGTGCGGGACATGCAGGCCGCCCAGGCACGCTCGCGCGGGTCTGCGGTGAGCAGCCGGTGCCGTTCGCGTGGGACACCGAGCCGTTCCAACAGGTCGAAGGGGCCTGCCTCGTCCTCCCAGCAGGTGCGCTCCAGGAGCCGGACGAACCGTTGCACGACGGCGTAGTAACCGTCGTGCGCCGCACGGGGGACGACGACCGGGTGCAGAGCGAGATTGTCGTCGCTGACGTACGGAAGACCCCGCAGTGCTGCGGAGAGACGGTCGGCATGGCGTGCGGCGTCGAAGCCGGGGCCGGCCCACGGGGGCGGCGTCGGGTCAGCCATGAACGCTCCCGGCGGGCACGGGGACCTGGCCGTAGACCAGGTCCATGTAGCGTTCACCGCGGTCGGCGAAGAGCGTGAGCACCCGGGTTCCGGGCGGGAGCCCCGGGGCGATCGCACCGATGGCGCTGACCACCGCGCCCGAGGAGGCGCCGGCGAGGATGCCTTCGCTGCGCAGCAGCGCACGGCAGCCGGCCACGGCCTCGTCCTCGCCCACGTACACGACGTCGTCGGGACGGAACCGGGACGCCAGCTCCGGCGCCATGCTCGAACCGTGGCCCGGGAGGCGACGAGGTCCGGGAGCCCCGCCGAAGACGACGGATCCGCGCGCGTCGACCGCGACCGTGCGCAGCGCCGGCCATCGCTCTCGCAGACGACGGGCGAGCCCTTGCAGCGTGGCGGTCGTGCTCACCGCGGCGACCAGTACGTCGACGGTTCCGGTGACCTGTTCGAGGATCTCGTTCGCCGTGTGCCGGTAGTGGGCCTGCCAGCACAGGTCGTTCGCGTACTGATTGACCCAGACGGCCTTCGGGTCGCGTTCGACGATGTCGCGGACACGGGCGATCCGGGTTTCCAGATATCCGCCCATGCGATCCCGCTGCGAGACCATGTCGATCCGCGCACCGAGGTCGGAAAGGATTTTCAGGTTGACCGAGGAGACATTGGGGTCGAGCACACAGGTGACACTCAGGTCATAAAGGGGTGCGAGTGCCGAGAGAGCGATACCGAAGTTCCCGGAGGAGCTTTCCACCAGGTGGCTTCCCGGTTTCAGGGTGCCATCGGCCAGCCAGCTTTCAATGACATGGCGGGCCGCCCGGTCTTTCATGCTGCCCAGCGGATTCAGATATTCCAGCTTGGCGAGAACGTCGAAGGACTCCGCCGAGAAGAGCCGGCCGAGGCGCACCACCGGGGTGTTTCCGACCGCTTCGGCGATTGAGTTGTTGATCACGAGTTTTCCACCATCACCTGGGCAGCCGCATGCCGAGGCCCGACTTTCGCGCGACCGCCACGACCCGGTGAGCCAGGGCGACGTCCTGGACGGACATGCCGAAGGGGTTCACCACGGTCACGCCGTCCGCCGGCGGGATGCCCGGCCCGGTCGCGTCGAGGAGGTAGGAGCCCAGCTCGCCGTCCACCGCGCGCGAGCCGGGGCCGGCGGGCGGCTCCCCGGGACCGTGGAGCAGGCCGTCGCGGTACATGCGCCCCAGCAACCGCCGGGAGTCGGCCCGAACCAGGTTCCAGTCGTCCACCACGACCCGGGAGGCGCGCAGCACGACCTCGGGAAGCAGGTCGTCGAGGGAGACGTGGACCACGACGGCACCCTGGCTGAGCCAGTCGTACCGGATGTAGCCGTCCGTCACCGTCGTCACCGGGATGACCACGTCGGCGCCCTGGACGGCCGCGCGCGGATCGGCCTCGACCGTGATGCGGACCCCGTACCGGTCCGCGGCCTCCCGGTGGCGCTCGGCGAAGGCGGCGGCCGCCGCGGGGTCCCGGTCCTGCACCCGGACGCCTGTCAGGTCGGCGAGCCGGGGAAGCAGCAGCCTGAGGTGGGTGTCGGCCTGCACTCCGCAGCCGACGAGCGCGAGGTGCCGCACCGGGCGGACCGTGAAGGTCTCGATCGCGGCCGCGGAGACCGCCGCCGTACGCGTGGCGCTGATGAGTGCGGCGTCCATCATGGCGTAAGGGTGCGCGGTCTCCGGATCGAAGAGCAGCGTCAGACCGTCGGCGCGCGGAATTCCCCGGCCGGCATTTCCGAGGGACGCGTTGATTATCTTCGTTCCGACCGCTCGCGGGGAACCCTCGACCAGGCCCGGCATGTTCAGGCTGCGGGCACTGTGCCCATCCGATGTGACCCAGCCCAGATAGCCCTCGTCGGGGACGACCGTCTGCCCTCGCGCATGGGCCCGCAAGGTGTCCGCAGCGACCGCGACGGGGTCGATCTCATTCAGCGCCAGTGCCACGTCGGTCCGGGTCAGATAAAGAAGTTCGCCGGAATCCTGGTACGGCTCAGCAGCGCTTGGGCACACGTCCCTTTGCGCGACTTGCTCTGACATCAACTTGCCCCCTGGATTTCGCTCTCCATCTACGGGGACACTCTTTCCGTTGGCCCGGAGAACCGTCCATGCCTTCCAACGGGCACCAACGTGCAAGGCAAGAACATGAGCACCGGCGGGCCGGGGGGCACGCATGAGCCGGACAGGCGGGGCCAGGCTGTGCGATCCCTCACAAACCCGGACACAACGAGAAACGGGCCCCTGCGGTGACTTTCGTCACCAGCAGAGACCCGTTTCGTCGGTTTCTCTCTGTGCGCGAGGGGGGAGTTGAACCCCCACGCCCTTGCGGGCACTGGAACCTGAATCCAGCGCGTCTGCCTATTCCGCCACCCGCGCATTGGGTGTGTCTTCCGGTTCCGGCCCTTTCGGGCTGGCCCCTTCCGACACCCAGAACATTAGCACGTCGTACGGGGTGGGTTCACATCCCTTCCGGCCCACCACCCGGCGGCACCCCGCACCCGCCGCGCACGCCCGCGGCCCCCGCAGCCGCCCCGCGTCCAAGGCCCGCACCGTCCCCCACGTCTCAGGGAGACCTGCTTCACGTATCAACCTCGTACCGGTCCCGGGTATCTCCCCAGGAGGCGGGTCGGGTCCACAGCAGGGTGCGGGACACTGGTCTTCGCCCGCCTCTACGATCCATGGCAGCAGGAGTGCCCGCCGGGAGTTCGAAGGGGAGTCGCTGGGGGAACCGGCTGATTGCCGGACGCGTAGATACGATCAGTAAGCAGTACCGGCACAACCGGGCAAGGCAGCGCACACAGCAGGGCAAGGCAACGGCAGGGACGGAGGAGGTGCCCCATGGGAGTCCTGAAGAAGTTCGAGCAGCGTCTCGAAGGTCTGGTGAACGGCACCTTCGCCAAGGTCTTCAAGTCCGAGGTGCAGCCCGTGGAGATCGCCGGCGCGCTCCAGCGTGAGTGCGACAACAACGCCACGATCTGGAACCGCGACCGGACCGTCGTACCCAACGACTTCATCGTGGAGCTGAGCGCGCCGGACTACGAGCGCCTCAGCCCCTACTCCGGGCAGCTCGGCGACGAGCTGGCCGGCATGGTGCGCGACTACGCAAAGCAGCAGCGTTACACCTTCATGGGCCCCATCAAGGTCAACCTGGAGAAGGCCGACGACCTGGACACCGGCCTGTACCGGGTGCGCTCGCGCACCCTCGCCTCCTCCAGCAGCCAGCAGGCGGCCCCCGCGGCCCCGGCCCCCGGCCGCCCCGCGCAGGGTGCCCCGGGCGGCGGCTACGGCTACCCGCCGAGCGCGCCCGCCGGGGCGCCCCCGATGCCGTCCGCGCCCCCGCCCGGCGCCCGCCCCGGCGGCTACGGCTACCCCCAGCCCGCCACGCAGCGGCCCGCGGCCGCCCCGATGAGCGGCGGGCACACCCGCTACTGGATCGAGATCAACGGCACCCGCCACCAGATCTCCCGCGCGACGCTGGTGCTGGGCCGCAGCACCGACGCCGACGTGCGGATCGACGACCCCGGCGTCTCCCGCCGGCACTGCGAGATCCGGACCGGAACGCCCTCGACGATCCAGGATCTCGGCTCCACCAACGGCATCGTGGTGGACGGGCAGCACACCACCCGCGCTACGCTCCGCGACGGCTCGCGGATCGTCGTGGGCAGTACCACCGTTATCTATAGGCAAGCCGAAGGGTGAAGCGGGGGCAATGTCAGAGCTGACCCTCACGGTCATGCGGCTGGGTTTCCTGGCCGTACTGTGGCTGTTCGTGATCGTGGCCGTGCAGGTCATCCGGAGCGACCTGTTCGGTACGCGCGTCACCCAGCGCGGATCGCGTAGGGAGGCCGGTCGCCAGCAGCAGGCGCCCCGGCAGCAGGCCGCCGCGCCCCCGTCGCAGCGCGGCCAGCAGCGTGGCCAGCAGGGCGGCGGCCGACGCGGTCGCAACGCCCCCACCAAGCTGGTCGTGACGGAAGGCACACTGACCGGCACCACGGTCGCGCTGCAGGGCCAGACGATCACCCTGGGCCGGGCGCACGACTCCACGATCGTGCTGGACGACGACTACGCCTCCAGCCGCCATGCCAGGATCTATCCGGACCGCGACGGTCAGTGGATCGTCGAGGACCTGGGCTCCACCAACGGCACCTACCTGGACCGGTCCCGGCTGACGACTCCCACGCCGATCCCGCTGGGCGCGCCGATCCGCATCGGCAAGACCGTCATCGAGCTGCGGAAGTAGTACGACAATGAGCGAGCGGAGCGAGCACGCAGCGGCAGGCCGCACCCTGGTCTCCGGCGCGCTCCCGACCGGAGGGTGGGCAGTGTGGCTCGACACGACCGGCTGCATTCGGAGCCGACGGGCGAGGTGCGCATGAGTCTGTCACTGCGCTTTGCCGCCGGATCGCACGAAGGCATGATCCGCGGGCACAACGAGGACTCCGGTTACGCCGGTCCGCGGCTCCTCGCGATCGCCGACGGCATGGGCGGCCAGGCCGCCGGCGAGGTCGCCTCCTCCGAGGTGATCTCCACCCTGGTCACGCTCGACGACGACGTGCCCGGCTCCGACATCCTGACCTCCCTCGGCGCGGCCGTTCAGCACGCCAATGACCAGCTGCGCGCCATGGTCGCCGAGGACCCCCAGCTCGAAGGCATGGGGACGACCCTGACCGCGCTGCTGTGGACCGGGCAGCGGCTCGGTCTCGTGCACGTCGGTGACTCGCGGGCCTATCTGCTGCGTGACGGGGTCCTCACCCAGATCACCCAGGACCACACCTGGGTGCAGCGGCTCGTCGACGAGGGCCGGATCACCGAGGAGGAGGCGACCACGCATCCGCAGCGGTCCCTCCTCATGCGCGCCGTGGGCAGCAGCGACCATGTCGAGCCGGACCTGTCGATCCGCGAGGTCCGGGCCGGCGACCGCTATCTGATCTGCTCCGACGGGCTGTCCACCGTCGTCTCCCACCAGACGATCGAGGAGACCCTCGCCAGCTACCAGGGCCCGCAGGAGACCGTGCAGGAGCTGATCCAGCTCGCGCTGCGCGGCGGCGGCCCCGACAACATCACCGTCATCGTCGCCGACGTCCTCGACCTGGACACCGGTGACACCATGGCCGGGCAGCTGTCCGACCAGCCGGTGGTGGTCGGCGCGGTCGCCGAGAACCAGCACCACCTGCACGACAACGGCATCATGCAGACCCCGGCCGGCCGCGCCTCCCATCTGGGCCGGCAGCACCACGGGCACGGCGGCGGCGAGTTCGGCCCGCCCGGTTCCGGCGACACCACCGGGTACATCCCGGCGGGCGGTTTCGGCGACTACGCCGACGGTGACTTCACCAAGCCGCGCGGCGGGCGCAGGTGGCTGAAGAGATCCCTGTACAGCGCCCTGGCCCTCGCTGTCATCGGCGGCGGCCTCTACGGTGGCTACCGCTGGACGCAGACGCAGTACTACGTCGGCGCCAAGGGCGAGCACGTGGCCCTGTACCGGGGGATCAGCCAGGATCTGGCCTGGGTGTCGCTGTCGACGGTGGAGAAGGACCATCCGGAGATCGAACTCAAGTACCTGCCGCCGTACCAGCAGAAGCAGGTGAAGGCCACGATCGCCGCGGGCGGTCTGCAGCAGGCCCAGGCGAAGATCGAGGCACTGTCCGTGCAGGCCTCCGCGTGCAGGAAGAAGGCGGAGCACCAGGCCGCCGAGTCCGAGCGGAACGCGAAGACGGGCCAGGGCGAGGCCGGAGGCACCACGGGAACCACCCGTACCGCTTTCACGTCCAAGGCATCACCGACGCCGAACCCGTCGGCGACGAAGACGACGCCCCCGACCTCGCCGTCGAAGCCCCCGTCCACGTCCCCCACTCCGAATCCCGGCCCGAGCCTCTCCGAGGATGAGCAGAAGGTCGTCGATCAGTGCGGCAAGCAGTAGCCGAGCCGTGAGAGGCCCTGTCACACGATGAGCAGTACCACTAACTCGCCGACGCACCACACGTCCACGATCGGCGCCATCGGCGCTCCGAGCCGCCGCAACACCGAGCTGGCCCTGCTGGTCTTCGCCGTGGCCATCCCGGTGTTCGCCTACGCCAACGTGGGCCTGGCCATCAGCAGCAAGGTGCCCGCCGGGCTGCTGGAGTACGGCCTCGGACTGGGCCTGCTGGCCGGAGTCGCCCATCTCGGCGTCCGGAAGTTCGCGCCGTACGCCGACCCGCTGCTGCTGCCGCTGGCCACTCTGCTCAACGGGCTCGGGCTCGTCGTGATCTGGCGGCTGGACCAGTCGAAGCTGCTGCAGTCGCTGAAGGGCTACGCCCCGGCCGCGCCCCGCCAGCTGCTCTACACCGCGCTGGGCATCGCGCTGTTCACGGTCGTGCTGATCTTCCTCAAGGACCACCGCGTCCTGCAGCGCTACACCTACATCTCCATGGCCGGCGCTCTGGTCCTGCTCCTCCTGCCGCTGGTGCCGGGCCTCGGGGCCGACATCTACGGCGCCAAGATCTGGATCCGGGTCCCCGGCCTGGGCTCCCTCCAGCCCGGCGAGTTCGCGAAGATCGTCCTCGCCGTCTTCTTCGCCGGCTACCTGATGGTGAAGCGCGACGCCCTGGCCCTCGCCAGCCGCCGCTTCATGGGCCTGTACCTGCCGCGTGGCCGTGACCTCGGTCCGATCCTGGTCGTCTGGGCGCTCTCGATCCTGATCCTGGTCTTCGAGACCGACCTCGGCACGTCGCTGCTGTTCTTCGGCATGTTCGTGATCATGCTGTACGTCGCCACGGAGCGGACCAGCTGGATCATCTTCGGTCTGCTGATGTCCGCGGTCGGCGCCGTCGGTGTGGCCAGCTTCGAGACGCACATCCAGACGCGTGTGAACGCCTGGCTCAACCCGATGCGCGAGTTCAAGCTCAGCCGCCAGATCACCCACGACGGCATCCCCCACTCCGACCAGCTGCAGCAGTCCCTGTGGGCGTTCGGCTCCGGCGGCACCCTCGGCACCGGCTGGGGCCAGGGCCACTCGGACCTGATCAAGTTCGCCGCCAATTCCGACTTCGTCTTCGCGACCTTCGGCGAGGAACTGGGCCTGGCGGGCATCATGGCGATGCTGCTGATCTACGGCCTGATCGTGGAGCGCGGCCTGCGCACCGCCCTCGCCGCCCGCGACCCGTTCGGCAAGCTGCTCGCCGTAGGCCTGTCCGGCGCCTTCGCCCTGCAGGTGTTCGTGGTCGCCGGCGGTGTGATGGGCCTCATCCCGCTGACCGGTATGACGATGCCGTTCCTCGCCTACGGCGGTTCCTCCGTGCTGGCCAACTGGGCGCTGATCGGCATCCTGATCCGCATCAGCGACACGGCCCGCCGCCCTGCGCCCACCCCGGCCACGAACCCCGACGCCGAGATGACCCAGGTGGTTCGCCCCGGCGGCGCCGGCCCCGTCGAGTGATCCTGATCACCTACATCAAGATCGTTGCGCTGCGGGTCACCCACTAGAGTGACGGACGACCATCCCCGTCCCGTGACCACGGGACGGGACGACCGACACATTGGGGGATCTCATGCTTCGCATGGGTACGCGCGGCAAGCGCGTCGCGGTGGGCGCGGCCGCCGCACTCGGCGCCGCACTGTTCACGGTGACCAGCGCGACGAGCGCACAGGCCGCCGGGGCGTACGGGGGCAGCTGGACCACGGACAACGTCAAGATCCGCAAGGGACCGAGCACGGACATGCCGGTCGTGGACCACGCCTACAAGGGCGACGGCGCCTTCGTGAAGTGCTGGGTCCGGGGCGAGGGCGTCTACGGCGACAACATCTGGTGGTACGTGAAGGACAACAGCTCCAGCGCGAACGTCTGGGGCTACACCTCCGACTACTACTTCAACGTGGCCAGCGGCAACCCGCCCAAGTGCTGAACGGCCCCTCGGCGCATTCCTGACGGACGGCTTCCGGGACCGGCATCTGCCGGAACCGGAAGCCGTCCGTCGTTTTCCGGAACCCGTCGCGCCCGCGGCGCGTCTACTGATCAGTCGTTGTGGACGGCCCGCCCGGGACACACAGCGGCTGCCTCTAAACTGTGGGCGGCCAAGGATGAGCGCCAGGACCATCGGCACCGAGAGACTGAAGCAACAGGCGCACCTGTTAGCTTGTGGAAAGGCCGGATGTGAACAAGCCACTGCGCCGAATCGCGATCTTCTGCGGACTTCTCGTCCTCGCACTGTTGATCCGTGACAACTGGCTTCAGTACGTCCAGGCCGACAAACTGCGCGCCGATCCGGACAACCGCCGTGTGAACATCGAGCGGTACGCGCACCAGCGGGGCAACATCATCGTCAACGGCGACCCCATAACCGGCTCGGTCGAGACCAAGCACGGTGACTTCAAGTACAAGCGCACCTACAAGAACGGCCCCATGTGGGCCCCGGTCACCGGCTACTCCTCGCAGGCCTTCAACAGCAGCTTCCTGGAGGGTGTCGAGGACGGCATCCTCACCGGCAACGACGACCGGCTCTTCTTCCGCAAGACGCTGGACATGGTCACCGGCAAGCAGCAGCAGGGCGGCAACGTCGTCACCACGCTGAACGCGGCCGCACAGAAGGCGGCGTACGACGGGCTGTCCCGGCAGGGCGGCAAGGGCGCGGTCGTCGCCCTGGAGCCGTCCACCGGCAAGATCCTGGCGCTGGCCTCCTACCCGTCGTACGACCCCTCATCCTTCGCGGGCTACTCCGACAGCGACGCCAAGGCCTGGAACAAGCTCCAGAAGAAGAACAACCCGGCCGACCCGATGCTGAACCGGGCGCTGCGCGAGACCTACCCGCCGGGCTCCACCTTCAAGGTGGTCACCGCGGCGGCGGCGCTGGAGAACGGGCTGTACAAGTCGGACACCGAGCAGACGAAGTCGCCGCTGCCGTGGACCATGCCGGGCACCACGACCCCGCTGAAGAACGAGGGCAACATCCCCTGCAGGAACGCCTCCCTGCGCGAGGCGCTGCGCTGGTCCTGCAACTCGGTCTTCGGCAAGATCGGCTCCGACCTCGGCAACGACAAGATGCTGGAGGAGGCGAAGAAGTTCGGCTTCGACTCCGAGCAGTTCGTCCCGGTCCGCGCCTACGCGTCGGTCTTCTCCGACAACATGAACCCCTCGCAGACCGCGCTGTCCTCCATCGGCCAGTACAACACCGCCGCGACCCCGCTGCAGATGGCCATGGTCGCCTCGGCGGTCGCCAACGACGGCAAGCTGATGAAGCCGTACATGGTCGACACACTGCAGTCCTCCAACCTCGACCCGGTCGAGAAGACCGAGCCGAAGGAGATGAGCCGGCCGCTGTCGCCGGCCAACGCGCAGATCCTGCAGGACATGATGGAGACGGTCGTCAAGCAGGGCACCGGTACGAAGGCGCAGATCGACGGCGTCACCGTGGGCGGCAAGACCGGTACCGCTCAGCACGGTGTGGCGAACAGCGCCAACCCGTACGCGTGGTTCATCTCCTACGCCAAGCTGTCCGACGGCAGCTCGCCGGTCGCCGTGGCCGTGGTGGTCGAGGACGAGAGCGCCAACCGCGACGACATCTCCGGTGGCGGTCTGGCGGCTCCGATCGCGAAGAGCGTCATGCAGGCGGTCATCAGCTCCAAAAAGTGACGGCGCCGGCCCCGGAGAGTGACAACCGTCACGTCTCCTTCACATCGCCGCACGTTGCGATACCGGTCCTGTATCGGGTTGCGGGCTTGGCCAGGTCATACAAAGCGAGCCGGGTACGGTAGGCCCGGACGGCAGCCTCTGGCCGCACACGACACGTGGGCGGCCGAGACCGACGGAGAGGGCTGGTAGGGAACTATGGAAGAGCCGCGTCGCCTCGGCGGCCGGTACGAGCTGGGCCAGGTGCTCGGCCGTGGTGGCATGGCGGAGGTCTACCTCGCGCATGACACCCGGCTCGGTCGCACCGTGGCGGTGAAGACGCTGCGCGCGGACCTCGCGCGTGATCCGTCCTTCCAGGCCCGGTTCCGCCGGGAGGCCCAGTCGGCCGCCTCGCTCAACCATCCCGCGATCGTCGCGGTCTACGACACGGGCGAGGACTACATCGACGGGGTCTCGATCCCGTACATCGTCATGGAGTACGTAGACGGCTCCACGCTCCGTGAGCTGCTCCACTCCGGCCGCAAGCTCCTGCCCGAGCGTGCGATGGAAATGACCATCGGCATCCTCCAGGGCCTGGAGTACGCCCACCGCAACGGCATCGTCCACCGCGACATCAAGCCGGCCAACGTCATGCTGACCCGCAACGGCCAGGTCAAGGTGATGGACTTCGGTATCGCCCGCGCCATGGGCGACGCCGGCATGACCATGACCCAGACGGCGGCGGTCATCGGCACGGCCCAGTACCTGTCGCCGGAGCAGGCGAAGGGTGAGCAGGTCGACGCGAGGTCGGACCTGTACTCGACCGGCTGCCTGCTCTACGAGCTGCTGACGGTACGGCCCCCCTTCGTGGGCGACTCCCCGGTGGCGGTGGCCTACCAGCACGTCCGCGAGGAGCCCCAGCCCCCGTCGGTCTTCGACCCCGAGATCACCCCCGAGATGGACGCGATCGTCCTGAAGGCGCTGGTCAAGGACCCGAACTACCGCTACCAGTCGGCCGACGAGATGCGTGCCGACATCGAGGCCTGTCTGGACGGCCAGCCGGTCGCGGCGACGGCCGCGATGGGCGCGGTGGGCTACAGCGGCTACCCCGACGACCAGCCGACGACGGCCCTGCGCCCCGACGCCGGCGCGGGCGCCACCAGCATGCTCCCGCCGATGAACCCGGACGACGGCGGCTACGGCTACGACGACGGCTCCGGCCGCCGCGGCCGGCAGCAGAAGAAGTCCAACACCTCCACGATCCTCCTGGTGGTCGCGGGCATCCTCGTCCTGGTCGGCGCGATCCTGATCGGCAAGTGGGTGGCGACCAACCACAACACCGACGACGGCAGGGTGCCGGTGCCGGCCTTCATCGGCCAGCCGGAGAAAACGGCCCAGAAGATGGCCGCGAACGTCGACCTGAAGGTGTCGATCAGCAGGAAGCCCTGCGACGACCAGCCGAAGGGCAACGTCTGCGACCAGAACCCGAAGAACGGGAAGGTCGACAAGGGCACCACGATCGACCTCACCGTGTCGACCGGAGCACCCAAGGTGCAGGTACCGGACGTCCGCGGCATCCAGTTCACCGACGCCCAGTCCCAGCTCAAGGCGAAGGGCTTCAACGTCGAGCAGCGGACCCAGGAGTCGGACCGGGCCGCCGGCCTGGTCATCGAGCAGGACCCGCCGGGCGGCACGAGCAAGCAGAAGGGCACCACGATCACCCTCACGGTCGCCAAGCCCGTGGAGAAGGTCACCATTCCCGGCGACCTCGTCGGCAAGTCCTGCGACGACGCGAAGGCCGAGCTGCAGAACCTGGGCCTGACCGCCACCTGCACCGACACCCCCACTCCCAACCAGGACGACGACGGCAAGGTCCTCTCGACCAGCCCGCAGGCGAACCAGCAGGTGCCCAAGAACACGGCCGTCACGCTCAACGTCGGCAAGTTCCAGGGCGGCCAGCAGACACAGGGCCAGGTCCCGAACGTCACCGGCCGGACCCTGAAGGAAGCCCAGCAGATCCTGCAGCAGCAGGGCTACACACAGATCCAGGTCAACGGGTCCAAGGACGACAAGGCACGGGTCATCCAGCAGAACCCGCCGGCCGGAACCCAGGCCGATCCGAGCAACACCCCGATCGTCCTGAACACCCTGGACTTCGGGGGCGGCGGCGACAACGGCAACGGTGGGATCATCGCCGGCCCCAACGGCTGACCCATCCACCGACAGCGGGTCCGCCCGGGAACTCCGGTTCCCGGGCGGACCCGTCCTCGTCTGTCAGCCCCGCAACTCCGCCGGCGGCGTCCGCTTGCCGTCCACCTTCTCCACCCGGACCAGTTCGCCCCACACCACGTACCGGTACTCCGAGGTGTAGACCGGGGTGCAGGTCGTCAGGGTGATGTAGTGGCCCGGCTTCTTCTTGCCGGACTCCTTCGGGACCGGGGAGAGGACCTTGACGTTGTACTTCGAGGTCTCCGACAGGACCGAGTAGACCTTGTAGACGTACCAGTCGTCCCGTGTCTCGAAGACGATCGGGTCGCCCTTCTCGATCTTGTCGATGTTGTGGAACTTCGCGCCGTGGCCGTCGCGGTGGGCGGCGAGGGTGAAGTTGCCGGCCCTGCCGGTCATGGGGAGGGTCGCCTTGACCGGGTCCGTGTAGTAGCCGGCCACACCGTCGTTGAGGACGTCTGTGCCCGTGCCCTTCTCGACCAGGACCTCGCCGTTGTGCATCGACGGCACATGCAGGAAGCCGATGCCGTCCTTGGTGTCCAGCGCTCCCGGAGTGGAGTCCGTCGCGTGGGCCCAGTGTTGACGGACCTGGTCGGCCCGCTTGTCCGCCTTGCGATCCGCTATCACGTTCGTCCACCACAGGGAGTAGACGACGAAGAGAGCCAGCAACAGGCCTGCTGTGATGAGGAGTTCACCGAGGACGCTGACCGCCGTGGCGACACGGCCGGGACGCCGGCCGCGCGGGGCGGGATTCGGATCGGACGCGTCCGTGTGTTCTTCGGTGTCGTCGGCGGTCGCTGCCACAGTTCCTTGCCCTTACTCGCTTCGGCCCTACGATGCCCTACTCGATGAGCGCGTCCGGCTTGCCCTTGCTGCGCGGGCGTTCCTCGACCATCTTGCCCCAGACGATCAGCCGGTACTTGCTCGTGAACTCCGGCGTGCAGGTGGTGAGGGTGATGTAGCGGCCGGGTTCGGTGAAACCCGAGCCCCTCGGGACGGGGCTCAGGACGCTGGTGTTGGCCGGCGAGGTCACCGGCAGCATCGAGGTCACCTTGTACACGAAGTACGTGTCCTGTGTCTCGACAACGACCGCGTCGCCGGCCTTGAGCGTGTTGATGTACCGGAACGGCTCACCGTGCGTGTTGCGATGGGCGGCGAGTCCGAAGTTGCCGGTCCTGTCGCCGGGCATCGCCGTCTTCAGCGGGGGTTCGCCGTAGTGCCCGACCATGCCCTTGTCGAGCACCTTCGCTTTGCTGACGCCCTCCGCTATCGGCGCCACCACGTCCAGCTTGGGGATGTGCAGGATGGCGAAGCCCTGCCCCGGCGCGAAGACACCCGGGCTGCGCTTTCCGCTGGCCCAGTCGTCCTGGAGCTGATGCGCCTCGCTGCCCGCCTGCGCATGGGCGCGGATGTTGGTCCACCACAGCTGGTAGGTGACGAACAGCAGCATCAGCAGGCCGGTGGTGATGAACACCTCGCCGATCACCCGGCTCGCGACGACGGCCGGGCTCGGCTTGCGCAGCCGCGCCTGCCGCCGCGCCTCCACCCGGGACAGCGGCCTGCCGGACTCCCGCGTCTCGGCGGGCGCCGTCTCCCGGCCGCCGCCATGGCGCCCACCGCGGCGCTTGGCGGCCTTTCTGCGGGCCGCTCGCCCGCCGGCCGCGCCTTGAGTGGCGGAGGAGCCGGAAGGGGCGCCAGGGGCCGCAGAGGCGCGTATGGACCCGCTCGACGGGCCCGACGAGGGATCGGTGAGCCGCAGCGCCATCGTCTCGTCGTCCAGGGGCGGCCGGTAAGGCTGCCCCTGCGGTTCCCGCAACCGCTCCCCGTGCCGATCGTCGTACCGATCGCCGTGCTGATCCCCGTACGGCACCCCGTACGACTCCTGGTACGCCGCGCCCGCCGTGTCCCAGTCCCCAAGCGCACCGGAAGCCTCGTACGACTGATCCCCGTACGAGGCATCGGTCTCTGGCTCCGGGCGCAGCGCGGTCACGCCGTGGCCCTGCCCACCACCGGGGCCAGCCCCGTCGACCTCGCCACGGCACCCTGGTCGCCGCACTCCACCAGCCAGTTGGCCAGCATCCGGTGCCCGTGCTCGGTCAGCACCGACTCGGGGTGGAACTGCACGCCCTCGACCCTGAGTTCCCGGTGCCGCAGGCCCATGATGATGCCGTCGTGCGTGCGGGCGGTCACCTCCAGCTCGGCCGGGACCGTCCCCGGCTCGGCGGCCAGGGAGTGGTAGCGGGTCGCCGTGAAGGGGGAGGGCAGGCCCGAAAAGACGCCCTTGCCCTCGTGCTCCACCAGCGAGGTCTTGCCGTGCAGCAGCTCGGGCGCCCGGTCCACCACACCGCCGTACGCCACCTGCATCGACTGCATGCCGAGGCACACCCCGAAGACCGGCACTCCGGTCGAGGCACAGTGGCGGACCATGTCCACGCACACCCCTGCCTCCTCGGGCGTTCCCGGCCCGGGCGAGAGCAGCACCCCGTCGAAGCCGTCCTGGGCGTGCGCCGTCGACACCTCGTCGTTGCGCAGCACCTCGCACTCGGCACCCAGCTGGTACAGGTACTGGACGAGGTTGAAGACGAAGCTGTCGTAGTTGTCGACGACGAGAATCCGCGCACTCACTGGTTGTCCACCGTCACATCGTTGAAGGGCAGCAGCGGTTCGGCCCACGGGAAGACGTACTGGAAGAGGATGTAGATCACGGCCAGGACCAGTACGAGTGAGATCAGCGCCCTCACCCACACGTTCCCCGGCAGATGCCGCCAGATCCAGCCGTACATGCCGTTCCTTCCCTCTCCCCACGGCACCGGACGCACGCCGTACGCCACCAGACTAACGGCGCAGAGCCTTCGGTTCTCCTGCCTCCACGGACTGGGCGGAGTCCAGGTGCGCCCAGACGATCAGCCGGTGACTGTGCCCCCATTCGGGATCGCACGTGGTCAGCGTCAGATAGCGTCCCGGACGCGTGTACCCGGACTTACGTGGCACAGGGTCGATCACCTCAACGTCCGTCGGCACGGTTTTGTAGGGGCCTTTGTCGATCCGATACGTGAACCAGGTCGTCCCGTCGGTGAGCACGACGGCGTCCCCGGGCCGCAGCTTCGGGAAGTCCAGGAACGGGTCGCCGTAGGTCCGCCGGTGCCCGGCCACCGCGAAGTTGCCCACCTGGCCGAGCCGGGCGGTTCCCCGGTAGTGGGCGAGGCCCTTCGCCAGCACGTCCCGGCCGGTGCCCTCCAGGACCGGCTTGTTCCACGTGAAACCAAGCCGCGGGATGTACATGATCGCGAAAGCCTCGCCGTAGCGGTACGGCGCCGGTTTCGTCACGGCGACCGGCTGCCCGCTCCCCCTCGACCACTGCCGGTGCAGCTGATCGATCTGGTCGTTCATGGCGCCCTCGGCGCGCACACCCGTCCAGAACAGCACGTAGGCGACGAAGAGCACGATCAGGGCGCCGACGGTGATGCACAGCTCGCTGACGGTCCGGACGATCACGCGCACCGGCGCCTCCGCGACGGACGGCTGGCTACTGCACGGGCTTCGCGTAGTGCAGATCCACTGTGCCCGAGTAGCCCGGAAGAGTCACCGTTCCGTCGTCGGTGACTTTCCAGCCGAGGCCGTAGACATTGACGTACACCATGTAGGTCTGGATCGCCTTGCTCGCCGCGAGTGCCTGCTGCAGCCTGTCCGGGTCCCCGACCGCCGTGATCTTGTACGGCGGCGAGTAGACACGGCCCTGGAGAATCAGCGTGTTGCCGACGCAGCGCACCGCGCTGGTGGAGATCAGCCGCTGGTCCATGACCTTGATCCCCTGGGCACCGCCCTGCCAGAGCGCGTTCACCACGGCCTGCAGGTCCTGCTGGTGGATGACCAGGTAGTCGGGCTGTGGTTCGGGATAGCCGGGGAGCTTCGCCGTGGCGTTGGGCGGCGCGTCATTGAGCGTGACGGTGACGGCCCGGCCGGTGAGCCTCTGGGTGCCGGTGCTCTTCTCCAGTCCGCTCAGCCTGCGGTCCTGCGCCTTGGTGCTGCCGTCGTCGCTCTCGGCGAGCGACTCCACGCTCCCGCGCAGGGCCGCGTTGGACTCGTCCAGCTCCTTGTTCTTGCGGCTGCGCTGCTGGATGAGGTCCGACAGCTTCAGCAGGGAGCCGTCCTGCCGGATGTCCGTGCCCTTGGCCGTGTTGAAGCTGGTGAAGAAGATGAGCCCCGCGAGGGCGAACACGGCCGCGGTGAGGACCCGCACCGGGCGCAGACGCCGGACGCGGCCGGGGCCGGAGCCCGTTGCCCCCGTCCCGGGGGAGTCGGCAGAATTGCTCAACGTACCCTTATCTCCTTCGGCGCCACGGAAGCACTACGCTAACGGACGCGCCCGACCCAGTTACCTGCGCGGCCACGCAGCGCATCGACAGGAGAGACCCTCGTGCCGAAGTCACGTATCCGCAAGAAGGCCGACTACACGCCGCCGCCGGCGAAGCAGGCACAGGCCATCAAGCTCACCAGCGGCACCTGGGTCGCGCCAGTCATGCTGGCGATGTTCGTCATCGGCCTGGCCTGGATCGTCGTCTTCTACGTGACCGACGGCTCGCTGCCCATCGACTCGTGGGACAACTGGAACATCGTGGTCGGCTTCGGCTTCATCGCCGCCGGCTTCGGCGTCTCCACGCAGTGGAAGTAGTCCACTGAGTTATCCACAGGCTGTTCACCTGGGAAAAGCGCCCTGGGGAAAAAGAACGACCATCTGTGGATAACTCATCGGGCGTTGACGCCGGTGTGACTGGCCCAACGTTCCCGGTACACCTGTTCGCCCCCTGCCTGACCTGCGGAAACACATCCGGGTGACAGGGGGCGCAGTTGTGCCCGCACACCGTGCACAAGATTCGCCACAGCCTGTGGACAACGGTTCGGTATCAGGTGAGCTGTGCGGTCCTGACCAGTGTGAGAACCACCACGACGGCGAGTACGACGGCACACGTGCCGTACTGGACCAGCGTCCGCCTCTCGCGCGGGGCGTGGACCATGGCGTACCCGGTGACGACACCGGCGACCAGGCCGCCGATGTGGGCCTGCCAGGCGATGTTCATTCCCGGACTGAAGGTGATGACCATGTTGATCACCAGCAGGGCGATCAGCGGGCGCAGGTCGTAGTTGAGCCGGCGCATCAGCACGCCGGTCGCGCCGAAGAGGCCGAAGATCGCTCCGGAGGCGCCGAGGGAGGGCTGATTGGGTGCGGCGAGCAGATAGGTGAGGGCGCTGCCCGCGAGGCCCGAGACGAAGTAGAGGGCGAGATAGCGGGCGCGGCCCAGGGCCGCTTCCAGGGGGCCGCCGATCCACCACAGGCTGAGCATGTTGAAGAGGATGTGGGCGTAGCCGCCGTGCAGGAACATCGCGGTCAGCAGGCGGTAGTACTGCCCCTCGGCGATGCCCTGCACCCCGGTGAGCAGGGGGGTGTAGGCCTGCCCGATCAGTTCGAACCGGTCGGTGAAGCGGTCACCGAGGGAGGTCTGCACCAGGAACAGCGCGAGGTTGATCCCGATCAGGACCTTGGTGAGCAGCCGCGGGTCGGAGGTGAGCGTGCCGCCGGCGATCGTGCGCGGCTGGGCGGCGGTCGGCGGGTGTCCGGTGCCGCTGCCGGCGCGCACGCACTCGGGGCACTGGAAGCCGACCGAGGCGCTGATCATGCATTCGGGGCAGATGGGGCGCTCACAGCGGGTGCAGCGCACGCCGGTCTCGCGGTCCGGATGGCGGTAGCACAGGGGCACGCGGTGGGCGCCCTGTGTGCCGGCTGCGGCCTCGTCCATCTGTTCCCCTTGCTCGTCGTGGGACTGCCCCCGGCAATGCCCCGCCCCGCTCATCCTTGGTACGGACGAGCGGGGCGAATGGTTCCCTGCGGGATGTACCGGCCGGTCCCTGCGGGTCATGCCGGCCGAGGAGCCGGTGGGGCGCTCAGCCCTGTCGCTTCTCGACGACGACCGACTCGATGACGACGTCGTTGACCGGGCGGTCGTTGCGGCCGGTGGGCACACCGGCGATGGCGTCGACGACCTTCTGGCTGGCCTCGTCGGTGACCTCGCCGAAGATGGTGTGCTTGCGGTTCAGCCACGTCGTGGGGGAGACGGTGATGAAGAACTGCGAGCCGTTGGTGCCCGGGCCGGCGTTGGCCATGGCGAGCAGGTACGGCTTGTTGAAGGACAGGTCCGGGTGGAACTCGTCCCCGAACTTGTAGCCGGGGCCGCCGATGCCGCTGCCCAGCGGGTCGCCGCCCTGGATCATGAAGCCGCTGATGACGCGGTGGAAGATCGTGCCGTTGTAGAGCGGCTTCTTGCTCTTCTCACCCGTGCCGGGGTGCGTCCACTCGCGCTCGCCCTGGGCCAGCTCGACGAAGTTCTTGACCGTCTCGGGCGCGTGGTTCGGGAAAAGCTCGACCACGATGTCGCCGTGGTTGGTCTTCAGGGTGGCGTAAAGCTGCTCGGCCACGATCTGCCTTCCGTTGTCTTTCTGTGACACCCCGATCCTCGCACGGCCGGGCCCGTACGTCGTCCGAGGCCGCGAGTTCCGCCCGGAAGGCAGCGCCGGGCGGTGATTCGTGGCAGGGTCGAGACAGGCTCGGGTTGCCCGGGTATGGCCCGGATCGATCTGATGGAAGTGATTGGCACCCATATGCCCGCCCTCGCATGCCGCGTGGACCGTGGACAGGCATGATCCGTAAAAGGGTGGAAAGTCGAAATACCGTACGCCACCGAGGAGGAGGAACCCGTGACCCGCATCGACAGCGTGCGCGCCGCGACCGGCTCGGCAAAGGACAGCGTGCTGCACGCCGCGGAAGTGGTGGCGCCCTACGCCGACACGGCCAAGGAGCGTGCCGCGCTCTACGCGCATGAGGCACGCGTACGGCTGGCGCCCGTGGTGTCGCAGGCCGCCGAACAGGCCCGCGAACAGTACGACGCCCGGCTCGCCCCACGTCTGGAACAGGCCCGTGCGCATGTGCCGCCGAAGGTGGACCTGGCGGCGCACGAGGCCGCGCTGCGCGCCCGTAGGGCGGCCCGGCAGGCCGCCGAGTACTCGCGTCCGAAGATCGAGCAGGCCGTGGCCGCGACCGGTCCCGTCCGCGACGAGGCCGCGGCCCGCGGTGCCGCCGCCCTGGCCGCGCTGCGTGGCCAGGTCTCGGCGGAGGAGATCCAGAAGCTGGCCCGCAGGAAGGCTCGCCGGTCCAGGGCCGGCCGGGCCGTGAAGGTGCTGGCGGTGCTGACCACGCTGGCCGGTGGTGCCTTCGCGGCGTGGAAGTGGTGGGACAAGCAGGCCAACCCCGACTGGCTGGTGGAACCGCCCGCCGCGACGGAGGTGCCCGAGTCGGGCGGCCGGCTCAGCTCGGTGGACGGCAGCGGTGCCTCGGGGCTGGACCCGGAGGTGCAGGCGAAGCAGGCGGAGGATGACGCCGCGGACCGGGACGACCAGTAGCGCCCCAGTCCGGTTCAGTCCACCTGGTCCGGCCCGGTCCGGTCCGTGCGTGGTGCTCAGCAGCAGTCCGGGGCCCCTCCGGTCACCTCTCGGTGACCGGAGGGGCCTGGTCGTTTTCGCCGGATAGGCCGGTCACCCGCCTGACCCTCACACGAGGCCAGGACGAAGGGCCCGGCCGGTGTACCGGGTCACGGCGACTGCCGCTCGGGCGGGAGCCGGGCGAAGGCCGGGCGGGGCCCGGGCATGGGGTTCCCCGGGGGGATGCGCACCGGTTCGCTGGAGGGGGACGGCGACACAGGGGGTGGGCGCGATGGACGTCAATGGCGCGGGTGCACCGGTCGTGGCGGTCGTCGGGGTGGTCGGGACCCTGCTGTCGGCACTGCTCACCCAGCGCGCGGCCGAGCGCAGCCGGCAGCGTGAGCGGGAGCGCGCCGAGCGGGCGCGGGCGCGGGCCCGGGAGGACGAGGAGCGGCGCACCTGTTACGTCGCCCTCAACACCGCCTCCCGGCAGTATCTGGCCGCCCTCACCGACCAGCTGCACGCCCTGAGCCGCACGGAGGATCCGCGCGCGGTACGGCAACGCCTGACCGAGGCCCGGGATCTGCACCGGGACGTGTACGCGGAGGCCCAGATGCGGCTGCCCGACCCCGTACTCGTCCTGGCCGGCGAGGTCACCCACGCACTCGGCACGCTCTACGGCCGGCTCCGGCGCCTGGACGACGGCGTCCCCCGCCCGGGCGACTCGCTCGGCGCCGCCCAGGGGGAGATCGACGCGCTGTGGGAACGGCTGCGGGAGCTGCGGCGCGGGATGCGGGCGGATCTGGGGGCGTCGGGAGCGTCCCGGCCGAACCCGTCGCAGTCGGGCCCCTCCCGACTCGATCCGGGCACATCCCGGGCGGTTTCCGGGTGTTGATCGGGCGCCGCACGGAAAAGCTCGGTGATCGGGCGTCGTTGTGACGGAGATCTCGTCATCATGGAGACGGCGGCGGGCCGTTGATGCCCTCGGGACGGGAGGAGAGCCGGTGGGGGAAGAAGGAAGGCCGGTGGGGGAAGCAGAGGAGAGCGGTGGTGTTCAGGCGCTGCGGGCCTGGGCCGGTGAGGCCATCGGACGGGCGAAGGCGTTGCTGCCCGCGCCGGACACGGTCGTCAAGCCCTCCCGCGCCCATGACGACTCGATCGCCGAACTCGACGCGCTCTCCCGTCTGCTGGACCACGATCCACCGCTGCGCAGCTCGGTGAGCTTATGGCTCGGCGGTGCCCTGACCCTGCGGCACGCCGCCGGGGGCGGGACGCCCGAGGACCGGGAGCGGGCGCACGGTCTGCTGCGGGACGTACGGAACCCGGCGACGAGGACCGGAGCCGCGGCCTGTGCCGAGGACCGGCGGTGGGCCGCGCTGTTCCTGCTGACACATGCGATGCCGCTGCAGGAGATGCTGGGCGGGCTCGCGCCGGAGCCGGACGTGACCGCCATGTTCGACATGATCATGCGGGAGGGGCCGGGCTGGATGGCCTCCTTCGCGGCCGAGCTGCAGGAGCTGGTGACCGAGGCGGCCGAACTCCCCCTGCCACCACAGACCCTGAGTGAGCTGAGGCAGGTGCGCGACTTCTATGCCCGTCCCTCGGCCGACGGGATGGCCGGCCTGTTCGACAGCCTCATACCCGACGACGGTCATCCGCTCGCCGATCAGCTGCGGCAGATGATGGGGACCTGGCTGACGACGACCGGCGGCACGGACCCGGAGAGCGGCCCGGGTCCGAACGGCGGCTCGGGCACGGCGCCCGGTACCGGCCCGCGCACGAGTGACACGCACACCGCCCCGGCCCCCTCCGGCAAGGCCCCCGCCGACGACGGCACCCAGGCCGTGCCCCGTACCCCTGAGGACTTCCGTCGGCTCATCGCCGCGTGGCAGGCCGTCAACACCACGTCCGTGGACTTCCTGAAGCACACCGGCGGAGGCGACCCCGCCGCCCTCAACCAGCAGCTCGGGCGGCTGCGCGCCGCGCTGGACGGCCTGCCGGACGGCATGCCGGGCAAGGACGCTCTCGAAGGGCAGATGGCCATGCTGCTCAACCTGAGCGACGGCGCCGGCGGCACCCTTCAGGACCAGGAACTCGGTTTCGCGCACACCCGGACGGTCACGGACTACCTGCGGCGCCAGTCGGATCGTTCGGTCCCCATGGCAGACGGCTTCGCGGTCATGGCGGACGTGCTGAGCCTGATGACCGACGTCCGTACCGCCGGGCAGGCCGAGGACGTCGAGCGGCTCCGCGACCTGCTTCCCCGCGCCGAGGCCCTGGCCGGCACGGTCCCCGAGGACCACGACTTCCACGCCATGGCCCTCACCGCCCGCGCCATGGCCCGCCTGATGCTCGGCCGGTTCACCATGGACCGGGAGCTGCTCCTGAGCGGCGTCACGGACTTCGAGAACGCCGGCGCCGCGGCGAGGAACAGCGGCCTCCCGATCGGGCACGAGGAGCTGGACGCCTGGGTTCCCGACCTCGCGGCCATGCGTTCCTACCTCGCCGGCGACACGGCGAACGTCCCGGACGTGGACCTGCCCCCGCCGGACGCCCCCGCCGACGAGCTGCAGTCCGCCGCGTACCGCCTCGGCATGCGCTACAGCTGCACCGACGACCCGGCGGACCTCGCGGCCGTCATCACCACCCTGGAACGGCTCCGCGAGCACATCCGGCAGGGCCGGGCCCCGCGCGTCGCCGCCCAGTCCCTGTGGACGCTCGCCGAGTCCTACCGTGCCCGCTGGCACCGGGAGCAGAACGAGTCCGACGCGGACGCCGCCACCGACGCGGCGAACGAGGCCCTGGCCACCCTCGCCGCGGACGTCCTCCTCCAGCACGGTGCCGAACACCGCCTGGCGACCGCCCGCAACGGCGCCTCGCTCGGCGTACGGGCCGCCCTGTGGGCCGCCGCCCACGGGAGGGTGGACGACGCGGTGGCCGCCCTGGAGCTGGGCCGGGCGCTGGTGCTGCAGGCGGCGGCCACCTCGCGGGCCGTACCGGACCTGCTGGAGGAGCGCGGGCATCCCGGGCTCGCCGCCGCCTGGCGGGCGTCCGGCGCCTCGGAAACCGACGAGCTGCCCGCCGAGCTGCCCAGCACCCTGCGCCGTGAGGCCCTGGAGGCCCTCGGCTACCGGGAGCGGGGAGGCCTGCTCGGCACCCCCACCCTGCGCGAACTCGCGGACGGCGTCGGCGAGGCGGGCGCGGACGCGCTGATCTATCTGGTCCCCGGCGGTGACGGCGCCCCGGGCATGGTGCTGGCCGTGGGCCCCGAGATCGGCATCGGCGTGGGCGGCCTGCCCATGCTGACCGAAACGGAGAACGGGCCGCTGGAGCGGTACCTGGACGCGGCCCTGGCCCGCTCCCGGGCCCCCGGCGACGCACGGGTGGAAGCGGTCTGGGAGGAGGCCCTGTCCGACCTGTGCGACTGGGCGTACGAGGTGTTCGACCATGTGCTCGCCGGGTTGCGCGCACACCTGCCGGACGAGCCCGGCCGCCGTACGCCCCGGGTCGTCCTGGTCCCCTGCGGCCGGCTCGGGATCGTCCCGTGGCATGCGGCCCGCTTCCCCGCGGACGCGCCGTACGACTACCTCTGCCAGGCCCTGGTGATCAGCTACGCGGCCTCCGGCGGCCAGTTCCTGCGGACGGTCAGGCGGGCGCCGCGCCGCCCGGTCTCCGCCCCCGCCCTGGTGGCCGACCCGACCTTCGACCTGACCTTTGCCGAGCTGGAGGTCCTGGAGCTGCGCAACGCCTTCTATCCGGGGGCGCGGCTGTACGGCGGCTTCGCCTCCTTCCCGGACGGCTCCGTACCGGACGGGACCCCCGACCAGCTGCTGGCCCTGCTCGCCCAGGACCACTCGATGGTCCATCTGGTCACGCACGGCATGGCGGGGCTGCGACCGACGGAGTCGGCCCTGTACCTCGCTCCCCCCGACGGCGGCGAGGGGGACGGCCGGCTGACCGTGACCCGGCTGCTCGACCGGCCGCAGCCCGCTGAACAGGAGGACGGCCCGCTGATCGTCCTGAGCGCCTGCGAGACCGATCTGAGCACCCGCGACCACGACGAGGCCCTGACCCTCACGACGGCGTTCGTCTCGGGCGGCGCACGCGATGTCGTGGGGTCGCGGTGGCTGGCCGCGGACGGCGCGTCGGCGCTGCTGATGGCGGTCTTCCACCACCATCTGCGGGCCGGGCTCAGCCCCGTCGACGCACTGCGGGCCGCACAGCTGTGGATGCTCGACCCGGACCGGAAGGATCCAGGCGGGCTGAGCGACCAGCTGCGGCCGGACATCGGCCGGCCCGACCTCGGGCGGCCCGCGCTCTGGGCCGCGTTCATCCATCAGGGCCACCCCGGCCGGGGAGAGGAGACCGTATGAACCCGGGTGAGGACAGCGGGTCGAGGGTGCTCGGCCTCATCGACGAACACCTCGACAGCATCCGCGCCCAGCTGACCGACGAGCAGTACCAGCTCCTGCTCACCCGTCTGCGCGCGCTCGCCGACACCCTGCCGGAGGACTCCAGGGCCGTACGCCGGGCCTTCCAGGGCGTACGCCTGTGTCTGGTACCGCTGCCGTTCGACCATCCGGTGCGGCAGGCGCTGGACTCCGTCCGGCTGGTCGCCACGGCGGCTGCCGGACCCCCGGTCGTCCTGCGGACGCGGGATCTGCTGGCCCGGCTCACGGCCGTTCCGGCTCCGCCCCCGGACACCGCGGCCGTCGTCGCCGCCGTCGAGCGCAGGCTTCTCCAGGCCCCCGCCTTCTCGGCCGCCGAGCTCCGCGCCCGGTACGGCGCCGCGCCACCACCACCGGAACTGATCCGGCTGGTGGACCCGCAGTTCGGCGACTGCTACCCCGAGTTCCAGTTCCCTCCCGGCGGCGGAACGCCGTACGAGGTCGTGCTGGAGGTCAACCGGGTGCTGCTGGCCGACGCCGACCCCTGGGGCGCCGCGGACTGGTGGCTGAGCGACAACGCCTGGCTGGGCGGGCCGCCGGCCTCCCTGCTCGGTGTCCTGCCCGACCGCGAACTGGTGGATGCGGCCGTCGCGTTGGTGGAGGGGGACTGATGCACGAGGAAACCGTGTCGCCCTCCGTGTACCGCTTCCGGCCGCACTGGGAGGTGCTGCCCGCCGGTACGCAGCTGTGGCGGATGCACTCGTCCCGGTTCGCGGCCGAGGAGTTCAAGCCGTTCAGCCCCGACGACCGCAACCCCGGTCGTTTCCACGCCACGCCGGAGGATCCGTACCCCTGTCTGTACGCGGCGACGGACCCGGAGACCGCGCTCGCCGAGACCCTGCTGCGCTCGGTCCCCTTCCACCGGGAGACCGGTATGCGACTGGTTCCCTGGGCGTCGGTGCGGGGCAAGTCGCTGAACGTGGTGCGGACCCGGTGCGAGCTGAAGCTGGTCTCGCTGTGCTCCGGAGCGGCCCTGGCCGCCGTCTGTCAGGACAACCGCCTGCTGGAGAACGAGGGGGCGAAGCATTACGGCAGCACCCGGAACTGGGCACGGGAGCTCCGGGCCCAGGCGCCCGAAGCCATGGGGATGATCTGGGATTCGAAACGCAACCCGTCACAGCGGGCCCTGGTGCTCTTCGGGGACCGCCTCACGGACCACGCGGACGGACCGCTTGAGGCACTGCCGTACCGCAGCATCCCGGACCTCGGCTCCCCGGACGGCATCGGGGAGGCCAACCAGCTGCTGGCGCCCCTCCGCTCCGCGATCAAGGAGCCGCTGCACCGCTGAGGCCCGGCGTCCCGCCCGCCGCCCGCTTGTTCACGTGTCACACGGGGTGCCATCGTTGACGCCATGGCCCCACCGTCCCTTGACCATGCGTCAATTCTCGTGGAGTTACAGGCGGTTCGGCGGGCGGGACTGCTGAGGCTGCGCGGCCGTGAGCTGCCCGCCCTGGAGTCGGCCGCGGCCTCGCTGGCACCCGCGCGCACCCGCGAGGGTGCCGTGGAGGCGCTGCTCCGCCGCGCGGTGGAGCGGCTCGACGCGGGCACGCTGCGGACCGCCGCCGAGTACACCCTGGGCCTGGCCCAGGGCACCCGGGACTGGCCGGCGTCCTCCCGCCGGGCCCGCGCGGCCGAGGTGTACCGGGTGAGCGAGGAGCGCTTCCGCAAGCACCACGAGGTGATGGTGCTCGGGCAGGTGGCCGAGCACATCGTGGAACTGGTGGAGGGCGGCGGTGAGCCGGGCGAGGGCGACCGGGCGGGCGAGACCCACCGGAGCGTGGACGTCCTGGCGGGCGAGCGGACGGTACGCCTCACCCTGCACATCCACCCCGTCGACCTGCTGCGGGACGTGGACGTGGTGGTCTCCCCGGCCAACACCTACTTCGCGCTGCCCGAGCCGTACAAGTCCTCGGTCTCCGCCTCGCTGCGCCGGGCGGCCTCCGTGCGCGGGGTCACCGGCGACCTGCTGGACGACCCGGTCCACGACGAGCTGCGCACCTGGGCGGCCCGGCACGGCACGTCGGGGCGTCCGGTGGTGCCGGGCACGGTGGCGGCGACCGGTTCGGGTGCCATGGCCGCATACGGCGTACGGCGGATCTACCACGCGGCGGTGGCCGTACCCCGGGCCGGCACCAACGACTACGACGTGCTGCCCGCCGACATCACCCGCGCCACCTCGCGCGCGCTCGCGCTGCTGGCCGAGGAGCGCGACCGGCACACCCCGCCGCTGCGCTCGGTGTGCTTCCCGCTGCTCGGCTCCGGGCGCGGCGGGCTTCCGTACCGGGTGAGCGCGGCCGCGGTGTGGAGCGCCGTCGAGGCGGAGCTGGCGCGCGGGGCGCGCTGGGACGTGCACTTCGTGGTGCGGGACGCGGAGGCGGCGCGCGTCGTGGAGCGGGTCCCGTCCAGGATCCGCCCGGCGCGCGACCGGTCGGCGCCCGGCCGGTCCGTTTGACTGGAGGAGCGGGCCGCTCGGGCGGGGTACCGGGGGAGCCTCCCCCTAGGCGGCTCGCACGCGCCGGCCGGGTTCCGGCGGTGTCGACACCATGTCAATTCATGGAAACGGAAGGCCGGTTGGTGCCGATGTCCCATACCGTGGCCGCATGACCAGGGGGATGGTTGAGTGGGCGCACGGCTGCGCGGGTCGCACGGTGACCTGGCCCGCCCCGGATACGTACGTACTCGTCGACGGCGTCCTGCTGCGCATGGTTCC
This sequence comes from Streptomyces sp. NPDC030799, assembly GCF_055572255.1. Lineage (NCBI taxonomy): Bacteria > Bacillati > Actinomycetota > Actinomycetes > Kitasatosporales > Streptomycetaceae > Streptomyces > Streptomyces sp. NPDC030799. Next base: position 18,550 of record NZ_JBVIDS010000015.1, on the reverse strand, counting down.
CGAGCCGCCCGGGCTGCCTCCGGGTACGGCCGTCACCGTGCGCCACGATCCGCAGCGGCGGCGGCTGGTGGCCCACGCCGACGGCACCGGGGCGGTGGCCGAATGAGCGTGCACGGCATCGAGTTCGGGGCCGGCTTCGAGGAACGGCAGCCCGTCGTCCTCCTCCTCGACACCTCCGCGTCCATGGGCCGCCCCGCGGAACACCCGCGGATCGACGAGCTGAACGACGCGTTGGCCCGCTGGTTCGGTGAGGTGCGCACACAGGAACGGCTGCGCACCCGGGTGGAGGTCTGTCTCATCACCTTCGACTCGGTGGTACGGGTCCACGACCCCGTCCAGGGCCGCCTGGTACCGGTCGAGGAAGCCGGCCCCGACCGGCTGTTCGTCCCGGTGCACAGCATGCACCCGCCCACCCTGCGCGCCGAGGGCCTGACCCGGCTGACGGACGCCGTGGAAACGGCTCTCGACCTGGCGCGCAGCCGCTACCGCACGCTGCAGCGGCAGCGGGTGCCGGTCCGGCGCCCCTTCCTGTGGGTGCTGACGGACGGCGCCCCGAGCGACGCCCAGGGCCGCCCCCTGGACGCAACGGCCCTGGCGGGTACGGCGGGGCGGGTGCGCCAGGGCGAGGAGAAGGGGGAGTGGGTCTTCCAGGTGATCGGGGTACGCGGCGCCGACCTGCCGATGCTGCGGGTCCTCGCACCGAAGGCCACGTCCCCGCTGGAGAACCTGGACTTCGGCCGGATCCTCGACCTGCTCTTCCAGAGCACGGACGGCAGCAGCCCGGACCAGGACGCGGACCTCATCCACCAGCAGGTGAACGACCGCGCCGCCCGGCTCGCGCGCATGGACAGGCTGGAGAGGGACCTGCTGTGATCGTCGCCGGCGCCTCCGTCCAGGGCACCGCCCATCTCGCCACCGGGCAGGGCTGCCAGGACGCGTTCAAGGCGGTGGAACTGGGCGACACGGCGGTGCTGGCGGTGTCCGACGGCGCGAGCAGCCGCGACCGCAGCGCACTGGGCGCCCACATAGCGGTCGACGCGGCCTGCCGCCTGCTGACGGAAGACATACCGGACGCGGAGGAAACGCCAAAGGCGTGGACGGCGTGGATCGCCGGGCGGGGGAAGCGGGTGGTCCAGGAGTACCTGAGAGCGGTGACCGGGGTGCTGGGCGCATCGGGTGCCGAGGATCCCGGCGCCCTGGCAGCCACCGTCGCCGCGGCGGCCGTACGTCCCCCCTGGGTGGCCTTCCTCTCGCTGGGCGACTGCTTCGGCACGCTTCTCACCCGCGACGACCGCTGCCACCTGGTCCTTCCCCCGCCCACCGGCCCAGCCCCCTTCCTCTCCTCCCCCGGCGCGGCGCTGCGCTTACGCAGCTTCGTCGTCTGGGAACCGGAACTCAGCGGGGTGGTCCTGGCCACCGACGGCTGCGCCGCGCTCACCCTCGACCATCCCTCCGTCCGCGAACTCCCGCCGCAGGCAGGGCCCTTGCCGGCTGAGCGCTTCTTCCTCGGCCTCGCCGCCACGCTCCGCGAGAACCACGGAGACGCCGAGCCCCTGCGACGCCGGCTCTCCGGACCGCAGGCCGGCCGGACCGGTGACGATCTGACCGTCCTGTGTGCGCTCGTGGAAGGGGGGTGACCGTGGGACTGACCGTGGTGTCCGGCACCGGACACACATGGCGGCTCACCGAGCAGATCGGCAGCGGCTCGGAGGGATTCGTGTACGGCGTCGACGACGCCCGGCCCCTCGTCGCGAAGCTCGTCCCGGACCCGCCCGACCCCGAGGCCTACCGGCGCCGCGTGGCCCGCCTGGTGCGCCAGCGCCGCGAACCGCGCACCGTCGGCCTGCTCTCCGGCACGCCCGTCCGGCTGGCCTGGCCGCTGGTCGCGGTGCACGCGGCCCACCGCACCGGGGCGGACCGCGTCGACGGATATGTGATGACCGACATGCGGCACGCCTACCAGCCGTTCAACCACCTCCTCACCCCCTCCGCCCGGCGGGCGTTCCTGCCCCGGGCGACCTGGGCGACCGCCCTGCGCGCCGCCCTCGCCCTCGCCCGGCTGCTGGGCGAACTGCACGCCGAGGGCTATGTGGTGGGCGACCTGAAGCCCGACAACCTCTGGGTCGACGACACCGGCCGGGTCGGTATGGCGGACGTCGACTCCTGGCAGTTCACGGACGGCCGCGAGGTGTTCCCGGGCCGGATGCGCACCCCCGGCTACACGGCCCCCGAGCGGATCGGCGCCCCCGCCGGCACGCCACCGGACACCGCGTCCGACGATTTCGCCCTGGCCGTGCTGGCCCACCAGCTCCTGATGGCCGGTCTGCACCCCTTCGCCGGCCACCCGGCGGACGGCGCCGACTATCTGTCGTACGACGACAACGTGCTGCACGGCCGCTGCCGGATCGTCGACCGTACGTCGGTGCTGCTGCCCCGCACCGCGCCGCCCGCCGACCTGCTGCCGAGACGGCTCGCGGAGCTGTTCCGCACGGCGTTCGGGAAGGCGCGCCGGCCGACGGCGGCCGAGTGGGCCCAGGCGCTCGCGGCCGAGCTGGCGCCGGGCCGGCTGAAGGTGTGCACGGTGAACGCCCGCCACCTCCACACCGTGGAACGGCCCTGGTGCCCGTGGTGCGACCTGGCCGAACGGGACGCCGAAAGCCACCCCGGCCCGCCGCGGGAGGACGTATGACCAGGGAGGACATGTGACCACCCACCTGTCCGTCGCCCGGACGCTGGACAGCTGCACGGTCCTCGGCCCCGGCACCCGCGCGGTCCTGTGGGTCCAGGGCTGCCCGCTGCGCTGCCGGGGCTGCGTGGCCGCCGAGACCCTGCCCTTCGAGGGCGGCACCAGCCGCACGGTCGCCGATCTCGCCGACTGGCTGTGCCGGCTGGACGGCATCGAGGGCGTCACGTTCTCCGGCGGTGAGCCGTTCAGCCAGGCCGGGGCGCTGGCCGCCCTGCTCGACGCCGTGCGGGAGCGGCGCCCGGACTTCGGCGCGATGGCGTACTCCGGCTTCCGCCACGAGGCACTGCGGCGCGGCGGCCCGGACCGGCTGGCTCTGCTGGAACGGCTGGACCTGCTGGTCGACGGGCCGTACCGCGCGGCACGGCACGGCAGCCTGCGCTGGCGCGGCTCGGACAACCAGCGGCTGATCCCGCTCACCGACCGGTACCTGCGGGCCCTGGCCGAGCCGGACACGACGGCCGGGATCGAACTGTCGGCGGACGCCGACGGATCCCTCTCCTGGGCCGGGGTGCCGCCCACCCCGGGATTCCGGGAGGGACTTGAGGAACGGCTCGCGGCGCGGGGGTTCGTGCTGCACACCGAGGCACGGAGGGGACGATGAGCGGATCACCGAAGTACAGCAGCGTCCGCGTCGGCGCGCTGTACGCCCAGCGGGAGGCGGCGGAGCGCCGGCGCCGGGCCGAGGAGCGCCGGGCCCGGGAGCGCCGGCGGGCCGCCGAGCGGGCCCGGCTGGCCCAGGAGGCGGCCGCCCGGCGGGAGCGCGCCCGCGCCGAGATCGCCCGCAAGGAAGCCGAGGCGGCGGCCCGGCGCACGGCCGAGCGCAGCGCCCGGGTGGCCCGTGCGCAGGCGGACCAGACCCGGGCCGACGAGCGCGGTCTCGAAGAGGTACGGGAGCTGATCGCCGAGGCCCAGCGGTCCGGGGACCGGTCGGGCATCGGGTCCCTGGAGCGGCAGCTGGCCGCGCTGCGGGAACGGGCCGCCCGTGGGGAGCAGCTCGGGAACGCGGTGGAGGAACTGCGCGGCCGGGCCGTGAGCCTGCGCCCGGCGGCCTCCGGGGGCCGTACGGACGACCGCGCCGCCGTCCTGGCCGGCCTGGAGCACCGGCTCGCCGCCGCCGGGCCGGACGGCGCCACCCTCGACGCGGACGGCCACCGCCGCTGCACCGATCTGCTCGGCCGGCTGCGCACGGCCACCGGACCGGGCCAGGAGGTCCGGTTCGAGGCCCTGCTCGGCACGGTCGAACACGCCCTCGCCCGGCATGCGGCGACGATCGCGGAGGCGCGGGAAGCAGCCGGGCGGCAGGCCCTCGCGGAACAGGAACGCGAGTCGGCCGAGGTGGCCGGGCGCGAGCGTGCCGAGGCGGCCGAGGCGGCTGTGGAGCTGGCCCTGGCGGAGGCCGCCGAGCGGCTCGGCGTCGTACGCCCGGCCGCTCAGGACGTGGTGGACACCGCCGTCGATCTCGGCGACCCGGACCTCGCCGGCGAGATCGGGGACGCCCTGCGTGCCGTCACCGACGCGCTGACCGCGCGCTCGGCGGCCGAGGCCCTGGAGGCGGTCGCCGGTCTGGAGGACCGGCTCCCCGACGCCGAGCGCCGGCTGGACGAACTGGAGCTGGCCTACCAGCGGCGCCGGGACCTGGTGGAGGCCCTCCGGGACGCCATGACCGGCGAGGGGTTCGCCTTCGAGGGCGGTGAGGACCGGGGCGGCAGCTTCCGGCTGCACTTCACGCGGCCGACCGGGGCGGCGTACGAGACCACGGTCGCCACCGAGGACGACGGCACGCCCGTCCTCGTCTACCACGTGGAGGGCGAGCCGGACGTGACGCTGCACGCCCCGCAGGACGAGCCGGTGTGCGACACCACCGAGGCGCTGCTGGAGCGCGTGCACGAGGCGCTGGGCGGCGACGACGGCTTCGTGGCGGGCGAGCTCACCTGGGACGGCAAACCGCCGGGCCGGCGTGCCGAGCCGCTGCCCCGCGAGGCCTCCTGGAGGTGGACGACCCCGTGAGCACGGCCGACTTCACCAAGGGGGAGGACGGTACGGGACCCGTCACCGCCGACGGCATGATGCCCCTGTGGGCGGTGTCCCTCGGCTGGGAGCTGCGGCGCGGCCGGCAGGTGATCCTCAACGGGCAGATCCGGGACCGCTGGTGGTTCGAGGACCGGCCCGTCTCCTTCCGGGAGCTGGTCGCCGGGGTGCTGGAAGTGCGCGGCGCCGATGTGGTGGGCTGGTGGGACCCGGTGGCCGGGCTCACCTTCCCGCTGCCGGGGCACGCGGAGCGCTTCGCCCGGCTGGAGGCGAACCGGCCGCGCACGGCCGGCGGAAACGGTGACCGAGGAGAGCCCCGCCCGTGGCAGGACCGGGGCGAGAACCGGCGTCAGAACCGGGGTGAGAACCGCGGTGAGGACCGGAGCGCGGACCGGGGCGCGGGCCCGGGCGAAGACCGGTCCCGCCCGCGCGCCCAGCGCGCCGCCGAACGCGACCGGGACCGGTCGGGCCTGCTCTCCCCCCGCGCGGCCGGCCCCCCGCGCGCCTTCGACGACGTGGTCGCCACCGTGCACCGGATCACCGCCTCCCCCGACACGGCCACGGCCTTCGTCTTCCAGGACGTCGACCACCACCTCCCGCCCGGCCAGCCGGAATCGAACGCCGGCTATCTGCGCCTGCGCGCGGCGATGACGGACGCCGTGACCCCCCGCTCGGCCCTGTCGGGCAGGCCGCCGCACGCCCGCAACGCCGTCCTGTGCGCGGTGGGCGACGTCGGCCGGCTGCCCGGCTGGTTCCACCTGGAGGACCCCCGGATCGCCACCCTGCACATCGGCCCACCGGATCCGAGCGAGCGCCGCCTGTGGCTGACCTGGCTGCGCGGCGACTTCAACGGCGCCCCGGACGCCGCACGCCACGACATCGAGGCCCTGGTCGGCGCGACCGACGGCATGTCCGGCTGGGACATCGACGCGCTCGCCCGGACCTCCTGGCTGCGCGACGCGCCCCTGCAGAAGCCGGACAAGCTCCTGGAACTGCACCGGCTCAACGTGAGCGTCGACCCGTGGACCCAGCTGGACCGGGAGACCGTCGCCCGCGCCGCCGGCGTCCTGGGCGCCCGGGTGGTCGGCCAGTCCAAGGCCGTCGACGCGGTGGCCGCCGCGCTGCAGGCGGCCTTCGTGGGCGTCGACTTCGGCGGCTCCGGTACGGCACGCCCCCGGGGCGCGTTCTTCTTCGTCGGCCCGACAGGCGTCGGCAAGACCGAACTCGCCAAGGCGGTCGCGGAGTTGATGTTCGGCGACCAGAGCGCGTACGCCCGCTTCGACATGAGCGAGTACCAGCAGGAACACGCGGCCGAGCGGCTCGCGGGCGCCCCGCCCGGCTACATCGGCCACGAACAGGGCGGCGAGCTGACCCGCCGGGTCCAGGAGCGGCCGTTCAGCGTGCTCCTCTTCGACGAGATCGAGAAGGCGCACCCGCGGGTACTGGACAAGTTCCTCCAGATCCTGGAGGACGGACGGCTCACCGACGGCCGCGGCCAGACCGCGTACTTCTCCCAGTGCCTGATCATCTTCACCTCCAACACGGGCGCGGAGGCGGTCCAGGGTCTGCTGTCCGAGGGCGGCGAAGAAGTGCCGTACTCCGCCCTGGAGGCGCACTTCACCCGGGCCGTGGAGGAGAAGTTCCGGGCGATCGGCCGCCCGGAGATCTACGGTCGCCTCAAGCCGGGCGTGGTCGTCTTCGACATGCTGCGCCGCGAGCACATCGTGAAGATCGCCGACCGGCTGCTGGGCCAGCTCACCGAGTCCGTCCGCGAACGCCACCAGGTCGAGCTGGTCCCCGACACGGGCAGCCTGCACCCCTGGATCACCGGGCGGATGAGCGACCCGGAACACCAGGCCTACGGCGGCCGCCAGATCCGCAACGAACTGGAGCGGCTGCGGGCGGCCGTGGTCGCACACTTCCTGGCGCACCGCCCCGCCCCGGGCAGCCGGATCCGGCTCGGCACCGCCACCGACGGCACCCCGTGGGTCAGGACCGAGGAAGGGAACGGCTGAACTCATGCTCGGCATCGACATCGGCCACCGCGTCGCCCGCGCCGGCCGGCCCGGCCCGCAGGGCCGCCCCACCGTGACGGTGGCGGACCTGGCCGGAACGGACGGAGTGGCCGACCCCGCCGCCGCACTGGCCGCGCTCCTCGACGGAGCCACGGGTGAGGAGGCGGTCCTCGCCCTGCCCGCAGCCGCCGGCCGCGAGGCCGAGGCCCGGCTCCGCCGCGCCGCCGAGGACGCCGGCCTCCGCGTCCACAGGATCGTCCCGGAACCGGTCGCGGTGGCCCTGCACTACGGCGCGATCGACGAGGGCGTGCACCGCACGGTCCTGGTGGTGAACCAGTCCGGGGCAACGGTGGAGCTGACGGTCCTGGCCGTCACCCCGGACCTGACGGTACGCGTCCTCACCACGCGCACCGAGGAGTTGGCGGACGACCACGCCCGTACGGCGACAGCCCGGGAACTGTCCGAGGCGACCCCGGACGCCGTACTCCTCTCCGGCGACCTGTACGCCACGCCGGCCCGCCGCGAGGACATCGAGAACCTCCCCGGGGCCCAGGGCGTGACGGTCCGCTGCACCACCCCCGAACTGGCCGTCGTGCACGGCCTCCTGCTGTTGGAGGACTTCGGCCTCCTCCGCATAGCCACGGGCCCGGCACCGACGAGGACCGACTTCCCTCCGCCGTTGGAGGACCCGGAACCGCAGTCCTGGCCCGCTCCCGTAGCGGATCCCGAACCAAAAGGCGCCCCGCAGGGGCGCGAGGCCGACACATGTGCGCCTCCGCCGCGTGGCCGCGAGGAGCCCCCACCGCCCCGCCGCGAACCACCCCCCGCAACCACCCCGCCCCTCCCCACACCCGAACCAGAACCAGAACCAGAACCGGAGCCGGAGCCGGAGCCACACCCCGGGACTCACCCGCACCCGGGCCCGTCCCCCACCCTCCGCTCCGTCCCGGTGACCCAGCTCCAGTACATCCGCCGGGACGACCACCTCCTCGTCCTGTGGGCCTGGCCCGACTCCGCCCTCACCGCTCGCGTCCGCTGGCGCCGTGAGGACGCGACCGCGGCCGGCGACGGCCCCCGCGACGGCGACATCCACTGCCGGCGCCGGGTCTACGAACACGACGGCGGCCTGGACCTGCCCGTCGGCCGGGGCGCGGTCACGCTCACCGTCGAGGCGCTGGTCCCCGACCCCGCCGTCGACACCGAGGGCGCGGCCTCGCTCCGTATCCCGGCCGAACCCCCCATCGTCGAGTACGAACCCTCCGTACGCCGCCGCCTCACCGGCGCCCGCGTTGCGACCGTCACCTTCACCGCCCGCACCGGCTGTGACCTGCCCGCCCTGCGGATCGTCCACGGCCTCGGCCGCTACCGGCCCACCAGCACGGCCGAGGGCACCGTCCTGCACGAGGTCCCCGCCCAGCGCCTGCCCGCCGGCACCCCCCTCACCGTGGAGTTCCCGCTCCCCGGCACCAAGGGCCCCTCCTGGCTCGTCTGCTTCCCGGCGGACGGCCCCGACTCCGGCCCCGGCCCCGACCAAGAACGCGACATCGACATCCGCCCCACGGCGCTGCACCGGCTGCGAGTGACCTGAATGGCCAGACGACTCACCTGCCCCTACTGCTACGAGACCTTCGCCCCGCGGGAGATCCGGTTCCGCTGCAACAGCCGGCTCAGCCGCACCCGCAAGCAGTGCCCGCGCCGCCGCGACCCGGTCCTCGACGAACGCTTCGGCAAGCGCCCCAGCCACGACGTGGGTCCGGACTTCGGCGCCGACGGCCGCAGGTCGACGGCGGTGTGCCCCGACTGCGACGGCGAGACGACGTACCGCATCTGCCCGGTCTGTCACGTCGAGCTGCCGGTGCAGTTCGGGATGGTGGAGAACCGGCTGATCGCGATGGTGGGCGCGCGGTCCTCCGGCAAGACGATCTACATGACCGTGCTGCTGCACGAGATGCGCAACCAGGTCGGCGAGGCCTACGGCGCCTCCCTGATGGGCCTGGACGACACCACCATGCGCCGCTACAGCTCGGAGTACGAGGACCGGCTCTACCGCGACCGGCAGATGTTCCCGCCCACGCAGACCGCGACGACCAACGCCAACCGGGTCGAACCGCTGGTGTTCCGGTTCGGGCTGCGCCGCAAGGGACTGTTCGGGGAGCGGCCGCAGCACACCGTGCTGTCGTTCTTCGACACGGCGGGCGAGGACTTCAACAGCCGGGAGAGCGTGGAGCTCAACACCCGTTACCTGACCAACGCGGACGGCATCATCCTGCTGCTCGACCCGCTGCAGATGCCGGGCGCCCGGGACAGCGCGGCACCCGGCACGGCACTGCCCCACGCGGACGGCATCGATCCGCCGATCAACGTGCTGAGCCGGGTGAGCAGCATGCTGCTGGCCGCGCAGGGCGGCAGGGCGGCGAAGGTCCACACCCCGATCGCGGTGGTCTTCTCCAAGATGGACGCGTTCTGGCATCTGATGGAGAACGGCAGCCCGCTGCGGTCGCACGCACCCGCGCGCGGCCGTTTCGACGTCGGCGACAGCCTCAGCGTCCACGAGGAGGTACGCCAGCTGCTCAAGGAGTGGGACGGCGTGCCCATCGACCAGTCCCTGGAGAACACCTTCGCCCGCTACCGCTACTTCGGAGTCTCCGCGCTGGGCAACAGCGCCACGCCCGAGTCCCGGGTCGCCGACACCGGCATCCAGCCCTACCGGGTCGCGGACCCGCTGCTGTGGCTGCTGAGCGAGTTCGGTTCGGTACCGAAGGCGGGCCGCGGATGACGAGGGGGACGAGGAGCTTCCAGCAGCTCTACTACACCTCCTGCGAGCACGGGCTCAGCGGTTCCTCCGGCTTCCAGTTCAACGCGGTGAGCGAGCGGGTCTCGGCGGAGACCCGGCACCGGGTGGAGGGCCTGGCCGGGTACGAACCACCCCGTGCCCTGGCCGAGTCGGACACCCCCGAGCTGCTGGCCCGCTGCCCGGTGAACCTCTGCCACACCCCGGACCGGGCGGGCGGCGCCACGACACTGTGCGTGCGCTACGTCGGCCGGGACTCGGCGCGCCGCTTCGGCAACTACTTCGCCCACGCCCTGTACACCGAGGGCGAGTTCACGCCGGACAGCGGCGGGCTGCTCGCGATCGAGCTGTGGGACTCCCCGCTGTGGACCGCACGGGTCGCCGATACGACCGAGCTTCCCGAGCTGCCCGCACCCCTGCCACGCGGCCCGCTGTCCCCCCGCGCGGCGCGCGCCTTCCTGCGCGCGCACCCGCACGCCGAGCAGCTGCCGGCCCTGCTGGCGGCGGTGTTCGCGGCGCTCGCGGAGGACGGCTCGGTGGTGGTGATCGACGAGACGACGGACCGGATCGCCCACTGGTTCGCGACCGTCTGCTATCTGCTGCCCCCCGCGCTGGCCCGCACCCTGTCCTTCGCCACCTACCTCTTCCGTCCCGCCCGCAGCCGGCTGCACCTGATCGGCACGGTGCCCGGGGCGCACCCCGACTTCGGCCCCGACGACGAGGAGTCGTACACCGTCTTCGACTTCTGCGCCGGCCGCTTCCCCGAGGTGGTGCCCACCCACCATCTGGTACGGCTGCTGACCCGGATCGGGGTCGGGTCCATCCGCTCGGTGTGGTCCTGGACGGCCGAGTACACGCACGGCCAGGAGCGGGCCCTGGGCGACTGGCACGCCCCGGTGGCGGCGGCCGCGGCGGCGGGCGGCATCGAGCTGACCGACGCCGACGTCCGCGCGGTGATCGACTGGCTGCCCGGCGCGGGTCATCTCGGGCCGCGCCGGGCGACGGTGGCGGCGGACATCCACCACAAGCACCGGGACCTGGACGACGAGCAGCTCGCGGCGCTGAGCGCGGCCGCCGAGGCGGGCGGCGACACGGTGCTGCACCAGGAGCTGGAGGGCAAGCTCCACCAGTCCCGGGTCCGCGCGTACATGAACTGCGTGGAGAACGCGCCCGGCCCGGTGCCGATCACGCATCCCGCCGAGCGGGAGCGGGCCACCGCCCTGTGGCAGCGGCTGCTCGGCGAGGCCGCCACCAGCCGTCAGCGGGTACGGCTGCTGCTGTGGGCGGTGGGCGCGCGGCTCGCCCCGCCGCCGGAGCTGCTCGCGGCCCAGAGCCTGGAACTGGGCCGCGCCCTGCTCGGCTCCTCCGGCGCGGGCCCCGGCCTGCGCGAGGATGCCGCCCGTCTCCTCCACACCCTTCCGGAGTTCAGGGCCGCCCTGTCGGCAGCGGTGCAGGAGGTGCTGGACGAGCGGGGCGGCGGTCAGGAGCAGTTGTTCGCCCAGTTCCCGGCCCGGTTGCTGGACGAGCGGGACCTCGACGGTCGGCCCCGCCTCCTGGAGCACTACTGGCGGGCACAGGCCGAGCGGGAGCCCGCCCGCACGGTCGACCTGCTGTTCAGGATCCTTCAGGTGCGCGGCCAGGCCTCGCCGGACGCGGAGCTGCTGCGGGGCCTGTGGCGGCAGCCGTCGCCTGCGTGGACGTACGAGGAGGCGACCGAGATCGCCCGCCGGCTGCCGTCGGACCGGCCGGTGGACGAGGCGGTCGGCGAGTGGTTCGACCGCGCGGTGAAACAGGAGGTCCGGGACGAGCAGGCACTGCGGGCCTGCCTGGTGCTGTGCGACACCCTCACCGCACCCGGCCGCTTCGCCTGGCTGCGGGCGGTCACCCAGGAGTGCGTGCGGACCACCCTCCGGCTGGACGCGGCCCTGCGCGAGGCCACCGAGGCCACCGCGCTCGCCCGCACGTTCAGGATCCCGCAGATCGACGCCTGGGCGGCGCCCCGCGCCCTGAAGCACCACCGGCTGCTCCCCGCCATGCTCCGGCTGCCCGCCGACCCGGGCCGGCTGCGCACGGAGATCGGCGAGTTCGGCTTCTCGCTCGCCGACGGCTATCTGCGCGCCGTACAGCGGGCCGCGGTGACCTCGGGACGTCTGGACGAGGTGCTGTTCAGCCATGTCACCGGGGTGATCGCGGTCAACGCCGAACGGGGCGTGCTGCCACAGGCACACGTGGAGATCGTCGACACGCTGCGCCTGCACACCGCCCACCACTGGCGGTCGGAGGACCTGGACCGCCTGGCCCGCGCGCTCCGCCCCTACGACGTGCGGCTCGCCGACGCCTATCAGGAGTGCGCCGAGAACCGTGTGGGCCGCATGAGGAAGTGGAGCCGCAAGCTCACCCCGCGGCGGTCCCCTGACGGCCCCCGACCGGAAAAGGGGTGAGCCGACGATGGACGACATCCTGCTCTTCGTCATCATCCCCGCGGCCTGCCTGGTCCTGCTCCTGCTCTACCTGCTCGTCGCCCCGGCGATCGCGGCACTGCGCGGGGCCGCCCTGGTCAGCGAACTTCTCTGGCGGTACTGCCAGTTGCTCAACGGCGTACTGCGCCTGCGCACCCCCGAGTTCGTGACCGTCCCGCCGTATCGCCCCGCCGACGAACTGGCCCACCGCAACTACTTCTTCGGCCCCGCCACCCGTGATCTCCGCCAACTGGTCACACAAGGACGGCGGTTGTACGTCCGTACGGTCACCGACGCCTACCGCCGGGTGACCGCCCGCCAGTTCACCGCCCCCTCCGTGCACCGGGCCGCCTCGGTCCCGTACGGCCTGACCCTCTACCTGGGCCTCGGCATCGGTGCCGGCGCCGCGGTACCGGTGCTGGGGGCGCTCCTCGGTGTGCAGGCGCTCGGCGTGGCCCTGCTGACGGGCGGCGCCCGGCTCACCGCCCTCACCCTGCGGGCCACCGACCGTGCGGTGATGGTCCTGCGCGGGCTGCCCCGGGGCATGCTGTGCCCGAGCTGCTTCGAACGCGTCCCCTATCCGGCGTACGACTGCCCCCGCGGGACCTGCCGGCGCCGGCACGCCGACATCCGCCCGGGCACCTTCGGTCTCTTCCGGCGCCGGTGCGCCTGCGGCGAGCGGATACCGACGCTGCTGATGCTGATGAGCAGGGACGCCCGGCTGAACGGCCACTGCGTGCACGAGCACTGCGGCAAGCCGATGAACCCGGACGCCGGGCACATGCCCGAGCTGGTCCTGCCGCTGGTCGGCGGCCGGGCCGCGGGCAAGACCCAGCTGATGGCGGCGATGGTGAAGTCGCTGGAGACGGCGGCGGAGAACGGCGGGCCGGCGATCCGGCTCGCGGACCCCGAGTCGAGTGCCAACCAGCGGGTGCTGAACGAGGTCCTGGAGATCCAGGGCCACACCCGCCCCACCCAGAAGACGCTGCCCCGAGCCCATTCGTTCGTGCTCGGCAGCGGCCGCGCGGAGCGGCTGGTGCACATTTTCGACACGGCCGGCGAGCGCTTCGTCAACCGCGAGGAGACCGACGCGCTGCGCTACATCCGCGAGGCCCGCACCTTCCTCTTCGTCCTCGACCCGATGGCCGTCGACGCGTTCTGGACCCGCCTCGACCCGGCGGCCCCGAAGGTGGACCGCACCCTGGCTTCGACGGTCGACCCGGAGGACGTCTTCGCGCGCTCGGTACAGACCGTACGCACCATGGGCACCCGCCTCGACAAGGCCCGCCTCGCCGTCGCCGTCAGCAAGAGGGACCTCCTGTCCGGCCGGCCCGCCCTGCTGCCCGACCGCCCGGACGACAGCGGCACGACCCGGGCGTGGCTGTGCGAGCGGCTGGGGCTGCGCAACCTGGTGAAGACGATGGACCTGGAGTTCGGCGAGGTCCGCTTCTTCTGCACGGCGGCGGTCGCGGACGGGGAGGGCCGGGTGGACCCCAGCATCCGGGCTTTGGTGGAGTGGTGCCTGCGCGAGTGATGCTGTTGGTCCGCTGATGTTCTCCAGGAACGGAGTTGCAATGTTCTTAGTGACCGGGGCAACCGGCAACGTGGGTCGCCAGGTGGTCGAGCTGCTGCTGGACGCCGGTGCGCGGGTCCGGGCGCTCAGCCGCCGGCCCGAGACCGCCGGACTGCCCGACGGCGTCGAGGTGGTCGCGGGTGACCTCCAGCGGCCGGAGTCGGCCGGCAGCGCCCTGGAGGGCGTGCAGGGACTGTTCCTCTTTCCGGCGCCCGGAGGCCTGGACGGGTTTCTGCGGGCGGCGAAGAAGGCAGGTGCCGAGCGGGTGGTGCTGCTGTCGGCCTCCGCGGTGGGCTCCGAGGAGGCGGGCCCGCTGGGGCGGGCGCACGCGGAGTGCGAGCGGGCCGTGCGGGCCTCGGGGCTGCCGTGGACCGTGCTGCGGCCGGGCGCCTTCATGGTGAACGATCTGCGCTGGGCCCCCGCCGTACGCGGTGACGGTGTCGTCCGCGCCCCCTTCGCGCGCGCGGTGACCAGCCCCATCGACGAGCGCGACATCGCCGCGGTCGCCACCCGCGCGCTGCTCGACGACGCGCACACCGGCGCGACCCTCGAACTGAGCGGGCCGCAGGCGCTGACGCCGGTCGAGCGGGTGCGGATCCTGGGCGAGGTCCTGGGGCGTGAGCTGCGCTTCGAGGAGCAGAGCCCCGAGCAGGCCCGGGCGGAGTGGACCAAGCACGCCCCGGCCGAGATCGTGGACGGCTCGCTCAGCCTCTACGCGTCCCTGGTGGACGCCGAGTCCCCGGTGCTGGACACCGTGGAGCGGGTGACGGGCCGGCCGCCGACGCGGTATGCGCAGTGGGCGGCCCGCCACGCCGCCGACTTCGTATGACGGGTCGCTGCACGGGAACCGGCCGGGGGCGGTGGCGCTCCCGGCCGGTGGTGCAGCGGACTTCGAGCGAGGTGCTCAGCGGGTCCCGGTCATGGTGATGCCGACCGTCTGCACGGTGCCGTTGTCGTAGTCGCGCACCGTCGTCCCGGCGGCGGAGAAGGAGGTGGCGCCGTAGGTGCCGTGGAGCGCGACGTAGGCGGTGCCGCTGGGGGTGCCCGGGATGGTGTGGCTGAACGCGTAGTCCAGCCCGTCGGTTGCGGTGGTCCGCCAGGTGCCGTGGCCGATGAACACCGGCTGCCCGTCGGGGCCGTTGTGCGCCCTCAGCTCCAGGGTGTGGTCCGGGTTGAAGGTGATGGAGCCGTCCTGGGGGCCGCGGTCCTCGGTGGTGACCACCGCCCAGGTGCCCACGGGTGAGACGGAGTACGTGGTGTCGGCCACCGCGGTCTGCGGAACGGCCACGGCGAGCGCCAGCGCGCCGGCGGCCGTACCCAGACCCAGAATCCTCGGCAATGTCCCTGCGGTCATCGTCTCTGACTCCTCGTCCTAGATGTTGGGTTGTCGGGTCCCATCAGCGCACGAGGAAGTTGGCCATCATCGCCATGTCCTCGTGCTCCAGGTTGTGGCAGTGCAGCATGTAGCGCCCGCGGTGGCCGTCGAAGCGGGCCAGGATCTCGACCACCTCGTACGGACGCACATCCACCGTGTCCTTCCAGCCGCGGTCCTTCGGCTCGGGTGGGCCGCCCGCTCGGGACACCACCTGGAAGTGCGCCAGGTGCAGATGGACGGGGTGGTGGAAGTCGCTGGTCAGCCGCCAGAGTTCGACGGTGCCCAGACGCGGTTCGGCCCAGACCCCGCCGGGGTCGAAGGGGCGGCCGTTGATGGTCCACATGCCGTCCGTGGCCAGCCGGAAGTCGAAGTGCCGGGTCGCCACGGACTGTGCGGTGGTCAGCGGCCGGAAGGACGACAGCCGGGTGGGGATCGTGCTGTCGTCGCGGGCCGGGCCGGTGACGCGGAAGCGCAGCACGTTCCGCATCGGCCCGTCGGCGAGGGCGTTGACGAGGGTGACCTCGGTCCCTGCGGAGCAGGCGGAGAAGTCGACCACCACGTCGAAGCGCTCGCCGGGGGTGAGGGTGAGTGTTTCCAGCGTCTGCGGACGGGCGAGCAGCCCTTGGTCGCTGCCGATCTGGACGAAGGGCAGCGAGCGGCCGTTCGAGGCGCGCAGGGCCAGCCGGTAGCGGCGGGCGTTGGAGCCGTTGAGCAGGCGCAGCCGGTAGCGGGTGGCGGTGACCTCCCGGTACGGCCACGGCCGGCCGTTGACCAGCTGCACATCGCCGAGCACCCCGTCCATGTACGCCGACTCGACGCCGGGGGTGTGGCTCAGGGTGGGGTCCGTCGACGGGTAGCGGAACGAGCCATCGGCGGCGAAGGACCGGTCGGCCAGCAGCAGCGGAAGCTCGCGCTCGCCCCTCGGCAGCGGCAGCGCGTCCTCCTCCTCGTCGTGCACCAGGAAGAACCCGGCGAGCCCGCGCCAGACCTGCGGACCGCTGAAGTCCATGCGGTGGTCGTGGTACCAGAGCGTCGCGGCGCGCTGCCGGAGCGGATAGGTGTAGGCGCGCGCTCCCGAGGAGGGGTGCAGCAGGTCCGTCGGATAGCCGTCCGAGGAGGGGGGAGTGACCCCGCCGTGCAGATGCGTGGAGGTCGGGCGGGGAAGGGCGTTGTCGATCCGCAGCCGGACCGGGCGCCCGGAGCGGCCACGGAAGGTCGGGCCGGGGAAGGACCCGCCGTAGGACCAGACGGGGGTGCGCACTCCGGGCAGGATCTCCAGCTCGGCGGGGCGCTGCGTCACCCGGTACACGTCGTACCCGGCGTCGGGGCCGGCCTTGGCCCGCGGCAGTGGTGACGCCTCGTCGGGAAGGGTCAGCGGCACGGTGAACGGCCGCGGCAGCGGGAGTTCGCTGCGCAGCTGCGCCCCCGTCGTCCCGTCGTCCGTCCCGCAGCCGGTGAGACCGCCCACGGCCGCCGCGGCGGCCCCGCCCGCCGCCAGTCCGAGGAGGCCGCGGCGGGAGAACCGCGCGGTCACCGCCGGCCCTCCCGGAGCGACTTGAGCTCCCGCACCGGGCGGGTGAGGGTGAAGGCCCAGACCGCCAGCATGGCGGCACCGCCGGTGATCGCGACGCCGAGCGGGATGTGCACGGCGAGCGCCCGCTGGTAGCCGGCCAGCTGCTCCAGGACCACCAGCAGGATCAGAACGGCCCCGAGGACGGCCGGCCAGACCCGCGCGGCCCGGGCCCGCCAGGCCACTGTGGCCAGCACGGTCGCCGCCACGAGCATGAAGGTGAGGACGCGCGCGTTGAGTTCGTGGACGGACAGCAGTCCGACGTCGCCGTTGACGAACTGGCCGGCGAGCACGGCCTGGATCACGGTGTCGACGGTGAAGGCGAGGGACACGGCACGGAGCGGGATGACCACCCGGTGGGCCCAGCGGGCCGGCGGGCGGTCGTCCCGGTTGCCCGCCTCGGGCGGGGCGGTGGACGTCTGCGGCATGGTTCGCGTCCGTGGTGCCCGGGTCAGTGGCCGCCGCTGACCCGGAAGAGGTTCAGCGGGTAGTTGAGGCCACCGGTGACGGGGATGGTGGTGCCGTTGATCCACTCCGCGGTGGGCTGGGTGAGCAGGGTCACCGCACCGGCGATGTCCTGCGGGGTGCCCAGGCGACCGGCCGGGGTGGCCCGGGCCAGCGCCTCGCGGGCCGGCTGCGGCACCGCCGCGCTCGCCTGGGTCTGCACGAAGCCCAGCGCGAGGCCGTTGATGGTGACGCCCGGGCCGCCGAGCTCGTCGGCGGCGTAGCGGACATATGCCTCCAGAGCGGCCTTGGTCACTCCGTGGGCGGCCAGTCCGGGCGCGGTCGGGCCCCAGGAGGAGCCACTGGAGATGACCACCAGGCGGCCGAATCCGCGCTCCCGCATCGGGGGCACGAAGGCGGTGGCGAGGTGGTGCAGCAGGACGACGTCGGCGCGGACCTTGGCGCCGAGCGCGTCCGGGTCCAGCTGGGGCAGCGGCTTGCGCGGGTAGGAGGCGCAGGCATTGCTGACCACGACGTCGAGCTGCGGCACCGTTTCGCTCACCGCGGAGACCAGGGCCTGCGGGCACGCCGGGTCGTCCAGGTCCGCCTGGAGGACGGTGGCCTTGACGCCCTTGGCCTCGCAGGCCTGGGCGACGGACGTGGCCTCGTCCAGCGAGCTGCGGTAGGTGAGCACCACATCGGCGCCCTGGTCGGCGAGCGCGAGGGAGGTGGCCGCCCCGATCCCGCGGCTTCCCCCCGTCACCAGTGCGACCTTGCCCTCAAGCGGCCTCGTTGCGGTTCCCGTGTCCGTCATCGCTGCCAGCACCTCATTCACGCATTGCCGTCGTCGGTCGCGTACTTATCACCAGTCATTTAACGACCAGGAAGATAACTACGCGTCGCTAGACTAGACCCATGACGGACCCCCAGCAACCGGCCGACCGGATCGAAGCGATCATGAGACAGGTGGCCCAGGTCTCGCCGGTCGCGGACCTCACCTCCAAGGAGCTGTGCATGCGCCTGCAGCGCGTCGCGCACCATCTGGAGACACACCTGCGGCGAGAGCTCTCCGCCTTCGGCATCGAGCCGTGGGAGCTGGAACTGCTGGCCTCGCTGCGGCGCTCCGGGCCGCCGTACCAGGTCACGGCGGGTGTGCTGCAGGACAGCATGCAGCTCACCACGGGAGCGGTCACCAAGCGTGTGGCCGCGCTGGAGCGAAAGGGCTGGGTACGCCGGGAGGTCGTTCCCGAGGACCGCCGCCAGGTCCTGGTCTGTCTGACGCCCGAGGGCGAGAAGCGGGCGCTGGATGTCTTCCTGACCAAGACCAGGACCGAGTCGCAGGCCCTGGCCTCGCTCGACGGGGACACCCAGCGCCGCCTCAACCGTGACCTCAAGACACTCCTCCTCGCCCTGGAGGGGCCCGCGCCCGGGAGCGGGAGCGGGAGGCGCTGAGCTCAGTCCTTGATCTCGCAGATCGGGGCGCCGGAGGTGAGGGAGGCGCCGACCTCGGCGGTCAGGCCCTTGATGGTGCCCGCCTTGTGGGCGTTGA
>NZ_JBVIDS010000014.1:0-309119 GCF_055572255.1 Streptomyces sp. NPDC030799 | reverse complement strand
ACGCCCGGTTACATTCCGAACCCGGAAGCTAAGCCTCACAGCGCCGATGGTACTGCAGGGGGGACCCTGTGGGAGAGTAGGACGCCGCCGAACAATTCTTCAAAAAGGTCGGATCCTGAACTTTGGTTCGGGGTCCGACCTTTTTATGTTTTCCTTAACGTGTCGTTCACGTCGCGCACCCAGCATCCAGCACATGGGAACTGCTGCAATGCTCAGGGCCGCCGGTGTCGGAGTCGGTGA
This sequence comes from Streptomyces sp. NPDC030799, assembly GCF_055572255.1. Lineage (NCBI taxonomy): Bacteria > Bacillati > Actinomycetota > Actinomycetes > Kitasatosporales > Streptomycetaceae > Streptomyces > Streptomyces sp. NPDC030799. The sequence continues at coordinate 308,879 of NZ_JBVIDS010000014.1, read as the reverse complement.
CGAGGTCGTCGTGCCGGCCTTCGGGAACGTCGAGGTCGCCGAGGCCGTGGCCCTGGCCGGTGCGCTCCCGGTGTTCGCCGACATAGATCCCGTGACGTACTGCCTCGATCCCGGTGCTGTCGAGGCAGCCGTAACTCCCCGTACGGCCGCCGTCGTTGTCGTACACCGCTTCGGACGGGGAGCCGATCTGGGGCGGTTGCACGCGCTGGGGCAGCGGTACGGGCTGCTGGTGCTGGAGCAGGGTGAGTCCGAGGCGCCGTACGACGAGACAGCGCAGCGCAGGGAACGGGCCGCGTATCTCGACGCCAAGTTGAAGGGCGTACGGACGCCGGACGGTGGTGACGGGCACACGTATCAGCAGTACGTCGTGCGGGTGCCGGGAAATGGCCGGCCGGACCGGGACGCCTTCGCGTTGGCTTTGCGGGCCAAGGGAGTTGAGTGCCGAGTGCCGGTCAAGACGCCGGTGCACCGGCTGCCGGAGTTCCGTCGGTGCGTGTCCCTGCCGGAGACCGAGCTGGCCGCCGACGAGACACTGACACTGCCCGTGGACGCCTCGCTCACCAAGCGGGAGATGCAGCGGATCGTGTCCGCCTGCAATGCCCTCGGGGGCCTCCTCCAGCCTGCCTTCTGAGCGGGTGCCCGAACGAATTTGGGAACTCGGGCCTGCTCGGGGTACAGTTTCTTCGTCGCCGCGAGGGAAACCTCGAAAACGACCGGCCCCTATAGCTCAGTCGGCAGAGCGTCTCCATGGTAAGGAGAAGGTCAACGGTTCGATTCCGTTTGGGGGCTCCAACAAAAAGGCCCACCCTTCCGGGTGGGCCTTTTTCGTGCTTCCTCACACGTCCTTGTGGATTCCCGGGACGCGCATCGCCAGAATCGCCATGTCGTCCGACGGGGCGTCCGACGCGAAGCGTTCCACCGCGCGCATGATGCGTGCCGCGACCGCGCCCGCCGTCAGCCCCGTGCACGTCGTGAGAACGTCGGCGAGGCCGTCGTCGCCCAGCATGCGTGTGCCCTCACGGCGTTCGGTGACGCCGTCGGTGACGCAGAGCAGCACGTCACCGGGGTCGAGGGTGACGGTCTCCTCGTGCAGCTCCAGGTCCTCGATCACGCCCAGCAGCGGCTGCGGTTCGGCGGCCGCCGTGACCGTGCCGTCCTGGCGCAGACGCAGCGGCAGCGGGTGCCCGGCGCAGACCACCTTCAGCTCGGCGCTGCCGTCCTCCTGTGGGCGCATCTCGCCGTACAGGAGGGTCAGGAAGCGGCTGCGGTCGCCTTCGTCGAGGATCGCGGAGTTGAGGCGCTGCAGGACGGCGGGGCCGCTGAGGCCCTCGCGGGCCAGCAGGCGCAGGGCGTGCCGGGCGAGGCCGGTGACCGCCGCCGCGTTCGGGCCCGTACCGCACACGTCGCCGATGGCGAAGCCGTAGGCGCCGTTGCCGATGGGGAAGAGGTCGTAGAAGTCACCGCCGACCTCGTTGCCCTCGCCGGCCGCGCGGTAGATGACCTCGACCTCGACGCCGTCGATGTGCGGTGTGCCCGGCGGGAGCAGGCTGCGCTGGAGGGCCTGGCTGATGGCCGTGCGCTCCGAGTAGAGACGGGCGTTGTCCAGGGCGAGGGCGGCCCGGCGGGAGAGGTCTTCGGCGAGTTCCAGGATCTCCTGGCGGAAGTGTTCGTCGGTGGGCTTGCCGAGGACCAGCATGCCGATGACGCGGTTGCGGGCGACGAGCGGGAGCACGACCGTCTCGCCGCCCACCGCGGAGGCCGTGGCGAGGGTGGGGCCGATGCCCGCGGAGATCTGGTGCGTGGGTCCGCCGGCGAGGCCGAGGCTGCGCATCGAGCTGCGCAGGGCGGCCTGGTGGGCGACCTCGGCGGGGGTCGTCCAGACGCGGGCGCCGGGCGTCGGCACCGGGTCCGGGGGCTGGATCTTGGAGAGCAACGACTTGATGCCGTCGATCAGTTCCTCGTCCTCGTGCAGGACGTACGAGAGGTACGGCTCCGAGGCCTGGTCGGCGATCGTGTAGACAGCGCACCAGGTGGCCAGGGTGGGGACCGTCATCTGGGCCATCAGGGCCAGCGTCTGGTCGCGGTCCAGGGTGCCGGCCAGCAGGTCGGAGGCCTCGACGAGGAAGCTCAGGGAGCCGCGGCGCAGCCGCTCCAGCTCGCCCAGGCGGGCCGACTCGACGGCCAGGGCGATGCGGTCGGCGGCGAACTGCAGGCGCAGTGCCTCCTCGTTGGAGTACCGGCCGGGTGCCTCGGCGGCGACGCCGAGCGAGCCGGTCAGGCGGCCCTCGACCTTCAGCGGGACCGTGACGACCGAGCGCATGCCCGTGCCGTTCAGCAGTGGTACGGCCCCGGGGACGGATGCGAGGTCGTCGTGGACGGCCGGCATGCGTGCGGAGCCGTAGCGGCCGGGGCCGGCCTCGACGGGCACGCGCGCGAAGCGCTGGCGGGCGGAGGGCAGGCCGGTGGACGCGCGTACTTCCAGCTCGGTCTCGTCGTCGGTGGCCAGCAGCAGGAACGCGGAGTCTCCGTCGAGCATGTCGCGGGCGCGCTCCACGGTGCGCTGCAGCAGGCCGTCGAGGTCGTCCGGGGCGGGGGAGCCGATGAACACCTCGAAGGGGTCGGCGCTCTGCCCGTCAGAGGTCTGGTTCTGGTCGCCGGCCGGGACGCGCGACGGGGTCTGCAGGACGGCGCGTTCGTGGTCGCGGACCATCAGGCACACGGTGGAGGGTTCGCCGCCCGTGTCGCGGACCCGCAGGTGGGAGGCGTAGACCGGGGCCACCCGGCCGTCGGCGCCGCGGATGCCGTAGCTGCCCTCCCAGCGGGAGAGTTGGAGGGCCTCGGCCACGCCGGTGCCGGTGCCGGGAGTGTGCGGCCAGGCCGCGAGTTCGGCGAGGGGCCTGCCGACGACTTCGCCGGCCGTATGGCCGAAGAGGTCCTCGGCGTCCTCGTTCCAGGAGGTGATGGAACCCTTGCGGTCGACCTGGACGACGGCGACGCGGACCCGGCCGTCTGCCAGCGGGAGCAGGTCGGCGGGCAGGGACGGGCCGGCGGTTCGGGTGCCGACCACGCGTTCGGGGAGGTTGAGCTGGAACCAGACGTTCTTGTGGGTGGGCGTGTAGTCGACGCCCCAGCGGGTGGCCAGGGCCGCGCACAGCTGGAGTCCGCGGCCGCCCTCGCGGTCGGGGCTGCCCATCGCGGCGACGCTGTTCTGGAGGGGGACCTCACGCTCGGGGTAGCGGTCGGAGACCTCGATGCGCACGCCGTCCTCGGTGCGCAGGCACAGGACGTCCGCGTGCGTGCCCGCGTGGACGACGGCGTTCGTCACGAGCTCGCTGGTGAGGACGACGGCGTCGTCGACGATGTCGGCGAAGCCCCAGCCCTGCAGGGTGTCGCGGACGAAGGACCGGGCGGTCGCGACCGATCGCCCGACGGGCTCGAAGGTGGCGGCCGCGCGCGCGGTGATCACAGAACTCCTCGGCCGGTTGTCTACGTGCAGGGCTGCGTGGCCGGCCGGCTCGCTCCGCTGGTGCGGCATCAGCGCGTCCGTCGGCTGTGGCTCCGGGGGCTGTTCCCCGGGGATGACTCCGGTGGTCATGGTCTGCGGCTGCCCCTCCGATGCCCGCTCGTTCTCGTGCCACCGCCCAGGCCGGTCGGACCGGTGCGGCTGGACAGCCGCATGCAAGGTTACTTACCTTCGCCGTCCGAGCGGGTGCCGGTCGCCGGTGTTTACCCCCCAGGGTGTGCGGACGATGTGCGAAGCTGCCGAACTGTTATGGCCTGGTTCGGGCAGGGTGAAACACTGGGCAGGCTTCTGATGAAGGTCGGGTCGGGCTGCGTGTGTTCCGTGCACGGCGGGCAGCAGCCCCTGGTGTGGCCGGATCTCGTCTGGCAGAAATACGCAGCAGTAACAGATACGCAGAAGTAACAGGTACGCAGAAGTAACCGGTATGTCGACGACCGGCACGCCGGGCGGAAGCGGCCGAGCACAGCAGTAACGGTCTACCCCTCCGGGAGGGACACAGTGGAGTCTGGCGCGGCGACGCGTGGCACGAAGACGCGCGCGAAAGGCGGACCGTCCCTGGGCAGGCGCGGCGGCACCACGGAAGTGGACACGGCTGCCCTGAACCGGCTGCTGGCGGCTCTCGTCTCGATGCGGGACGGGAACTTCCGCAAGCGGCTCACCGTCTCCGGGGACGGGGTGATGTCGGAGATCGCGGCCGTCTTCAACGAGGTGGCCGACCGGAATCTGCATCTGACCGGTGAGCTGTCCCGGGTGCGGCGCATGGTGGGCCGTGAGGGAAAACTCACGGAACGACTGGAGACGGGGGCCTGTGAGGGCTCCTGGGCGTCCGCGATCGACGCCTCCAACGCGCTGGTGGACGATCTCGTCTGGCCGGTCTCGGAGGTCGGCCGGGTGCTCACGGCCGTGGCCGAGGGTGATCTGTCGCCGCGGATGGAGCTGCGGACGCAGGCACCGGACGACGGTACGGGGCATCCGCTGCGGGGAGAGTTCCTCAAGGTCGGCCGTACCGTCAACAACCTGGTCGACCAGCTGTCGACGTTCACGGACGAGGTCACGCGCGTGGCCAGCGAGGTCGGCACCGAGGGCAAGCTCGGCGGTCAGGCCCAGTTGCGCGGTATGTCGGGTTCGTGGAAGGACCTGACCGAGTCCGTCAACACGATGGCCAACCGGCTGACCGCACAGGTGCGCGACATCGCGCTGGTGACGACGGCGGTCGCGCGCGGTGATCTGTCACGCAAGGTCACCGTGCATGTCGCGGGCGAGATGCTGGAGCTGAAGAACACCGTCAACACGATGGTGGAGCAGCTGTCGTCGTTCTCGTCCGAGGTGACGCGGGTGGCCCGTGAGGTGGGCACCGAGGGCATCCTGGGCGGTCAGGCGCAGGTGCCGGGTGTGGCCGGTGTCTGGAAGGAGCTGACCGACTCCGTCAACACGATGGCGGGCAACCTGACCGCGCAGGTGCGTGGGATCTCGCAGGTCACGACCGCGGTCGCCAACGGTGACCTGTCGCGCAAGGTGACGGTTCCGGCGCGTGGCGAGGTGGCGCAGCTCGCCGAGACGATCAACCAGATGACCGAGACGCTGCGGATCTTCGCGGACGAGGTCACGCGCGTCGCGAACGAGGTCGGCGCGGAGGGCCGGCTGGGCGGCCAGGCGAACGTGCCCGGCGCGGCCGGTACGTGGAAGGACCTGACGGACTCCGTCAACACGGTGTTCCGGAACCTCACCATTCAGGTGCGGGACATCGCGACCGTGACGACGGCCGTGGCCAGTGGTGATCTGTCGCAGAAGGTCACGGTCGACGTGGCCGGCGAGATGCTGGAGCTGAAGAACACCGTCAACGGGATGGTGGACCAGCTGTCGGCGTTCGGTGCCGAGGTGACGCGGGTCGCCCGGGAGATCGGGGTCGAGGGCGAGCTGGGCGGTCAGGCGCAGGTGCCGGGCGCGGCCGGTGCCTGGAAGGACCTGACGGACTCCGTCAACACCGCGTTCCGCAACCTCACCGGGCAGGTGCGCAACATCGCCCAGGTGACCACGGCGGTGGCCAACGGTGATCTGTCCCAGAAGGTCACCGTGGACGTCTCCGGCGAGATGCTCCAGCTGAAGAACACCGTGAACACCATGGTGGACCAGCTGTCGAGCTTCGCCGACCAGGTCACGCGGATGGCCAGGGACGTGGGTACGGAGGGCCGGCTGGGCGGTCAGGCCCGGGTGGACGGCGTGTCCGGCACGTGGAAGGAGCTGACGGACTCCGTCAACTTCATGGCCGGCAACCTCACCTCCCAGGTGCGTCAGATCGCCCAGGTGACGACGGCCGTGGCGCGCGGTGACCTGTCGCAGAAGATCGATGTTGACGCGCGCGGCGAGATCCTTGAGCTGAAGAACACGATCAACACGATGGTTGATCAGCTGTCCGCCTTCGCCGACCAGGTGACCCGGGTCGCGCGCGACGTGGGTACGGAGGGCCGCCTGGGCGGCCAGGCGCAGGTGCCCGGCGTGGCCGGTGTGTGGCGGGACCTGACCGACTCGGTGAACGGCATGGCCGGCAACCTGACGGCCCAGGTGCGCAACATCGCGCAGGTCGCCACCGCCGTGGCCCGCGGTGACCTCTCGCAGAAGATCACCGTGGACGCGCGCGGGGAGATCCTGGAGCTGAAGAACACGCTGAACACGATGGTGGACCAGCTGTCGTCGTTCGCGCAGGAGGTCACGCGGGTGGCCCGCGAGGTGGGTACGGAGGGCATCCTCGGCGGTCAGGCCGAGGTGCAGGGTGTCTCCGGCACCTGGAAGGACCTCACGCAGTCCGTGAACTTCATGGCGAACAACCTGACGATCCAGGTGCGCAACATCGCCGAGGTCACGACCGCGGTCGCCAAGGGTGACCTGTCGAAGAAGATCACTGTTGACGCCAAGGGTGAGATCCTTGAGCTGGTCACGACGGTCAACACCATGGTTGATCAGCTGTCCAGCTTCGCCGAGCAGGTGACCCGGGTGGCCCGTGAGGTGGGCACGGAGGGCATTCTGGGCGGCCAGGCGCATGTGCCGGGCGTCACCGGTATCTGGAAGGACCTCAGCAACAACGTCAACCTGATGGCCAACAACCTGACCATGCAGGTGCGGAACATCTCCCAGGTGGCCGCGGCGGTCGCCAACGGTGATCTGACGCGTCAGGTCACCATCGAGGCGCGCGGCGAGGTGGCGCAGCTCGCCGACACCATCAACACGATGGTCAAGACGCTGAGTTCGTTCGCCGACCAGGTCACCAAGGTGGCCCGTGAGGTGGGTACGGACGGCATCCTGGGCGGTCAGGCGCACGTGCCGGGTGTGGCCGGCACCTGGAAGGACCTCACCGAGTCCGTGAACCAGATGGCGTCCAACCTGACCGGCCAGGTGCGCAACATCGCCATGGTCACCACGGCCATCGCCAAGGGTGACCTGACCAAGAAGATCGACATTGACGCTCGTGGCGAGATTCTTGAGCTGAAGACGACGATCAACACGATGGTTGATCAGCTGTCCAGTTTCGCCGAGGAAGTCACGCGCGTGGCGCGCGAAGTGGGCACGGAAGGGCAGCTCGGCGGTCAGGCACGCGTGCGTGACGTCGACGGCACCTGGCGGGACCTCACCGAGTCGGTGAACGAGATGGCCGGGAACCTGACCCGGCAGGTGCGTGCCATCGCGCGCGTGGCGACCGCGGTGACCCGCGGTGACCTGAACCTGAAGATCGACGTGGACGCCTCCGGCGAGATCCAGGAACTGCAGGACTACATCAACAAGATGATCGCCAACCTGCGCGACACCACGATCGCCAACGAGGAGCAGGACTGGCTCAAGGGCAACCTCGCCCGTATCTCCGCGCTGATGCAGGGACGCCGGGACCTGGAGGACGTGGCCTCGCTGATCATGAGCGAGCTGACGCCGGTGGTGTCCGCCCAGCACGGCGCGTTCTTCGTGGCGATGTCCCTCATGGAGGGGCAGGAGCTGGGCGCCGAGGCCGAGGACCGGTACGAGCTGCGCATGCTCGGTTCGTACGGCTACTCGATGGGCTCGATGCCTACGTCGTTCCGGCCGGGTGAGGCGCTGGTCGGTACGGCCGCGCAGGAGAAGCGCACCATCCTGGTGGAGAACGCGCCCAGCGGGTATCTGAAGATCTCCTCGGGGCTCGGCGAGGCCCCGCCCGCGCAGGTGATCGTGCTGCCGGTGCTGTTCGAGGGCAATGTGCTCGGTGTGATCGAGCTGGCCTCCTTCACGCCGTTCACGCAGATCCAGAAGGACTTCCTCAACCAGATCGCCGAGATGATCGCGACCAGCGTCAACACCATCTCGGTCAACACCAAGACCGAGCAGCTGCTGAAGCAGTCGCAGGAGTTGACGGAGCAACTGCGCGAGCGCTCGGCCGAGTTGGAGAACCGGCAGAAGGCGCTGCAGGCCTCCAACGCCGAACTGGAGGAGAAGGCCGAGCTGCTGGCGCGGCAGAACCGCGACATCGAGGTGAAGAACACCGAGATCGAGGAGGCCCGGCAGGTTCTGGAGGAGCGCGCCGAGCAGCTCGCGGTGTCGATGCGCTACAAGAGCGAGTTCCTCGCCAACATGTCGCACGAGCTGCGTACGCCGCTCAACTCGCTGCTGATCCTGGCGAAGCTGCTCGCCGACAACGCCGAGGGCAATCTCTCGCCGAAGCAGGTGGAGTTCGCGGAGACCATCCACGGCGCGGGCTCGGATCTGCTCCAGCTGATCAACGACATCCTCGACCTGTCGAAGGTCGAGGCGGGCAAGATGGACGTCTCGCCGACGCGTATCGCGCTCGTCCAGCTCGTGGACTACGTGGAGGCCACCTTCCGGCCACTGACCGCGGAAAAGGGCCTGGATCTGTCCGTACGGGTCTCCCCGGAGCTGCCGGCGACCCTGCACACCGACGAGCAGCGGCTGCTGCAGGTGCTGCGCAACCTGCTGTCGAACGCGGTGAAGTTCACGGACTCCGGGTCGGTGGAACTGGTGATCAGGCCGGCCGGCGCGGATGTGCCGGTGGGCATCCGGGAGCAGCTGCTGGAGGCCGGCTCGCTGACCGATCCGGACGCGCCGCTGATCGCGTTCTCGGTGACGGACACCGGCATCGGTATCGCGGCCAGCAAGATGCGGGTGATCTTCGAGGCGTTCAAGCAGGCGGACGGCACGACCAGCCGCAAGTACGGCGGCACCGGCCTCGGTCTGTCCATCTCCCGGGAGATCGCACAGCTGCTCGGCGGTGAGATCCACGCGCAGAGCGAACCGGGCCGCGGCTCGACGTTCACGCTGTACCTGCCGCTGCACCCGAGCGAACTGCCGCCGCAGGGCTACCAGCAGTCCGTGCCCCCGCTGGAGGCCGGCGAGCTGCTGGCCTCCGAGGCGGAGCAGTCCTTGGAGCTGTCCGCCGTGGAGATCGAGACCCCGGCCGAGGTGAAGTCGTACCGCGAGACGCAGAACGGTCCCGCGGCGCTCTTCCGGCGCCGGCGGCGGAGTCTTCCGCAGGGCGAGCAGCGGCCCGAGCACCGGATGGCGCTCCCGGAGCAGGAGAGCACGGCGCACTTCGCGCGCGGGGTGCGGTTCGGCGGCGAGAAGGTCCTGATCGTCGACGACGACATCCGCAATGTGTTCGCGCTGACCAGCGTCCTGGAGCAGCACGGGCTCTCGGTGCTGTACGCCGAGAACGGCCGCGAGGGCATCGAGGTGCTGGAGCAGCACGACGACGTGGCGGTCGTGCTGATGGACATCATGATGCCGGAGATGGACGGCTATGCGACGACCACGGCGATTCGCAGGATGCCGCAGTTCGCCGGGCTGCCGATCATCGCGCTGACCGCGAAGGCGATGAAGGGCGACCGGGAGAAGGCGATCGAGTCGGGTGCCTCCGACTACGTGACCAAGCCGGTCGACCCGGATCATCTGCTGGCGGTGATGCAGCAGTGGATGGGCGGGGAATGACGCGATCGGCACGCCGGGATGTGAACGGCCGGGGAACCCTCGGCGCGTGTCGGGAGTTGCCCGGTTGAGGTCACTGCGCACGGACGGCTTAGGGTGGCTGGAGACGTATGGGAATGCGGGATTCCGGGAACCATCCCGGCCTCCGCCGCGTTTCCGGTACGTGCACAGTGACATCGCGGTGACAGGGTGTGGCGACAGGCGGGGTGCGGCTACGATGACCGGCACAAGGACGGGCGGCGAAAGGGAGTCGTCCCCTGGGGCGGCGCCCGGTGTACCGCCGGGGCGAGGAGGGCGGGCCATGGTGCAGAAGGCCAAGATCCTCCTGGTCGATGACCGGCCGGAGAATCTGCTGGCGCTGGAGGCCATCCTCTCTGCGCTCGATCAGACGCTGGTGCGGGCATCGAGCGGGGAGGAAGCGCTCAAAGCACTGCTCACGGACGATTTCGCGGTCATTCTGCTGGACGTCCAGATGCCGGGAATGGACGGGTTCGAGACCGCCGCGCACATCAAGCGGCGCGAGCGGACCCGGGACATCCCGATCATCTTCCTCACGGCGATCAACCACGGCCCGCACCACACCTTCCGCGGTTACGCGGCAGGTGCGGTCGACTACATCAGCAAGCCGTTCGACCCGTGGGTGCTGCGCGCGAAGGTCTCGGTGTTCGTCGAGCTGTACATGAAGAACTGTCAGCTGCGCGAGCAGGCGGCACTGCTGCGGCTGCAGTTGGAGGGCGGCGGCAAGGGCGCGGTCGGCGGCAAGGAGTCCGCCGGGCTGCTGGCCGAGCTGTCCGCGCGGCTCGCGGCCGTCGAGGAGCAGGCCGAGGCGCTGTCCAAGCAGCTGGACGACGATTCGGCGGATGCGGCCGCGGTGGCCACGGCGGCGCATCTGGAGCGCAAACTCACCGGATTGCGGCGAGCGCTCGACGCCCTGGAGCCGGGCACCGGCACCGGCGGTGCGTCGGTGCCGGCGCAGAACTGACATACGCCCGGGCAGCGGTTGCCCATGAGCGCGCGTCAGTTCCGCGCCCCGGCAAGGGCGACACGAACGGGTGAAGCTGTGGGCACACGTGTCCGCTGTCGTCTCCCCCGGTAACCTCACACCCATGGCCTCACGTCCCTCCGCAGCCAAGAAGCAGCCCGCCAAGAAGGCGGCTGCTCCCGCGAAGGCTCCGGCGAAGAAGGCCGCCCCGAAAAAGGCCGCAGCGAAGAAGGCTCCGGCCAAGAAGGCGCCCGCCAAGAAAGCCCCGGCCAAGAAGGCCGCGCCCAAGCCGGTACCCAGCCCCACCGGGGGCGTGTACCGGCTCGTGCGCGCCCTCTGGCTGGGCCTCGCGCACGCCGTCGGCGCCGTCTTCCGCGGCATAGGGCAGGGCGCGAAGAACCTCGATCCGGCCCACCGCAAGGACGGCATCGCGCTGCTGCTGTTCGGCGTCGCGCTGATCGTCGCCGCCGGCACCTGGGCCGATCTGAAGGGCCCCGTCGGGGACCTGGTGGAGATCCTCGTCACCGGTGCCTTCGGCCGGCTCGACCTGCTGGTGCCGATACTGCTCGCGGTGATCGCCGTACGGTTCATCCGGCACCCGGAGCAGCCGGAGGCCAACGGACGGATCGTGATCGGCCTGTCCGCGCTGGTCATCGGCGTGCTCGGCCAGGTCCACATCGCCTGCGGCTCACCCGCGCGCAGCGACGGCATGCAGGCCATAAGGGACGCCGGCGGCCTCATCGGCTGGGCGGCGGCCACCCCGCTGACGTACACCATGACCGAGATGCTGGCCGTACCCCTGCTGGTGCTGCTGACGATCTTCGGTCTGCTCGTGGTGACCGCCACTCCGGTCAACGCCATCCCGCAGCGGCTGCGTGCGCTCGGCGTACGCCTGGGCGTGCTGCACGACCACGAGGCGCCGCAGTACACCGAGGACGACGCGCGCTACGACGACCAGTGGCGCGAGGCGCTGCCCGCGCGCCCCCGCAAGCGTTCGGCCGCCCCCCGGGCGTACGACCCGGAGAGCGCCGAGGAGGAGGCCCTCTCGCAGCGCCGCGGCCGTCCCCGGCGCTCGGCGGTGCCCCAGCCGGATCCGCAGCGCCAGATGGACGCCGTGGACGTCGCGGCGGCCGCCGCCGCGGCGCTCGACGGCGCGGTGCTGCACGGCATGCCGCCCTCCCCGCTGGTCGCCGACCTCACCCAGGGCGTCAGCGTCGGCGACCGCGAAGAGACCACGCCGGTGCCGGCACCGGCCCCCGCGCCCTCGCCGGTCCCGGCCGCGCGACCCAAGCAGGAGAAGCTCAAGCCCGGAATCGTCCCCGATCTGACCAAGAAGGCTCCCGACCAGCCGCGCGACCTGCCGCCACGGGCGGAGCAGCTCCAGCTGTCCGGGGACATCACCTACGCGCTGCCGTCGCTGGACCTCCTCACCCGCGGCGGCCCCGGCAAGGCGCGCAGCGAGGCCAACGACGCGGTCGTCGCCTCGCTCACCCAGGTCTTCACCGAGTTCAAGGTCGACGCCGCCGTCACCGGCTTCACGCGCGGCCCGACGGTCACCCGGTACGAGGTCGAGCTCGGCCCCGCCGTGAAGGTCGAGCGCATCACCGCGCTGACCAAGAACATCGCGTACGCCGTAGCCAGCCCCGACGTGCGGATCATCAGCCCCATCCCCGGCAAGTCGGCGGTGGGCATCGAGATCCCGAACACCGACCGGGAGATGGTCAACCTCGGCGACGTGCTGCGCCTCGCGGAGTCCGCCGAGGACGACGACCCGATGCTGGTCGCCTTCGGCAAGGACGTCGAGGGCGGGTACGTGATGCACTCGCTGGCGAAGATGCCGCACATGCTGGTCGCCGGTGCCACCGGCTCCGGCAAGTCGTCCTGCATCAACTGCCTGATCACCTCGGTCATGATGCGGGCGACCCCGGAGGACGTCCGGATGATCCTGGTCGACCCCAAGCGGGTCGAGCTGACCGCCTACGAGGGCATCCCGCACCTGATCACGCCGATCATCACCAACCCCAAGCGGGCCGCCGAGGCGCTGCAGTGGGTCGTACGCGAGATGGACCTGCGCTACGACGACCTCGCGGCCTACGGCTACCGGCACATCGACGACTTCAACCAGGCCGTCCGCGAGGGCAAGGTCAAGCCGCCCGAGGGCAGCGAGCGGGAGCTGCAGCCGTACCCGTACCTGCTGGTGATCGTGGACGAGCTGGCCGACCTGATGATGGTCGCCCCGCGCGACGTCGAGGACGCCATCGTGCGCATCACGCAGCTCGCACGTGCGGCCGGCATCCACCTGGTGCTCGCCACCCAGCGGCCCTCGGTGGACGTCGTGACGGGTCTCATCAAGGCCAACGTGCCCTCCCGGCTGGCCTTCGCCACCTCCTCGCTCGCCGACTCCCGGGTCATCCTCGACCAGCCCGGCGCCGAGAAACTCATCGGCAAGGGCGACGGCCTGTTCCTGCCGATGGGCGCGAACAAGCCCACCCGAATGCAGGGCGCGTTCGTCACCGAGGCCGAGGTCGCCGCCGTCGTCCAGCACTGCAAGGACCAGATGGCGCCCGTCTTCCGTGACGACGTCACGGTCGGCACCAAGCAGAAAAAGGAGATCGACGAGGACATCGGCGACGACCTCGACCTGCTGTGCCAGGCGGCCGAGCTGGTCGTCTCCACCCAGTTCGGGTCGACCTCCATGCTCCAGCGCAAGCTGCGGGTCGGCTTCGCCAAGGCCGGGCGGCTCATGGATCTCATGGAGTCCCGCAACATCGTGGGACCGAGCGAAGGCTCCAAGGCGCGTGACGTACTTGTGAAGCCCGACGAGCTGGACGGCGTGCTCGCCGTGATCCGCGGGGAGTCCGGGGACTAGGGGCAGGGGCGAAGGGCCGTCCGCCGGTCGCGGCTTGCGCCGGGTGGCCGGATCGCCGTGATCCACCTGTTAGAGAACGGCGGGCAACCGTTTCCCTTTGTCGTACGTCCAGTTGAGCGAGAGGACAGGTAGTAGTCCCATCATGGGGTATCTGCCTGTCAAGCCCTCGGTGCGTCCGGCCGTTCCGATGGCGTACAAAGTCCCACCGCCCGGTTGCCCCACCCTTTCGTCCCACCCCTAGACTGAGCTTCCAGCACAGGTGGCTACACGCTCGAAAGGCGCCCCCGTGTCCATCGGCAACTCCCCTGAAGACGAGCGTCCGTTCCCCGACGAATCCCGAAAGGCCCATGTCTCCGTGGGCCGTGCCCTGCAGCAGGCGCGGATCGCGGCCGGGCTCACCGTGGACGACGTCAGCAGCGCCACTCGTGTCCGTATCGCCATCGTGCACGCCATCGAGGCGGACGACTTCGCCCCGTGCGGCGGCGATGTGTACGCCCGCGGGCACATCCGCACGCTGGCCAGGGCCGTCCGCCTCGATCCCGCCCCGCTGATCGCCCAGTACGACGCCGAGCACGGCGGCCGTCCCGCGCCCACTCCGGCCGCACCCCTGTTCGAGGCGGAGCGCATCCGGCCCGAGCGGCGCGGCCCGAACTGGACGGCGGCCATGGTCGCCGCGATCGTCGTCGTGATCGGTTTCGTCGGCTTCACCGCGGTCAGGGGCGGCGGCTCCGGAAACGATGCGAAGTCACAGGTCGCCGAGGGCAGCGGTACACCCGCCGCGAGCAAGTCCGCCTCGCCCACGCCGAAGAAGGGCAAGCCTGCCGCGCCGAGCACCGAGCCCTCCGACAGCGCCATCGCCGCCGCCCCCCAGGACAAGGTGACCGTCCAGGTCAGCGCGCCGGGCGGACGCAGCTGGATCTCGGCCAAGGACCACAACGGCCGGATGCTCTTCGACGGGCTGCTGAAGAAGGGCCAGTCCAAGACCTTCCAGGACAGTTCCAAGATCAACCTGATCCTCGGCGACGCCGGGGCGATCGAGCTGTACGTCAACGGCAAGAAGATCGACGACAACTTCCAGCCGGGCGCGGTGGAACGCCTCACCTACACGAAGGGCGACCCCGTCGCGGGCTAGGCGGCCCTTCAGGAAGAGCCGTGTGACGGGGTTGGCCGCCGAGATCGGCAGGGTCCGCCGGGGAGGCCCTGACCCCGTCGACGTGGGCTGTCGGTGAGACGAAGTAGTCTTGAGCCCATGCCTGAACGCCGTACCGTCGCCCTTGTCACTCTCGGCTGCGCCCGTAACGAGGTGGACTCCGAGGAGCTCGCAGGCCGTTTGGAGGCGGACGGCTGGCAGCTCGTGGAGGACGCCGCGGACGCCGACGTCGCCGTGGTCAACACCTGTGGCTTCGTCGAGGCCGCGAAGAAGGACTCCGTCGACGCCCTCCTCGAGGCCAACGACCTCAAGGATCACGGCAGAACCCAGGCCGTCGTGGCGGTGGGCTGTATGGCCGAGCGGTACGGCAAGGAGCTGGCCGAGGCGCTGCCCGAGGCCGACGGCGTGCTGGGCTTCGACGACTACGCGGACATCTCCGACCGCCTGCAGACCATCCTGTCCGGCGGCATCCACGCCTCCCACACCCCGCGCGACCGCCGCAAGCTGCTCCCGATCAGCCCGGCCGAGCGTCAGGAATCGGCCGCCTCCGTCGCGCTGCCCGGCCACGCCCCGGCCGACCTCCCGGAGGGCGTCGCGCCCGCCTCCGGTCCGCGCGCGCCCCTGCGCCGCCGCCTGGACGGCTCCCCGGTCGCCTCGGTCAAGCTCGCGTCGGGCTGCGACCGGCGCTGCTCCTTCTGCGCCATCCCGTCCTTCCGCGGCTCCTTCATCTCCCGCCGCCCCAGCGATGTGCTGAACGAGACCCGCTGGCTGGCCGAGCAGGGTGTGAAGGAGATCATGCTCGTCTCCGAGAACAACACGTCCTACGGCAAGGACCTGGGCGACATCCGCCTGCTGGAGTCCCTGCTGCCGGAGCTGGCCGAGGTCGACGGCATCGAGCGGGTGCGGGTGAGCTACCTGCAGCCGGCCGAGATGCGCCCCGGCCTGATCGACGTACTGACCTCCACCCCGAAGGTCGCCCCGTACTTCGACCTGTCCTTCCAGCACTCCGCGCCCGACGTGCTGCGCGCCATGCGCCGCTTCGGCGACACCGACCGCTTCCTGGAACTGCTCGACACGATCCGCTCCAAGGCCCCCGAGGCCGGCGTGCGCTCCAACTTCATCGTCGGCTTCCCCGGCGAGAGCGAGGCGGACCTGGCCGAGCTGGAGCGCTTCCTGAACGGCGCCCGCCTGGACGCCATCGGTGTCTTCGGCTACTCCGACGAGGAGGGCACGGAGGCGGCGACGTACGACGACAAGCTCGACGAGGACGTCGTCGCCCAGCGCCTTGCGCGGGTGTCCCGGCTGGCCGAGGAACTCGTCTCGCAGCGCGCCGAGGAGCGCGTCGGCGACACGGTTCGCGTCCTGGTCGAGTCCGTCGACGAGGAAGAGGGCGTGTACGGCCGCGCCGCACACCAGGCGCCCGAGACCGACGGCCAGGTGCTCCTCACGAGCGGCGAAGGCCTGACCGTCGGACGTATGGTCGAGGCAAAGGTGGTCGGTACGGAAGGTGTCGACCTGGTGGCCGAGCCGCTGACCGGCTCGCTCGCGTGTCGTGAGGAGGCGGGCAGATGACCGGAGTCCCGGCATCCGCCGCGGGCGGCTCCTCCGGCGCGCACGGCGCCCGGGGGCCCGCCGCCGCTGCAGACGGCGCTGCCTCCGAGGTCTCCGGTTCTGCCTCAGGTCCCGAGGGCGGCGGCAGGGCACCGCGCGGCGGGAAGATCGCGGCTGCGGCCGTCAACCAGGCCAGCGTCTGGAACGTCGCCAATCTGCTGACCATGCTCCGGCTGGTCCTCGTCCCCGGTTTCGTGGCGCTGATGCTGGCGAACGGCGGCTACGACCCGGCCTGGCGCTCGCTGGCCTGGGCGGCCTTCGCCGTCGCCATGATCACCGACCTGTTCGACGGGCATCTGGCGCGCACGTACAACCTGGTCACCGACTTCGGGAAGATCGCCGACCCCATCGCCGACAAGGCCATCATGGGGGCGGCGCTCATCTGTCTGTCGGGCCTGGGCGACCTGCCGTGGTGGGTGACGGGCGTCATCCTCGGCCGGGAACTCGGTATCACGCTGCTGCGTTTTCTGGTCATTCGCTACGGAGTGATCCCGGCCAGTCGTGGGGGCAAGCTCAAGACCCTCACCCAGGGAGTGGCCGTCGGGATGTACGTCCTGGCGCTGACGGGCTGGCTGGCCACTCTGAGGTTCTGGGTGATGGCCGCAGCAGTCGTCCTCACCGTCGTCACCGGCCTCGACTACGTAAGACAAGCCATTGTGCTGCGCCGAAGGGGAATCGCCGAGCGTGCGGCAGCGTTGGAGGAGAAGGAAGCGTGAGCTCACCGGCCACCGAACTGGTGCGACTACTGACCGTGAGGGGCGAGACCCTTGCCGTCGCCGAGTCGCTCACCGGTGGCCTGGTGGCGGCGGAGATCACAGCAGTGCCCGGAGCGTCCAAGGTGTTCCGGGGCTCGGTCACCGCGTACGCCACCGAGCTGAAGCATGAGCTGCTGGGTGTCGACGCCACCCTGCTGGCCCAGCGAGGAGCGGTCGATCCGCAGGTCGCAGGCCAGATGGCAGCCGGAGCACGGAAGGCGCTGGGCGCCGACTGGGGCGTCGCCACCACCGGAGTCGCCGGCCCCGACCCACAGGACGGCAAGCCGGTCGGCACGGTCTTCGTGGCCGTCGACGGACCGCTCACGGACCGCCTCGGTTCCGCCGGTGGCGGAAAAGTGGAGGCCCTGCGGTTGAACGGCAGCCGTGCGGAAATTCGTATGGAGAGTGTACGGAGCGTACTCGCACTGCTTCTGAAGGAGCTTGCGGGCGAACAGACCGGGAATGAGCGGGCACAGGATACGGAACGGAACGGGGGGTTTTGATGTTTGCAGCCCTGAGTGAACACGACATCGCTCCCCGCACGGCCGCGGCGCAAGGCGGTACGGTGGGGCGAGAAGGATGCGGCTACGCGGTCCGAGGAGGGAGCCACCGATGATTCTGCTCCGTCGCCTGCTGGGTGACGTGCTGCGTCGGCAGCGCCAACGCCAGGGCCGTACTCTGCGCGAAGTCTCCTCGTCCGCCCGAGTCTCACTCGGCTATCTCTCCGAGGTGGAGCGGGGGCAGAAGGAGGCTTCCTCCGAGCTGCTCGCCGCCATCTGCGACGCGCTGGACGTACGGATGTCGGAACTCATGCGGGAAGTGAGCGACGAGCTGGCGCTCGCCGAACTGGCCCAGTCCGCCCGGGCCACCGAGCCCGTGCCCACCCCGGTCCGTCCGATGCTGGGTTCGGTGTCGGTGACCGGTGTGCCACCGGAACGGGTGACCATCAAGGCGCCCGCGGAGGCGGTGGACGTGGTCGCCGCGTGACGTACGCGTGCGCGGTCTAGCGAACGTGTGAGGCCCCGGCCGGGCTTCTCGGGACGAACCCGGGAGCGCCGCCGGGGCTTTCGTTTTACCGGTCACGAATGCGACTTGCGTCACTTTTGCTCCCGTTTGCCGGGCTCGGTCGGTGCCGTCATGGTGGAGGGACGTGACGGGGCAGAAGCACCGGAGGAAGCGGATGTACGTCGTGAAGAGCCCGTTGGCCGACGCGGACCTGAAGACCGTGGCCGAGGCGCTGCAGGGCGCTCTGGTCGACCTGGTGGATCTGTCGCTGGTCGCCAAGCAGATCCATTGGAACGTCGTCGGGCCCCGCTTCCGCTCCATCCACCTCCAGCTCGACGAGGTCGTCGCCTCGGCCCGCACCCACTCCGACACCGTGGCCGAGCGGGCCTCGGCCCTCGGCGTGCCGCCCGACGGGCGCGCCGTCACGGTCTCCTCCGGCAGCGGCATCAAGACCAGCCCGGCGGGGTGGATCAAGGACACGGACGCCGTCGGGACCATGGTGGACGCCCTGGGTGCCGTGATCACCCGGATGCGGGAGCGCGTGGGCGCGACGGGGGAGCCGGATCCGGTGTCCCAGGACATCTTCATCCAGATCACCGCTGATCTGGAGAAGCACCACTGGATGTTCCAGGCGGAGAACGCGTAAGCGGTTCGGCCGGGATCGGGCGCTCCCGGACGGGCTGCTTTCGCTGCTGCATCCGTGAGCCCTCGGTGCGCCTCCCGCGTGGCCGGTGCGGCGGTCTAGCGTCCGGCGGGAGGTGGTGGCGGGCATGGTGGGACGGATAGTGCGCTGGGTGGCCCTCCCGGCTCTGGGGGCCGTGTGGTGGTGGGCGGTGCTGAGGATCGCCCTGGGGCACGGCGCGGGCATTGTGGAAGGCGCCGTCGTGGCCGGCGGATGGGGGCTGAGCCTGCTGCCGGTGCACTGTGTGCCGGAGGGGCAGGCGACCGGTCTGCTACCGGCGGGGCGCTGGGTGGCCGCCTGGCGTGCGGGCGGCACTACCAGGGCATCGCCACACCCCCGTTCGGGCGAAGTATCTGACCGGTCGTGAACGCCGACGCGTCCGACGCCAGATACAGCACCGCGTGAGCGACGTCCTCCGGCTCACCGACCCGGCCCAGCGGTGACATCCGGGCCATCACGCCCTCGGTGTGCACCTGCGCCTCGCGGTCGTGCCGGTCGGTCATCGGGGTGCGGATCCAGCCCGGCGCGATCGCGTTGACCCGGATGCCGTGCCGTCCGACCTCGCCGGCCAGCGTCTTGGTCAGCTGGACCACGGCCGCCTTCGCCGCGCCGTAGCAGAGCAGTCCGGGGCCGCCGGTGTCGACCGCGCCGGACGCCATGGTGACGATGCTGCCCCGCATGGCGCGGGCGAGCATCAGACGGGCCGCCTCCTGGCAGGCGTACAGCACGCCTTTGAAGTTGACGTTCAGTACGCGGTCGAGATCCTCGTCGCGGGTCTCCAGCACGGGGCTGCTGTGCATGATCCCGGCGATCGCCGCCATCACGTCCAGACGCTCGCAGGAGCGGACCGCCTCGGCCAGCGCCGCCCGGTCGGTGACGTCCAGGACATGGGTACGGGCCGTGCCGCCGCGCTTCTCGATCAGCTCCGCCGTGCCGTGCAGACCGTCCGCGTCCCGGTCGGCGCAGTGCACCGCCGCGCCCGCCTCGGCGAGCAGGACGGCGGAGGCCCGGCCGATCCCGCCGCCGGCTCCGGTGACGAAGGCGGTGCGGCCGGTGAGGTCGTACGGGGTGAGGGGCATGGAAGGACCGTACGAGCATTTCTGACGGGTCGTCAATTACTTGGTGCATCGGCCGGACTCGGTGACTGGTTCGGCTGCCGCCGGCGTGGTGGACACCGGGTGCGTGACGGGGCGGACGCGTCGTCAGGCGGTGCGACGGGGGTACCGGTCTCGCCAGCGCTGCGGTGCGCCGGGGGCGGGGCCCGTCTGACAGGTGGGGCACCAGTAGGTGGGGCGTTCCTGGCTGCCGTCGCCCTGGTCGGCCACGCGGACCGGCGTGTGGCAGCGCAGACAGGGGCGGGGCGCGCGGCCGTAGACGAACAGGTCGTACCGGTGCAAGCCCGTGGTCTGCCGGACCGGGCGGTCGCGGTTCGCCTCCAGGAGTCGCTTGGCGAGCGCGGGCAGCTTCTCGGCGCGGTCCGGGGGCAGCGCGCCGGCCGGGAGCCACGGGGTGACGCCCAGCAGGAAGCACAGCTCGCTCTTGTACACGTTGCCGATGCCGGCGAGATTGCGCTGGTCGAGCAGGGCCTCGCCGAGCGGACGGGCAGGGTCGGCGAGGAGGTTGGCCAGCGCGCGCTCGGGGTCCCAGTCCGGGCCGAGCAGGTCGGGGCCCAGGTGACCGACCACCCGCTCCTCCTCGTCCGTGCGCAGCAGCTCCAGCACCTGGAGGCGGTAGCCCACGGCCGTACGGTCGACGGTGCCGAGGACCGCACGTATCTGGTGCGCCGGGCCGCCCCGCCAGCGCTCGTCCGCGCCGTACACCTTCCAGGTCCCCTCCATCCGCAGATGGGTGTGCAGGGTCAGCCCGCCCTCGAACCGGGTGAGCAGGTGTTTGCCGCGCGGGATCGTGCTGAGCACCCGACGGCCGGTGAGGTCCACCGTCGCGTACTTCGGCACCCGGAAGTCGCTGCGGGTCAGCGCCTTGCCCGCGAGGGCCTCGTGCAGCCGCCTCGCGGCCTGCCAGACCGTGTCACCTTCGGGCATGGGTCAAGGGTGCCACGGTGTGTCTCCGGCTGCGGGTGCGCTGTGGCCGGTCACGCCCTCAGGCGCAGTCCGCGCGGTGTGGCCACGAAGCCCGCTGCCTCCAGAACGGTGCCTATCGGCGAGGTCAGGGCCTGCGCGCCGTTGATCCGCTCGACCGTGACCGTGCCGAGAGAGCCCGCGCGTGCCGCCGCGGCCAGCGCATCCGCGGCCGAACGCAGGCGGGGATCGTCCGGAGGCGCGATGTCCGGGCCCGCGGGCCAGGCCAGCAGCGTTTTGCCGCCGCGCTCCATGTACACGGTCAGCTCCCCCTCGACCAGGACGACGAGCGAGCCCGCCTTACGGCCCGGTTTGTGTCCGGCACCGGTCGGAGGCTCGGGCCAGGACAGGGCGGCGCCGTAGGCGTTGGCGGGGTCGGCCGCGGCGAGGACCACGGCACGAGGGTCGGGCGAGGACGTGCCCGTACGACCACTGCCGTACGCCCGGTACGCCGGCGAGCCGTAGGAGCCGGCGCCGGCTCCGCCTCCGCGGGGGCCGCCGTAGCCGGGGGAACCGAAGGGGTCGGCGAGGTCGCGGGGGGAGACGTAGTCGCCCGGGGCGGGCGCGGGATCCACCGGTGGCCAGGTGAAGTCGCCGTCGAGGCCGGGATGCGCGAAGCCGCCGTCCGACCCGCCCGAGGCGCCGGGGGGAAGGTGTTCATGGGGTGCGCCGTCGCCGCCGCCGAAGTCGTCCGGGAACGCCGGTGCGGCAAAGGCGCCCGAGGGGTGCGGGTAGCCGTTCCCGGGGGCAGCGGCGGTCAGGCTCTCACCGCGTTCTCGGGCGTTGGACACCGCGCGGAGCCGGTCCACCGCGCCGTCCATGGCGAACTGGGCCGCGCCCAGGCCCTCGACCACGTAACCGCGCCGCGCCTGGCCGCTCTCCTCGAAGGCGGACAGCACGCGGTACACCGCCGAGAACCCGCCCTCGATCCCCTCCGCGGCGACCGCCCCTCGGGTGACCACGCCGTGCCGGTCCAGGAGGGTGCGGGCCAGCGCGTGGGCGCGCACGGTGGCATCCGGTTCGGCCGCCGGAAGCAGGGACCAGCGGCCGGCGACCGTTGGCGGGCCCGTACGGGACGCGGTGCGCGCGGCAGCCGTCAGGGAGCCGTAGCGCCCGCGTGGCACGGCGCGCTTGGCGCGGTGGGCGGTCGACCCCGCCGTACGGCCCGAACCCAGCAGGGAGCGCATCGGCGCCAGGGTGTCGTTGGTGAGCCGGCCCGACCAGGCCAGGTCCCACAGGGCGTCGGCCAGTTGGGGGTCGGTGACGTCGGGGTGGGTGGTGGCACGGACCTGGTCGGCGATCTGGCGGAAGAACAGACCGTAGCCGCCGGAGAGCGCGTCCAGCACGGACTGGTGGAGCGCGGTCAGCTCCAGGGGGTGCGGCGGCGGGAGCAGCACGGGGGCGGCGTCCGCCAGATAGAGCGAGACCCAGCCGTCCTTGCCGGGCAGCGCGCCCGCGCCGGCCCACACCACCTCGCCGGCGGCGGTCAGCTCGTCGAGCATCGAGGGCGCGTAGTTCGCCACACGGGAGGGCAGAACGAGCTTCTCCAGGGCGGAGGCGGGCACGGAGGCGCCCTGCAACTGCTCGACGGCGCGCACCAGTCCGTCGATGCCACGCAGACCATGGCCCGTCCCGATGTGCTGCCACTGCGGCAGGAACTGGGCGAACGCGGCCGGTGGCACGGGCTCCAGTTCGTGGCGCAGGGCCGCCAGGGAGCGGCGGCGCAGGCGGCGCAGTACGGCCGCGTCGCACCACTCCTGACCGATGCCCGCCGGGTGGAACTCGCCCTGCACCACCCGGCCGTTGCCGGCGAGCCGTTGCAGGGCGCCCTCGGTGACCGCCACACCGAGGCCGAAGCGTGCCGCCGCAGTGGCGGACGTGAACGGGCCGTGCGTGCGGGCATAGCGGGCCAGGAGATCGCCGAGCGGGTCCTTGACCGGCTCGGTGAAGGCCTCGGGCACGCCGACCGGCAGTGCCGTGCCGAGCGCGTCGCGCAGCCGGCCCGCGTCCTCGACCGCCGCCCAGTGGTCGGCGCCGGCGATCCGCACCTTGATGGCCCGGCGCGCGCCGGCCAGCTCGCGCGCCCACTGCGGATCCGCGCCGCGGGCGATCAGCTCGGCGTCGGTCAGCGGACCGAGCAGCCGCAGCACATCGGCCACGCCCTCCACGTCCTTGACCCGGCGGTCCTCGGTGAGCCACTGCAGCTCGCGTTCCAGCTCGGTCAGTACCTCGGCGTCCAGCAGCTCACGCAGTTCTGCCTGGCCCAGCAGCTCGGCCAGCAGCCGGGAGTCCAGGGAGAGCGCGGCGGCGCGGCGCTCGGCCAGCGGGGAGTCGCCCTCGTACAGGAACTGGGCGACGTACCCGAACAGGAGCGAGCGGGCGAACGGGGACGGCTCGGGGGTGGTGACCTCGACCAGGCGCACCTTGCGGGACTCGATGTCGCCCATCAGCTCGGCGAGCCCGGGGACGTCGAAGACGTCCTGGAGACATTCGCGGACCGCTTCCAGGACGATCGGGAACGAGCCGAATTCGCTTGCCACCTGGAGCAGTTGGGCCGCGCGCTGGCGCTGCTGCCACAGCGGGGTGCGCTTGCCGGGGTTGCGGCGCGGCAGCAGCAGCGCGCGTGCGGCGCACTCGCGGAACCGGGAGGCGAACAGGGCGGAGCCGCCGACCTGGTCGGTGACGATCTGGTCGACCTCGCCCTTGTCGAAGGCGACGTCCGCCGCGCCGACGGGCGCCTGCTCGCTGTCGTACTCCGTGCCGGCCCTCAGCGGCTCCTGGTCGAGCAGGTCCAGGCCCATCAGGTCGGCATCCGGCAGGCGCAGCACGATGCCGTCGTCGGCGTGCATGACCTGCGCGTCCATGCCGTACCGCTCGGACAGGCGGGCGCCGAGAGCGAGGGCCCAGGGGGCGTGCACCTGGGCGCCGAAGGGGGAGTGGACGACGACCCGCCAGTCGCCCAGCTCGTCACGGAAGCGCTCCACGACGATCGTGCGGTCGTCCGGGACATGACCGCAGGCCTCGCGCTGCTCGTCCAGGTACGACAGCACGTTGTCCGCCGCCCACGCGTCGAGGCCCGCCGCCAGCAGGCGCAGCCGGGCGTCGTCCTTGCGGAGCGAGCCGACCTCGCGCAGGAACGCGCCCACCGCACGGCCCAGTTCGAGCGGGCGGCCCAGCTGGTCCCCCTTCCAGAAGGGGAGCCGCCCCGGCACACCGGGAGCCGGGGAGACCAGGACCCGGTCGCGGGTGATGTCCTCGATGCGCCAGGAACTCGTGCCGAGCGTGAAGACGTCACCGACCCGGGACTCGTAGACCATCTCCTCGTCGAGCTCGCCGACCCGGCCGCCGCCCTTCTTGGGGTCCGAACCGGCGAGGAAGACCCCGAACAGGCCGCGGTCGGGGATGGTGCCGCCCGAGGTGACGGCGAGCCGCTGGGCGCCGGGGCGGCCGGTGATCTCGCCGGTCACACGGTCCCACACCACGCGCGGGCGCAGTTCCGCGAAGGCGTCGGACGGGTAGCGGCCGGCGAGCATGTCGAGGACCGCCGTGAACGCCGACTCGGGCAGCGATGCGAAGGGGGCAGCACGGCGGACCACGGCGAGCAGGTCGTCGAACTGCCAGGTGTCCAGTGCCGTCATGGCGACCAGTTGCTGTGCGAGCACGTCCAGCGGGTTCGCGGGCACCTTCAGGGACTCGATCGAGCCCGAGCGCATCCGCTCGGTGACCACGGCCGCCTGGACCAGATCACCGCGGTACTTGGGGAAGACGACACCGGTGGAGACGGCGCCGACCTGGTGTCCCGCGCGGCCGACCCGCTGGAGCCCGGAGGCTACCGAGGGCGGGGACTCGACCTGCACGACCAGGTCGACGGCGCCCATGTCGATGCCCAGCTCCAGACTGGACGTGGCGACCACGGCGGGCAGCCGGCCCGCCTTCAGATCCTCCTCGACCAGGGCGCGCTGCTCCTTGGAGACCGAACCGTGGTGCGCGCGGGCGATCACCGGCGGCGCGCCCTGGGCCGCGCCCGAACCGCCCATCAGCTGGGCCGGGGAGTGGTGCTCGTCCAACGTCTCGCCGGTCGCCCGCTCGTAGGCGATCTCGTTCAGCCGGTTGCACAGCCGCTCGGCGAGGCGACGGGAGTTGGCGAACACGATCGTGGAGCGATGGGACTGGACCAGGTCGGCGATCCGCTCCTCCACATGCGGCCAGATCGAGGGCCGCTCGGCGCCCTCGCCCGCGTCGGCCGCCGGGGAACCGCCCAGCTCGCCCATGTCCTCGACCGGGACGACCACGGACAGGTCGAACTCCTTGCCGGACTCCGGCTGGACGATCTCCACCTTGCGGCGGGGCGAGAGATACCGGGCCACCTCGTCCACCGGGCGGACGGTCGCCGACAGGCCGATCCGCCGGGCCGGCTTCGGCAGCAGTTCGTCCAGCCGCTCCAGGGAAAGCGCGAGATGGGCACCGCGCTTGGTGCCCGCGACCGCGTGCACCTCGTCGAGGATCACCGTCTCCACGCCCGTCAGCGCGTCGCGCGTGGCCGAGGTCAGCATCAGGAACAGCGACTCGGGGGTGGTGATCAGGATGTCCGGCGGGCGGGTGGACAGGGCCCGCCGCTCGGCCGCCGGTGTGTCACCGGAGCGGATGCCGACCCTGACCTCGGGCTCGGGCAGGCCCAGGCGCACGGACTCCTGCCGGATGCCGGTGAGCGGGCTGCGCAGATTCCGCTCGACGTCGACCGCGAGGGCCTTCAGCGGAGAGACATAGAGAACCCGGCAGCGCTTCTTCGGGTCGGCCGGAGGCGGGGTCGAGGCCAGCTGATCAAGGGCGGCGAGGAACGCGGCCAGCGTCTTGCCCGATCCGGTCGGGGCCACCACCAGCACGTCCGCACCCGCGCCGATGGCCTGCCACGCCCCGGCCTGGGCCGCGGTGGGCGCGGAGAACGCCCCCATGAACCAGCCGCGGGTCGCGGGGGAGAAGCCGTCGAGGGCTCGGTGTGCGGAGCTGACCATGCGTCCATCCTGCACCCGGCCACTGACAATCGAGCTGACCTGGGCAAACGCCGTGCGGCCGGAGTGCGCGGGGGCCGGTCGCGGGTGGTGGGGCCGAGAGCGGGCGTATGGCGGGTCGAAGGGGGCAGGCCGACGAACGGAACGGCGGGGAGAGGAGCGGAGACCGGCCGGGGGAGGAGGCGGGGATCGGCCGGGGGAGGAGGAGCGGGGATCGGCCGAGGGGAGGAGCGGGACTGGCGGGGGAGCGGGACCGGCGGCAGGGACCACCGGGGAAGGAGCGGGACCGGCCAGGGAGCGTGGTGCGCGGCACCGGCGGTGCGACGGGCCCGCCGGGTGGGGACCCGCTGGGGCCCGGTAGGTCCACAAGGCCGTTCCTCCGCCATACGCCCGCCCGGTCCACCAGGTGGCTCCGCGCCGCCGACGAGGGCAGCGCGGCGGCCCCCGACACCCTGCTGCGGGGCGTCGTGACCCGGCTGCTGCGACCGAACGGCGGCCCGTCGCCCCAGCGGCTGGTGCGCACGGCCGCGGCCGGTATCGCGGCACGCGCGTGCTGTGCTGAACGAGCGGACGGCCGAGCCGCCGGCCCGGAACGGCCGGCCACCCGACCTCGGCACCAGCCGTTCCCGCCACTGCGGGCGTTCCCTGACGCCCACGGCATGCTGCCGCCCGCATGAGTCGCACCCCAGGGCGCCGGCTCAGCCCACGAAACGGCCGTATGCCCGCAGCGTGCACAGCGCCCCGATGGTGACCATGGCGCGTGCCTCCAGCGCGGGGGCCGGCGCCCACTGGCGCCACCGGATCGGCCAGCCGCCGTCGTCCTGCTGCTCGGCGGCCAGGTGATCAAGGGACCGTGCCATCTCCTCGTCCGTGAACCACGCGCGCGCAAGCGACTCCGGACTCCTGGCGAAGTCGTGCGGGAAGTGGTGCTCGCCGGGGGCGTAGCCGGACGCGACCGGATACGCGTCGAGCCGGTCCGGGTCGAGTGCCGCAAGCCGTTGCTCCCGCACCATGCGGCCGAGCCGGTCCGCGGCGGCCTCCGCGCGCGAGCGGTCCGGAGCGGAGTCCAGGAACGCCACGGCGGCCTCCACCTCGTACGGGTGGGACTTGTCCAGGGACTCCACTGCCTGCCAGCAGAAGTCCGTGGCCCGGAACAACCAGGCGTGCCACACCTCATTGCGGTGCAGCAGCCCGACCACCGGCCCGGTGGCGAGCAGCTCGCTGGGAGGATCGTCGACGACCGGGACGAACGGTGCCGTCGGATACCCGCGCTGGCTGGGACGGATCGCCGGCAGGGCGCCGTCCGCTGTGGAGACCGAGGTCAGATAGCGGCACACGCGCTCGATCCGCTGCCCGCCGCAGCGCCCGACGGCGTCCAGGACGCGCAGCGCGTGCGCGGTGTGCAGGGGCTGGCTCACGGGACCGCGCAGATCGGGCTCCAGCGCGTGCCCGTATCCGCCGTCCTCGTTGCGGTAGGCGTCCAGCGCCGCCTCCACCGCGTCCGGGGTGCCGTGCAGGAAGTGGTACGCGAAGAGGCGCTGTTCCAGCACGCGCGCGGTGAGCCACACGAACTGCTCGGCGCGGAAGAGCGGGGAGCGCGCCGGGGTCGGGGAGGGGAGCGGGGAAGCTCCGGTTTCGGCCATGCGTCAGACCGTAGGACGGAAAGCGGTCTCGGCAAGCGCTCCGGGCCGGGGCCCACACCCAGGGGCGGGATACTGGAGTCATGCGGTTGACGGTCTTCTGGCAGCGGATGGCGGAACACTTCGGTTCGGGGTACGCCGAAACCTTCGCGCGCGATCACGTCATGTCGGAGCTGGGTCAACGCACAGTGAACGAGGCACTGGACGCCGGCTGGGACGCGAAGGACGTGTGGCGCGTGGTCTGCACGGTCATGGACGTGCCCGGCGAGCGGCGCTGACCGCTGCCCGAAACGCCTCGGTCGTCCCTGAGCACGGTCGGCCCCACGGCACCGATCGGTCACAAAGATCGCAGGTGGGCGCCGGTTGTCGGCGGTGTGGGCGAGACTTGGCGCGTGGCACCCACTGACGAGACCCACGAGCCGCTTCCCCGGCAAGCGGCACCGACCGGTACGACACCGCCCGACCCGCCCCCGGCTCCCGGCGCCGTCGCTCCGGGCGGCCGCATGCCGCGCTGGCTGCCGCGTGCCATGGTGCTCGCGCTCGCGTTGATCGCCGCGTTCCAGCTCGGCAGCTGGGCCTTCCACCAGTTGACCAGTCTGTTGATCAATATATTGATCGCGTTCTTCCTGGCGCTCGCGATAGAGCCGGCGGTGAGCCGGATGGCCGCCCGCGGCATGCGCCGGGGGCTCGCCACCTTCCTGGTCTTCCTCGGGTTGGCGATCGCCGCCGCCGGGTTCGTCACATTGCTCGGTTCCATGCTGGCCGGCCAGATCATCAAGATGGTCGAGGGCTTCCCCGACTACCTCGACTCGCTCATCAACTGGATCAATGAGACCTTCCACATGGAGCTGCGGCGTGTGGACGTCCAGGAGGGCCTGCTCCACTCCGACTGGCTGCGCAAGTACGCGCAGACCAGTGCCGCCGGTGTCCTGGACGTTTCCGCGCAGGTGCTCGGCGGACTGTTCCAGCTGCTGACGGTGGGGCTGTTCTCGTTCTACTTCGCCGCCGACGGTCCCCGGCTGCGCCGCGCGCTGTGCTCCGTCCTGCCGCCCGCCCGCCAGACCGAAGTGCTGCGCGCCTGGGAGATCGCCGTCGACAAGACGGGCGGCTATCTCTACTCGCGCGGTCTGATGGCGCTCATCTCCGGCATCGCCCACTACATCCTGCTCCAGGCCCTGGGGGTGCCCTACGCGCCCGTGCTCGGTGTCTGGGTGGGCCTGGTCTCGCAGTTCATCCCCACCATCGGCACCTACCTCGCGGGGGCGCTGCCGATGCTGATCGCGTTCACCGTCGAGCCCTGGTACGCGGTGTGGGTGCTGGCGTTCGTAGTGGTCTACCAACAACTGGAGAACTACATGCTCCAGCCCAAGCTGACGGCCAGGACGGTCGACATCCACCCGGCGGTCGCCTTCGGTTCCGTCATCGCGGGCACCGCGCTGCTGGGTGCCGTCGGTGCGCTGATCGCCATCCCGGCGGTCGCCACCCTCCAGGCCTTCCTCGGAGCGTATGTGAAGCGGTACGCCGTCACGGACGATCCCAGGGTGCACGGGCACCGCGGCCGGGGACCGGGTGGTCCCGGAATCCCGGCACGCATACGCCGGCTGCGGGCCCGGCGGCCGGAGGCGGAGGAGTCGTAGGGCCGGCGAGCCTCGGAGCGCCGGCGCCGCCTGGTTCGCTTGACAGAAAAATCGAACATCCATTCCTATGGAGGCTCAGGCAAGGCTTTCGGCAGTGGACTTCGTCCCGTTTTGCGGGCGGAAGTCCCTCGGTTATCCACAGGCTGGGCCTGCGTCGGGGCGCATTGTCAGTGGCAGGCGTTAGCGTCTTTGACGTGAAGCGATCGACTCAAGCAAACCGGGTGGAACCCATGGCAGGAACCGACCGCGAGAAGGCGCTCGACGCCGCGCTCGCACAGATTGAACGGCAATTCGGCAAGGGCGCGGTCATGCGCATGGGCGAGCGGTCGAAGGAGCCCATCGAGGTCATCCCGACCGGGTCGACCGCACTGGACGTCGCCCTCGGCGTCGGCGGCCTGCCGCGCGGCCGTGTCGTGGAGATCTACGGACCGGAGTCCTCCGGTAAGACGACCCTGACCCTGCACGCGGTGGCGAACGCGCAGAAGGCCGGCGGCCAGGTCGCCTTCGTGGACGCCGAACACGCCCTCGACCCCGAGTACGCGCGCAAGCTCGGCGTCGACATCGACAACCTGATCCTCTCCCAGCCGGACAACGGCGAGCAGGCGCTGGAGATCGTGGACATGCTCGTCCGCTCCGGCGCGCTCGACCTCATCGTCATCGACTCCGTCGCCGCGCTCGTCCCGCGCGCGGAGATCGAGGGCGAGATGGGCGACAGCCACGTCGGTCTGCAGGCCCGTCTGATGAGCCAGGCCCTGCGGAAGATCACCAGCGCGCTCAACCAGTCCAAGACCACCGCGATCTTCATCAACCAGCTCCGCGAGAAGATCGGCGTGATGTTCGGCTCCCCGGAGACCACGACGGGTGGCCGCGCGCTGAAGTTCTACGCCTCGGTGCGCATCGACATCCGCCGCATCGAGACGCTGAAGGACGGCACGGAGGCGGTCGGCAACCGCACCCGCTGCAAGGTCGTCAAGAACAAGGTCGCCCCGCCCTTCAAGCAGGCCGAGTTCGACATCCTCTACGGCCAGGGCATCAGCCGCGAGGGCGGTCTGATCGACATGGGCGTGGAGCACGGCTTCGTCCGCAAGGCCGGCGCCTGGTACACCTACGAGGGCGACCAGCTCGGCCAGGGCAAGGAGAACGCCCGCAACTTCCTCAAGGACAACCCCGACCTGGCCAACGAGATCGAGAAGAAGATCAAGGAGAAGCTGGGCGTCGGTGTCCGGCCGGAGGAGCCCGCAGCCGAACCGGGCGCGGACGCGGCGGTCACCACCACGGCCGGCGACGACGCCAAGGCCGCGCCCGCCCCGGCAGCCGCCAAGGCCACCAAGCCCAAGGCCGCCGCAGCCAAGAGCTGACCCGTGACACGACGAACCGACTGGGCGGAGTACGAGCACCTCACCCCCGGCGCCCCACGGGGGAGGGGCACCGGGGGCCACCCGGACTCCACACCGGGCGGTGACGACGGATACCGGGACGACGGTGACGACGGGCACCACGAGTACCGCGGAGCGGCGGGACACGGCGATGACGGCCGCGCCCGCCTGGGCGACCCGGGCGGCGGACCGTACGGGGACGGCTCGCCCGGCAGTGGCGGCGGCCCGCGCGGCGGCCGGGGGCGTGGCCGGCGGCGGCGCGGCTTCGGGGACGCACCCGGTGAGGACGAAGGCGCCCCTTCCTCGTCGAGGGCCGAGCGGGGGGAGTCTTCTGGGGACCCGGCTGAGCGGGCACGGGCGATCTGCCTGCGCCTGCTCACCGGGACCCCGCGCACCCGCAAGCAGCTCGCGGACGCCCTGCGCAAGCGGGAGATCCCCGAGGACGTGGCCGAGGAGGTGCTGTCGCGGTTCGAGGAGGTCGGTCTGATCGACGACAGCGCGTTCGCGGACGCCTGGGTGGAGTCCCGGCACCATGGCCGGGGACTCGCGCGCCGGGCGCTCGCCCAGGAACTGCGCACCAAGGGAGTCGACTCGGCACTGATCGACGAGGCCGTCTCCCAGCTCGACTCCGAGCAGGAGGAGGCGACGGCCCGCGAGCTGGTGGCCCGCAAACTGCGCGCGACCCGGGGCCTCGACCGGGACAAGCGGATCCGCCGCCTCGCCGGCATGCTCGCCCGCAAGGGGTATCCCGAGGGCATGGCCCTCCGCCTCGTCCGCCAGGCCCTGGAGGAAGAGGGCGAGGACATGGAGTACCTCGGAGAAGGGGACTACTGAGTCCTCGGGGCGGGCGGGCTCCGGAACGCGGGTCTCTCCGGGCCCTCAAGGCCCGCGGTGGGGGTAACCCCCGTCGAAGACGCCGGGCCACCGCAGTGCTCTCCCGGGCACGCACGGACGAACCTGTACGCACGCTCCGGACCACGGCAGGCACCTTTGCCGAGGCCGGCCGCGTATGACTCCGGCCGACGCGTACAACAGAAGAGAGTCCGCCCGATGATGCTGCGATACGCCCTCCGGACAGTCCGCGCCCGAAAGGCGGGATTTCTCGGCGCTTTCCTCGCGCTGATGTGCGCGGCCGCTCTGATCACCGCCTGCGGCACCCTCCTCGACACCGGCCTGCGCGGCACCATCCGCACCGAGCGCTACGCCGCCGCTCCTGTCGTGGTCTCCGGCGACCAGTACGTCCACCAGACCACCGTCAAGCACAAAAAGGGCAAGACGAAGGTCAAGCACAAGGCGAAGCCCATCGCCGAGCGCGCCTGGCTCCCGGAGGGACTGCGCACCAGACTCTCCCATGTTCCCGGCGTGGCCCGGGTGGTGCCTGAACTCACCTTTCTCGCCCAGCCGTTGACCCCGGCAGGCACCGGCGGTCGTACCGCCTACGGGCACGCCTGGGAATCCGCCGCGTTGACGCCGTACCGGCTGACCGCCGGCAGCGCGCCCGGGTCCGACGACGACCTGGTCATCGACAGCGACCTCGCGGCACGCTCCGGGCTGCGGCCGGGGGACCGGCTCACCGTGCATTCCACGCGGGCCCCGCGTGGTTACCGCATCACCGGTATCGCCGCCCCGGCCACCGTCGTACGCCACCAGACGTCCCTGTTCTTCTCCGCTGCCGAGGCCCGCCGGCTGGCCGCGCACCCCGGGCAGGTCAGCGCGTTCGGCGTGCTGCCGGACAAGGGGACGGACCCCGAGCGGGTACGGAACGCCGTCGGGCAGGCTCTGCACGGCACCACCGCCCAGGTCAGCACCGGCACCGCCCGCGGGTCCGTCGAG
This sequence comes from Streptomyces sp. NPDC030799, assembly GCF_055572255.1. Taxonomy (NCBI): domain Bacteria; kingdom Bacillati; phylum Actinomycetota; class Actinomycetes; order Kitasatosporales; family Streptomycetaceae; genus Streptomyces; species Streptomyces sp. NPDC030799. The sequence goes on along the minus strand of NZ_JBVIDS010000014.1, from coordinate 276,771 downwards.
TTCCTGGACGCGGCTGCCGCCCGCACCCGGCTGGTCAGCATGGGCGGTGCCATGGGCGGAACCTCGCTGCTGGTGGCGGTGCTCGTGGTCGTCGGCACCTTCGCGCTCACCGTGCAGCAGCGCCACCGCGAACTCGCCCTGCTCCGTGCCATCGCCGCCACATCCGGACAGATCCGCCGGCTGCTCGGCCGGGAGGCGCTGATCGTCGGCGCGGCGGCGGGCACCGTGGGCGCGCTGCTCGGGCTGCCGCTGGGGGGCTGGCTGCACTCCAGGTTCGTCGCCCTGGGCGCCGTACCCGACACGCTCGAACACACCGTCAGTGTCTTCCCGCCGCTCGCCGCCCTCGCCGCCACCCTGCTCGGCGCCTGGGCAGCGGCCAGGATCGCCTCCCGCAGGATCGCCCGGATCCGCCCGACCGAGGCTCTGGCCGAGGCCAGGACCGAGCGGACCCGTCCCGCCTGGGGTCGGATCAGCGCCGGACTGCTGCTTCTCACCGGTGGAGTCGTCCTCGTCGTCGTCCTCACCTCCCTGCGCACCGAGCCCGCCTCGACGCCCGTGACCTTCCTCGCCGTCGTCGTCCTGTCCACCTCCGTCGCCCTGCTCGGTCCGCTGCTGGTCAGGGCTGCCGCGCTGCTGCTCACCGGCCCGCTCCGGCTCACCGGCCACGGCGGCCGCCTCGCCACCGCCAACCTGCGCGGCAACGCCGCCCGTATGGCCTCCGTCGTCACCCCTCTCACCCTGCTCATCGGAATGACCTGCACCGTGCTGTTCGTCCAGTCGACGCTGGGCGAAGCCGCCCGCAGCCAGGCCCGGGACGGCGTGCGAGCCGATTGGGTCGTCGCCGCGCAGGGACCGGGCGTCCCCGCTGAGGCCGCACAGCGGCTGCGCGCAGGGCACGACACCGTCACCGAGATCGTCCGTACAACCGTCCGCGTCGGCCTCGACAAGTACCCCGCGCAAGGCGTCACCCCGGCAGGCCTGGACCGCACCTGGGACCCTCAGGTCACCGCCGGCTCCCTCGCCCGGCTCGGCCCCGGCACGGTCGCCGTCAGCCGACTGGCCGCGGACCAGCACCATGTGAAGCCCGGCAGCACCTTGAAACTCACCCTCGGCGACGGCACTCCCGCCACGCTCACCGTCGCCGCCGTCTATGCCCGCGGTCTCGGCTTCGGGGACTTCACCTTCTCCCACGACCTCGTCGCCCGCCACGTCGACAACCCGCTCGCCTCCTCCGTCCTTGTCGGCACGACCCGTACACAGACACAACTCGCGACTACTCTCCGTGAGTTCCCGGGGCTGCGAATTCTTTCGCCGGTCGAGGCCGATGCCCTGCAGGCCGATCGACAGCGGACGAACGCCGAGGTCAACTATCTCGCCATGGGGCTGGTGCTGGCCTTCACCGCCATCGCCGTCGTCAACACCCTCGCCATGTCCGTGGCGGAGCGTGTCCGGGAGTTCGCCCTGCTCCGCCTCACCGGTGCGACCCGCCGTCAGGTGCTCCGGATGCTGCGCACCGAGGTGCTGTCCGTTCTGTTCCTCGCCACCGCGCTCGGCAGCGGGATCGCCCTCGCCGTGCTCACCGCATTCAGCGTCGGGATGACAGGCCGGGCGGCGCCGACGGTCACGCCCCTGCTCTACGTCGCCGTCGTCGGGATCGCCGGCCTCCTCGCGCTCGTGGCCAGTGCGCTTCCGGGGCGGGCGGCGCTGCGGGTGCGCGCGGTGACGGTGGCCACGGCCAAGGAGTAGGCGCCGGGCCACCCGGAGCCGCCCGCGTCAGGGACTCACCGGGTCCACCGGGAGTCCCTCCGCTCGTGTCAGGGGCTCGCCGGCTCCACCGGGAGTCCCTCCGCCCGCCATGCCTGGAAGCCGCCCACCAGGTCCGTTGCCCGGTGCAGGCCCAGCTGGTGGAGGGAGGCGGCGGCGAGGCTGGAGGCGTAGCCCTCGTTGCAGATCACCACGACGCGCAGATCGTGGCCGGTGGCCTCGGGGACGCGGTGGCTGCCCTGCGGATCGAGGCGCCACTCCAGCTCGTTGCGTTCGATGACGAGCGCTTCGGGAATCAGCCCGTCCCGCTCGCGCAGGGCCGCGTACCGGATGTCGACGAGGAGCGCCTCGCCCGTTCGCGCCGCCTCGTGCGCCTCATGTGCCTCGATGCGCCGGTAGCCCGCGCGCACCCGCTCCAGCAACTCGTCGATGCCGACCGGCGCTTGGCCGGTGCTCCCGCTCACTGCCAGTCCTCCGGGCGTTCGACCTGCTCCAGGCGCAGAACCTGGCCGGTGCGACTGTAGCGGCGGATGCGTGGCAGCGGCGGGTAGTAGGCGTGGACGGAGATCGCGTGTCGGTCGCGGGACTCGTTGAGGACCTCGTGGACATGGTGATGGCCGAAGGCGCGGCCCTGACCGGCCGGCAGCCGGCGTCCGCGGTCCACGTCCTCGGCGAGTTCCAGGGTCTTCCAGCCGTCGGTCGGCAGCCGGGCGGCGAGCGAGTTCTCCCTGAGCTCGCCGGAGGCCGTGAGGAACGCGCCGACCGAGTCGGCGTGGTCGTGCCAGCCGGTGCCGGTGCCGGGCGGCCAGCCGATCAGCCAGGCCTCGCTGCCGCCCGGCCCCTCCAGCCGCACCCAGGTGCGGCCCTCCGGGTCGAGCGGAAGGGAGGCGATCAGCTCGGTGTCGGCGGCCGTACGCCGCACGAAGTCGAGGAGGTCCGCCTGCGTGGGCGCCGAGCCGACGGCAGGCGAGACGGAAGGAGAGGGCACAGACACGTACACACACCGTCCTGAAGAGCGTTCGCGGAACGGGCGCACGACGGCGCCCGGAAGGAAGGGGAGGCGAATTCAGCAGGACGGGCGACACACGCAGCCCGCATAGCGGACGAGGTCCATATGGACCCTCCGCCACAGGCGCACGCAGGTGTCGGTCATGGTCCGGAGTACAGCATGTCGGTGCACTTCGGTCAACTCACTGTCACCAGGTGGACGGAGGGTGACGGGGCACACGGTCAGCGCACGCCGGAGCCGGCCTCCGCCGTCGCCTCCTCCTTCTCGTTCTGCTTCTCGCTCTCCGTCACCGCGCCGCCCAGCGTCGCCTCCGCCGCCGCGTACAGGTCGGCCGGGCGGACTCCGCTCAGCGCGGTGACCAGGTGGCCGTCGGGGCGCACGAGCAGCACGCTGTGCGCCGGCGCGCCCGGGTAACTCTCGGCGACCAGCAGCTCGGCGGGGTGCGGCAGCGCGGTCACGGCGGCGGCGAGCCGGGGCATCACCCCGGCGGAGACCCAGTGCTTGCGGTCCCACACACCTGTACCCGGCGCGATCAGGACGACCAGCAGGGAGCCGCGACCGAGCCGGTCGCGCAGCTGTACGAAGGAACCGTCCTCCGCGGTGACCCGTACGTCTGTGACCTGCGCGCCGGGCGGGGTGTCGACCGGGATCTCCGCCTCCAGATGCCGGGGCGCCAGCGGTGAGTCGGCGTACGCCCCCGGCGCACCGAGCGGCCCGCGCCCCAGGTGGCCGTCGGTGAGCAGTACGTCGTGGTTCCGGGCGGTGCCGGGAACGATCTGACGCAGTCCGCCGCCGCCGCGCAACACCGGCAGCAGCTGGTCGGCGGCGCGCAGCCGGGCGGCGACCAGCGCGCGCCGCTCGGCCTGGTAGGTGTCCAGCAGCGCCTCGTGCGGGCCGCGGTGCCAGACCACGCCCAGCTTCCAGGCGAGGTTGTCGACGTCCCGGAGGCCCTCGTCGAGCCCCTGGGTGCCGAGCGCGCCCAGCAGATGGGCCGCGTCCCCGGCGAGCAGGACCCGGCCGGCGCGCCAGCGGCGGGCCAGCCGGTGGTGCACCGTGTGGACACCGGTGTCGAGCAGCTCGTACGCCGGTGTGGAGCCGTCCGTCCAGCCCGCGAGGGTCTCGCGGATCCGGGCCACCAGGATCTCGGGCGTGACCAGGTCCTTGCCCGGCGGCAGCAGCCAGTCCAGGCGCCACACGCCGTCCGGGAGGGGGCGGGCGGTCACCTCCCCGGCCGAGGGCCCGGACTGCCGCCACGGCGGCATCCGATGGAGGAACGCCCGGCCCTCCCACGGAAGTTCCACCCGCAGTGCGGCGACCGCGTGCCGCTCCACCGCCGTACGGCCCGGAAAGCGGATGTCCTGGAGTTTGCGCACGGTGGAACGGGGTCCGTCGCAGCCGACCAGGTAACTGCCGCGCCACCAGGTGCCCCGGGGGCCGCGGGTGTGCGCGGTGACGCCGGAACGGTCCTGCTCGATCGCGTCCAGGCGGCTGTCCACGGCGGTCTTCACCAGCGGCTCGTCGGCGACGGCCGTGCGCAGGACGCCCGTGATCACATGCTGGGCGATGTGCAGCGGAGCGGCGGGGTCCGCCTCACCGAAGGCGATCTCGCTCATTACCTGCTTGCGCCGCAGGGACCGCCATCCGGCCCAGCGCACGCCGTGCGCACCGAGCGCCACCCCGGTCAACCGTTCCAGCAGGGCGGCCGTGTCCTCGCGCAGGACGACCGTGCGCGCCGGGCGGGGTTCGTCCTTGCCGGGGCCCTCGTCCAGGACGACGGACGGCACCGCCTGGCGGGCCAGCGCCAGGGCGAGCGTGAGCCCGACGGGCCCCGCTCCGACGATGATCACCGGGTCCATGACGCGGCGCCCCCTGCCCGTGACGATGCCCTGACGGAGACAAGTGAACAGGAAGGTGGAGCGGGGTGCACGATCACACAACGTATGCAACCCATTGGCAGAGTTTGCGTCAAGCGACCGGGGGCAGTGGCGATCACACCACTGCCCCCGGATGGCTCATGTCACCTGAATGAGCGTCAGTTCCCCTGGCCGCCGCCGTGGTGACCGCCACCGACGAAGTGACCGCCGAGGTCCACGCCGCCGACGGCACCTCCGGCTCCGGTCGCCGCCGTACCCGCGATGTCCGCCACGTCCTGGGCGCCGAGCACCGCGCCGGTCGACTTCTTGCGCCTCCGCAGCCGGCCCTCCAGCCAGCCGGCGAACGAGGTCAGGGAGAAGTTGATGAGGATGTAGATCACCGCCACGACGGTGAGGGAGGCGATGATGTTGCCGTAGTAGCCGGCCATCGTGTTGGCCGAGGACAGCAGTTCGGGGAAGGTGAGGACCGCGCCGCCGAGGGCGGTGTCCTTCACGATGACCACCAGCTGGCTGACGATGGCCGGGAGCATCGCGGTGACCGACTGCGGCAGCAGGATGAGCCGCATGACCTGCCCCTTGCGCAGGCCGATCGCCATGGCCGCCTCGGACTGGCCCTTCGGCAGGGTGAGGATGCCCGCGCGGACGATCTCCGCGAGCACCGACGCGTTGTACAGCACCAGACCGGTCACGACCGCGTAGAACGGACGGTCGTCCGAACTGACGTCGGTGTACTGGGCGTAGAGCGCGTTCCCGAAGATCATCAGGACCAGGACGGGGATCGCGCGGAAGAACTCGACCACGACGGCGGCGGGGACGCGCACCCACACGTGGTCCGAGAGCCGGGCGATACCGAGGACGGCACCCAGCGGAAGCGCGATGACCATCGCCAGCGCCGCCGCCTCCAGCGTGTTCTCCAGACCGGGCCAGATGTACGTCGAGTACGCCTCGGTGCCGCTGAAGAAGGGCTTCCACAGGGCCCAGTCCAGCTGCCCCTTGTCGTCGAGGACCTTGTACGCCCACCACACGACGGCCGCGACGGCGACCAGGAAGAGTGCCGTGTAGAGGATGTTGCGCCGCTTGGCGCGCGGGCCCTGGGCGTCGTACAGGACCGAAGTCATCGCTTCACCGCCACCTTCTTGCCGACCCAGCCGAGGATCAGACCGGTCGGCAGGGTCAGGCAGACGAACCCGAAGGCGATGACCGCGGAGATCGCCAGCAGCTCGGCCTCGTTCTCGATCATCTGCTTCATCAGGAAGGCCGCCTCCGCCACGCCGATCGCGGCGGCCACCGTCGTGTTCTTGGTCAACGCGATCAGCACGTTGGCCAGCGGGCCGACGGCCGCGCGGAAGGCCTGCGGCAGCACGACCAGGAACAGCACCTGGGTGAAGCTCAGACCGATGGCGCGGGCGGCCTCCGCCTGGCCGACCGGCACCGTGTTGATGCCGGCCCGGATCGCCTCGCACACGAAGGTCGCGGTGTAGACGATCAGACCGAGCACGGCCAGCCGGAAGCCCTGGACCTGGAAGTCGTGCGCGCCGAGGGTGACCCCCAGCGTCTGGCTGAGGCCCAGCGAGGAGAACAAGATGATCACCGTGAGCGGGATGTTCCGCACGATGTTCACGTAGGCGGTGGCGAAACCGCGCATCAGCGGTACCGGGCCCACCCGCATGGCGGCCAGCAGAGTGCCCCAGACCAGGGAGCCCGCGGCCGACAGCAGCGTCAGCTGCACCGTCGTCCAGAAGGCTCCCAGCACGTCGTACTTGTCAAGAAAGTCGAACACTGTCTCCCGCGCTTCCGCGTGTAAGGATGCCCCGGTGCGCCGCCGTCAGGAGCGGCGCACCGGGCAGGGGTTGCCTCAGCTCTTGATGTCGCCGATCTTCGGGGCGGGCTCGTTCTTGTAGTTCGCCGGGCCGAAGTTCTTCTGCACGGCCGCCTTCCAGGAACCGTCGGAGACCATCTCCTCAAGGGCCTTGTTGATCTTGTCCTTGAGGGGGCTGCCCTTCTTGACGCCGATGCCGTAGTTCTCGTTGGTCATCTTGAAGCCGCCGAGCTTGAACTTGCCCTTGAACTGGGCCTGCGCGGCGTAACCGGCCAGGATCGAGTCGTCCGTGGTGAGGGCTTCGATGGCGCCGCTCTGCAGGCCCGAGAGGCAGGCCGAGTACGTCGGGTACGTCTGGAGGTTGGGCTTGAGACCCAGCTTGGTCTTGAGGTTCTGGGCCGAGGTCGAGCCGGCCACCGAACACAGGTTCTTGCCGTTCAGGTCCTTGGGGGACTTGATCTTGTTGTCGTCCGCACGCAGCAGCACGTCCTGGTGGGCCAGCAGGTACGGGCCGGCGAAGTCGACCTTCTTCTGGCGCTCCGGGGTGATCGAGTAGGTGGCGGTGATGAACTGGACGTCACCGCGCTGCAGCATGGTCTCGCGGTCGGCGCTCTTCGACTGCTTCCACTCGATCTGGTCGGCGCTGTAACCGAGCTTCTTGGCGACATAGGTGGCCACGTCGACGTCGAAGCCCGTGTAGCCCTGCGGGGTCTGCTGGCCGAGGCCCGGCTGGTCGAACTTGATGCCGATGGCGATCTTCTTGCCGCCGCCGGAGGAGCCGTTGTCGTCCTTCTTGCCGCCGCCGCAGGCGGTGGCGCCCACGGCGAGGGCGAGTACGGCGGCCGAGGCGGCGGTGACCTTGCGGAGCTTCATGCTGAACATCCTTCGAATGGTGAGGAACGAGGTCCGTTGGAAAAAGGCGACCCAGGGCGTCCGGGTGGCACGCCGTCAGTGCTGCAGGATCTTGGACAGGAAGTCCTTGGCCCGGTCGCTGCGCGGGTTGCTGAAGAACTGGTCGGGCGCAGCCTCTTCGACGATCCGGCCGTCGGCCATGAAGACGACCCGGTTTGCAGCCGACCGTGCGAAGCCCATCTCGTGGGTGACGACGACCATCGTCATACCCTCACGGGCGAGCTGCTGCATGACCTCGAGGACCTCGTTGATCATCTCGGGGTCGAGGGCGGAGGTCGGCTCGTCGAAGAGCATCACCTTGGGGCCCATCGCCAGCGCACGGGCGATCGCCACGCGCTGCTGCTGGCCGCCGGACAGCTGGGCGGGGTACTTGTCGGCCTGGGTGCCCACACCGACCCGGTCGAGCAGGGCCCGGGCCTTCTCCTCGGCCTGCTTCTTGTCCGTCTTGCGGACCTTGAGCTGCCCCAGCATCACGTTCTCGAGCACGGTCTTGTGCGCGAAGAGGTTGAAGGACTGGAAGACCATCCCGACGTCCGCCCGCAGCCGGGCCAGCTCCTTGCCCTCCCGGGGCAGGGGTTTGCCGTCGATCGTGATGGTGCCCGAGTCGATCGTCTCCAGGCGGTTGATGGTGCGGCACAGCGTCGACTTTCCGGACCCGGAGGGCCCGATGACCACGACGACCTCGCCGCGGGCGATCGTCAGGTCGATGTCCTGGAGCACGTGCAACGCGCCGAAGTGCTTGTTGACGCTCTTCAGGACGACCAGTTCGCCGGACGTGGCCACGTCCTCCTTGGCCACCGATACTTTGGTCATCGCTCTCGGGCTCCGTCCTCCTCGGGTTTCCGAGGACAGTAGTGAGGGGCTGTGACCTGCGTCATCACATCTGAGGGAGATCTGAGCATCACGATCCGATAGCAAACGGACACGTGTCGTAGCACTTGCCCCCCGTGTGCGTATCGGCCGGGTAACGGAACCGACGGGCAACCGGAACGCTCTTGACGCCGTCCTAGTCCATCGGCGTCACTGCCATGGTGCACGCGCGCGTGAAATGCCACCTGCGCGCGAACCCAGACCGTACGACCGCTGAACCGGAGGGGGCCGGAGTGAGACTGCTGCTCGTCGAGGACGACAACCATGTCGCCGCGGCCCTGTCGGCCGTGCTGGCGCGGCACGGCTTCGACGTCACCCACGCGCGCAGCGGCGAGGAGGCCCTCCAGGCGCTCGTCCCCGAGGGCGCCGGCTTCGGCGTGGTCCTGCTCGACCTGGGCCTGCCCGACCAGGACGGCTACGAGGTCTGCGGCAAGATCCGCAAACGCACCAGCACCCCGGTGATCATGGTCACCGCGCGCTCCGACGTCCGCTCCCGCATCCACGGGCTCAACCTGGGCGCCGACGACTACGTGGTGAAGCCGTACGACACCGGGGAACTGCTCGCCCGTATCCACGCCGTCAGCAGGCGCACCGTCCACGAGGACCCGGCGATCGGTGGCGACAGCGCCCTGCACCTCGGTTCCGTACGCATCGAACTGCCCACCCGGCAGGTCACCGTGGGCGGTTCGGTAATCCAACTGACCCGCAAGGAGTTCGACCTGCTCGCCCTGCTCGCTCAGCGCCCCGGCGTGGTCTTCCGGCGGGAACAGATCATCTCTGAGGTCTGGCGCACCAGTTGGGAGGGCACCGGCCGCACCCTGGAGGTGCACGTCGCCTCCCTGCGGGCCAAACTGCGGATGCCCGCACTGATCGAGACCGTGCGCGGCGTCGGCTACCGGCTCGTCGCCCCGACCGCCTAGCGGGGACGGGTGCGCGCACGTCTGCTGCCGCTGCTCATCGTCCTGATGGCGGCCGTCCTCCTCGCCCTCGGGCTTCCGCTCGCCCTCAGCCTGGCCGCCGCCCAGCAGCAGAAGGTCGTCGTCGACCGCATCGACGACACGGCACGCTTCGCGGCGCTCGCCCAGTTCGTCACCGCCGGACCCGGCGGATCGCGCCGCACCGGCACCGACGAGCGCCTGGAGGCCCTGCGCAGCGAACTGGACAGCTACTACGGCGTCTACGGCATCCGTGCGGGCGTCTTCTACCGCAACGGCTCGGCGATGGCCAACGCCCCCGGCGACTGGTTCGTACCCCGCAGGGGGGAGATGCGGGAGGCCTTCGACGAGGCGCTGCTCAGCCGGCGCAGCCACGACCCCAAGCAGGTGTGGCCCTGGCAGCGCAGCCGGCTGGTCGTCGCCTCGCCGGTGATCCGGGACGGGGACGTCGTGGCGGTCGTGGTCACCGACTCGCCCACCGGGCAGATGCGTTCGCGGACCCTGCGCGGCTGGCTGCTCATCGGGGCGGGCGAGGGCGCGGCGATGCTGCTCGCCGTCGGCGCCGCGCTGCGGCTGACCGGCTGGGTGCTCAGACCGGTGCGGGTACTGGACGCCACCACCCACGACATCGCCACCGGGCGGCTGAAGTCCCGGGTCGCGGTCGCCGGCGGTCCGCCGGAACTCAGACGGCTGGCCCGTTCGTTCAACGAGATGGCGGACAACGTCGAGGACGTGCTGGAGCAGCAGCGCGCCTTCGTCGCGGACGCCTCGCACCAGTTGCGCAACCCGCTCTCGGCGCTGCTGCTGCGCATCGAACTGCTCGCCCTCGAACTCCCCGAGGACAACGAGGAGATCGCCTCGGTCCGCACCGAGGGAAAGCGTCTCGCGCAGGTCCTGGACGACCTGCTCGACCTGGCGCTGGCCGAGCACGCCGACGCGGATCTGACGCTGACCGATGTCGGCGCGCTCGCCGAGGAGCGGGTCGCCGCCTGGTCTCCGGTCGCCGGCACCAAGGGGGTCCGGCTGACCGGGAACTGCCCGCCCACGACCGCCTGGGCGGACCCGATCACCCTGTCCAGCGCCCTGGACGCGGTGATCGACAACGCCGTGAAGTTCAGCCCCGAGGGCGGCACGGTGGAGGTCACCGTCGCCGCCGACGGCGACACCTCCACGGTCGTCGTCACCGACACGGGACCCGGCCTCACCGACGAGGAACTCGCGCGCGTGGGCGACCGGTTCTGGCGCAGCGGCCGCCATCAGAACGTCAAGGGCTCGGGCCTGGGGCTGTCGATCACTCGGGCGCTTCTGGCAGCGGGCGGCGGCTCGATCGAGTACGCCCACCACGAGCCGCGGGGGTTGCGGGTGACGGTGTCCGTACCGCGACACGGGGAGCCCTGACGAAGGGACCGGTCGAGGACGGCCCGGGGTGGACGGGGCCCAGTGGCTAGGGCTTCATCGAGCGGTAATAGCGCCGGGCGCCCTCCTGCAGGGGCAGGGGGTCGGTGTAGATGGCGGTGCGCAGGTCGACCAGTTGGGCGGAGTGGACGTGGGCGCCGATGCCGTCGCGGCTCTTGATGACGGTGCGGGTCACCCACTCGGTCAACCGGGGGTCGACGTCCGTGCGGGTCATCAGGAGGTTGGAGACGGCGATCGTCGGGACCTCGCTGCCCTGCTGCGCGGTCGGGTAGGCCGACTCGGGGATGTTGGTGGCCCGGTAGTAGCGCGCCGCCTGGCCCTCGTCGTGCAGCTTGGTGACGAGGTCGCCCTCGATCGGCACGAATTTGAAGGCGGACTCCTTCGCCAGCGTGACCAGTCCCTTGGTGGGCAGCCCCCCCGACCAGAAGAACGCGTCGATCTTCTGGTGCGCCAGCCGGTCGGGCCCGGTGTCGATGCCGTCCGCGGCCGGCACGACGTCCTTGCGCGGATCGATGCCGGCGGCCTTCAGCACCCGCTCGGCGATCAGCCGCACCCCCGAGTCGGGCAGGCCGATCGACACCCGCTTGTGCCGCAGATCCGCGATGCCCCTGATGTCCGAGTCGCTGCGCACGACGAGGTGCACATAGTCGTCGTAGAGCCGGGCCACCCCGCGCAGCCGCCCGGCACCGCGTCCGCGCCCCAGCTGGTACGCCTCCACCGCGTCGGCCGCCGCGATGGTGAAGTCGGCCTCGCCGGTCGCCACCCGCTGCACGTTCTCCTGCGAGCCGGCGCTGTTGAGCAGCTTCACCTTCAGGTCGGGCATGTCCTTGGCGAACTCGGCGCGCAGTCGCTCGCCGTACTCCTGGTAGACCCCCCGGGGAGTGCCCGTGCTGAAGACGATCGTCCCGCTCGGCGGCTTCTCGCCCAGGGGCAGCAGCCACCACAACAGCAGCCCGAGCACCACGGCACCGGCGACCGCGGCCGGCAGCGCCCGGCGCCGGCCGATTCGGGGGAACACCTTGGACATGCGGTGATCCTGCCAGGCCGGGAGCGCCGCTGACCAGGGCCGAGGTCACTCCTGCCCCCGGAGCGGACCGCGGGGCTGTGTCAGTGGCGGCCGTTACAGTCGTCGCATGAGCACTTCGCCCGCCGACCTCGTCCGTGAGTTCCACCGCGCCTTCGGCCTCGACGCCCGCAGTACGCCGACGGAGGTGGACCCCGAACTGGCCGCGCACCGTGGGGAGCTGCTCGCCGAGGAGGCCGCGGAGGTCGCCGAGGTGGCGGTCGGCGGCCCGTTGGACAGGCTCGCGCACGAACTGGCGGACGTGGTCTACGTGGCGTACGGCACGGCTCTGGTCCACGGCATCGACCTCGACCAGGTGATCACCGAGATCCACCGGGCCAACATGAGCAAGCTCGGCCCGGACGGGCAGGTCGCCCGCCGGGCCGACGGCAAGGTCCTCAAGGGGGAGCACTACCGGGCGCCGGACGTGTCGTCCGTGCTGCGCCGCCAGGGGTGGATACCGGCGGCTCAGGACAGTGCTCCTCAGGACAGTCCTGCTCAGAACAGTGCTGTTCAGGACAGTGCTGCGCAGGCGGGCTCCTAGAAGGTGCCGCCCGCCAGCTTCCACTCGCGGTTCAGGGCGCCCAGCGGGATGCTCCGCTGGATGACCGGTGTGCCGAAGACGGACAGCTGGAACCGCAGGGTCCCGGACAGATCGACCCCGCCGTACACGGCCCAGGTGCCCTCGGCCTTCGCCCCGCCGCCGTCGGAGGAGGCGGTGACCGTGCCGGAGGCCTCGCCGCGCAGATACGGGGCCAGGTCGGCGGTGACACCGACGGCGCCGTAGAGGCCGACCGAGGCCTCCGCGCCGAGCGCCGTCTTCACGGTCCCGGCGGTGGTGACCGAGGCGCGCACGGGCGTGCTGGTCATGTTCGAGGAGCTGACCGGCGTCCAGCCCTTGGCCAGGCCGAAGGTGCCGCCCGCCTTGAAGTCGCCCTTGAGCTTCTGCTCGACGTCGACGGTGACCTTTCCGTCGCCGCTGATCTGGAAGTAGCAGGTCAGATCCAGGTTGACGACGACGGGGACGGGGCCCACCTGGAGGACCGGGTCGGCGTGCAGCTTGGCGAACGGGATCCGCAGCGGGGTGCCGGTGGTCATGGCGGCCCGCCCCTTGACCGCCCAGCCGGAGGTCCAGTCGCCGGACACGCCGAGGTAGGCGGAGCCGGGCGGCGCGTCGGTACCGGCTCCGCCGTAGGTGAAGTCGACCTGCGGGGCGACCTGCACGAATCCGTTCACCGAGGCGGTGGCCGAGACCGGGGCGCCCTGGGCCGCCGGTATGCCGGCGCTCACGTCGAGGCGGAGGCTGCCGAGCGGCACCGTCGCACCCTTGGGGCCGACGTGCACGTCACCGGCCTTCGCCCAGGAGACCTTCACATCGGGGAGCAGCTTGTCGACGGTGAACGACGACGGGTCGACCGGCACCTCGCCCTTCGCCGTCTCGTCGCCGAGCAGCGCGTTGAGGGTGGCCGGTTCCGTCTGCACCTCGGTGCCGCCGTCCTTCTCGCCGACCACCTTGGTGACCTTGGCGAGCAGACCGTGCGGTGCCCCGGGCGCGGGCGCACTGGCGATCACGTCGCCGACGGCGGCCTTGTGCGGGGCACCGGAGGGGGCGGGGGAAGGAGTGGAGGAGGGGGAGCCTGGTGAACTCCCCCTGTGCGCGGGCTTGTCGGAGAGCACGGCCCGCCGGGTGTGGCGGTCGTACGAGCTGATGGCGAGCGCCGTCTTGTGCGCCCGCCGTCCGGAACCGGCCGGTCCCGCAGTCGCGGTGGCGGTGGCGCCGGTGGTGGGAGCGGCGGCGACGGCGAGCGAGTGGTCCGGGCCGTCGGCGGGTCTGTCGGCGACCTCGACCTGCGGGCGGCCGTTCCCGGCGGTACCCGGCGGTTCGGCCTGCGGTGTGGGCGAGGAGCAGGCCGCGGCGAGGAAGAGGCTGGTCACGGCGAAGGCGGGCAGCAGGGCACGTCTGTGCCGCATGCGTCTGCGCATGGATGGTCCTGTGTGGAATGGGGGGTGGCAGAGAGGTACCGGCAAGCGGCCTACTCAGAGGTAGAACCGGCCGGTAACTCGTGACGAGCCCTGAGCATGCCATGCCCGTGTGCAGGGTTCCCTCACAAACCAGCTACAACTCAACGTGACCTGTACCACGGTGAGTTCACGTCGGCCGTGTCCGAAACCGCCGAGCCGGCGGGCTGGTTGGCGGGGCGCGTTGCGAAGCGGCCGCCACCCGCGTGCCGGTGGAGGCCGGCGCGGTACGGGGGCGGCCGCGCTCGGGCCGGGAGTCAGGGTCAGCGGCCGGTCAGGCCCGTGCCGCCGAGGCGGGTCAGCAGGGAAGCCAGCTGGGTGATGTCCTCGGCGCTCCAGGCCGGGGCGGTGAAGACCTCGGCGGCGGTCTCCTCGGCCGTGGCGCGCATCTCCCGCAGCCGCCGTCGGCCCGTCGTGGTCAGCGACGCGTAGGCCACGCGCGCGTCCCGGGCGTCCGCTTCGCGGGTCACGAGCCCGATCCGCTCCAGCGGGGCCAGCCCGCGGGTGACCCCCGAGGCCGTCAGGCCCAGTGCCTCGGCCAGGTCGACCCGGCGCATGCGGCCCCCGGGCGCCTGTCCCAGCCGTAGCAGCAAGGTGAAGTCGGCGAGGCTGACGCCGTGCAACCCGCTCAGCCGGGAATCGAAGCGCCGTACGAGCGCCGCCTGGGCCCGTACCAGCCGCAGTGCCGCGTCCAGGGTGTCACTCATCGCCGCAGCTCACGTCTTCTCCGCTCCTGCCTCGTTTCCGCCTTCTCGTTGCAGTGTCCTTGAGTACTCAACTTTATGCCCGGTGGGAACGGGCCGCGCGCCGCTGCCGCTTGCCCATCGGCGCCTGGGAGAGGTCCTCGGCGGTGGAACGGAGGTTCTTGAAGCCGTAGCCGCGCTCGGTCAGCCAGGCCTTCGCCGCCTCCTCGGCCCGTTCGGTCGCCTCCAGGACGTCCCCCTCTTCCTCCCCGGTGTCGGAGAAACGGAAGACGAAGGCCGGGCGGGCGGCGATGTCGTAGGTGAGGCTGCCCTCGGGGGTGAACGCGGCGCGCAGCACGTCGTGCTCCGCGGCGTCGGCCAGCAGCGCTGCCCGCTGGGCGTCGGTGAGCCCGTCGAAGACGCCGCGGACGGTGATCCGGAAAGTGCGAGTACTCATCCCGCGACCCTAGGCACAGCAGGCCCGCCGCCTCCACCGGGTTTCCGCCCCGCATGCTTGCGGCACCGCGTCGTGCCCGCGCCCGGGGAGCGCCTACGCTGGAGCCGTGAAGGCGGTGGCTGTTCCATGCAGTACGTGGCAGTGAGTGCGCTGAGCCATCCCGGGCTGCTTCGCGAACGGAACGAGGACAGTCTCGTGATCGGGCCGTGGACCCTGTGCGCCACGGTGACGGAGAGTCCGCAGACCCTGGTCTTCCCGCTCGGCACGCCCCTTGTCGTGGCGGTCGCCGACGGGCTCGGCGGGCATCCCGGCGGCGATGTGGCCAGCGCCCTGGTGGCCCGCCGGATCGCGTCCCTCGGAGCCGCCTTGAGCAGCGAGGACGCCGTCCGCGACGCCTTGAGCGGCTGCAATCGCGTCGTGTACGAGGCCGCCGGCGGCGACGCGGGAGGCGAGCTCGCGGCCATGGGGACGACGATCGCCGGCACCGTCGTACTGCCCGCCTCCCTGCTGGTGTTCAACGTGGGCGACAGCCGGGTCTTCGCGGCCTCCCGTGACGGGTTGCGCCAGGTGAGCGTCGATGACAGCCCCCCACTCCCACCCGGGCGGCGTACCACGTCCATCGTCACCCAGTGCCTGGGCGGCAGCCGCTCGTACCGCGCCATACGCCCCCATGTGACAGCCGCGCCCCTGTCTCCCGGCGACCGCTATCTGATCTGCACCGACGGTCTGACCGACCCAGTGCCGCAGGACGTGCTCGACGGGGTGATGCGGGAGCAGGACGACGGCCGGGCCGCCTTCGAGCTGTGGAAGGCCGCGATCGGGGCGGGCGGCCCCGACAACATCACGCTGGCGGTCGTCCGCATCGCGGACGCATAGGGGGCGCTCACGCGCCGCCGGTTCGGTCCGCCGGTTCGGTCTCCGGACCGCCTACGGTGGAGACATGACCGAGATCGTCGTCTACGAAGTCGACAAACCGGTGACTACGCGCTCCTCGACCGGATCGGCCACCGGTGCGGAACGGCGCGTCCGTAAGGTGCACGTGGCCCCCGCGGCCCCGGGTTCACGCACTACCGCGGGACCGCGGACCCTCTGCGGCAAGGACACCTTCGCCATGGAGACGGCCCGCTGGACGCCCTCACAGGAGCCCGGAGCGCCCTGGTACCCCGCGGAATACGCATCCGTGGTCTGCCCGGAGTGCGCTGCCGTGATCGAAGTCTGACCGGCGTACCGGCTGCCCGGCATCGCCGGGCCCGCCGTGCTCCGGCCGGTCACCCTCGTTCCACGTACTCCTTGAAGTGCTCCAGATCGCTGCGGACGAGCCGTTGGATCGCGTTGGTCTGGGCGAACCCCTTGGGCCCGCCGAAGGTGTCCCGGAGCGTGCCGGGGTCGTACTCCAGCCGTGCCTGGATCCGGGTGTGGTTCTGGTCGATGGGCTGAACCGAGAAGGAGCCCGTCAGCTCGGGGGCACCCGTGGTGAGCCACTCCATCACGCGCTCACCGCGGTCGGTGACCTCGGCCTCGATCTCCCGGGCCCGGCCGCCCGCCTCGACGTCCAGATGCGCGCGGCCCCCCGCATCCGTGCGCGCGCCCCGCACGCCGTCCACGAAGCGCGGGTAGTTCTCCACCCGGTGAAGTGTCTCCCAGGCCTTGTCGACCGGAACCCCGACGTCGACATGCAGTTCGAGGGTGCTCATGGCTCACCTCCATGTGCGGCTCATGGCGCATGCCCTTCTGCTTACAGTGTGCGCCCGATGGGACAGGCGTGAGGCGGGCACCGTAACCTGCCAGGCGGCTGAGGCCGGCGTACCGGAGGGGGTTACTTGTTACGACTTCAAGCAGTGAGCAAGCGCTATGGCCGTGGTGACTGGATCCTGCGAGACGTCGATGTGGAGGCGCCGCCGGGAGAGATCGTGGCATTCACAGGCGGGAACGGCTCGGGGAAGTCGACGCTGTTGCGGATAGCGGTGGGCCTGTCCCGGCCGACCCGCGGCCGGGTGACCACGCGGCCACCGGTCGTGGGCTACGTGCCCGACCGCTTTTCCCCCAACGAACGCATGTCGGCGGTGGCCTACTTGACCCATGTGGGGCGGGTGCGCGGGCTGCCCACCTCGGTCGCCTCGTCGCGGGCGCACGGTTTGCTGGACAGGCTGGCGCTGGTGGGCGGCAAGCAGGCCCCGCTGCGGAACCTCTCCAAGGGCAACGCCCAGAAGGTGGCGGTGGCGCAGGCACTGTTGGTGGAGCCCGGGTTGCTCGTTCTCGACGAGCCGTGGTCGGGGCTGGACGCCGATGCCCACGGTGTCCTGGCCGGGATCATGACCGAGGTCGCCGACGCCGGGGGGACGGTGGTCTTCACCGACCACCGCGAGTCGGTGACGCGGGCCCGTGCCACACGGATCTACAGCGTCAGCAAGGGCCGGATCTCGTTGCGCGGACCGGACTCCCGGCCGAACGGACACCGGCCTTCGTCCGACGTCGTCCTGACCGGGGACCCGGGCGGCCGCGCGCCTGAGGACCTCGCCTGGGCGGAGCTGGACGGCGTGCTGACGGTGAGCCGCACGGCCTCGGGCGTCCGGTTGACAGTGGTCCGCGAGACCACCGACGCCCTGCTGCTCACCGCCCTTCAGCACGGCTGGTCCGTGGAACGGGTGGAAGGGACGGCGGTGGACCTGTTGGCGCGGGACGCTGCCGCGAACGGAGGCGTGCAGTGATCGCCCTCATCCGCTACACGTTCGCCACCGTGCTGCACACACAGCGCTACGTCGCCCCGTTGCTCCTGTTCATGGGCCTGATGGGCGTGCTGACGGTGAACGGCAGCGGCCCCTTGCCTCCCGCCTACGCGTCGTCCGCCGGTGCGCTGTTCGTCTGCTCGACATGGTTGACCGTTGCCCTGATGAGCCTGGACGAACCGGCACAGCGGGCGATCGTCGTCGTGGCGTCCGGCGGCCGGTCGCTCAAGGTCCTGCTCGCGGCGATCGGCACGGCTCTGCTGAGCTGTCTGGTGCTGATGGTCTTCGGCCTGCTCCTCCCGCTGTGGATGGGGCGCTACGGCGTCACCGCGGGCGATCTTCTGCTGGGCGTCGAGGCCCAGCTGACGTGTGCGTTCGTGGGCATCGGCATCGGCGTGTTGTGCTCGCGGCCGGTCTTCGGGCGACAGGGATACGCGGTGGTGTCCGCCGTCGCCCTGATGATGGGAGCCCTCTTCCCCAAGGGAATGCCACCGGTCAATCGACTCTTCACCCTGATGTCGACGACCCCCCACGCGGCGAAGCTCCTGGCTCCCGCGGGCGGCATGCTGGCGATCGCGACCGTGATCCTGGTCGCGTGCACGGCCGTCACCCAGTTCGTCGCCGCGCGAAGAGAGTGAAAGCAGAGCCTGAGGCGGTTGTCAGTGCCTGGCTTCGAGCAGCTCCACGATGTCGCGGAGACTGTGCTCGAACAGGGGCTCGGGGTCGGTCAGGGCGAAGTCCAGGTGTCCGAACACTTCCATGGACACCATGCCGTACAGGCGGGACCAGGCGAGGACGAAGACGTACAGCGCTTCCAGGGGCGGCTGCTCGGGCTCGATGTGCTCCCTCATCTCCGCCAGCTGGCGGAGCCAGTCCGGGTCGAGGGTGCCGGCCTGCGGAAGCGGGAGCGTGCCGGCCCGCCAGAACTCCAGCATCAGGTCGAGGAAGACGCCGCCGAAGCGCCAGCCGGCGGTATGGCACGGGTCGCCCGGTGCGCAGTCGGCGTCGGGCATCGGCTTGCTGAAGACGAGGGTGAACTCCGGCCGGTGGCCCAGTGCCCAGGCCCGGAGTGTCCGGGCGGCGGCGGTGAAGCGGCCCCGCGGGGACTGCTCGGGTGCCTGGTCGCGGGCGTGTTCCAGGGCGGTGGCCAGCTCGTCGTACAGGGCGGCCGTGAGGGCCTGGACCAGCTCACGGTGGTCGGCGAAGTAGCGGTACAGCCCCGGAGCGGTCATCCCCATCTCGCGCGCGATGGCACGCAGGGAGACGGCGGCCGGGCCCTCGTCCACCAGCAGTCGGCGGGCATGCCGCAGGATCTCGGACTTCGTCTCGGCGCGCCGGCGCTCGCGCACTTCTTCGCGTTGCCGAGCCCGTCGCGCCGACGCCGAAGCGGTCTCGCTGCCCACGCTGTGCCTCCTGACCCGACGCGGCTCCGCCGACCGGCCCGCGCCTGGTCAGGTTAACGCCTGTCACCGCAGTAAACGGGGTAAGCTAACAGCGTTTACACTGCTTACGCTGCTTTGTGAAAACGGGGGACCTCTGTCGTGAAGACGACGATCATCCTGACCTACACCTTCACCCCGGCCTGGCTGGCGCTCTCCCGCGATGAGCGGAACGCGATGGCGGCGGCCCACATCCAACCGGTGTTCGCCAGGTACGCCGACCGCGTCTCGGCCCGCTTCTTCGACGCGGAGGCGTTCACCACCGCCTTCTCCGACTTCGCCGTGCTGGAGACGGAAGACCTCAAGGCGTACTACTTCCTCATCGAGGAGCTGCGCGACTCGCCGCTGATCGCGCAGGGCTACCTCGTCATGAACGACATCTTCATGGGCATCGAGGCCGGGTTCCGGGCGTTCGAGGCCCAGGCCCGCGTCGGGGGCGGCGAGGTGGCGCGTGACTGACACGTCCACAGAGGCTGCAGTTCCCCGTCCGCGCCCGACGGAGGAGGAGCCGCAATCCGGCAGAGCCGCGGAGCGGTCCCGCACCTGGCCGCTCACCCTGCTGCGGGTCACCTCGCTGCTGTTTCTCTTCGACACCCTGTTCCAGGCGGCCCTGGCCGGCTTGTTCATCACCGGTGATGTGCGCTTCCTCGACCTGCACGCGGCCAACGCCCAGCTGGTCGCCGTCATCGCGCTCGTCGAGGCCGTGGCCGCCCTGCTGGTGTGGCGCGCGACGCGGGGACCGGCCTGGCCCTTCGCGCTCGCGGCCGGCCTGGTCGTGCTGGTCGGGGCGCAGATGTGGCTGGGCGCGGCCCGGCTGCTGGGCGGCCATGTCCCGCTGGCGCTCGGCGTGTTCGGCACCGGCGTGGCGCTGGCCTGCTGGGCGTGTACGTACCAGGGCCGGGAGGCCGGATGACGTCCCGTCGGAGAATCCTGGGCCTGAGCGCCGGTGCCATGGCCGGCCTGGCCGTACCGGCCGGAGCAGCGGCGTACGAGAAGTGGTCGGGCGAGCGCACAGGAGCCGTCCTGACCAGCAGGATCCGGCTGCCCCGGCAGTTCGCGGTGCCGCTGCCCGTGCCGCCGCGCGCCCGTCCGTCCCGCACCGAGGGCGGCGCGGAGTACTACGACATCACGCAGCGCGCGTCGGCCGTGGAGATCATCCCCGGTCTGAGGACGACCGTCTGGGGCTACGACGGCGTCTTCCCCGGCCCCACCTTCACCGCCCGCTCGGGGCGCCGGATGGAGGTGCGGGTCCTCAACAAGCTGTCCGTGCCGACCTCCCTGCACCTGCACGGGGGCGTCACCCCGCCGCACTCCGACGGCTATCCGACCGATGTGGTCGTACCCGCCCGGTGCGGCGCCGAGTTCAAAACCGAGGGCCACGGAACGGGAGGCATGCACGCCCCCGCGTCCGACTGGACGGTCTCGGAGGGCTACAAGACGTACACGTACCCGATGGACCAGCGGGCCGCGACGCTCTGGTACCACGACCACCGGATGGACTTCAGCGCACCGCAGGTCTGGCGCGGTCTGGCCGGCATGTTCCTCGTCCATGACCAGGAGGAGGACGCCCTGCCGCTGCCCGGCGGCGAGCGGGACGTCCCGCTCATGATCTGCGACCGCGCCTTCGAGGAGGACGGCTCCTTCCGCTACCCCGGCCACTCGCCCACCTGTACCGGCGCGCCCGGCGTCCAGGACGCGTACATGGACGGCGTCCTCGGCGACGTACAGCTGGTCAACGGCGCGCCCTGGCCCGAGGCGGAGATCTCCGCGACCCGGCACCGCCTGCGTCTGCTGAACGCCTCCAACGCCCGTCGCTACCACCTGCTCCTGCGCCGGGAGGACGGCGGCACGCTGCCCTTCACGCACATCGGCGGCGACGGCGGCCTGCTGGCCGCCCCCCAGCGGCTCAACGGCATCGCCATGGCGCCCGGCGAACGCTTCGACACGGTCGTGGACTTCACCGACTGCCCGGTGGGCAGCCACGTCACCCTGGTCAACGCCCTGGCGGACGGCCGCATGCGCCAGATCATGCGCTTCCGCGTCGCCCGCAAGGAGAAGGACGCGAGCCACGTCCCCGCGCGCCTGTCCCGGTACGCGGCCCTGCACCCGGCGTCGGCCGTCGCCGTCCGGCACTTCGACTTCCGCCGCTCCGACGACGCGTGGACCATCAACGGCCGCCCCTTCAGCACCTCTGAGATCCTGGCCCGCCCGCGCCTCGGCACCGTCGAACGCTGGCGGTTCACCAGCGACTTCCACCACCCCGTGCATCTGCACCTGGCCCACTTCCAGGTCCTTGCACGGGGCGGCCGGGCGCCCGGGCCCACCGATGCCGGCTGGAAGGACACGGTGGACGTACGGCCGTACGAGGTCGTGGACGTGCTGGTCCGCTTCCGCGGCTACCGCGGCCGGTACATGCTGCACTGCCACAACCTGGAGCACGAGGACATGGCGATGATGGCCAACTACGAGGTGGTGTAGGCCGTACGCCGAGCGCCGGGCTCGGGGCACCGGTCCTCAGGAAACAGCTCGCACCGGGCGGTGATCGCCGTCAAGGTCCGCTCCTTGTGAGCTGCTCCCTCATGAGCTGCCTCCCCGCAGGGCGAGCTGTGCGGCTGGACGACATGGGCGGCCTGCTCGGGCACAGCGTTGCTCGAAGTCCGGCGGAGCCAGCCATGGCTGGGCAGGCGCGGGTGTGCGGGAAACGCGGTGATCGCGGAGTGCAGCTTCTGGAGGGTGAGGGTGACCTCGCCTGTCCCCTCCAGTACCCACCGGGGCTGGGCGTCGCGCGCTGCCCGATGGTTCGCGATCAAGCCTGCTCAAGCCACTGCCAGGGGTCGACGAGGAGGTCTTCGACCGTGCCCGGCGGCTCGTGCGGTGGCACTACCAGTGGATCGTGGTGCACGACTTCCTCAAGCGGATCGTCGCCGCGGTCACCATGGGCCCCCGGGGAGCACGGGGCAGGGATCTCCGGGCAGCGCCTACCCTTGACCCATGACGAGCAGCACCGACCGGAGCCTGACAGTGGACGTTCAAGGATCTAAGAGTTATGAAATCCGAACCTACGGGTGCCAGATGAACGTCCACGACTCCGAGCGGTTGGCCGGGCTGCTCGAAGAGGCCGGGTACGTGCGGGCCGCCGAGGGCTCGGACGGGGACGCGGATGTGGTCGTGTTCAACACATGCGCCGTCCGTGAGAACGCCGACAACCGGCTGTACGGCAATCTCGGCCGGCTCGCGCCGAAGAAGGCCTCGCGGCCCGGCATGCAGATCGCGGTCGGCGGCTGCCTCGCCCAGAAGGACCGCGACACCATCGTGAAGAAGGCGCCCTGGGTGGACGTCGTCTTCGGCACGCACAACATCGGCAAGCTGCCCGTCCTGCTGGAGCGCGCCCGCGTACAGGAGGAGGCGCAGGTCGAGATCGCCGAGTCGCTGGAGGCCTTCCCGTCCACCCTGCCGACCCGGCGCGAGAGCGCGTACGCGGCCTGGGTGTCGATCTCCGTCGGCTGCAACAACACCTGCACCTTCTGTATCGTCCCGGCCCTGCGCGGCAAGGAGAAGGACCGCCGCCCCGGCGACATCCTCGCCGAGGTCGAGGCGCTGGTCGCCGAGGGTGTCTCCGAGATCACGCTGCTCGGCCAGAACGTCAACGCCTACGGCTCCGACATCGGTGACCGCGAGGCCTTCAGCAAGCTGCTGCGGGCCTGCGGGAGCATCGAGGGGCTGGAGCGGGTGCGGTTCACGTCCCCGCATCCCCGCGACTTCACCGACGACGTCATCGCCGCGATGGCCGAGACGCCGAACGTCATGCCGCAGCTGCACATGCCGCTGCAGTCCGGTTCGGACACGGTCCTGAAGGCGATGCGCCGCTCGTACCGGCAGGAGCGTTATCTCGGGATCATCGAGAAGGTGCGCGCCGCAATCCCGCACGCCGCGATCACCACCGACATCATCGTGGGCTTCCCCGGCGAGACCGAGGAGGACTTCGAGCAGACGCTGCACGTGGTCCGCGAGGCGAGGTTCGCGCAGGCCTTCACCTTCCAGTACTCCAAGCGGCCCGGCACCCCTGCCGCGACCATGGAGAACCAGATCCCCAAGGAGGTCGTCCAGGCGCGGTACGAGCGGCTGGTCGCCCTCCAGGAGGAGATCTCCTGGGAGGAGAACAAGAAGCAGGTCGGCCGCACACTGGAGCTGATGGTCGCCGAGGGCGAGGGCCGCAAGGACGGCGCCACGCACCGGCTGTCCGGCCGTGCTCCCGACAACCGGCTCGTCCACTTCACCAAGCCGGAGCAGGAGGTCCGCCCCGGCGACGTGGTCACTGTCGAGGTGACGTACGCCGCCCCGCACCACCTCCTCGCCGAGGGCGCCGTCCTCGACGTGCGCCGTACGCGCGCGGGAGACGCCTGGGAGAAGCGCAACGCCGCCGAGGCCGCCAAGCCGGCGGGGGTCATGCTGGGCCTGCCGAAGATCGGCGTACCGGAGCCGCTGCCGGTCGCCACGGGCTCCGGCTGCGGCTGCGACTGACCGGCCCGGCCGGCCTGGATACTTGTCGACAATTTGCACACGGGGGACGGGGACGAGCTGATGCCTCGATGGGCGCTGCTGCTGGACAAACCGCCTGGCCAGGGGCCGTACCGCAGGCAGTACGAGCTGATGGCCACCATCGACGGCACGCGCGAGGAGGCCGAGGCGCGGTTCGGGGAGCTGGTACGCCTGTATCAGCCCAGGCATCCGCGGTATCCGGTGCGGATGCGCCGGTATCGCACCGGTGACGGCTGGATGCTGGCCGGGGACGGCTCGTCCGGCGGTGTGTTCACCTACCACTTCCTGTTCACCGAGCTGGAGTGGGACTCGGGCCCGATCACCTACTGACCGCCGGCCGTCGGGCCGTCGGGCTGTCAAGGTGTCCGGGTACGTGACCGCGTACCCTGCCGATCATGCTTGTCGCCGCCGCAGTCTGTCCCTGCCCTCCGCTGCTCGTGCCCGAGGTCGCCGCGGGTGCCGCACCCGAGATGGACGCCGTGCGTTCGGCCTGCGCCGACGCGCTCGGTGTGCTCGCGGCCGCCCGGCCGGACCTCCTGGTGGTGGTCGGGACCGCCGAGCAGAGCGGGCGCGGATCGTATCCGCAGGGCACCCGCGGATCCTTCCGCGGATTCGGGGTGGACCTGGACGTACGCCTCGGGCCCGTGACGGACACCGTCGGCGAGCGCGAGCTGCCGCCGTCACTGGCCGTCGCCGCGTGGCTGCTGCAGCGGACCGGGTGGGCGGATGCCCCGATCGAGGGACTCGGTGTGGGGGAAACGCTCGCGCCTGAGCGGTGTGTCGAAGCCGGTAGGGAGATCGGCGCCCGGGCCGGGCGGGTGGCGCTGCTGGTGATGGGAGACGCCAGCGCGTGCCGCACGCTCAAGGCGCCGGGTTACCTGGACGAGCGGGCGGCACCCTTCGACGCGGAGGTCGCGCGGGCGCTGGGTGCGGCGGACGTGGCGGCGGTCCAGGCGCTGGATGCCGAGCTGGCGCACGAACTGAAGGCCGCCGGCCGGGCCCCCTGGCAGATCCTGGCCGGCGCCGCCGAGGCCGCCGACCTCACCGGCGCCCTGCTGTACGAGGACGCGCCCTACGGCGTGGGCTATGTGGTGGCGACCTGGTCCTAGCTGGTAGCTGACTTGGCAGGCTGGTCGTAGGCATCCGACCGGCCTGGTGGCCACCGGTTCCGCGGCGGCGGCACATGGCGGGGGACCTCGCCGCATGCGCGAAACGGCGGACGGCCGGGAGCGGTGTTGTGCTCCACGACCGTCCGCCGATCCCACATGCCCTTCAGGAGACTCAGGAAGCCGGTGGCGGGCCCTCCGGCCGGGTGGGGGTGGTCGGATCGCCGGTGACCGTCTGCGGGCCAGGACCCTCCTTGTGCGCGAGGCGGTCCATCGCCTCCTTGGCCTTGCCGGTGCCCGCCTGGATCCTGTCGCTGTACTTGTGCTTGGTCCGCTCGTCCACGACCTTGGCGGCCTTGTCGATGCCGTGCTGAACCTTGTCCCCGTGCTGCCGGGCGAGGTCCGACACCTTGTCCCTGGCCGGGCCGAGCTTGGCCTTCATGTTGTCCATCAGACCCATGGTCCACCTTCCCTCACGGGCGGTTACCTGCGGGCGTTCTCGCCGGCCTCGTTGTCGGCGGCTTCCTCGGCGGACTGCTGCTTGGGGATGCCCGAGCCGTCGGACGTGTCGTCCGCACCGGCGTCCGATCCGGCCGCCACGTCCTCGCTCCCGTCCCCGGACGAACCCTTCGCCTCTGCCGAACCGGCCGCCTTCGCCTCCGCCGACTCCGCTTCCGTCGCCTCGGCCCCTGCCGACTCCGCGCCGGCCTCCGCCTCGGCGACCGACGCCTCCGGAGTCGCCTTCGACCTGCCGAGGAGTCGTGCAAAAACGCCCATATCCACTCCATACGGTACTCGTGCGGGCGAATTCCCGCGTTACCCGGTGCGTACGGTTGCGCCGCCCGGGTCACCGCCTCCGGCGGACCGAGGGCGGTATCTCGCCACGGGCAACGACCAGCGACCCCACCCGTCACGTAACTCGTTCGAGGCACCGCCAGGAGGTTTGCGAGACTGGTGCGGTGAGCAGTGCACCCCCCAGCCCCCGCGTCATCGCCGTCGTCGGACCCACCGCGGCCGGAAAGTCCGATCTCGGCGTCTTCCTGGCACAACAGCTCGGTGGGGAGGTCGTCAACGCCGACTCCATGCAGCTGTACCGAGGGATGGACATCGGCACCGCCAAGCTGACGCCGCAGGAGCGCGGCGGCATCCCGCACCACCTGCTGGACATCTGGGACGTGACGGTCACCGCCTCCGTCGCCGAGTACCAGAAGCTGGCCCGCGCCCGGATCGACGCACTGCTCGCCGACGGCCGCTGGCCGATCCTGGTCGGCGGCTCCGGCCTGTACGTCCGTGGGGCCGTGGACAATCTGGAGTTCCCCGGCACCGACCCCGAAGTCAGGGCGCGCCTGGAGGAGGAGCTGGCCCTGCGCGGCTCGGGCGCGCTGCACGCCCGCCTGGCCGCCGCCGATCCGGAGGCCGCGCGCGCGATCCTGCCGAGCAACGGCCGTCGTATCGTCCGGGCGCTGGAGGTGATCGAGATCACCGGCCGGCCCTTCACCGCGAACCTGCCGGGTCATGACTCCGTCTACGACACCGTCCAGCTCGGGGTCGACGTGACTCGTCCGGAACTGGACGAGCGCATTGCGCGCCGCGTCGACCGGATGTGGGAGGCGGGCCTCGTGGACGAGGTGCGTGCACTGGAGGCGCAGGGGCTGCGCGAGGGGCGCACGGCGTCGCGCGCGCTGGGTTACCAGCAGGTGCTCGCGGCGCTCGCGGGGGAGTGCACCGAAGCGGAAGCGCGGGCCGAGACCGTCCGTGCGACCAAGCGCTTCGCGCGCCGTCAGGATTCGTGGTTCAGGCGCGATCCGCGGGTGCACTGGTTGAGTGGGGCCGTGGCGGATCGCGGGGAACTTCCGCAGCAGGCCCTGGCGTTGGTCGAACGACCGGTTACAGCCTGATCACGTCATGGCATCGGGATGCGTCGCCGGTCATCGCGGCCTTCGAGGCCGTGCCATCATCGAGCTTCGATCGACCAAGTGGAGCCTAGTTGGGAGGGCGCGTGGCGATGGAGGCCGGCCCTCGCGACACCGCACAAAGTACCGAGCACGTCACCACCAAGGGTGACGAACCGGGCCCGGCCGAGGGCCGGCTCGCCGAGGACGCCCTTGCCGAAGCCCGGCTGACGGACGACGGCCCCGACGAGACGCCGGACGGGGTGACCGACGACGGGCCGGAGCCCGAGGAGATGTACCCGGGCGGTCCGGAGGTCGAGGTCGAGCTGCGCCCGCAGCGCCGGCTGCGCCTCTGGCAGCTCGCCCCCATCGTGGGTCTGTCCGCGGTCGGCTCCCTGATGTTCGCCTTCCCGCTCGCCTTCGACTTCGGCGACAGCGGCGCCGTCATCGCCATGCTCGGCCTGCTGATCTGCTCCTGCGCCGCCGGCTGGGGCATGATGGCCGCCCGCCGCGTGGGCTACACCTGGCCGGGGCTGCCGGCACGCGGCTCGGGCCGCCGCCCCGACTGGCGGGTCGTACTCGGATATGTCCTGCTGGTGGCCGTAGTCGTGATCCTCGCCATGTGGCGCGTGGCACGGTTGCGCTGAACACACCGCGAGCCGACACGCCCCATAGGGGCGTGGGGGAACTGCGCGAGCAACCCCCGGCGGCCCGCAGTCGTGCGCAGTCCCGCACCACCCCTCGTCTCCGTCGGCCGACCCGGCACCACCCCCTGCCTCCGTCGGCCGACCCGAGCGGAGCGCTCCCGTAGGATCGAGGAATGAGCACGCGGATCGCCTTCCTCAAGGGTCACGGCACCGAGAACGACTTCGTGATCGTCCCGGACCCGGAGAACGCCCTCGACCTGAGCCCGGCCGCCGTCGCCGCCCTGTGCGACCGCCGGGCCGGAATCGGCGGCGACGGTGTGCTGCACGTGGTGCGCTCGGCCGCGCACCCGGAGGCCACGTCGATGGCGGCCGAGGCCGAGTGGTTCATGGACTACCGCAACGGCGACGGTTCGGTCGCCGAGATGTGCGGCAATGGAGTCCGTGTGTTCGCGCGCTACCTCCAGCACGCAGGACATGTGGGCGAGGGTGACCTCGCGATCGCCACGCGCGCGGGCGTCAAGACCGTCCACATCGCCAAGGACGGTGACATCACCGTCGGCATGGGCAGCGCCCGGCTGCCGGAGGGCGACGTCACCGTGAGCGTCGGCGAACGCAGCTGGCCCGCGCGCAACGTGAACATGGGCAATCCGCACGCGGTCGCCTTCGTCGAGGACCTCGCACACGCCGGCACCCTGTACGACGCGCCGCCGGTCGGCCCCGCGGGCGCCTACCCGGACGGGGTGAACGTCGAGTTCGTCGTCGATCGTGGCCCCCGCCACGTCGCCATGCGGGTGCACGAGCGCGGTTCCGGCGAGACCCGCTCGTGCGGCACGGGCGCGTGCGCCGTCGCCGTGGCCGCCGCCCGGCGCGACGGAGCCGACCCGGCCGTCACCGGCACCCCGGCCACGTACACCGTCGATCTGCCCGGCGGCCGCCTGGTCATCACCGAGCGGCCCGACGGCCAGGTCGAGATGACCGGACCCGCCGTGATCGTCGCGGAGGGCGAGATCGACGGCGAATGGCTGGAAAACGCGCTTCGCTGACCCGGCGGAATTGACGAGCAGGACGCCCTCCGGCTCCCGGATCAGCGGTTTCCCGCGAGCGAGGACGTTCCCAACCGCTGGCGGCCCAAGGGCGGTTGGCGCAATTACTAAACCTCCTTTCCGTCGCTCGAATGGGTGATCCGTTTCACGCTCGCCGAGAGGCGGTCGGTCGCACGTGGTGGGCTCGGTAGCATCAAGCACCGGCACGGACGGGGGAACGTCGCCATCCCTGAGCCGCGTACGCCCTGGGGCCCCGTCCGCCGGTCCACGAGCCGGAGGTGCCCATGAGTGCGGAGGCCACGAACCCTGCGACCCCTGGCCCGGTAGCGCCCACAGCATCCGCGGCGGCCACCGCGCCCGTGGTGCCCCGGGCGGACCGCAGGAAGTCCCGGCCACGGCTCGATCTGCGCAGACTGGGCCGGGCCGCCCTGCTCGGCCCCGCCGTCCGCGGCAAGCTGCCCGACGCGATCGGCCACGTGGTGGAGGCGCACCGCGCCCATCACCCCGACGCGGACCTCGACCCGCTGCGCCGCGCCTACGTCCTCGCGGAGTCCTCGCACCGCGGCCAGATGCGCAAGAGCGGTGAACCGTACATCACCCACCCGCTCGCCGTGACCCTGATCCTTGCGGAACTCGGCGCCGAGACCACGACCTTGACGGCCTCTCTGCTCCACGACACCGTCGAGGACACCGATGTGACGCTGGACCAGGTGCGGGAACAGTTCGGCGAGGAGGTCCGTTATCTCGTCGACGGCGTCACGAAACTGGAGAAGGTCGACTACGGGGCCGCCGCCGAGCCCGAGACCTTCCGCAAGATGCTCGTCGCCACCGGCAGCGACGTGCGCGTGATGTCGATCAAACTCGCCGACCGTCTGCACAACATGCGCACCCTCGGCGTGATGCGCCCCGAGAAGCAGGCGCGGATCGCCAAGGTCACCCGCGACGTCCTCATCCCGCTCGCCGAACGCCTCGGCGTGCAGGCCCTGAAGACGGAGATGGAGGACCTGGTCTTCGCCATCCTGCACCCCGAGGAGTACGAGCACACACGGGAACTGATCGCCGAGAACGCCGCCCGCCCGGACGACCCGCTCGCCGAGGTCGCCGACGAGATGCGAGGCGTGCTGCGCGAGGCCGGCCTCCAGGCCGAAGTCCTCATCCGCCCCCGGCACTTCGTCTCCGTGCACCGCGTGGCCCGCAAGCGCGGACAGCTGCGCGGCAGCGACTTCGGCCGTCTGCTGGTGCTGGTGGGAGAGGACGCGGACTGCTACGGCGTGCTCGGCGAACTGCACACCTGTATGACGCCGGTCGTCTCGGAGTTCAAGGACTTCATCGCCGTACCGAAGTTCAACCTGTACCAGTCGCTGCACACCGCCGTCGCCCGTCAGGACGGCCAGGTCGTCGAAGTCCTCATCCGCACCCACCAGATGCACAAGGTCGCCGAGGCCGGCGTCGTCGCCCTCGGCAACCCCTACGCCCCGGCAGCCGACGCCCCCACAGCCGACGCCTCCGCATCCGAGGGCCCCGCCGACGGCGAGCGCGTCGACCCCACCCGCCCCGGCTGGCTCTCCCGGCTGCTCGAATGGCAGCGGGCCGCGCCCGACCCCGACACCTTCTGGTCCACCCTGCGCGAGGACCTCGCCCAGGACCGCGAGATCACCGTCTTCCGCCCCGACGGCGGCACGCTCGGCCTGCCCGAGGGCGCCACCTGCGTGGACGCCGCCTACGCCCAGTACGGCGAGGACGCGCACGCCTGCATCGGCGCCCGAGTCAACGGTCGCCTGGCCACCCTCAGCACGGTTCTGCGGGACGGCGACACGGTCCAGCTCCTCATGGGCCAGGACCCGGCCTCCGAGCCCTCCCGCGAATGGCTGGAGCACGCCCACACCCCGGCCGCCCGCATCGCCATCCAGCGCTGGCTGGCCACGCATCCCGGGGGCGGCACCGGAGAGGACGGGACGACCGGCGAACGCGCCGAACCCGCCGAGGACACCGCCGCACCCCGCCCCGCGCATACGGCGGCCCCCGCCGGCGTCACCGCCCCGCCGCGCCCTGCCCCCGCCGGCGCCGCCCCGCACCGCCCCGCCGCCGGCCCCGTCACGGGAGCTCCGTCCCGCCCCCGGCGCGCCGACGTGCTCGCGGACCGCCCGGGGGCCGCCGTGCGGCTCGCCGGGTGCTGTACGCCCGTGCCGCCGGACGAGATCACCGGCTTCGCGGTACGCGGGGGAGTGGTGACCGTGCACCGGACGGAGTGCGCGGCGGTCACGGACATGAAGGGCCGGGGGCGCACGGAGATCGGCGTGCGCTGGGGAGACACCACCGAGTGCCGGGTCACGCTGGTCGCTGAATCGTTCGGCCGCCCCCATCTGCTCGCCGACCTCACCGAGGCGATCGCTTCGGCGGGCGTCGACATCGTCTCCGCCACCGTCGAACCGCCCAGCCAGCAGCGGGTACGGCACACCTACACCCTCCAGCTCCCCGACGCGGCCCACCTGCCGTCCCTGATGCGCGCCATGCGGGACGTCCCTGGCGTCTACGACGTGACCCGCGCCCAGCACCAGGCCCCGGCACCCTGAGGACCCACCCGGTGACGCTGGGCTCACCGCGCGTCGGAGCGCCGCCGTGCTGTGCGCAGAAGGCCGCCGGTCGGGACCCGTTCGGGTGGGTCGGGCGCGCGTCGCCGTCGTAGCGCCCAAGCGCCCTGGTAGCGGTGGTGCATGCCGCTCACCGCCCGCTTCAGCCGCCGTGCCCGCTCGCAGTCCCGGACCCAGCCGCGTGTCTCGCGGTACCGCAAGGCGGCCCTGCTCGCCTCCGCCGTTTCCGTCTGTCTCGTCGCCGCCGGGGCCCCGGCCAAGCCCCTCGGCGTCGGCGACCGGCTCTACCCGTACCTGGGCAACCCGGGCTACGACGTGACGTCGTACGACCTGTCGTTCACCTATCCCGGCACCAACGACAAGCCGCTCCAGGCCGTCACCACCATCGACGCCTGGACCACCGCCGACCTGGACCGGATCAACCTGGACTTCGCGCACGGCACCGTGCGGTCCGTCGAGGTCGACGGGCATCCGGCGAGTTTCACGAGCGCGGGCGAGGACCTGGTCGTCACCCCGGACCACCCGCTCGCGGAGGGCAGCTGGACCCGGATCACGGTGAAGCACACCAGCGATCCGGCCGCGGTCAAGGAGCAGGACGGAGGGTGGGTGCGTACCTCCGACGGCCTCGCCATGGCCAACCAGGCCGACGCCGCCCACCTGGTCTTCCCGTGCAACGACCACCCGTCCGACAAGGCGATGTTCACCTTCCGCATCACCGCCCCGAACGGCTACACCGCCGTCGCCAACGGTCTGCCCGCCGGGGGGCACCGGGCCGGGCGCACCACCACCTGGATCTACCGCACCCGTCATCCCATGGCCACCGAACTCGCCCAGGTGTCCATCGGCCGGTCCGCCGTACTGCACCGCGAGGGACCGCACGGGCTGCCGGTCCGTGACGTCGTGCCCAGCGCCGACGCCAAGGCCCTCGAACCGTGGCTCGCCAGGACGCCCGGCCAGATCGCCTGGATGGAGAGCAAGGTCGGTCCGTACCCGTTCGAGACCTACGGCGTGCTCCTGGCGCAGGCGTCCACCGGCTTCGAACTGGAGACACAGACCCTGTCGCTCTTCGAGAAGAACCTCTTCACCGAGTCCTCCCTGCCCCGGTGGTACAAGGAGTCGATCATGGTGCACGAGCTGTCCCACCAGTGGTTCGGGGACAGCGTCAGTCCGCGCACCTGGTCCGACGTCTGGCTGAACGAGGGGCACGCCACCTGGTACGAGGCGTTGTACGCCGAGGAGACCGCCCACCGGTCCCTGGCGAACCGCATGAAGGCCGCGTACGCCGCCTCCGACAGCTGGCGCGAGGCCGGCGGCCCGCCCGGCCTGCCCAAGCCGCCCTCCCCCGGCCAGAAGATCGGCATCTTCCGGCCCAACATCTACGACGGCGCAGCGCTCGTCCTCTACGCCCTGCGGCAGGAGATCGGCCGGCCGGCCTTCGAGCGACTGGAGCGGGAATGGGCCCGCACGCACCGGGACTCCACGGCCACCAGCGCCGACTTCGTCCGGCTCGCGTCGACGGTCTCCGGCCGTGACCTGGGCGGTTTCTTCCAGGCCTGGCTGTACGGCGAGAAGACACCGCCGATGCCCGGCCACGCGGACTGGAAGGCCTCGGACCCCGCCAAGTCGGGCAAGCCGGACCGGAAGGCGTCGGGCGCGGGCAAGGCGCCGAAGGCGCACGGGAAGGCATCGGGGCAGGCCAGGGCGCCGCAGTCGCACCGGAAGCCGTCGGGGCCGGTCGGGACGCAGAGGCCGGCCAAGCCGATGGCCGGGCGATAACACGGTGACGGGACGTGCCGCCGCGTGCGACCATCTTCGGGTCGGCGCGAGACGGGACACGGGAATCTCCCGGGGTACTCGAGCGTTGACCCATCAGCGGCCCGGCAGGACCGTGTACCGACGCCGTAACGGCATCCCATCGACGTAAGGATCCAATGACCTCCTCTTCTTCCCCTTCCCAGGACACCAAGCGCCTCGCGCACGCCTATTCCGAGGGGCTTCGGGCCGATGCCCTGATGGAAGAGGACGTCGCCTGGAGCTACGAGATCGACGGCGAGCGGGACGGAGAACAGTTCGACCGCTCGGAGCGCGCGGCGCTGCGCCGTGTGGCGGGCCTGTCCACCGAGCTGGAGGACGTCACCGAGGTCGAGTACCGACAGCTCCGCCTGGAGCGGGTCGTGCTCGTCGGGGTGTGGACCACGGGCACCGCGCAGGACGCCGACAACTCCCTCGCGGAGCTGGCGGCCCTCGCGGAGACCGCGGGCGCGCTCGTGCTGGACGGCGTCATCCAGCGCCGTGACAAGCCCGACGCGGCCACGTACATCGGCTCCGGCAAGGCTCAGGAGCTGCGGGACATCGTCCTCGAAACGGGCGCGGACACTGTCATCTGCGACGGTGAGCTGAGCCCGGGCCAGCTGATCCAGCTGGAGGACGTCGTCAAGGTCAAGGTCATCGACCGTACGGCCCTGATCCTGGACATCTTCGCCCAGCACGCCAAATCCCGAGAGGGCAAGGCGCAGGTCGCGCTCGCGCAGATGCAGTACATGCTGCCGAGGCTGCGAGGCTGGGGTCAGTCGCTGTCCCGGCAGATGGGTGGCGGTCGCGGCGGCCTGGCCACGCGTGGTCCCGGTGAGACCAAGATCGAGACGGACCGGCGACGGATCCGCGAGAAGATGGCCAAGATGCGCCGGGAGATCGCGGAGATGAAGACCGGCCGTGAGATCAAGCGCCAGGAGCGCCGGCGCAACAAGGTGCCGTCGGTCGCCATCGCGGGCTACACCAACGCCGGCAAGTCCTCCCTGCTCAACCGCCTCACGGGCGCCGGCGTCCTGGTCGAGAACGCCCTGTTCGCGACCCTGGACCCGACCGTCCGCCGGGCCGAGACCCCGAGCGGCCGGCTGTACACGCTGGCGGACACCGTCGGCTTCGTCCGGCACCTGCCGCACCACCTGGTCGAGGCGTTCCGCTCCACCATGGAGGAGGTCGGTGACTCCGACCTGATCCTGCACGTGGTGGACGGCTCGCACCCGGCCCCGGAGGAGCAGCTCGCCGCCGTGCGCGAGGTCATCCGGGACGTCGGCGCCACCGACGTGCCCGAGATCGTCGTGATCAACAAGGCGGACGCGGCCGACCCGCTGGTCCTGCAGCGGCTGCTCCGGGTCGAGAAGCGCTCGATCGCCGTCTCGGCCCGCACCGGCCAGGGCCTCGACGAGCTGCTCGCCCTGATCGACAACGACCTGCCCCGCCCGTCGGTCGAGATCGAGGCGCTCGTGCCCTACACGCACGGCAAGCTCGTCGCCCGCGCCCACACCGAGGGCGAGGTGATCTCCGAGGAGCACACCGCGGAGGGCACCCTGCTCAAGGTCCGGGTCCACGAGGAGCTGGCGGCGGACCTGGCGCCGTACGCTGCGGTCTCGGCGGCCTGACCACGCTCATGCGGAAGGCCCGCCCCCTTTCGAGAGGGCGGGCCTTCGTGCGTGCCGGAAGGGGCGCGGGTCCTTACTGCCCGGCGAACTTCTTGCTCACCGACTCATACACACCCTTGGCCACGGGCCCCAGCCGCGGCCCGGCCAGCCAGCCCGAAGTCACCGGGCCGATCGACGTGTTGGACACCAGCGCCGGCTTGCCGTCGGAGCCGGTCTCCACCCAGCCGCCTCCGGAGGAGCCCGCGGTCATCGTGCAGCCGATCCGGTACATCGTCGGGTCCGCCTGGGCGAGGGACAGCCGGCCCGGCTTGTCCGTGCACTGGTAGAGCAGCTGACCGTCGAACGGAGCCGCCTCCGGGTAGCCGGACGCGGTGATGCTCTTCACCTTCGGCACCGCCGGAGCGTTGAAGTTGACCGGCAGAGCCCCGCCGACCGTCTCCTCCAGCGACCTGCCGCTGTTGCCCTGCTCCGGCGTCACGTGGATCACCGCGTAGTCGTAGGAGGCACCGTTGCCGCCGGTCGCGCCGCCCTGGTCGATCCACTGCTGCGAGGTCTTCGCCGCGTCGGCCCACCAGACGCCGTACGGGGCGACCTCCGACCTGCTGGCGTGCTGCAGCTGAGCGGCCGACTTGCCGGAGTTGTTGTACGACGGCACGAAGGCCATGTTGCGGTACCAGCCGCCGCTCTTGCCGGCGTGCACACAGTGACCCGCCGTCCAGACGAGATTCGACTTGCCCGGGTGCGCGGGGTCCTCCACGACCGTTCCCGAGCACACCATGTGACCCTCGGGGGAGTCGAAGAACACCTTGCCGGAGGTGGCCGCGTTGGTGTGGTACGGCGGCGCCACCGCCTTGGCCTTCACGGGCTGCGGGGTCGGGTCCGTCACGCCCTGGTCACCGGAGATGTCGTTGTCGTCGACCCCCTTGTTGGGGTCGTTGGCGTGGCGCATCCGGTCCGGGTCCCACAGGCCCTTGATGATCGGGTTGATGAAATCGTTGGCCTCGCGCAGCCAGTCCTGCTTGTTCCAGTTCTTCCAGTCGCCGTTCTTCCACTTGTCGATGTCGATCCCGTGCTCCTTGAGCCTCTTCCTGAGGTCGTCCGGGATCCTGATCTTTCCGTCGCCGGTGCCGGCCGCGGTCACGGAGGGGGTCGGACTGCCGCCGGCGTTGTCGTCGTCGCCGTTGCAGGCGGTGGCGGTCAGGGCCAGCGCCGAGGCGAGGGCGACCGCCGCCACTGCGGGGGAGGTACGGCGGGGGCCCCTCCCCCGCCGAACGGTGAACGACGGCCGTATGGATCGCATGCTTGTGACTCCCCCTGTGATGAAGGTATATGGCGCTGCGGACGCGACACCCGCCGCGAACTCGTGGGGAGTTCACGCCGGTCTCACGGCCGTCTGGGAACGGCATCACACACTATGCGCTCGCTGTGGGGGAGTTCCGACGGAACGGCAACGGTTCGGCTACAAGCCGTCTGACCTGGCCAATCATCCGGAGATCTACCGATTTGACGTCCACTCGCCCACAACGCCCCATGGACGATCTTGAGAGAACCCGTAACCCGTCGAACGGTCCGGGGTTGTAGCGGTGGGGGGCCAGCTGCCTGCACCCGGTCCCCGCGGATCAACACGCCTGTGAACAGCGGGGAGGACAGCGCGCCGTGGCCGTAACGGAGTCGATGGCTGGAGGCTTGCACGGGGAAGCGCGTGCCGTGCACGAGGGGATCCTCAGACGCCAGTCGGCGCGCGAGTCCTCGGCCCGCACCTACGCCCGGGCCCTGCCCATCGTGCCGGTCCGGGCGCGCGGGCTCACCATCGAGGGCGCCGACGGCCGCCGCTATCTGGACTGCCTCTCCGGCGCCGGCACGCTCGCCCTCGGCCACAACCATCCGGTCGTGCTGGAGGCCATCCGCAGGGTCCTCGACTCCGGCGCCCCGCTCTCCGTCCTCGATCTGGCGACCCCCGTCAAGGACGCCTTCATCACCGAACTGTTCCGCACCCTCCCGTCCGGCCTCGCCGACCGTGCCCGTGTCCAGTTCTGCGGACCGGCCGGTACCGATGCCGTGGAGGCCGCCCTCAAACTGGTCCGGGCCGCGACCGGCCGCGCCGGCATCCTCGCCTTCACCGGCGCCTACCACGGCATGACCGCCGGTGCCCTGGCCGCCTCCGGCGGGGCCCGCGACATCCAGGTCGCCCGTCTGCCCTATCCGCAGGACTACCGCTGCCCCTTCGGTGTCGGCGGACCGCGCGGCGCCGAACTCGCCGCCCGCTGGACCGAGTCCCTCCTCGACGACCCCAAGTCAGGCGTGCCCCTGCCGGCCGGGATGATCCTCGAACCCGTCCAGGGCGAAGGCGGGGTGATTCCCGGGCCGGACGGCTGGCTGCGCCGCATGCGGCAGCTCACGGCCGACCGGTCCATCCCGCTGATCGCCGACGAGATCCAGACCGGCGTCGGCAGGACCGGCGCCTTCTGGGCCGTCGACCACAGCGGCATCAGCCCCGACGTCATGGTCCTGTCCAAGGCCATCGGCGGCAGCCTCCCGCTGGCCGTGATCGTCTACCGCGACGATCTGGACGTCTGGCCGCCCGGCGCCCACGCGGGAACCTTCCGGGGCAACCAACTCGCCATGGCCGCGGGCACCGCGACGCTCACCCATGTCCGGGAGAACGGCCTCGCCGAACGAGCCGCCACCCTCGGCTCCCGCATGCTGGCGCAACTCGCAGAACTCGCCGGCACGTTCGCGTGCGTGGGGGAGGTGCGGGGACGTGGACTGATGATCGGGGTCGAAATGGTCGACCCGGAAGGCATCGGCGCCGAGCCCGACGACCACCGTCCCCTGCCCACCGGTCCGGAGCCCACCCGCACCCCGCCTCGGGCCGCGCCCGAACTCGCCGCGGCCGTCCAGCGGGAGTGCCTCCAGCGAGGACTGATCGTCGAACTGGGCGGCCGTCACTCGGCCGTGGTCCGGCTGCTTCCGCCGCTCACGATCAGCGACGAACAGGCGGCAGCCGTA
Source organism: Streptomyces sp. NPDC030799 (assembly GCF_055572255.1). Classification (NCBI taxonomy): domain Bacteria; kingdom Bacillati; phylum Actinomycetota; class Actinomycetes; order Kitasatosporales; family Streptomycetaceae; genus Streptomyces; species Streptomyces sp. NPDC030799. Next base: position 239,536 of record NZ_JBVIDS010000014.1, on the reverse strand, counting down.
CTGGACCGCCTCACGGACGCGGTGGCAGCGGTGGCCCGCACTCACCGCGCAGGCTGAGAGCCGCACCGGCACCGCCTCCGTCGCCGAGCCGGCCCCAGCCTCGGAAACCGTTCCCTTCCTCCCTCCGACTCCCTCCGCAGCCAAAGAGGTTCAGGTCGAAAGCGGCCTTCCCTGACACATCCACAGCCCCCTCGGTCACCCCGCTCTCAGTGCCGACACCGCCAATTCAAGCCCCGCACCGCCCGGTCAGCCCACGAGGAGCCGTCATGAACGCCACCCCCACCCCCGACGGCAGCTCCGGTGCTCCCGACGAACCGGGAGACCCCGGCATCCCGGCCTCTCATGTGCCGCTCGCCGAGTCGGTTCCCCAGCAGAAGAGGCGCACCGTGGACCTCACCCGAGTGACCGAGCCCGGCGCCGACCTGCTGGAGGATCCCGACCCGCGCACCGTGGCCCAGGCCGCCGCCGTGGACAACCTGCTGCGGTGCCGGGTACGGGAGAGCAACCTCGCAGCCCCCCACAGCGGCACGCTCTGCCTTCCGCTTCCGGCCAGCGGCACCTCCCTGCTCGCGCCGGTCCGCTACTGGTCACCGACGGGCTTGCACCGCTTCGGTCCGCCACGCCTGGTCGGCGCCCCCGTGGCCGCCCCTGCGGTCGACGCCGTGACCCTGGCGGCTCTGCTCGCCCGGGAGACGGCCGGCGACACGGGCAGCGCAGATTCCGCACCGGACCTCAAAACCGCAGGGCACGTGGACGACGGTGATCTCGTGGCCAGGGTGGCGGACTCCCAGCGCCGCACCGCGACCTTCATCCGCGACCGGCGGGAGCACCCCGCCGACGTCCCCGACCTCTTTCTCTCCGCCGAGCAGGCCCTTCTCCTCGGACACCCACTGCACCCGACCCCCAAGAGCCGCGAAGGCCTGACCGAGGGCGAAACCCGCCGGTACTCACCAGAGCTGCGCGGCTCCTTCCCCCTGCACTGGATGGCTGTCGCCCCCGCCCTTCTCGCCACCGACTCGGCCTGGACCGAGCGCGGCCGTCCCGTCCCGGCCGTGCACCTCATCCGGCGCCTGGCGGAGACCGACCTCCCGGTGCCCCCCGGTCACGCCGCCCTGCCGCTGCACCCGTGGCAGGCCCGTGAGCTGTGCCACCGTGAACCCGTCGCCGAACTGCTCGACTCCGGGCTCCTGCACGACCTCGGCCCTCTCGGCACCGGCTGGCACCCCACCTCCTCCGTCCGCACGGTCCACCGGTCGGGCGCCCCCGCGATGCTGAAGTTGTCTCTCGGCCTGCGCATCACCAACTCCCGCCGCGAGAACCTGCGCAAGGAACTCCACCGTGGAGTCGAGGTGCACCGGCTGCTGCGCACCGGCCTGTCCCAGCGATGGCAGGCCGCACACCCGTCCTTCGACATCGTCCGCGACCCGGCCTGGCTCGGCGTGGACGCCCCGGACGGGCTTCCCGTACCCGGACTCGACGTGGTGATCAGGCACAACCCGTTCGCTCCGACCGACGACGTCGGCTGCGTGGCGGGACTCCTCGCGCTGCGGCCCGTGCCCGACCCGGACGGCGACTCCTCGCTCCACCGGACCACCTGGCCCATGCGCTCCCGGCTGGCCCAGCTCGTCGAACGGCTCGCCGTACGCACCGGACGGCCCGTCGCAGCCGTGGCCGCGGAGTGGTTCCTCCGGTACCTGGAACACGTCGTCCGTCCCGTGCTCTGGCTGGACGGCGAGGCCGGCATCGCCCTGGAGGCCCACCAGCAGAACACCCTGCTGCTGCTCGACGGCGCCGGCTGGCCCGCCGGCGGCCGCTACCGCGACAACCAGGGCTACTACTTCCGCGAGTCCCGGCGAGCCGAACTGGAAGCCCGGCTGCCCGGTATCGGCGAGCGCAGTGACACCTTCGTCTCCGACGAAGTGACCGACGAACGCTTCGCCTACTACCTCGCCGTGAACAATGTGCTGGGCCTGATCGGCGCGTTCGGTTCCCAGCGCCTCGCCGACGAACGGCTGCTCCTCGCGGCCTTCCGCCGTTTCCTCACCGACGTCGCGGCAGGGCCCGCCGCACTGCGCACCTCCCTGCCCTGCCATCTGCTCGACTCGCCCGTCCTGCGCTGCAAGGCCAACCTGCTGACCCGGCTGCACGGCCTAGACGAACTCGTCGGCCCGGTCGACACCCAGTCCGTCTACGTCACCGTCGCCAACCCCCTGCACTCCTGAGCGAACCCCACCTCGCCTCGCCCCGCACGTCCCGAGGAACATGACCCACCTCGTCTCCTGAGAGGAGCGCACCATGCCTCCCACCGACGCGAACGCCGACTCCGGCCCCGGTCCCGCCCGGCCGGGTGCTCCCGTCGCCCCGGGGGCCGCTGCCCGAGGGGGCTCCGCCGGCCCACGAGCCGACGGCGCGGTCACCCGGCGCACCCCCTACGCCGGATTCGCCGTCGAGGACGACGACGCCGACTGCGAGGACACGCTCGACCTGCATCTGCCCGCGGACTTCCTCGCCCTCTTCGCCGGCGGGACGGCCCATCTCCTGGACCAACTCCCCACCTGGGGCACAGTGGTCACGCGGGTCGGTTCCTTCCGGCTCGTGCCCGTGCGCATCGACGCAGACCTGCCGCTCATCCACCGCTGGATGAACGACCCCGCCGTCTCGGAGTTCTGGGACCTGGCCGGCCCCCGGAACCGGACGGAGGACCACCTGCGCTCCCAACTCGACGGCGACGGCCGCAGCGTGCCGTGTCTCGGCGTGCTGGACGGCACACCGATGAGCTACTGGGAGATCTACCGGGCGGACCTGGATCCCCTGGCCCGCCACTACCCGGCCCGCCCCCATGACACCGGGGTCCACGTGCTCGTCGGTGGGGCCGCGGATCGAGGGCGGGGGCTGGGATCCGCCCTGCTGCGAGCCGTGGCCGACCTGATCCTCGACCGGCGTCCCGCTTGCGCACGCATCGTGGCGGAGCCCGATCTTCACAACATCCCCTCCGTCGCAGCGTTCCTCAACGCCGGCTTCCGGTTCGCGGACGAGGTCGAGCTGCCCGCCAAGCGGGCCGCCCTCATGATCCGGGACCGGGTCCTGCGCGAGGTGCTGTAGCGCCGGGCGTTTCGGCCCGGCCGGTCAGCCCTGGGGGAGGAGGGCCTGCAGTGTGACGGTGCGCAGTTCCTGCCAGCGGTCGAGCAGGTCGGTGCGCTGGTGCAGGACGTCGGAGATGTGCTGCATGCCGTAGAAGGAGGCGACGACGACCTGGGCGGCGGCGCGCGGGGGGAGTCCTGCCTTGAGCTGTCCGGCCCGTTCGGCCTCTTCGAAGAGGCCCGTGAGGAGCTTGATCCAGCCGACGTAGGGCTCGGGCAGCGGGGTGTGGATGAGTGAGCGTTCGGACTGCAGGCGGGTGGCGGCCTGGATGGTGCGGTCGGTGTGGAAGGCCTCGGCGGTTCGGTCCAGGAGGGTGAGGATGGTGCTGCGGGGGTCGAGGTCCAGGGTGCGGACCTCCTCCAGCAGTGCGGGCCATCGCTCGTAGTTCTTCTCGACGATCGCGATGGCCATGGCTTCCTTGTTCTTGAAGTGGAAGTACACGGCACCCTTCGTCATGCCGACGCGCTCGGCGATGTCGACGATCGAGGTGGCTTCGTAGCCGCGTTCGGCGAAGAGTGCGGCGGCGGTGTCGAGGACCTGGGCGCGGGTGCGTACGGCGCGTTCCTGCTTGGGCTCCCGGCCGGTCGTGGTGCGGGCGGACGATGTGCTGGTCATGGATCTCCGGCTTTCCGGCGGGCGTGGCGCATGAAGCGGACGCAGTGTTTCAGGTTTCTTCCGCCAAAGGCTCGGGCGCCCTGAGGCCGGGCTCCCGTGCCTCACCGCTCCGGGCTGAATATACCGTCACGAAGGTATATGAGCGGTCGGCGCGGGTCAGGCGTCGAGGGCGGGTCCGGGCGAGCGGAGTGCGGTTGCGACGATGACCCACAGCTCCTCGATGCGGTCCTTGGCGGGCAGGTCGCCCCGTGGGACGGGCAGGTGCTGGAAGCCGAGGACCAGGGAGAGCAGGAGCTGCGCCACGGACTCGGGTGAGCAGCGCATCCGGATCTCGCCGTCGGCCTGTGCCTGTTTCGCGTTGCCCACCAGGAAGTCCCAGACCTCGGTGAGCAGGGGGCCGCTCTCCATGGCGTCCCCCGGCATCTCCGAGGCGAGGCGGAAGGCTGCCCGTACCCGCACGTCGGACCAGAGCCGGCCGGCCAGCGACACGGTGAGGGAGCGCAGCGCCTTCAGCGGCGCGAGCCGCGCGGACTCGATGTCCGCCAGGAGCCCGGCCCACACCGCGGCGCCATGGCGCACCAGTGTCCTGGCCAGGTCCTCCTTGGAGGAGAAGTGGCCGTAGAGCGCGCCCTTGGTGAGATCGGTGCGAGCGACCACTCCGCCGAGCGTCGTGCGCGTGTAGCCGAGGGAGACGAACTCTTCCGCGGCGGCGTCCAGTATCGCCTCGTACGTGCGCCGCGCGCGTTCCTGCTTGACCATCCTGGGACCCCCCTTCACCCGGCACTGCGACCTCCGAAAGAAAATACCATCCCCAAGGTATGTTTCCGCCCGCCGGTTCGCCGGACCGGCGGGAAGTGGGTTCTGGAAGCGGTCATGGATCCAACGATCTCAGAGAAGTCCATTGCAATATACCTTCCCGGAGGTATATTTCTCGCCGGTTGCCGGGGGAGGTCACCCCGGCCGTCTGTGTGTGCTCTGCGTCTGATTCGTCTATCTGTATGGGGGTCAGTGATGAGTGGCGACGTGTTGGCGACCGACATGCCGCAGGACGCGTGGGGGGAGGACTTCCAGCGGACCGTTCCGCAGCGACTGGTCCACAAGGAGGCGGCACACGAGGTGCTGCTGACCGACGCCGTACGCGTGCGTCCCGGACTCTTCTATCTGGCCGTGCGGCAGCCGGCCGGACACGGGCTGTACCGCCCGGACGCCGCCGGGGGGACCGATCCGACGCTCTTCGTCGAGATGCTGCGGCAGACGGCGATCTACCTCTCGCACCGCTTCTACGGGGTGCCGCTGGAGCATCCCTTCGTCTTCTGCGGACTCGACTTCGACCTCCCGGTGCCCGGCGCGGACGACACCGAGGACGAGTCCGTGGTCCTGGAGGTCCGCTGCCGGGAGACCAGGGAGCGCACTGCGAAGCGCGCGGTGATGAGCCTGGGGGCGCAGCTCGTCTCCTCGGGCGGGGTGCGCGCCACGGGCAGCGTCTCCTGGCAGGCGGTCGACCGCGCGAGCTACGCGGCGGTGCGCCGTCGCGGCGCCGCCGGGGCCCTGCCGCCCGCCCCCGGCACCGCGGTCACCGCGGTGCATCCCGGCGCACGCGTGATGGCGCCCGAACTCGTGGGCCGCGAGCGGTCCATGGACGTGGTCGTCGCCGAGTCCGGCCTGCCGGACGAGCGGGCGGCGGCTGAGGAGCCGGGTGGTACGTGGCTGCTGCACGTCGATCAGTCCCACCCGGTGTTCTTCGACCACCCCAGCGACCATGTGCCGGGGATGCTGCTGCTGGAAGCCGTCCGGCAGGCCTCGCGGGCGGCCCTGGGACCGGCTCCGGCTCCGCTGTACGAATGGACGATGTCCGGTGGCGGGGTGCAGTTCGCCGCCTACTGCGAACTGACCGCACCCACCCGGCTCGTCGTACGGCAGTCCGGCACGCCCCGGACGCCGGACGAGGTCACCCTGGCCGTGGAAGCCGTGCAGAACGGCAGGACCGTGGCGTCCGGCAGTGCGCGCTGGCAGGCGGCTCCGGCTGCCGCCCCGGCCTCGGTCCGCGCCGGCGTGGAGGAGGTCTTCGCGTGATACGGCCCTCCGCTTCCACCCCCGGCGACTCCGAGCGGGAACAGGAGGTCTCGCCGGCCGCCGGCCTGTCGGTGCGCCGTGCGGCCCGGGTCGCGGCATGGCACGCCGACGAGGCCGACGTACGGTGCCGGCTCGATCTCGACGTGGTCGTGGAATTGGCCCGGGCCGGCTTCAACCGGCACTTCGTTCCCGCTGAGCACGGCGGCACGGAGGGCTCGTTCACCGACCTGGTGCAGGCCGCCGCGCACGTCGGTGAGGGCTGCACCTCGGCGGCCTGGGTGGCGACGCTCTTCGCCGCCCATGGCCGGATCGCCTCCTACCTGCCCGAGCGCGCCCGGCGGGACCTGTGGGGCACGTCCCCCGACACCCGCATCGCGGCAGGCGTCGCACCGCCGGGGCCGCACGCCGTCACCGTGCCCGGCGGCTGGCTGCTCAGCGGCGAGTGGCCGAGCGTCAGCGGCGTGGACTTCGCCGACTGGGTGCTGCTCGCGGCACTCGCCGAGGGGGCCGGGGGCGTGGGGTCCGGGGGTGCGGGATTCGTCGGCGAGGGGTCCGGTGGTGCGGCGTCCGGTGGCGTGGGGTCTGGCGGTGCGGGGTCTGGTGATGCGGGGTCTGGGGGTGCGGGATCCGGCTCCGAGGGACCCGGTGGTGCGGGGTTCGCCGGCGAGGGGTCCGATGGGGTGGGGTCCGGTGCCGCGGGAGCCGATGGTGCGGGGTCCGGTGGCGAGGTGCCCACGCTCTTCCTCGTCCCGATCGAGGACTGCCAGGTCCTCGACACCTGGAACCCGCTGGGCATGCGTGGCACCGGCAGCAACACGGTGCGGCTCGACGGTGTCTTCGTGCCCGGCCACCGAGCGGTTCCCCGAGCCCGGCTGCTCGTCCCGCGCGAGCAGGGCGCGGCGCGCTGCCACAGCGTTCCCTACCCGCTCGTGGCGGCGCTGATGTTCGCGGCACCGGTGCTCGGCGCCACCCGTGGCGCGCTGACGGAGTGGACCCGCGCCGCCGTGGACCGCACGGGCCCGGACGGCGGCCGGGCCGGCTCGACGCCCGCGCTGTCCACGGCACTTGCCCGCTCCTCGGCCGGGCTGCGGGCCGCCGAGCTGCTGCTGGACAGTGCCGCCCGGCGCGCCGACGCGGCACGGATCGAGCCTTTGGCGGTGGCGGAGACGGCACGGGACGTGGTGGCCGCGGTCGAGATGTGTGCGGCCGCCGTGGACCGGCTGTTCCGTACGACCGGCAGCCGGGGACAGTCGCAGCAGGACCCGGTCCAGCGCCGCTGGCGCGACATCCAGTCCGCGTCGACGCATGCGATGCTCCGCTTCGACGCTTCGGCGCAGTCCTATGCGCAGGCCGTCTTCGGGGCCTGACCGCCCGACTCCGAGGAGTCGCCCGATCCACTTGTGGCCGCCGCCGCGCGGCGCGCACAGCGTGCCCGCGTCGGCGGCCGACTGCCGCTCGCGGGCACGGCCGGCTCCTCTCTGGAAAAAATACCTTCGAGAGGGTATGTTATTCGGTACGCGCAGGATCAGGGGGACGGAGGCAGTGCACGGTATGAGCGCACCGACCATCGGGCCCCAGGCCCTGAGACTGTTCGAGTACGCATCGGCCCGCAGCGACTGGACCGTGCGCACCGCATGCGAGCAACTCGACAGCAGCGTCGACGAGATCGAGCAGGCCCGCCAGGAACTCCTCGGGCTCGGCCTGCTCATCGAGGTGCCCGAGGGCGCCTCGGCGACGGGGGAGCGGACCGTCAGGGCGACCGCCCCGGAGGCCGCACTGCTCAGGCTGCTCACGGCCGAGGAGCAGGCGGTCATGGAACTGACCGAGCAGATCCGGCGGACCCGGGAGCGTGTCGGCGCGATGCGCGAGGCGTTTCTGCCCCTGCACACGGCACGGTCGAGCGGCCTGGAGGTGGTCACCTGCCCGGAGAAGATCGCACGCGTCCTCGGTGATGCCGCCGACATGGCCACGTCGGAGATCCTGAGCATGCACCCCGGCCCCGTGATGCCGCCGGACGTGCTCGCCCAAGGCCTCCGGCGGGACCGGCGGGTGCTGGAGCGAGGCGTGTCGATGCGCAGCATCCATCTGCGGCCCATGACCCGGATCACCCATGCGATGACCCATCTGCAGGAGTTGCGGGCGGCGGGCGCGGACCTGAGGATCGCCAGCATCGTGCCGTTCCGGTTCATCCTGGTCGACCGGGTGCAGGCGCTGGTGCCCGCCCTGCACGTCCGGTCGAGCGGCGCGATGATGGTGCTGCGCGGTGAGGCCGTCACGGCACTGCTGGTGAAGGTCTTCGAGATGTGCTGGGCGTCCGCCGCCCCCCTGGAGGCGGCCGAGTCCGGCCGGCAGTCCGGGTTCACCTCCCAGCAGCTGTGGATGCTGCGGCTGATGGCCACCGGCCGCAAGGACGAGGCGATCGCCCGCGAACTCGGTGTGTCCGTGCGGACGTTGCGCAGGATGATGGCGGACCTGATGGCGCGGCTGGGTGTGGACAGCCGGTTCCAGGCAGGCATCACGGCGGCGAAGCTGGGCCTGCTGGACTAGGGCGAGACAGCTCCCGGCCGGTCCGGGTGTCCTGTCGGCCTTCGGCTGTCCGGTTGGGGCCAGGCCGCCATGGGCAGGGCTTTCGTGCTGGCCCTTGCCGTGGCCGGTGGACAGGATGGTGCTCCGGCAACGTGCCAGTTGAGTCAGGAGCCCTCCTCGTGTTCGACCCGGTACTCCTCAGATCCCTGACGGGGACACCGCTGCGGGTCCAGTGCGCCGTACTGCCCGTGCCCGCACCCGACGGCGGAACCGTCGACGTGCCGCGCGAGTGGGCCGTACTGCGCGTCCGGCTGCGGGGAGCGGGCAGCACCGGGCGGGGCGAGGCCACGCTCCTGCCCTACCGGGAGGCGGACAGCCGCGAAGCCGTCAGCGAGCAACTGGCCTCGGTCGAGGCCGAGCTGGCGCATCTGATCAGCCCGGTCGAACTGCTGGACCTGCTGCCGCCGGGCCCCCTGCGCAGCGCGCTCGACACCGCGCTGTGGGACCTGCTGGCCAAGCGCAGCGGGCAACGGGCCTGGGAACTGCTCGGGGTTCCCCGGCCGCGCCCGGTACCGGTCGTCCGCACCCTCCCGCTGCTGGAGCACACCCGGCTGGAGAACGAACTGCGCCACAGCGACGGCTTCTCCTCGCTCAAGCTGAAACTCGGGGCCGGTGCCGTCGAGGACGACCTCGCCCGGCTCGACGCGGTGCGCCGCCACCGGCCCGATGCCTGGCTGATGGCCGACGCCGAGGGCGGGTGGGACGTGGACCGGCTGCACGCGATGCTGCCCAAGCTCGCGGACCATGGGGTGCGGGTGCTCGAACAGCCGCTGCCCGAGGCGGAGTCCGGGGCGCTCGTCACCCTGCGCCGGCCGTTCCCGATCATCGCCGATCTGCCTCGGGGCGAGGTCGGCGACATGGGGCGGCTCGTGGCCCGGTACGACGGGATCAACCTCAAACTGGACGCGGTGGGTGGTCTCACCATGGCCCTTGCCATGATGGAACAGGCGGAGCAGCGGGGTCTGCTCGTGCTGCTCGGCTCACCGCCGGCGACCGCCCGCTCCTGGGCGGCGACCCTGCACGCGGCCACCGCGGCGGACCTGGTGAACGTGCCGCAGACGCTGTGCGTGCCGGGGGAGCCGCACGAACCACAGCGGCCGAGCGGCCCCCAGGCCTCCTCCGCGACGGACCTCTGGGGCTGACCGCGCCCCGAGTCCCCCTTCAGGCCGGGCGGCGAGGCGTCAGCCCCAGATCAGGTCGTCCTCTGCCGCCGAGGTCGGGGCCGGCGGTACGGCGGAGCCGGTGTTGCCATGACGGAACTCTCGCGCGTTGCTCATCTTGATCTTCCTCCGTGCGGGGCGCTGGCCGGACCGGCAGCAGGCGATGGGGCTCGACACACCGATCATCCGACGTACCCGAGCGGGATACAGCCGCCCACACCTGGCCGTGACGGGAATGACCGCTCGATGCCATACCGGCCGGGAGCTACCACGGACCGGGAACGGCGGCTGCAGGGCCGTGGGTTGGAGGGCCGGGGTCGAAAGGCGGTGGTCGGCGGCCGCGGGTCGGAATGCCGCGGTCTGGGGGCGGCGAGCCCGCCGATCGACGGGCCGGAAAACGACGGGCCGTAAAGCCGCGAGCTGGAGGGCCGCGGGCCGGAAAGCCGCAGGTCGGGCCCCCGCCGGTCGCCCGGGGGAGGGAAGTGGCGGGGCGGTGGGTTCGCGTTGGGGGAGGCTGCGAGCCCGTCGAGCGTCGGGCCGGAAAACGACGGGCCGTAAAGCCGCGGGTCGAAATGCCGCCGGTCGGAAGGCCCTGGGGCGGAAGGCCGCCGGTCGGAAGGCCCTGGGGTGGAAGGCCGCCGGTCGGAAGGCTCTGGGGCGGAAGGCCGCCGGTCGGAAGGCTCTGGGGCGGAAGGCCGCCGATTGGCGCTGCGGCGGAAGGCCGTCAGTCGGAAGGCTGCGAGTTGGAAAGCCGCCGGTCGGGAAGCCGTGGTTTGGGCGGTTGCAGGTCGGGAGGCGGCGAGGCTCCGCCGGTCGCCCGGGGGACGGAAGCCGCGGGGATGAGGGCTGGGGGAAGCGGCGAGCCCCGCCGGTCGCCGGGGGTGCCCGGGCGGCCTGCGGGGCGCGGCGGGCAGGTGCCGCTCTGCGGTGAGCGGCACGCCCGGTCCGGAGCCGGCCGACGGCTCAGTAGTGCACGCGGCGGTTCTGCTCCGTCACGCGATACCGCACGTTCCACAGGCTCCGGCGCACATAGGTCCGCTGCAGCCAGCGGTCCCGGCCGTCGTACCGGGCCGTGAACGTGGACCGGGCGTGCACCCCCTTCCGGTTGTTGATCAGCAGCGCCTGGCCCGGGCGCAACTGCACGCCGTGCGCGACCTGGCGGCAGACCTGCTGCAGCGTCTCCAGCGCCTCCCGCGCCCCGCTGGTGAGCGGGTGCACACCATTGGCGGAGATCGCGATCTCCGGGAAGTCGTGATGGCCGCTGATCATCGGTACCGGCTCGGACAGCACGTCCTGCCCGCCGGCGACGTCACGCACGTAACTGCCCGGCGCGTTCAACCGGAACAGCGGGCTGCGCAGGGTGTCGAGCACCTCCGGCGCCAGCGCGGCCGAGATGTCACGGGCATCGGCGTAGAAGGTGCCGGCCACGCCCTCGTGGTCGGCACGCAGGCAACTGAGCACGAGGAAGTCGGGGTTGGCCACGTCGTACCGGCCGATCACGTCATGCATGATGTCGCTGTGGAAGTTGAGGAAGATCTCGGACCCCTGGTTGGTCTGGGTCCGCGCTCCCCCTTCGACCGGAATGACGTCGTGCACCAACTGGCCGGCCTTCTCCGTGAGCACGCCCATGGGCTCACCGAGCAGCCCGCTGAGGCCCAGCAGCACGCCCTCCGCCACGAACGACGTCTTCTCCCGGCTCGGCCCGCCGTCCGACGGCGTGTCGGGCAGCTCGGCGTCCACCGGCAGATTGCTGATCAGGCTGACGCCGGGAGTGTCGATGTGCCGGCCGAAGTCCAGGATCTGCTGCAACAGCGCCGTCGGCAGCGTCGCGAAGATCTGCAGCAGCCGGGTCATCGAGCGGTCGATGTCGATGTTCGGATCCGGCAACCGCTCCAGCTGTTCCCCGAGCGCGTCCCGCACCTCGTCAGGCAGGACGATCTCGCGGAAGGTCTCGGTGGTGACGGGTTCGGTGGCCGGCACGGTGTGGACGGTGGTCGCGGTCATGGCTGTCACACTCCTTGCATTTCGAGCAGCGGCGCGTCCGGGGCAAGGTCCGCGCCGGGACGGTTCACGTAGTCGTGCAGGCGCTGCGTGAGGTGCAGCGCGTCCTCCTCGTCGGCGGCGAGCCGGGTGGCCACCTGGCTGCCGCGCACCGCGGTCACCGGAATGCCCGCGTACTCACCGGGGGTCAGCCCGTTGCGCCGCTGGAACTCCGGCAGGTCGACGAATCCGCCGGTGACGGCGACCAGCGGGCCCGACGTCAGACGGACGACATCGATGTTGGCGCCGTGGAAGACGGTGTACGCCTGGTCGGCCAGCTCCTCCGTCGCGTACCGCAGGGCCGCCGAACGCTGGTTCAGTACGACCGCGGCCACCGAGGAACCCGCGGTGCCGATCACCGAACCGCGCGGGAACGGCGGCCGGTTGTAGCGGCACACGATCTCGATCCGGTTCCGCTGGGCGAGCCGGACAGCCCTTCGGTGCAGCACCTTCGCGCCGTACAGCGACATCAACGCCGCCGTGTTGTACGACACTTCGCCCAGCAGCCGGGCGCCCGTGATCAGGTGCGGGTCGGAGCTGTAGATGCCGTCGACGTCCGAGTGGATCTCGCAGCTGTGCGCGCCGACCGCCGCCGCGACCGCCACCGCCGACAGGTCCGAGCTGTTCTTGCCCAGCCAGGTCGGCCGGCCCTCCTTGTCGGCGGCCTGGCCTCCCGGCACCACCACGACCTCGTGGTCGCGGACCGCCGTACGCAGCGGCTCCGGGTCGGTGTGCTCCAACCGGGCCCACATGAACGACGAGTCCGTGGTCAGCCCCAGCTGGTGGCCGGCGAGCACCGTGGCGCTGCGGCCCGCCCGGTGCAGCGCCGTGGCGAGCAGCTGTGCGCCCACGGTGTCGGCGAGGGTCAGCAGACCGGCGACGGTCTCGTCCTCCGGGTGCGGGTTGACCTGGCTGAGCCGCTCGCGGAACTGCTCCGTCTCACCGGGCTGGCCGCTCACCACGACGACCAGGCGGCTGCCCTCTTCGTCGATCCGCCGGGCCAGCGCCTCGGCCAGCTGCTGATACGCGGCCAGGGTGCGGAAGCTGGAGCCGCCGAACTTCAGGACCGCGGGCGGCTGCTGCGTCGGTGGTGCGGCTGTCACAGGGTCCCCCGGGCGATCAGTTCTTCGGCGATCTGGATGGCGTTGAGCGCGGCGCCGATGGTGAGGTTGTCGGCGACCAGCCAGAGCCAGAAGGCGCGCGGGTTGTTCGGGTTCACGCGGACGCGGCCGACGTGCACCCGGTTGGGGTCGTCGATGGTCGTGGGCGTGGGGAACTCGCGCGGCGACTCACGGTCGTGCACCGTCACCTCGGGCAGCGCCGCCAGCACCTCGACGAGTTCGGCGCGGTCGACCACGCCCTGCGCCTCGATCCACACGGTCTCCGAGTGGCCGTTGACCACCGGCACCCGCACACAGGTGGTGGTGACGTCCAGATGGGGTATGCCGAGGATCTTGCGGGACTCCTGGAGCATCTTCTGCTCCTCCAGCGTGAAGCCGGTGTCCAGGAAACGGTCGATCTTCGGAATGACGTTGAAGGCCAGTGAAGGAGTGAACTCCTTGGCGGGGTACGGCTCCTCGGGGTGCTCCAGGGCGGCCCGGCTCGCCTCCCGCAGTTCCTCGACGCCCGGGTGCCCCAGACCCGACGCGGCCTGGTAGGTGCTGACCACGGCCTGCCGCACACCCCACCGCTCCTCGACCCCCTTCAGGAGCCGTACCAGCGGGATGGTCGAGCAGTTGGGGTTCGCGATCACCCCGGACTTCGGGCGCCGGTCCAGCTCGTGCGCGTTGACCTGCGGTACGACCAGCGGGGTGTCCGGGTCCATGCGGTAGGCGATGGTGTTGTCGATGACGACGGCGCCGGCGGCGGTGGCCTTCGGCACCCACTGCTGGCTCGCCTCGGTGCCCGCGGAGAAGAACGCCAGGTCGACGGTGGAGAAGTCGAACTCGTCCACGGCCTGCACGGGATGGGACACGCCGTCGACGCTCAGCTCGGTGCCTGCCGAACGGGCCGAGGCGACCAGCTGGATGTCGCGGTAGCGCAGACCGCGCTGCTCGATCAGGTCGATGAGCGTGTTGCCGACGGCGCCGGTGGCGCCGACGATGGCGATCCGCGGTGCGGCGGGGTCGGTGACGAGGGTCATCGGGTGCCTCCAGAGTTGATCTGAACCTTGGGCTCGGCGGTCCGTGCGGCGCCGGCGGCAGGGGTGGCGGCCGCTGCCTTGACCGCGCGGCCCTTGAAGGACCAGCCGAGGTTGATGCCGAGGCTGGCGGCGACGATCATCGGGATGCCGAGGGCCTGCAGCAGGCTGACGCTGTGCCCGTACACGGCCCAGTCCATGAGCATCGCCACGGCCGGGTAGACGAACGCCAGGACGGCGATCTTCGGGGTGGGCAGCTTCTGGTACGAGGAGTACATGAGGACGTACATCACGCACGTGTGGATGACGCCCAGACCGACCAGCCAGCCCCAGCCGGCGCCGAGGTCCTTCGTCTCGCTCAGCGTGGTGAAGGGCAGCAGCAGGAAGATGCCGAGCACGAGCTGCACCAGGGCGACCAGATGCGGCTTCACACCGGTGACCCGCTTGGTGATCAGGGTCGAGACGCCGTAGAAGACGGCGGCGAGCAGCGCGTAGCCGAGACCCGCCAGATAGGCGCTGTCCCCGCTGCCCGTCAGGTCGGACGCCGACACCCCGGCGACCAGGATCAGTCCGGCGAAGGCCACTCCGAGCCAGCCGACCTTGCTGGCCGTGATCTTGTCACGGAAGATCAGCGAGCCGAGGAGCATCACGTAGAAGGGCTGCGTGTGGTAGACGACCGTCGCCACGGAGATCGACGTGCCCTCGTACGACTTGAAGAGGAAAGCCCAGTTGAACACGATGAACGCGCCGCCGAGCGCCGCCAGGCCCAGCTTCTTGGCCGTGAAGCCGTGGTTCTTGAAGAAGCCGCGCACCAGGCAGTACAGACCCAGCGCGACGGTGCCGAACAGGCAGCGGAAGAACACCACGTTGAAGGGCGACGCGCCGGATTCGATCACGAAGACGCCCAGGGTGCCCGAGAGCACCATGGCGAGCGTCAGCTCGATCGCTCCCTTCGTCTCCTGGTTCGGTGCCCGAGTGTCGGTACTCATGTGAAGTGCCTTTCTGAGGGGTAGGGGCGGTTGGTCAGTGCAGGGGCACGGCGTAGTGCAGGCCGCCCCTGGTCCACAGCTCGTTGAGTCCGCGCGGCACGGCGAGGCCGGTGGCCGGCCCGAGATTGCGCTCGTAGACGTCCGCGTAGGTGCCGACCGCGTCCAGGACCCGGGCGGCCCAGTCCCGGTCGAGGCCGACGGCCGGCCCGTGCACGCCCGCCGTCTCCGCGGCCTGGGCCAGCGCCTTCTCCCGCTCGCCCACCTCGTCGACCTGGTGCTCGGCGGACACGAGGAGCTGCAGCACCCACCGGCACAGCCGGAACCAGGCCGGGTCGTCGTCGCGTACGGCCGCCGCCATCGGCTCCCGCGAGATGGCCGTGTCGAGGATGCGGTGGGCCGCGGGGTCGTCGAGCGCGGCCCGCTCCCCGGCGAGCGCCACCCGGTCGAGTACGTAGGCCGCGCACGCGCCGGCGGCGTACCCGGCGAGGGTCTCACCCGGCGTGGTGTACGCCACCGGTTCGACCGCCAGTCCCCGACTGCCGTACCAGGAAGCCAGGTTGGCCGCGCTCGTGGTGCCCGCCTGTACGGCCACGCGGCGCCCGGCCAGCTCCTCGGGACGGGTGATCCCGCTGTCCGCACGTACCAGGAAGCCCTCGCCGTCGTAGCAGGTGACTCCCGCGAACAGCACGGGCAGGGAGGCCTCCCGGCCCAGGGTCCAGCTGACATTGCAGACGGTCAGGTCGACCTCGCCGGACGCCAGCCGGCCGAGCCGCTGCGCCGGATCGGTGGGGGCCCACTCGACGGCGTCCGCGCTGCCCAGGGCGGCAGCGGCCACGGCCCGCGCGACATCGGTGTCCAGGCCGCTCCACCGGCCGTCGTCGCCGCGCAGCGAGAGTCCGCGGATGCCGCGGCTGACCGCGGCCCGGAGAACACCGCGCTCGCGCACGGCGTCCAATGTGGGTGTGCTCATGACACGCTCCTAGAAGGGGTGAACCGGGGTACGCCCGGCGTCACGACAGGCTCCGGGGCCGCTGGGGGGTGTACTGCAGTCCCCTGAGGTGCCCGTGGGTCAGTTGCTCGCGGTCGAAGCGGCGCTCGTTGAAGCCGAGCATCGTCAGCAGCCCCTTCGCGCTGACCGGCCGGCGGGCGCCGCCGTGCGCCACCCGCAGGGGCATCCGTCCGGGCTCCGCCCAGCGCAGCATGCCGCCCCCGTCCACATACGCCCGCGACCTGTTGGCGTTGTCCTGGTGCAGGCAGTACGGCACGTCCAGATGACCCCGCGAGAAGGCCCGGACCAGCGACTCACCGACGGTCGGCGCCAGCTCCAGGGTGCTGTCGATCAGCAGCCTGGCCTCTTCGTAGATGCCCGTGTCCGTGGCCTCGACGTCCGGTACCCGGCCCGCCTCGTCCCGTGCGATGGCGTCGGCGAACTCCAGGGCGTCCACGTTCTCGGCGATCGTGGGAATCCGGTGCGCCTCCGCCGGGGTCTTCACGATCAGCCGCTCGCTGCCGCTGCGCACCGCGAGGCGGACGCTCTCCTCCAGGATCCGGTACGAACCCACGGGTGTACGCGGGAACACCCCCATGAACGTGTAGAGCACCACGTGCCAGTCGGCCTGCGGCAGGCGCTCGCCCGCGAGCCGGCGCAGGGCCGCGATCGCCTCCAGATCCTGCCCCGGGTGGGTCTGCTGCGCATAGCTCAGGGAGATGTCGCTCAGTCCGTGCTCGCGGAAGAACAGCGCCTCCAGCACGCTCAGCGCGACCAGCAGACTCGGCGGGCACAACTGCCCGAGCATGCAGCCGCCGAAGCTCTCCAGATGCATCGGCACCGGCTGCGCGGCGATCAGCTCACAGCACTGGGCCCAGGCCTTCACCGCCTCGCTGATCGGCGCTCGGCTGTAGGGCAGGCAGTACGAGACGGGACCGCCCTCGGTCGCGTCCACGCCGGCCGCCACCATCGCCTGGAACAGCGGGTACGGCAGCGCGGAGCCGTGCCTGACCTGGACCGGGAAGTCGTCCCCCGACACCGCGTCCAGCAACTGCCGGGTGGTCCCGGGCCCGTGCGCCACCAGCGGAAAGCCGTTCAGCTCCGCGCCGGTGCGCAGGGCCGCCCGCGCCGATTCGTGGTCATTGACCCGGGTGTAGCTGTCCAGGGTGATCGTGCCGACCGAGGTGGCGTCGGCGGCCCGTACCCCGAGCAGCCCTTCGCGCATCGTGGCGATGTCCGCGAAACCCATCCGCGGCTGGACGACGAGACGCCCCTGCGCATGCGCTTCCCGAATATGGCGGGAGAACCGGCCCAGCGGCCCCGTCCCGGCCACGGGCATTTCGTTTGTTCGCGCCGGTGTGTTCACGCGGCAGCCCCGGAAGTGAGTTCGGGCCGCTCCGCGCTGTCCAGGCTCGCCAGGAATTCCTGGAATCCGTCGATTCCGCCGTCCGCCTCGAATACCGCATCGAATCCGCTGAGCGCGAGCTCCTCGGCGAACACAATGTTCTCGGCGCCGCGCACTCCCAGCTTTCCGCCGATGACGACCCGCAGCTCCGCCAGATCCGGCTCGCTGCGTATGCGGCGGATCAGGCGCAGTCCGTCCAGATGGCCGTGGCCGTTCACCGTACTGATGACCAGGGCGTCCGGCCGGGACCGCCGGCACTCCTCGATGATGAGCTCATCCGGCACGCAGGCACCCAGATTGACGACGTCCGCGCCCTGTTCCTCGAGCAGCAACTGCAGAAAGACCAGGTTCCACATATGGGCGTCGGAAGACACGCTCGACACGACAAACTTCTTCGCCGGGAGCATGACTTGAGACATAAGAGGTTCTCCTTGCCGCTGAAACTGTGACTCTCCGAGTCTCCGTACCGGGCTGTGGCAGAGTCCAGAAAACCGGTTCGGTATTACAGATGGGCTTTATCGAGTCGATCGATCGATGAGACCGAGGTACGGCCCGGACCGCATACCGCCCCTGCTTTTCGGACACTCCCGCCCATCACGGCTCCTGGTATTCCCGGCTGAGGAATTCGATGACCTGCTCCACGAACACCTGGCGCTCGCGCGACAGCTGCGATCCCTTGCGCCAGGCGAGCTGGGTGTACAGCGCGAACGGCGGCTCCCAGGCCAGCGGCACCAGCGATCCGGCGGCCAGTTCGTCGGCGACCGTCATCCGCGGCAGCAGGCTGATCCCGAGCCCCGCACCCACACCCCGCTTGATCGCCTCGATGTTGCCGAACTCCAGGAACGGCACCGGCTCACCGGAGCCGTCGTTCAGCTCCGCCTCCAGCAGCTCCCGGTAGGCGCACCCCGCCTCCGGCGCGAGCACCGACTCCTGGCGCAGCTCGTCCGTCTCCACCTTGGTCTCGTCGGCGAGCCGGTGGCCCGGAGCGGCCACGATGACGAGTGGCTCGGCGCCGAGGACCTCGCTGTGCACACCCGAGTGCTGGGTCTCGGCCTCCATCAGGAAGCCCGCGTCGAACACCCCCTGCCGCAGCGAATGCAGGGTCTCGGCGCACAGGCTGGGCCGCAGCGCGATCTGCAGCCGCGGGTAGCGGTGGTGGAAGTACTCCAGGACGGGCGGCATGCGGTAGGAGGTGATGCTCTCCATCGTGCCGATCGTCAGCACCCCCTCCGGGCGCGCGTCCGGCGATGCCGCACCGCGCGCCTCGTCCGCGAGGGACAGCATCTGGGCCGCGTACGGCAGCAGCCGCGTACCCGCCGGAGTGAGCTTGACCTTGCCCGCGACCCGCTCGAACAGCTCGCTGCCGAGGGACACTTCGAGGGCCTTGATCTGCGCGGTCACGCTGGACTGCGCGTAGTTGAGTTCGGCCGCGGCCCGGGTGAAGCTCCCCAGCGTGGCCACACGGTGAAAGGTCCGGAGTTGCCGGATGTCCATTGGTCTCTCCCGGAGGGATGCGGACGGAAATCGATCCACGGTGGTCGAGACATCGAGCCTGCCGACCCTGCCCGGGCGGCGGAAGCAGATCCCGCTGGCACACAGTGCCCACGGCAGAGATGTGCCGGGGGACGGGAGCCGCGAGGACGTCGCCGAGCGCGGGCCGCCCCGGGCGGTGGTTGGGGGGCTGGGCGGTGTGTGCGGGGGTTAGGGGGAGGTCGGTTGCGGGCTGGGTGGTGTGTCGGGGGTTAGGGGGAGGTCGGTCGCGGGCTGGGTGGTGCGGCTGGGGCCGGGCGGAGGTCGGTGCGGGCCGGGCGGTGTGCGCCGGGGCCGGGCGCAGGTCGGTGCGGGCTCGGCGGTGCGCGCCAGGGCGGGCGGACGTGGTGCGGGCCGGGCGGACGTGGTGCCGGCCGGGCGGACGTCGGTGCGGGCCGGGTGGTGCGAGCGGTGTCACCCGTGAGGATGTCGTCTCCGGGCGGCCGCCCGGGAGCCCGGCCCCCGCTGTTCGCTTCCGCCCCACGTTTGTCAGTGCCGGGCCGTAGGGTTGGTCACGCTATGACGAAGCCCCCACTCTCCGAGCTCCTGCACGCCGCCGTCACCGCTGTCGGCGGGACGGAGCGCCCCGGCCAGGTGACCATGGCCGAATCGGTCGCCGAGGCGATCGACGACGGATCCCACCTGCTGGTCCAGGCCGGCACCGGCACCGGAAAGTCGCTCGGCTATCTCGTGCCGGCGCTCGCGCACGGGGAACGGGTGGTCGTCGCCACGGCCACCCTGGCGCTGCAGCGCCAGCTCGTGGAGCGCGACCTGCCCCGCACGGTCGACGCCCTGCACCCGCTGCTGCGCCGCCGCCCGGAGTTCGCGATGCTCAAGGGCCGGTCGAACTACCTCTGCCTGCACCGTCTGCACGAGGGCGTGCCGCAGGACGAGGAGGACGGCCTCTTCGACCAGTTCGAGGCCGCCGCGCCCACCAGCAAGCTCGGCCAGGACCTCCTGCGGCTGCGCGACTGGTCGGACGAGACCGAGACCGGCGACCGGGACGATCTCACCCCGGGTGTGTCGGACCGCGCCTGGGCGCAGGTGTCGGTGTCGTCGCGGGAGTGCCTGGGCGCGTCGAAGTGCGCGTACGGCGCCGAGTGCTTCGCCGAGATGGCCCGCGAGCGTGCCAAGCTCGCCGACGTCGTGGTCACGAACCACGCACTGCTCGCCATCGACGCCATCGAGGGCGCGCCGGTGCTGCCGCAGCACGAGGTGCTGATCGTGGACGAGGCCCACGAACTCGTCTCCAGGGTCACCGGCGTCGCGACCGGTGAACTCACGCCCGGCCAGGTCAACCGGGCGGTGCGCCGCGCCGCCAAGCTCGTCGACGAGAAGGCCGCCGACCAGCTGCAGACCGCCGCGGAGGGCTTCGAGCGGCTGATGGAGCTGGCCCTGCCGGGCCGCCTGGAGGAGATCCCGGAAGACCTCGGCTACGCCCTCATGGCGCTGCGGGACGCCGCCCGCACGGTCATCACCGCGCTCGGCTCGACCCGCGACAAGTCGGTGCAGGACGAGGACGCGGTGCGCAAGCAGGCGCTCGCCTCGGTGGAGACGGTCCACGACGTGGCCGAGCGGGTCCTGAACGGCTCGGAGTGGGACGTCGTCTGGTACGAGCGGCACGACCGCTTCGGTGCGTCCCTGCGGATCGCTCCCATGTCCGTCTCGGGCCTGCTCAGGGAGAAGCTCTTCGCCGACCGCGCCGTCGTCCTCACCTCCGCGACCCTCAAGCTGGGCGGCGACTTCAACGGGGTCGGTGCCTCGCTGGGACTCGGCCCGGAGGGCGTGGAGGGCGAGGATCTGCCGCAGTGGAAGGGGGTGGATGTCGGTTCGCCGTTCGACTACCGCAGACAGGGCATCCTGTACGTCGCCAAGCACCTCGCACGCCCCGCGCGTGACGGCGAGCGCACCGACATGCTCGACGAGCTGACCGAGCTCATCCAGGCGGCCGGCGGACGCACGCTCGGGCTGTTCTCGTCCATGCGGGCCGCACAGCTCGCGGCGGAGGAGCTGCGCTCCCGGATCCCCGAGTTCCCGATCCTGCTCCAGGGCGAGGAGACCCTCGGTGAACTGATCAAGAACTTCGCGGCCGACCCGAAGACGTGCCTGTTCGGCACGCTGTCCCTGTGGCAGGGCGTCGATGTCCCCGGGCCCAGCTGCCAGCTCGTCGTCATGGACAAGATTCCGTTCCCGCGTCCCGACGATCCCCTGATGAGTGCCCGGCAGAAGGCGGTGGAGGACGCGGGCGGCAACGGTTTCATGGCGGTGGCCGCCACGCACGCGGCCCTGCTGATGGCCCAGGGCGCCGGGCGGCTCGTCCGCGCGTCGGGGGACCGGGGTGTGGTCGCCGTACTGGACCAGCGACTGGCCACCGCACGGTACGGCGGCTATCTCAAGGCGTCACTGCCGGACTTCTGGTACACGACGGACCGTAACCAGGTGCGCAAGTCGCTCGCCGCGATCGATGCGGCGGCCAAGGCGGCGGAAGCGGAGTACGCGGAGGCGAAGTGATCGCGGGGTGGCGTGACCGGTGCCGGTCAGGCCACCCCGCCACGGGGAAGCGCCCAGGAGCACCCCGGAAGGCCGACGCGGGTAGCACCCCGGTGCTGGGCGCTGAGGACCTCTGGATGCAGCGGGGCCCCGGAACCGGCGCAGGGGTTCCGGGGCCCGGTCAGGGAGCGAGCGGCCGTGCGGCCCGCCCGCCGCGGGCGTCACACGCGCCGCAGCACCGCGACGACCTTGCCGAGGATGGTCGCGTCGTCGCCCGGGATGGGCTCGTAGGCCGCGTTGTGCGGGAGGAGCCAGACGTGGCCGTCCTCGCGCTTGAAGCGCTTGACGGTGGCTTCGCCGTCGAGCATGGCCGCCACGATGTCGCCGTTCTCGGCGACCGGCTGACGGCGCACGGTGACCCAGTCACCGTCGCAGATCGCGGCCTCGATCATGGAGTCGCCGACGACCTTGAGGACGAACAGTTCACCGTCGCCGACGAGCTGGCGGGGGAGAGGGAAGACGTCCTCGACGGACTCCTCCGCGAGGATGGGGCCACCGGCGGCGATACGGCCGACCAGGGGGACGTAGGACGCGGCGGGCTTGCCGGCGGTGTCCGTGGGCTGCACGCTCACGGCCTGGTCGGAGCCGCGCACCTCGTAGGCGCGGGGCCGGTGCGGGTCGCGGCGCAGGAAGCCCTTGCGCTCCAGCGCCATGAGCTGATGTGCGACCGACGAGGTGCTGGAGAGGCCGACGGCCTGGCCGATCTCCCGCATCGACGGCGGGTATCCGCGCCGCTGGACGGAGTCACGGATGACTTCGATCACGCGGCGCTGCCGATCGGTGAGTCCGGAGCTGTCCGCCCGGATTCCCGGAGGTCGGCCCGGCAGGGAGCGCTTGTGCCCCTCGGGATTCGTGGCTTCGTTCATCACGTGTACCGGCTCGACTCGGCCCTGGGAGCGGTCCTGGGCGGTGATGGTGGCACTGTCTGCGGTGGTGGTCACGTCGGCCCCTCTCGATGGTCTCCCTGCTGCACAACGGTAGTTGCTTTCGAAAGGTTGCGCCAAACACACGTTCGAGTGAAAAAGTGCGATTCACCTGACGCGATCGCGTGTCTGGGTGTATTGCTGACGCGCTGCCTGGCGGGCAAAAGCGCCCATTGTTGTACTCTTCACCGCCGGGATTGCCGACCTCGTGAGCCGCCACCCCAGTCTGCCATCCGGAACCCGGCCGTCCGGGCTTCGGGTCCCTGGTGTGCCGGAGTGCCACGCGTCCTCCGCGCGGCGCCCACGGTATCCCCGTAAGCGCCACAGTGATACGGCTCCGCGTCCGCGTGTCCCTGTCGTCACCTGTGTGCGCGCATGTCCGCTGTCCTCTGCGGCGACACGCGAGCCCGCCTCGGCGTATGAGTCAATCCCCACATGTAGTGGTTGGATGGCTACGGCAGCCCACAAATTGTGGTCCCCCGGGTCTGAAGTGGCTCCGCGATCCCCTATGCTTAGGGCTGCTTCGCGGGGCCCATGAGACCCGGTGAGGTTGTTGAGTCTGCTGTGAGGAGGGTTGGAGATCATGCACTGCCCCTTCTGCAGGCACCCCGACAGCCGCGTGGTCGACAGTCGTACGACCGACGACGGCACGTCGATCCGCAGGCGCCGTCAGTGCCCCGACTGCTCCCGTCGTTTCACGACCGTGGAGACGTGCTCGCTCATGGTGATCAAGCGGTCGGGGGTCACGGAGCCCTTCAGTCGTGCCAAGGTCATCAACGGCGTGCGCAAGGCATGCCAGGGACGGCCTGTCACCGAGGACGCACTCGCCCAGCTCGGCCAGCGGGTCGAGGAGGCGGTGCGGGCCACCGGAAGCGCCGAGCTGACCACCCACGACGTGGGGCTGGCCATACTCGGCCCGTTGCAGGAACTCGACCTCGTCGCCTATCTGCGATTCGCCTCCGTCTACCGGGCGTTCGACTCGCTCGAGGACTTCGAGGCCGCCATCGCGGAGCTCAGGGAGGCGACGGGAGGCCCCGCCGCGGACGAGGATGACGCGGCAGCGGGGAGCCAGGAAGACGATCGAGGGCCCGGCGGGACCACTCGGGTTCCCGTGCCCGCCCACGCCGCCGACTGACCGGAGGGCCGGACGCCGGGAGGAGCCCCGGGTTCCGGCCGGGAGGCGGCGACCGAAGACCTGTTGCGGGTGGCGGCTGAGGGTGCCCGCAACACAAGACAGAACACCGTGCCACGGGAACAAACGGGGCACTTCAGGGCGTTTTTGCCCGTACAGGGAGGCGGCATGACAGAGACGGCGAGCGGTCCG
This sequence comes from Streptomyces sp. NPDC030799, assembly GCF_055572255.1. Taxonomy (NCBI): domain Bacteria; kingdom Bacillati; phylum Actinomycetota; class Actinomycetes; order Kitasatosporales; family Streptomycetaceae; genus Streptomyces; species Streptomyces sp. NPDC030799. Next base: position 216,072 of record NZ_JBVIDS010000014.1, on the reverse strand, counting down.
GCACGAGGTTCCCGAGCCAAGGGCGCCAAGGCCACCAAGGGGCTGCGTGTCGAGCGCATCCACACCACCCCCGGCGTACACCCGTACGACGAGGTGTCGTGGGAGCGCCGTGACGTCGTCATGACCAACTGGCGCGACGGCTCGGTCAACTTCGAGCAGCGTGGCGTCGAGTTCCCCGACTTCTGGTCGGTGAACGCGGTCAACATCGTCACCAGCAAGTACTTCCGTGGTGCCGTCGGCACCCCGCAGCGCGAGACCAGCCTCAAGCAGCTGATCGACCGCATCGTGAAGACGTACCGGAAGGCCGGTGAGGACCACAAGTACTTCGCCTCCCCCGCCGACGCGGAGATCTTCGAGCACGAGCTGGCGTACGCCCTCCTGCACCAGATCTTCAGCTTCAACAGCCCCGTCTGGTTCAACGTGGGCACGTCGCAGCCCCAGCAGGTCTCCGCCTGCTTCATCCTGTCCGTCGACGACTCCATGGAGTCGATCCTCGACTGGTACAAGGAAGAGGGCATGATCTTCAAGGGCGGCTCCGGCGCCGGCCTGAACCTCTCCCGCATCCGCTCCTCCAAGGAGCTGCTGTCCTCCGGCGGCAACGCCTCCGGCCCGGTCTCCTTCATGCGCGGCGCCGACGCCTCCGCCGGCACCATCAAGTCCGGTGGTGCCACCCGCCGCGCCGCCAAGATGGTCGTGCTCGACGTCGACCACCCCGACATCGAGGACTTCATCGAGACCAAGGTCAAGGAAGAGGAGAAGATCCGCGTCCTGCGCGACGCGGGCTTCGACATGGACCTGGGCGGCGACGACATCACCTCCGTCCAGTACCAGAACGCCAACAACTCGGTCCGTGTGAACGACGAGTTCATGAAGGCGGTCGAGGCGGGCGGCCAGTTCGGCCTGCGCGCCAGGATGACCGGTGAGGTCATCGAGGAGGTCGACGCCAAGGCGCTCTTCCGCAAGATCGCCGAGGCCGCCTGGGCCTGCGCCGACCCGGGCATCCAGTACGACGACACCATCAACAACTGGCACACCTGCCCCGAGTCCGGCCGGATCACCGCGTCGAACCCGTGCAGCGAGTACATGCACCTGGACAACACGTCCTGCAACCTGGCCTCGCTGAACCTGATGAAGTTCCTGAAGGACGACGGCAAGGGCAACCAGTCCTTCGAGACCGAGCGCTTCCAGAAGGTCGTCGAGCTGGTCATCACCGCGATGGACATCTCGATCTGCTTCGCGGACTTCCCGACCCAGAAGATCGGCGAGAACACCCGCGCCTTCCGCCAGCTCGGCATCGGCTACGCCAACCTCGGCGCCCTGCTGATGGCCACCGGCCACGCCTACGACTCCGACGGCGGCCGCGCCCTCGCCGGCGCCATCACCTCCCTGATGACCGGTACGGCCTACCGCCGCTCCGCCGAGCTGGCCGCGGTCGTCGGCACCTACGACGGCTACGCCCGCAACGCCGATGCCCACAACCGCGTCATGAAGCAGCACGCGGACGCCAACGGCACGGCCGTCCGCATGGACGACCTGGACACCCCGGTGTGGGCCGCCGCCACGGAGGCCTGGCAGGACGTCGTCCGTCTCGGTGAGAAGAACGGTTTCCGTAACTCCCAGGCGTCCGTCCTCGCCCCGACCGGCACCATCGGTCTGGCGATGTCCTGCGACACCACCGGCGTCGAGCCCGACCTCGCCCTGGTGAAGTTCAAGAAGCTGGTCGGCGGCGGCTCGATGCAGATCGTCAACGGCACCGTCCCGCAGGCCCTGCGCCGCCTGGGCTACCAGGAGGAGCAGATCGAGGCGATCGTCGCCCACATCGCCGAGCACGGCAATGTGATCGACGCCCCCGGCCTCAAGCCCGAGCACTACGAGGTCTTCGACTGCGCCATGGGCGAGCGCGCCATCTCCCCGATGGGCCACGTCCGCATGATGGCCGCGATCCAGCCGTGGATCTCCGGCGCCATTTCCAAGACGGTCAACATGCCGGAGACGGCGACCGTCGAGGAGGTCGAGGAGATCTACTTCGAGGCCTGGAAGCTGGGCGTCAAGGCGCTCGCGATCTACCGCGACAACTGCAAGGTCGGCCAGCCGCTCTCCGCCAAGACCAAGGAGAAGGAGAAGGCCGAGGTCACGGAGAAGGCCGAGGCGGCCATCCGCGAGACGGTCGAGAAGGTCATCGAGTACCGCCCGGTCCGCAAGCGTCTGCCCAAGGGCCGCCCGGGGATCACCACGTCCTTCACGGTCGGCGGTGCCGAGGGCTACATGACCGCCAACTCCTACCCGGACGACGGTCTCGGCGAGGTCTTCCTGAAGATGTCCAAGCAGGGCTCCACGCTCGCGGGCATGATGGATGCCTTCTCCATCGCCGTCTCGGTCGGCCTCCAGTACGGCGTGCCGCTGGAGACGTACGTCTCGAAGTTCACCAACATGCGCTTCGAGCCGGCCGGCATGACCGACGACCCGGACGTGCGGATGGCGCAGTCGATCGTCGACTACATCTTCCGTCGCCTGGCGCTGGACTTCCTGCCCTTCGAGACCCGCTCCGCGCTCGGCATCCACTCCGCCGAGGAGCGTCAGCGGCACCTGGAGACCGGTTCCTACGAGCCGGCCGACGACGAGGTCGACGTCGAGGGCCTGGCCCAGTCCGCGCCGCGCGCCCAGGAACTGAAGGCGGTCGCCACGCCGAAGGCCGAGGTCGAGACGGTCAAGTCCGCCCCGAAGCAGGCCCACACCAGCGCCGAGCTGGTGGAGATGCAGCTGGGCATCCAGGCCGACGCCCCGCTGTGCTTCTCCTGCGGTACGAAGATGCAGCGGGCCGGTTCCTGCTACATCTGCGAGGGCTGCGGCTCGACCAGCGGCTGCAGCTGATGACGCGCAGTTTCTGAAGTGAAGTAAGGGGCGTCGGCAATGGCCGGCGCCCCTTACCGCTAGTGGGCCCTGCCCATGGCCCGGGTGAAGGTCGCGGGATCCTCCTCGAAGCCGTGCACGCCGGGACGGAAGGTCCACTCCCCGGAGCCGTCACGGACGAATTCGGCGATCGTGGCCGCCGTCGCCCGGGGGACCGAGCCGAAGTCGTCCTCGGCGAGCACGGTGTAGCGGTCCACCCGGATGCGCATGGCCGGATTCAGCACGTCGGCGAATGTCTTGTGCTCAAAGCGCTGCTGGATGACGACACCGACCACCACGCGCGCGTACCGGTCGTCGAGCCGGTCCAGTTCCAGCGTCATGACCTCGTCCCAGCCGAAGCCCCTGCCGTCCGTGCTGTCCCGGTTGAGGAAGATGGTGCCGTCCGGTGAGCGGCTGTCGAAGTGCACGAGATAGGCCGGGGCCCCGTACGGGTCGTCCGCCAGGAACGGCGCGGCGACGAGGTCGAGATCGGTGGGCGGCCGGCCCGCAGGACTGGGGTCCCACTGGAGCCCGACCTCCACCTTGCTGATTCCCTTGCTGAAGCCGGTCAACAGGCTTCCCCTTCCCCCGGGTGGTGGCCTCAGTCCCCAACTCGTCTGCAGTCGGGGCTTCTTGTTCATCGTGCCACGCGCGCGGGGGCACATGCGCGGGTGATCTCCGCCGGAGCGTGACCGGCGCCACGCCGTGTGGCCTTACGATGGCGCGGTGCTGGTCAAGTGGATTCGCTGCACCGTGGTGGACCGCCGCGGTTTCGAGCGGGGGCAGCGGAAATGGGCGGGGCTTCCGGGGGAGCCGGGTTTTCGGGGGCAGGGTGGGGGCTGGAGCCGGCAGCGGCCGGGGGTGGCGCACATCTTCGCCTTCTGGGAGAGCCGCGCCTTCTACGACTCCTTCATGGCCCGCTCCCACGACCGCCTGGCGGCCGCCCAGTCCGGCACGTTCAAGGACGCCCATGTCAAACTCTTCGAGTACCGCTTCGATGTGAAGACGGGGTTCGAGCCGCGGTTCACCGACACCGATCTGATCCGCGTGGCCCTGTGCCGGGTCCACGAGGAGCGCGTCGAGCACTTCACACTCATGCAGGAGAAGGTCTGGAACCCCGCGATGGCCGGATCGCCCGGGATGATCCGCGGGATGTTCGCCGAGGCACCCGAGCAGGAGTTCCTGGTCCTGTCGATGTGGCGGTCCGCGGCCGAGCACGGCAAGTACCGCACCGAGCGCGTGGAGCGCCTCGCGCTGCGCGCCCAGACCGAGGCCGACGTGGCGGCGCTCTCCGGTGACATCGTGGACCTGGAGCCGTCCTGGACGGTCTGAGGCCCCAGACGTGCGTTCGAAGAGCAAACTCGTGTGATCTACGCTGTATGGGGCCGTACGAGTGCTCGACCTCCCCTCGTTCGATCTAGGGTTTTGGCATGGTACGACCACGGCGCATCGTCCTTGTCCGGCACGGCGAGTCAACGGGCAACATTGACGACTCCGTGTACGAACGCGAACCCGACCACGCCCTCGCGCTGACCGAGCGCGGCCGGCGGCAGGCCGAGGAGACCGGCAAGAAGCTCCGGGAACTCTTCGGCAGGGAACGCGTGAGCGTGTACGTCTCCCCCTACCGCCGGACGCACGACACGCTCCGCGCCTTCCACCTCGACCCCGACCTCATACGCGTCCGGGAGGAGCCCAGGCTGCGTGAACAGGACTGGGGGAACTGGCAGGACCGCGACGACGTGCGCCTGCAGAAGGCCTACCGCGACGCGTACGGCCACTTCTTCTTCCGGTTCCCCCAGGGCGAGTCCGGCGCCGACGTGTACGACCGGGTCGGCGGCTTCCTGGAGAGCCTGTTCCGCAGCTTCGAGGCGCCGGACCACCCGCCGAACGTTCTCCTGGTGACGCATGGTCTCGCGATGCGCCTGTTCTGTATGCGCTGGTTCCACTGGACCGTCGCGGAATTCGAGTCGCTGGCGAATCCGGGGAACGCCGAGATGCGGATGCTCGTTCTGGGGGACGACGGCAAGTACACGCTCGACCGGCCTTTCGAACGCTGGCGTGAGCCGGTTCCCTACTGGGTGAACGGATAGAGTGGCAGAGCGATGACCGCTGACTCCTCTTCCTCCGGACGCCTGGAGCGCGCCCTGGCGAGCCTGCGCGGACTGGCCGTCGGGGACGCCCTGGGCTCCCAGTTCTTCGTTCCCGCGCACTACCCCCTGCTGAAGCGACGCGAGCTGCCCGCGGGGCCCTGGCAGTGGACCGACGACACCGAGATGGCCTGCTCCGTCGTCGCCGTACTCGCTGCCCACCGGCGCATCGACCAGGACGCGCTGGCCCGCTCCTTCGCCGACCACCACGACTTCGACCGGGGCTACGGCCCCGCCGTCAATCGTCTGCTCAGACTGGTCCGGGAGGGCGGGGACTGGCGGGAGCTGGCCGCCGGCCTGTTCAACGGACAGGGGTCGTGGGGCAACGGAGCGGCGATGCGGATCGCGCCCCTCGGTGCCTGGTACGCGGACGATCCGGAGCAGGCGACCCACCAGGCTGAGATCTCGGCCTACCCCACCCACCAGCACCGTGAGGCCGTCGTCGGCGCCATGGCCGTGGCCGCGGCGGCGGCTCTGGCCGGTTCGCCGGACGGCCCGCCCAGCCCCGAGTCACTCCTCGACGGTGTCATCGCCCTGGTGCCGAAGAGCGCCGTCGGCCAGGGACTCCGGCGTGCCCGGGACATGCTCGACTACGGCGACGCGGGCACCGTCGCGGCCGTGCTGGGATGCGGACGGCGTACGACCGCCCACGACACCGTGCCCTTCGCCCTCTGGTCCGCCGCGCGGAGCCTCGGTGACTTCGAGGCGGCCTTCTGGACGACGGCCGGGGTGGGCGGCGACGTGGACACGACCTGCGCGATCGTGGGCGGCGTGCTCGCCTCGGGCAAGGCCGGGGCTCCGCCCGCCGCATGGACGGAGCGGGTCGAGGCACTGCCGGACTGGGTGCCGACAGGGCCCTGACGGGCCCGGCGCCTCGGACTCGGCATTTCACGCGGATGCAGCCCGCTTGACGGCTTCCCGTGTGCGGTGGACCCGGTCAGGCAATGTGCGAAAACTCTCCGTGTCCGCCGGGAACTCTCCGTTACCACCGTCCGTTCCTCTCATACCCGTCGTACTCCGCGGCTTTCCGGCTGCGGGCGGCGGACAGCAGGAGCACCCAAGTGAGGTCCGTGGTGCTGAACTTGAGGATGCCCCTCCCGGCGGGCCCCGTGCGCGGCAGTGTGCGCGGCAGTGTGCGCGAGGACCCTCTCGCCCTGTGCCGGCAGGCGCGGCAGTAATTCACGAGTGCGATCGCATCCGGGCGGAGCGCTTCCACGAGGTGATCGTCGGAGGTGTGGTGGAGCCGACTGTCCAGCTCCTCAGTGAAGTCGTCATCCGTGGGATGGAGGGGGAAGAGGTGTGGTCGGATGCGGCTGACAGCTATGTCTTCGATGCCGTCGCAGCCGCGACGATGTACCGCTCGAAGATGTGCGCCGGCGAATGGAGCGACCAGGCTCTTGAAGAGATGACCGACCGGCTGATGCTCCCGCTGCTCCGCCCCCACGGGGGCTGAGCCCGCACGTCGGTGACCTGCGCGGAGGTCGGGCGACCGGGGTGTCGGGGGACGATCCCGGCGGCGTACGCTAAGGGCGCCATGCCGTACGAACCGCCTACTCACACCGTCGAGCGCTCCCTGCGCGCCACGACCGGAGCGAAGGTCATTGCCGGTGTCGACGAGGTGGGACGCGGCGCCTGGGCCGGACCTGTCACCGTCTGCGCCGCGATCACCGGGCTCCGCCGGCCACCGGAGGGGCTGACCGACTCCAAGCTGCTGACGATCAAGCGACGCACGGAACTGGCCGGCATCCTGCAGGCGTGGGTGACTGCCTATGCGCTGGGGCATGCTTCCCCCGAGGAGATCGACGACCTGGGGATGACGGCCGCCCTGCGACTCGCCGCGGTCCGCGCCCTGGACGCCCTGCCGGTGTGTCCCGACGCCGTGATCCTCGACGGGAAGCACGACTACCTCGGCGCCCCCTGGAAGGTGCGCACGGTGATCAAGGGCGATCGCTCGTGTGTGGCCGTCGCCGCGGCGTCGGTGATAGCCAAGGTCCAGCGCGACAAAATGATGGCCGAACTGGGTATCGACCATGCAGACTTCGGTTTTGCGGACAACGCCGGGTATCCGTCGCCCGTGCACAAGGCCGCACTGCAGGAGTGGGGGCCCACCCCGCACCACCGCTTGTCGTGGGCGTATCTTGATGCGTTGCCCCAGTGGCGGCACCTCAAGAAGGTCCGCAGCTGGGCGGACGGAAGCGTTCCGGAAATCGAGGGTCAGCTCGGCTTCGATTTCTGACGGTTCTGCTCGCACTGATGTGCCACCCGGTCACCCGCACCGCACCAAAGTTTGATAAATATCAGCTCATGCCTCTCATTCCCGAGGAGCCTCAGATTCACGAGAGTGCCCAGGGTCCCCGCGCCACTCCGGCCAGCGGCCGTACCGCGCCGACCCCCCGCCCCGTACCCGGCCCCCGCCCCGCGGCTCCGTCCCGCCCCGGTCGCCCCGGCCCTCCGCGGCCGACGCCGCCGGTGCAGCGCACGCCGCGCGACGGGGCTCCGGCCAAGCCGGGCCCGTCGGGTCCGGCCGCTCCCGCCGCTACGCCGGCCACCCCGCAGATCCAGCTGATCCCGGCCTCGGCCGAGGGTGCGCTCGACGCCGCCGAGGAGGCGGTGGACCTGCTGCTGGACTCGGGTCGTGCCCCCGGTGACGTACTCGTGCTCACCACCGGGTCCCAGCACCCGTGGGCGGAGCACGAGTTGTCCTTCGGTGAAGCTTCCTACTGGGCGCAGCACGATGCCGGTGACGACGTCTTCTATGCGGACGCCGCCACCGCCTCCCGTGCCGCGTCCCGCCCCGTGGTCGTCGTGGCCGTCAACGGAGGCCCCGCCTCCGCTGCTGCCGCGGCCCTTCCGCTGGCCCACGCCCGGGCCGGCGCCCTGCTGATCGTCTGCGGCGACCCGCAGCAGATCAACTCGGTGCTGGGCGCCGGCGTCTGAGCCACGTCCCGCACCTCGGTGCACCCGGGGCGGCGAAGGAGCCGCTCCGGCGGCATCCGCACGGCGCTGCCATCGGTATGCCCGGACGGCCGTCGGCCGTTCCCCTCCCGGGGCGGCTTCCTGGTGAGGCACCGAAGCATCGGGTTGCGCAGCCGTGGCCGCCAGGCAGAGGGCCCGTCTCGGATCACGTTCCTGTGCCTGGCGGGACCGGCCCATGAGGGTCGCCCGCGCAGCCGCGCCGGGGGGATCCGGGAAGCGGATCTCGCAGGTCTCGTACGACCGCCGGGCGCGTCCAAGGTGTCGGCCGGGTCCCGGCAGGGGCCAGCGTCTCCCGGCGCGGCACGGCCCCCTCGTCGTACGGCGTCCCCGAAGCCCGCGCGGCGGGCGGTCGGCCGGCTGTCCGCGCGACCCGGCCCGGGACACGGAAGACGGTCCGGCGTAAGCCCTGACCCGCTGCCGCGTCCCTCAGCGAGCCGCCGCGCGCCGCAGGACGTCCGAGACCGGTCCGCCGGTACGCGGCGCGAGCGGCGGGGCCTCGGACAGGGCGAGGGGCTCCGGTGCGGACTCGGCGTTGGGACGGCGCCCGCTGCGCCCCTCGCCGAGCACGTGCCAGCCATCATGGGTCAGCGTGATGTACGCCCCGCACCGCAGCCCGTGCAGCGTGCAGGCGTCACGCAGGCCCCACATCCAGGCGCCGTCCTCCTCCGTCCAACGCGCGTCGCCCTCACGGCAGTAGACGAGTATCGCCGTGCGCACCGGGGTGCGGCGCCGCAGGTCGTGCGGAATGACCCGGCGCAGCTGTGCGAGCAGCGCGTTGCGGAACATCCAGCCGTCGGCCGGGGACGGACGACGCGTGAACGACGCGCTGGCGCACAGCCGTTCGTCCGGATCGAGCACTGCCACGATCGCCGTGGCGGGCCTCGGCCCATGGCGGGCATGCAGCCCGCTGACGACCTCACGGGGGTTGCGCAGCAGAGGGATTCCGGCGGCGGCCCATTCGGCCGGCTCAAGCAGGCGACTGGCGGAGGCGGCGGACGCGGACGTCGACAACGAGGCCGCCGAGGACGAGGCGAATCCGAAGGTCACGTTCCTCCCTTCGGCTACGCGCCCACACTGCGGGCGAGGTCGGATGACGGGGGACCGCGCACCGCAGCAGAGCCCAACCGGATCACGGACGAGCCGTGCGGGGAGCGGACCTCAATTCTTCCTGCCGAACTTGGATGCGGCAACGATCAATTGGGGTCACCGACTGTTATCCGACGGTGCGTGGCTTATATCCCTACCCAAAGGTTGGACCCATGACGCCTGAGGTGCGGGGGCGTGCCTGCAGAGCGGTCGGTGGACTGCTGGTGGGTCGGTCGTCGCGCTGGGTGAGTTCGCTGATTGTCAGTGGGATCGGGTTGCATGGAGACATGGACGATCTGAAGCTGCGCGCCGAAGCCGACGCCATTCTTGCCGAGCTGGTCGGTGATCCCGGGGGTTCGGCGCGGTTGCGGGAGGATCAGTGGCAGGCGGTGGCGGCCCTGGTCGAGGAGCGACGGCGTGCTCTGGTGGTGCAGCGCACCGGTTGGGGCAAATCGGCGGTGTACTTCGTGGCCACGGCGTTGCTGCGTCGCCGCGGGTCGGGTCCGACGGTGATCGTTTCTCCGTTGCTGGCGTTGATGCGCAACCAGGTCGAGGCGGCGGAGCGGGCCGGTATCCGGGCGCGGACGATCAACTCGGCCAACCCGGAGGAGTGGGAGACCATCCACGAGGAGATCTCGCACGGCGAGATCGATGTCTTGCTGGTGAGTCCGGAGCGCCTCAATTCGGTGGATTTCCGCGATCAGATGCTGCCCAAGCTGGCGGGCACGACCGGTCTGCTGGTGGTGGACGAGGCGCATTGCATCTCGGACTGGGGGCACGACTTCCGGCCCGACTACCGCAGGCTGCGGGCCATGCTCGCCGGCCTCCCGCCGGGTGTGCCGGTGCTGGCCACCACCGCCACCGCGAATGCGCGGGTCACCGCGGACGTGGCCGAGCAGCTGGGTACCGGTGCCGGTGAGGCGCTGGTGCTCCGGGGTTCGCTGGAGAGGGAAAGCCTGCGACTGGGAGTCGTCCGGCTGCCGGATGCCGCGCACCGGCTGGCCTGGCTGGCGGAGCATCTGGACGACCTGCCGGGCTCGGGGATCGTCTACGCCCTGACGGTGGCTGCGGCCGAGGAGGCCACCGCTTTCCTGCGGCAGCGAGGCTTCAATGTGGCCTCCTACACCGGCAAGACGGAGAACGCCGACCGGTTGCAGGCCGAGGCCGATTTGCTGGCGAATCGGGTGAAGGCGCTGGTGGCGACCTCGGCGCTGGGGATGGGCTTCGACAAGCCCGATCTGGGCTTCGTGGTGCACCTCGGTTCGCCGTCCTCGCCGATCGCCTACTACCAGCAGGTGGGGCGTGCGGGCCGCGGTGTCGAGCACGCCGATGTGCTGCTGTTGCCGGGCAAGGAGGACGAGGCGATCTGGCGCTACTTCGCCGATACCGCCTTTCCGCCCGAGGCGCAGGTCCGCCAGACCCTGTCGGCTCTGGCGGACGCGGGGCGGCCACTGTCCGTGCCGGCCCTGGAGGCGGCGGTCGATCTGCGGCGTACCCGGCTGGAGACCATGCTGAAGGTGCTTGACGTGGACGGCGCGGTCAAGCGGGTGAAGGGCGGCTGGATCTCCACCGGCGAGCCGTGGGTCTACGACGCCGAGCGGTACGCCTGGGTGGCCCGGCAGCGGTCGGCCGAGCAGCAGGCCATGCGCGATTACGTGACCACGGCCCAGTGCCGGATGGAGTTCCTGCGCCGGCAGCTCGATGACGAGGGCGCGGCCCCGTGCGGGCGGTGCGACAACTGCGCCGGCGCCTGGGTCGATGCCTCCGTGTCGGCCGAGGCGTTGACAGGGGCCGTGAAGGAGCTGGACCGGCCGGGGGTGGAGGTGGAGCCGCGCCGGATGTGGCCGACGGGGATGCCCGCGCTCGGCATCGACCTCAAGGGCCGTATCCCTGCCGGGGAGCAGTGCTCGACGGGGCGTGCCCTGGGGCGGCTGTCGGACATCGGCTGGGGCAACCGGCTGCGCCCGTTGCTGGCCGAGAACGCGCCCGACGCTCCGGTCCCCGATGATGTCCTGCGGGCCGCGGTGGCGGTCCTCGCCGACTGGGCGCGCTCCCCGGGCGGCTGGGCACCGAACGCCCCGGACGCCTCCCCCCGGCCGGTCGGAGTCGTCGCCGTACCGTCGCTGGCCCGTCCGCAGCTGGTGGGTTCCCTTGCCCAGGGGATTGCGACCGTCGGCCGCCTGCCGTTCCTGGGCACCCTGACGTACACGGGGGAGGGCGGCGCGCAGGCGGCACGGCGCAGCAACTCCGCCCAACGTCTCCGGGTGCTGTCCCGTGCCTTCACCGTCTCCGACGACCTGGCCGGCGCCTTGGTGCGCTCTCCCGGCCCGGTTCTCCTCGTGGACGACTACACCGACTCGGGCTGGACCCTTGCCGTCGCTGCCCGCCTGCTGCGACAGGCGGGCAGTGGACAGGTCCTTCCGTTGGTCCTTGCCGCAGCCGGCTGAGCTCGGATCTCCTCTCGAAGGCAGGGGCGACTGCGGGTGAGGGCCGGCCGGTCAGGACCGCAGGACGTCGAGCGGCAGGACCCGGTGGAAGACGACCATGGCCCGGCCGGGGCCGTTGTAGTCGTCGACGACCTCGGCGTCGAAGCCGAGACCGCGGTGGAAGGCGATCGAGCCGGTGTTCTCGATGGACGTGATCGCCTTCAGCTGCCGTGCCCCCTGACGCTCCGCGGCCTCGGCGAAAGCGGAGTACAGACGACTCCCGAGCCCGGTGCCCCGGGCGTCGTCCCGCGTGGCGATGAGATGCACGTATCCGGTGCCGTTCGGAGTGACGAACCCGAAGATGTATCCGTGGATCCCGTCCTCGGCCCGGGCGACCAGGCAGGTCGAACCGAACTCCTGCACCAGTGCCAGAAGGTGCAGAGACCGGAGATCGCGTTCGCCCCAGTAGCGAGGATGATCGGCCAGGACCTGATGGAAGTCAGCCGTCGTGGCCGCCACGATCTGTATGCCCATGATGACGATCATGGCAGGCGTCGAGCAGCTTGGGTCAAGCGGCGTAAATAATCGTCCCTTTGGGATTCACAAAGGATTCATATGAGGTGAAATTCGGCCCTCTATGGACGATTCGGAGGCGCGGCCGCCCCGTGGATCGATAGAAATTCCCCGTCACCCTCGCACGCCGCGACCTGCGAAGACGAAGGCTGCTCGGGCGTGGGTGCGACTCCCGAAGCGATGTCCGGAGGGCAATTCCTGCCATCAGCATATAAATGCCCTCTTGTGATGAATCTGCCGACGGGAAGACGATCGCTCCTCGTCCAACGCCCTACCTGCGAGGAGTTCTCATGAGCGAGCGGTTGAGCCTCGGCCCGGATGCCGCACGGCAACTCGCCAACACGACCAAGACGACACCGCAGATGCGCGGCATCACACCGCGCTATCTGCTGCGTGCGCTGCCCTGGGTGGACGTCGAGTCCGGCGTCTACCGGGTCAACCGGCGCCGTACGTACGTCCTGGGCGACGACCGCATCAGCACGACCGACGGCGACACGCCGCGCGTCATCGCGGGTGACCTCCGCGAAGTGCCGTACCTGCGCGAGGCGGACGACACGCTGCTGGAGGAACTGGCCGGCGCGTTCACGCAGGTGTCCTTCGAACCGGGCGAGGTGCTGGCCCAGGAGGGTGCCCCGGCCGACCGGTTGTGGGTGATCGTGCACGGGCGCGCGGAGAAGCGGGCGACCGGGCAGTACGGCGCGGACGCGCTCCTCGACGTCATCGGCGACGGCCAGTTCTTCGACCTCGCCCTGTGGACCCGCGCCGAAGCCATGCCGTACCGGGTACAGGCGCTGACCGCCGGCGTCGCCCTCTGTCTGCAGCGCTCGGAACTGGCCCGGCTCAGCGAGCGGGACGAGACCTTACGCGGTGCGGTGGACGCGTACGTCGCCGGCGCCGACGTCATGGCCGGTGCCGAGGTCCCCGTCGACCTCACCGCGGGACACGACGGCGAGCCGGACCTGCCGGGGACGTACGTCGACTACGAGGACACGCCCCGCGAGTACCACATGACGCTCGCGCAGACCGTGCTGCGTGTCCACACACGCGTCTCCGACCTCTACAACGGGCCGATCGACCAGACGCGGGCCCAGGCCAACCTCACCGTTCACGCCCTGCGCGAGCGGCAGGAAGCCTCGATGCTGTACCACCCGGAGTTCGGGCTCTTCAACAACGTCGCCCCTGGGCAGCGCGTACAGACGCGCACCGGCGCGCCGACCCCCGACGACCTGGACGAGCTTCTGACGCGGGTGTGGAAGCAGCCCGCGTACTTCCTCGCCCACCCGAAGGCGATCGCGGCGTTCGCTCGTGAATGTACGCGCCGGGGCGTGCCCCCGGTGATCGAGAACCGCTTCGGCAGCCCGCTGCTGACCTGGCGCGGAGTGCCGCTGTTGCCGTCGGACAAGGTGCGGTTCTCCGGGGGCGCCGGTGTGGGTACGACCGAGATCCTGCTGATGAGGCTGGGCGAGGCGGAGCAGGGTGTGGTGGGCCTGCGGCCGTCGAAGGTGGCGGACGAGGTCGAGCCGGGCCTGGCGATGAAGAACATGGGCGTGGACCAGAAGGGCATCACGTCGTACCTGATGACGGCGTACTTCAACGCGGCGGTGCTGGTGGAGGACGCGCTCGCGGTGCTCCAGAACGTCGAGGTGTCCAAGTACCATGACTACTCCTGACGTCACCGGATCCACCGGCCTGACCGGCCTGACAGCACCTGGCCCGACCGCTGTGACTGCCCCGGGCCCGACCGCTGCGACCGCCCCGGGCCTGACCGCTGCGACCGCCCCGGGCCTGACCGCTGCGACCGCCCCGGGCCTGACCGCTCCGGACCCGAACGGGGTTCCGGGGCTCACGGGTCAAGCCATGACTCCCCGGCCGTCCGGCGCCTCCCAGGGCTTCTCGCCCGAAGCGGCCCGCCGTGACGTGCCGATCCTGCACCGGACGGTCAACGGTCGCCCGCTGATCTGGCTGGACAACGGCGCCACCACGCAGAAGCCCCGTCAGGTGATCGAGACGCTGGCGGCGTTCTACGCTTCCGCCAACTCGAACATCCACCGGGGCGCGCACACCATGGCGCGCGAGGCCACGGAGATGTACGAGGCGGGCCGGGCCGCGGTCGCGCAGTTCCTGGGCGCGCCCGCCCCCGAGAGCATCGTCTTCACCCGGGGAACGACCGAGGCGATCAACCTGGTCGCACAGAGCTGGGGGCGCGCCGGCCTCGGCCCCGGGGACGACATCCTGGTGCCGGTGCTGGAGCACCACGCGAACATCGTGCCCTGGCAGTTGATCGCCAAGCAGACACGGGCGCGCGTCGTACCCGTGCCCCTGCGGCCGGACGGCAGCATCGACCAGGACGCGTACGCCGATCTGCTCTCCGTACGGACCAGGCTCGTGGTCATCAGCCACGCCTCGAACGTCCTCGGCACCGTGCCACCGGTGCGGGAGATGACGGCGCTGGCCCACCGCTACCAGGCGAAGGTGCTGGTCGACGGGGCACAGGCGGTGGCACACTTTCCCGTCGACGTGCAGGACCTGGACGCCGACTTCTACACCTTCTCCGGCCACAAGATCTACGGCCCCACGGGCATCGGCGCCCTGTACGCCAAGCCGGAGATACTCCAGACCATGGCGCCGTGGCAGTCGGGCGGCAACATGATCGAGTCGGTGAGTTTCGACCGTACGACGTACGCCCCGGTCCCTCACCGCTTCGAGGCCGGCACCGGCCACATCTCCGGCGTGGCCGGCCTGATGTCCGCCCTCAACTGGCTGACGGCCTTCGACCGCAAGGCGGTGGCGGACTACGAGACGCAGCTGATGGCCTATGCGCAGCAGGCCCTGGCCCAGGTCCCCGGTCTCGATCTGCTCGGCCCGGTGGCCGAACGGATCGGCGTACTGACCTTCACCCTGCCCGGTCACACTCCGACCGAGATCGCCGACTGGCTGGACGGCGAGGGCATCGCCGTCCGGGCCGGCCACCACTGCGCCCAGCCGGCCCTGGCCCACTACGGCCTCGATGCGGCGGCTCGTGCGTCGCTGGCGCTGTACAACACGAGGGAGGAGGTGGACCGGCTGGTGACGTCGCTGCTGGGGCTGCAGGCCGCCTGAGGCCGGACCCCCGGTGATCCCGGACAGGACTGACGGGCCTGCTCGTACGACCCCGGCCAAGGGCGTACGGGCAGGCCCGCAGTTTCCCGGGTATCCGGGGGGCGATGACGGGGATGATGGACCTCAGGCCCATCCGTGTGTCCTGAGGGGGGATTCATGCGCGAGCTGTATGCCTGCCAGTTGGTGCTGAACGGCGAGAAGGGATCCATTGCGAATACCCTGGAACGTGCCGGCATTCTTGTCCGGGAATGGATCGCGCGCCCAAGTGGGCTGTCGCCGGAGCAACTTCGGCAGCAGGAAGTGGAAACGCCCAGTGGTCACACAGTAAGGACGTCCCGCTTTCCGCTTGAGGAGGACGAGGATCCTGCGGGCCTGCGGTACGTCTGGGAGCGCCCAGGAGCCGACGACGCTTCCATACAGTTCACCCTCGACATTGCGCTTGCGACCCAGGAGGACGAGGTCTGTGCCACGGTGCGCATCGGGGTCCAGCAAGGTGGCCGGGACTTCCAGCTCAGCAGGCCCGTCTACCAGTTCAGCGCGCCGGCGATCGTCCGGACACTGCTGCGTGAATTCCAGGTCAGTGACGCGGGGCAGCGTGTGTCGCCTGAGTACCGGGTGATTCGCGCCGGTGACGTCTCCTCACTGGTTTCCTTTCTGACGAACCAGCAACGCGCCCTGCCCGTGGTCGCCGTGACCAATTACCCCACCACCGGGCGCCCACTCGTCGACCTGAAGGAACTCGCCAGGGAACTGGCCGGTCTCGCACATGTCGTCGTGATCTCGACTCACCTGGCGTCCCAGGCACTCACCGAACAGCTCGGACCGTCCCGCTCCGTGTGGCAGGGAGCCGTGCGTCTTTACTGGCCGCAGTTCAGCATCGAGGCCAATCCGTACGAGCACAAGCTGTGGACTCCCAGCCGGTTGCTGTCGGGCGGGGAGAGCCTGGTCGGCGAGCTCAGGCGCTGGCTCGGCTCGGTGGGTGCGGCGACCGTACCGGAGAATCCGGTCATCGAGTGGGTGCGGATCGCGCGGCGTAAAGCCATGACAGAAACTGGTGAACTGCCGGCGTGGGCGGAGCCGTACCTCAGAGGCATCGAGGCCGATCTGCTGCGGTACAAGACCGAGCGGGACGAGGCCCGAAGGGCCGAGGCCGAGGCCAAAGCCCGGCTGGAAGGCATGCGGGAGCAGTACGCGTTGGTTGCGCGGCACTCGAAATCTTCGTCCGCCGAGCCTGGTTCGCCCCCGGGGACAGAGGAGGATGATGTTTCGTCCCTGTCTGTCTATGCAGCGTATGAACGCGCGAAAGCAAAGATCGGTGACGATCTGGTTCTGCTTCCTCGCGCGGACAAGAGCGTCAGGGAGTTCGCGTCGTACAAGGACCCGGAAAAGCTCTACCGCGCGCTTCTGGACGTGGCCGAGGCAGGCCGCCGCTGGAGCACCAACACGCTCGGGAAGCCGTTCGGAGAATATTTCGGCGGACTCGGCTACGGCTACTCCGCGCTCAATCCGGCTGCGCACGCCCGAAAGACCCGGCGCCACTACGAGGTGAAGTACAAGGACGGGACAGTTCTTCTCGAGGCACATCTGAAGGTTGACGAAGCGACGAGTCGCGATCAGTGCCTGCGTATCTACTGGTACATCGACGAGGACGAACGTGTCCTTGTCGTAGGACACGTCGGGCGACACCTGCCTGACTGAGCCCGTTCGTCCCACGGGCTCTCTCCGCCCTGTGCCTCCGGGACAGGGCGGAGGCGCACAGCAGGTGTCCTGGCCCGCAGGCCTTACGGATCGTGTGTTCCATGCGTTCCATGCGTTCCATGCAACAGGACGGGACCGGCAAGCGGGCGGGCTACGGGCGCGGGGTGTGGACAACCGCGACGGCCTTGTCGTGTCCCTGGCCCCACTTATCCACAGGGGCAACCGGAACCTCGCAATCCGCGAGATCGTCGGCGCATGACGAATCACAGCGAATCCACCGGACCGTTCGAAAACAGCGACATCTCGGGACGGGAGCCGTTCACCGACCTGTCCGCGCATGACACCCAGGTCACGCTGCGCACCCCCGCCGAACTGGCCGACGCCCTGCCCTACCTCCTCGGCTACCGCCCGGAGGACAGCATGGTGCTGGTGGCCCTGCACGACCGCGAAGGCCAGGGCAGGTTCGGCGGCCGGGCCCGGCTCGGCATCCCCGCCAACGAGGAGGACTGGGAGGCGGCCGCACGCCAGCTGGCCCAGGGACTGGTGACCGGCAGCGAACGACGAGGCGCCCGGCCGGAGCAGATGGTGGCCTACGTCTGCCAGGAACCCGCCCCGGGCGAGTCCGGCCGCGACGTCAAACGCCGGCTGGAGCGGCTGGCCCACCTCCTGCGCACCCAGTGCGGGGACCTCCACGTGCCGGTCATCGAGGCACTGTGCATCTCCGACGGCCGTTTCTGGTCCTACTGCTGCCCGATCGAGGGCTGCTGCCCCGAGGACGGCTCGCCGATGGGTCTTCCCGGCACATCCGTGCTGGCCGCCGCGGCCACCTACGCCGGCGTGCAAGTGCGCGGCACCCTCCGGGAGTTGCGCGCCAGGCTGCAGCCCTGGGAGACGACCGCGGCCCTGGAGCAGGAGATCGCCCTCGACGCGGCCGGGATGAGCCTGGTGCCCCGCATTCTCGACGAGGGTTCCCGCGCCGAAGTGGCGGAGGAGACCCTGGGCCTCGCCGAGCAGCTCATCCGCCGTTTCGCCGCCGCCGCACCGGTGTCCGGCGCCCACCCGGCGGACCTGCGTGACGACGGCCTCCTGACACACGACGAGGCGGCGACGCTGATCCTCGGACTCCAGGACCGCACGACCCGCGACCGGGCGGCCGTTTGGATGGAGGACGACGAGGCGGCTCCCGCTCTGCGCCTCTGGCGCGCCCTGGCCCGCCGTTGCGTCGGCCCCTACGGCGAGCACGCCGCGGCCCCGCTGACCCTGGCCGGCTGGGTGGCCTGGTCCACGGGTGACGAGTTGGAGGCCCGCGAGGCGCTGGCCATGGCACTGGGCGCGGATCCCGACTATCTGTTCGCCCGGCTGCTTCACCAGGCCTGCAACGACGGCATCGACCCCGAATCCATCCGCCGCTGCCTGCGCGCGGGGCGTGCGCAGGCGGAGAGCGCCGCAGAGCCGTGTCCGGAGAGGAAAGCCGCTCGGGTCGCGCTCCCGGCAACCGAGGACGCGACCCCCGGCGCTAGCGCCGGTGCGGACGGCGAGGGCCCCGAGGAGATCCGCGGAACGGGCACACGCCGACGGCGCCGTGTGCGATCCGCCGACGGAAATGACGCCCTTCGCGCGGCCGGCTCCACGGGCGGCCGCCGGAGGCCGCCCGGCTCCCGCCCGCGCCCCTCGGCAGCGGCGTCCGCGCGCCCCGGCAGCCGGGGCCACAGCGGCACGCGCACGCGGGCGGCGGAGCCGGGCTCCACCACGACCGGCGCTGCACCGTCGGGAAGTGACCGCCACAAGTTCCAGGAGGAAGGGTGAGCGTCGTGCGGGGGCGCGCGGGCGGACCCCCGGTCCAGCAGGTCTGCGTGAGCAAGACACACAGCCCGTCACCGACATCCGCGGGATGCGGCGCACGCCCCGGGAGGTCCCCGCGGAACCGCTCGGGTGCGAGCCGGTGCGGCTGCCGTGACGCCGGCACGCTGGCGGTCCGCTGGGCCGGCCGGGCCCACCGGGCACGCTCGACCGCTCAGGCGGCATGCGACGGTCCGTCGCGCGTGTGTTGGCGGCAGCGGTTCACCACCGTCCTGAACGGCACCACCGCCCTCCCACGCCGCCGCAAAGCCGGCTTCCCCGAGACCGGCCGTGACCCGGACGACATTCCCCCCGTTCACCTGAGTGGCGGAACGCCTGGACGGGCCCTGCCGCCGTACGACCCTTGTTCTCCGGGGCGTCCCCCCGGTCGCCCAGCACGGCACAGGCGCACCGAGCGCAGAGGAAGCCATCCCATGCACCAGCAGCCGACTCCGCCCTCCATCGTCGACGAACGTCCGCCCTGGGACAGTCGCGACTGGTTCCCGGCGGACGGTGCCGCCACGGCGCGGCGCACGGTCGGTGCCCCGGCCTCAGCCCAGAGCCCCGGGCCGAAGGCCGCGACAGGTCACGCAAGGCCACCGGCCCCCGGCCGCGGCAGCCGGCCCACCGCAGCCCCGCCGGTGCGCACACCGAGGGGCAACCGAACCGCGCCCGAGCTGCCGCCGGCCCATGCCGCCTTGATCTGCGTCGCTCTGCCCGGCCTCGCCGTCTCGGGCGACGGGCAGCTGGCCGGCCAGGGGCTGGACGGGTTCTACCGAGGCGGCAGGCGTCTGCTCTCGCGGTGTCAGGTCCGCGTGGCCGGCCGCGAACCGCTGGCCGTGCAGGCCAGGATGACCGGTGCCGACAGTGCCCGATTCGTGGGAACACTACGCGCTTCCCCGTCTGCGGGTCCCGATCCGGATGTCGTGGTCGAGCGGACCCGACGTGCCGACGGAACCGAACGGATCACGCTGCGCAACGCCGCCGCACGACCGCTGAAGCTGCCCCTCGAGATCGCCCTCGGTACGGACCTCGCCGAGCTCGGCACCATCGCCTCCGGCAGGACAGGGCGCGAACTCCCGGCCACCGTCCACGACTCGGGCCTGCGCTGGGCCACCGCCGGTGCCGCCGCCTCCGTCACCGCCGACCCGCCGCCCTCCGACGCGCTCGCGTCAGCCGGGCTGCTGCGCTGGGAACTGGAAGTGCCGCCGGGCGGCACGGCAGCAGTGGAGCTCCGGGTACGGCTAGACGGTGCGGGTCCGCTGCGGACGGCGGGCCATGCCACGGCCCCATTCGCTCCCGCCGGGGCGACAGGCGACGATCACCGAGTGGCTCCGCTGCTGCGCACGGCGGTGGCCGACCTCCAGGGTCTGCTTCTGCGCGACCCCGCCCACCCCACCGACACGCACCTCGCGGCGGGGGCGCCCTGGCGCTGCGGGCTGGCCCCCGCCGAGGCCCTGGCGGCGGCCCGCATGGCGCTGCCGCTCGGCACCCGGCTCGCCGCCGGCACGCTGCGCACCCTGGCCCGCACCCAGCTCCCGGACCGGAGCCCACGGCCCGGCATGATCCCCGGACCACGACGCGACGCCGGCCCGCTTCTTCCGCCGGGATGCACGGGCACGGAGGCCACGCTGCTCTTCCCCGTCCTGCTCGCCGAGGCCCGCCGCTGGGGGCTGCCCGAGCAGGAGACGAGGGAGCTGCTGCCCGCGGCAGAACGCTGTCTCGCCTGGCTGCGGGCCACCGCCGGCGACGGCCCCTACCTTCACGACCCCCAGCCCGGCGGCCCGGCGCGCTGCGAGACGCAGGCACACGCGTATCGGGCGGCCCTGCTCGGCGCCGATCTTCTGGACGCGTACGGCCGGCCCGGCGCCGTCGAGTTGCGCCAGTGGGCCCGGGCCTTGCAGGCGGCCTTCCGAGCCGAATTCTGGGTCGCGGACCGCGGCGGCGGACGTCCGGCCGCAGCCCTGGCACCGGACGGCCGCCCCATGCCGCACCTCGGCTCCACCACCGTTCACCTCCTCGACACCGGCCTGCTCGGCTCCGGCCGACTCGCCCCGGGCCTGCTCGACCCCGTACAGACCGAACACCTCGCGCGGCTGCTCGGCACCCCCGCCCTGGACGCGGGCTGGGGGCTGCGCGGTCTCGGCGCCAAGGAGGCGGGACACAACCCGTTCGGCCACCGGACCGGAGCCGTCCGGGTGCACGACACCGCCCTCGCCATCGCCGGGCTGGCCGCCGCCGGCTACGAGAAGGAAGCGGGCGGCCTGCTGAGAGGACTGCTGGACGCGGGGGAACACTTCGGCCACCGGCTGCCGGAGATGTTCGCCGGTGAGCAGCGCACCACCGGGAGCGCGCCCCTTGCGCACCCCGCGGCCTGCCGGCCGGCGGCCACCGCGGCAGCGTCTGTGATCATGATGCTCACCTCGCTCGCGGGTATCCGCCCCGACACCCCCGCCCGCACGGTCACCCTGTGCCCGGTGCGGAGCGCGCCGCTCGGCGAACTCGTCCTGACCGGGCTGCGGGTCGCCGGTGCGCCGTTCGCCGTGCGGGTCGGCCGGCTGGGGCTCGCCATGGTCGAGGAGGCGGCGGACGGCCTGCAACTGGGAGTGTGACCTCGTACGACGCCGCCGGAACGAAGAACGGGTGCCGGCAGTGCGCCCCGTACCGGAACGAAGCGGAACCCGTCGATGCGCCCGGCGGAGGGAGTGTTTATCGTCAGGCAGACGACTATGATCGCCGCATGCCCTACGACCCGTCAGCCTTTCCGCCCTTCGCCGTCACCGTGGACCTGGTCGTGCTGACCGTGCGCCGCCATGCCCTGTGCGCGCTGGCGATCCGCAGGGGCGAGCCACCGTTCCAAGGGCGCTGGGCGCTGCCCGGCGGTTTCGTACGGGCCGACGAGGATCTCACCCAGGCGGCGGCGCGTGAGCTCGCCGAGGAGACCGGGCTGTCCGCACACGATCCGGAGGCTCCGGCCCAGGACAACGGGGCCCACCTCGAACAGCTCGCCACCTATGGCGACCCCAAGCGGGACCCGCGCATGCGTGTGGTGAGTGTCGCGCACCTCGCACTCGCGCCCGACCTGCCCGCCCCGCGGGCGGGCGGCGACGCCAGCAACGCGCGCTGGGCACCGGTCGAGGAACTGCTCCAGCAGGGCGGTTACGGCCGCGACGGCGAGCCCGTGGCGCCACTCGCCTTCGACCACGCCCAGATCCTCGCCGACGGGGTGGAACGGGCCCGGTCCAAGATCGAGTACTCGTCGCTGGCCACCGCGTTCTGCCCGAGCGAGTTCACCGTCGGCGAGCTGCGCAGAGTGTACGAGGCGGTGTGGGGGGTGGCGCTCGATCCGCGCAACTTCCATCGCAAGGTCACCGGAACCCCTGGCTTCCTCGTCCCCACCGGAGGAACGACCACGCGCCAGGGTGGCCGGCCGGCGCAGCTCTTCCGGGCCGGTGGCGCCACCCTGCTCAACCCGCCGATGCTGCGCCCCGAGGTCTGAGGCGTACAGGCCACCGGCCCGCCCGGACCGTCCGCGGGACGAGTGCACATGCCGAGCCGGGCTCCGTCGAACGGCGGACGCAAACGGGTTCGGTCCGCATTGCACGCGATAGCAGATCGGGTTATACCGGAAAAACCGGACATGGCGCGCTATCTTGCTGCAGGTGATCCATGCCTTCGGACTGACCAGCAACCCCCGCAAGGCGCACCCGCCCGCCGTCGACGACGTCTCCTTCGAAGCGCGTGCGGGGGATGTCACCGTGCTCCTCGGCGGCGCCGGCGCGGGCAAGACGACGGCGCTCAGACTGATGCTCGAGCTTCAACAGGGGCGCGGCATCACCTACTTCAGAGGGCGGCCCCTGCACCGGATCGCCCATCCGGCACGGGAAGTCGGCGTGCTCCTCGGTGACGTACCGGGACATCCGGCCCGCTCGGTACGTGGCCATCTGCGCATGTTGTGCGCGGCCTCGGGAGTTCCCGCCCGACGGGCCGACGAGGTCCTCGAAACGGTCGGCCTCGTCAGCCTCCGCGAGGAGCGCCTCGGCACGCTCTCGCGCGGTATGGACCGCAGACTCGGCCTGGCCTGCGCTCTGCTGCCCGACCCGCACACGCTCGTCCTGGACGAACCCACCGACGGGCTCTCCGCCCGTGAGGCGCAGTGGGTGCACGGCATGCTGCGAGCCCACGCCGAGCAGGGCGGCACCGTGCTCTTCACCTCCGCCGATCCCAAGGAAGCCGCGCGCACGGCCGACCGGGTCGTCACCCTCGATGCCGGCAGACTCGTGGCCGACCAGGACGCGCGGGAGTTCAGCCGTACCCGGCTGCGTCCGCGTGTGGCCGTCCGCAGCCCGCACGCAGCGCGACTCGCGGCTCTCCTCACCAAGGAGGCCCGTACCGGCCGCCGCTCCGTCGAAGTCGTACACGAGGGCGGCAACCGTCTCTCGGTGTACGGCTCCTCGACCGCCGACGTCGGCGAGGCGGCGTTCCGCCACGGCATCCTCATCCACCAACTCGCCGACGAAGTGGGTGACATGGGCCCGGGTGCGGGTGCCGGACCCGGCATCCCCGTGTCGGGGGAGGCGGGCGCGGCGGCGCAGGATCCGGCGGCGGATGGGGACCAGGCCGCCAGGTCGGACTCATCACCGGCGGAGCCCGAGGCGACTGTGAGCGGCTTTCCGGCAGGGGAGTCAGGTGCAGCGGGTGCCGACGCGGGACTGGGTGCCGTCCCGCCGGGGGAGACGGGCGTGGAGGCGGAGAAGGAACCGGCGGTGGAGCGGGACCGGGCCGCCATGCCGGGCCCTTCGCCGGTGGTACCGGAGCCGGTCGTGCATGGGTTGCCGATGCCGGAGCCCGAGACGGCCGTGTGCGACTTGCCGAAGGCGGAGTCGGGCGTCTCAGGGCTCGGTGTGGCGGCGTCGGCGTCACACTCCCCGGCGCCTGGCTCGTCGTCGGCGGAGTCGGGTGTGTCGACGCTCGGCTCCTCCGCGCCGGAGCAGTCCGCTGTGCTGTTCGGCCCCTCGTCGGCAGCACCGGGAGGCACAGCGCCGGGTGCCTCGGCGAGAGAACGGGGCACCATGCCGTTCGGCTTCTCGGTGGAGAGCCGCGAGGACGCCCCAGCAGACACCTCGACGCCGCGGCGGGCAGTACCCGGCGGCTCCGTCGGCGAAGAACGGTCGGCGGAGGAAGAACCCCCGCCGGGGCAGGGGGAGCGGGCTCTCGGGGTCGAGGTGCCGTCGTTCGGGGAGGCAGCCGACGTCTCCTCGTATGAAGAACCTCCGGCCTCCTCGGACGGAGAACCCCTGTCGGGCGACACGGCGCAGGCCCTCAGCGGGGAGGTGGCGCCGCTCGGAGAGGCATCCGACTCCCGGACGGGTACTGAGCCGGCAGGGACCACGGCTCCGGTGGCGACCGAGGGCGCGTCGCCTGACGACACCGTCACGAAAGCCGGCGGGCCGGCGCCCGGCGGCGTCGAGCCGGACGGCGTGGACGGGTCAGACGGCGTGGACGTGCCCCTCGGACACAACGCGTCCGGGGACGGGAACGCGTTCGATGGCGGGAACGCGTCCGATGACGGCGAGGGGTCCATCGGCGAGGGCACGCCCGGCGAAGACGGAACCGTTCGTTTCCCCGTCGAGGCGCTCGCTGGAGCCCCCGGCAGCCGGACCGCCGAAGCCGCGGCCACGGTGAGCACCCGGCGCGATGCGATCTCGGCGGGCCAGGCACCGCGGACCGGCGGCACGAGCGTCCCGTTCCGCGGTATCACTGCCCTCCGCACCCTCCTCCCCGGCGCCAGGAATCCCGGCAACGGTCAACCGCACTCCGCGCGCACCGCCCGACCCGACGGCACCCTCGACGCCCTGCCCCCGCTCCCGCCCCCCATCTCCGTCCGCCCCGCCCCCAGCCCCCTCCGCCCCCTGCGCTACGAGATCCGGCGCGCCACCGGCATCGGCGTCGGCTTCCTCACCTGTGGTGTCGCACTGGTGGTGTCCGCGCTCACCGCCGTACTGCTGGCCAGGCTCGGGCACACCCCGCAGGCGCGGCTGTTCGGCGCGTGGCCGCGGGAACTTCCGCTGCCCCCCGCGGCCCTCGCGGCGGGGCTGCTCGGTGCGCTGGCATTCGGGGACGAGTTCCGCCACCCCGCCCTCGCGGCGGACCGCGGCACCGTGCCCCGCCGGCTGGGGCTGCTCACCGCGAAACTGCTCGTCTCCGGAGCCACCGCGACGATGCTGGCCTTCCTCACCGTCGGCTGCGACGCCGAAGCGCTCTACATCGTCTACGGACGGGAGCTGACGCAAGTTCCCGCCGACTGGCTTTCGCTGACCGCCAGTTGGTTCGGTCTGGTCGTCGGCTGCGCCTGGGCCGGTGTGCTGGCCGCCGGTGTGTTCCGGTCCACCACGGGCGGCCTGGCGGCCGTACTCGCCGTGCCCGTTGTCGTCGTCCCCCTCGTGCACGAGGTGATGCGGGGGCCGGCCCTGCACATGACGGCCGGGTTCCCGGTGCGGATGCGGGAGGTCCACCTGCTGCAGTGGCCCTTCGGCGGCGAGCGTTACCTGCTCGGGCTGGTGCGTGTGCTCGCCCAACCTGTGGGAAGCGCACTGGCGTTGTCGCTGTCGGCACTGCTGTGCGCGTATCTGTTCACGTCGCTGCGCACCAGGTTCCGGTGACGAGCATGAGCGCACTTCCGATCCCGCCGTGTGCACAACTCCCCGCGGAAAGCCCATTTCTTTCCGATAAGGCGTCAATTGCGACGGGGTGAGCGATCACCCTTTCGTGTGCTTTTCACCAAAGACCTCAAGGGAGTTGGAGGCGGCGCCGACAAAGGATCCGTGAGTACCCTTGCGCACACCATGATGACCGCCGCCCGCTCCACCGACTCCGGTCTGGCCGGCCCGGGCGATCTCGACCGCTACCCCTACGCGGAGTCCCAGGTGGGTGATCGCGTCGCGGCACCCTCCTGGGAAGGCGCGGACCCCGACCTGGGCCGCGTCGGCCGGCGTGCCGCGGGCAGCCGCGGACGTGGACTGCACGGCCAACTCGTTCAGCAGCTGGGCCAGATGATCGTCTCCGGCGACCTCGGCGCCGACCGTCCGCTGGTGCCCGAGGAGATCGGCCAGCGCTTCGAGGTCTCCCGCACCGTCGTCCGTGAGTCCCTCCGCGTCCTCGAAGCCAAGGGCCTGGTCAGCGCCCGCCCGAACGTCGGCACGCGCGTGCGTCCCGTCAGCGACTGGAACCTGCTCGATCCGGACATCATCGAGTGGCGGGCCTTCGGCCCCCAGCGCGACGACCAGCGCCGCGAGCTGAGCGAGCTGCGCTGGACGATCGAGCCACTCGCCGCCCGGCTCGCCGCCGGGCACGGGCGCGAGGAGGTGCAGCAGCGCCTCTGCGACATGGTCGAGATCATGAGCCACGCCATGGCGCAGGGCGACGCGCTGACGTACTCGCGTGCCGACGGCGAGTTCCACTCCCTGCTCATCCAGATCGCCGGCAACCGCATGCTGGAGCACCTCTCCGGCATCGTTTCGGCCGCGCTGCAGGTCTCGGGCGGCCCGGTCACCTCGTGTGACCGGCCGAACGAGGCGTCCCTCGCGCAGCACGCGCGGATCGTCGACGCGCTCGGCACCGGCGACGGCGCGGCGGCCGAGGCGGCCATGCGTCAACTGCTCACGGTCCACCCCGAGGTCGAGCGCGTGGTACCCGCGCCGCGCGAGCACTGACCTCTGCGGCCAAGGCGGTGCGGTCGCCGGTGCGTGGCGTCCTCGTGGTGCTCGTGGCGGCGCCGGACTCGGATGCCGGCCGTCGCCGGACCCTGCCGGACCCTTGCGGTCCGGCGGGGTCCAGCGGTGCAACGGGTCCCCGAGGTGATGCAGGCGGCCGGGTATGACGCCGCAACTGATCTCATATGTCCATGTCTGACTGCTTTTGATCACTTACGGGGTGTGACTCGGGCCACGCAGATTGGGCGTAACGCTCCTGGAAACAGCGCGATGACCTAAGAGGTGACAGCCGCGGAGGGAATACGGACGCCATGAGAGGCGCTGTGCATCTTCCCGGCCCCGCCCGCGCCGTCGGCCCATCCCCAGGCCGGTGGTCGGCTCCTGTCCGCAGTGGACGGTGCCGGAAGCCGTTTTCCAACGTTCCGAGAGGTTGTTCGTGTCGGCCAGCACATCCCGTACGCTCCCGCCGGAGATCGCCGAGTCCGTCTCTGTCATGGCGCTCATTGAGCGGGGAAAGGCTGAGGGGCAGATCGCCGGCGACGATGTGCGTCGGGCCTTCGAAGCTGACCAGATTCCGGCCACTCAGTGGAAGAACGTACTGCGCAGCCTCAACCAGATTCTTGAGGAAGAGGGTGTGACGCTGATGGTCAGTGCCGCAGAGCCCAAGCGCACCCGCAAGAGCGTCGCAGCGAAGAGTCCGGCGAAGCGCACCGCCACCAAGACGGTCGCGGCGAAGACGGTGACGACCAGGAAGGCCACCGCCACCACGGCCGCCCCCGCGGCGCCCACCGCTCCGATCGCAGCCGATTCCGCCGAGGAAACCGCGCCTGCCAAGAAGGTCGCGGCCAAGAAGACGACCGCCAAGAAGGCGGTCGCGAAGAAGACCGTCGCGAAGAAGACGGCCGCAAAGAAGACCACGGCCAAGAAGGACGACGCCGAGCTTCTCGAGGACGAGGTTCTTGAGGACACCAAGGTCGCCGACGAGCCCGAGGGTGCCGAGAACGCGGGCTTCGTCCTGTCCGACGAGGACGAGGACGACGCGCCCGCGCAGCAGGTCGCCGCGGCCGGCGCCACCGCCGACCCGGTCAAGGACTACCTGAAGCAGATCGGCAAGGTCCCCCTGCTCAACGCCGAGCAGGAGGTCGAGCTGGCCAAGCGCATCGAGGCGGGTCTGTTCGCCGAGGACAAGCTGGCCAACGCCGACAAGCTGGCGCCGAAGCTCAAGCGCGAGCTGGAGATCATCGCCGAGGACGGCCGCCGCGCCAAGAACCACCTCCTGGAGGCCAACCTCCGTCTGGTGGTCTCCCTGGCCAAGCGCTACACCGGCCGCGGCATGCTCTTCCTGGACCTCATCCAGGAGGGCAACCTCGGTCTGATCCGCGCGGTCGAGAAGTTCGACTACACCAAGGGCTACAAGTTCTCCACCTATGCCACGTGGTGGATCCGTCAGGCCATCACCCGCGCCATGGCCGACCAGGCCCGCACCATCCGTATCCCGGTGCACATGGTCGAGGTCATCAACAAGCTCGCGCGCGTGCAGCGCCAGATGCTCCAGGACCTGGGCCGCGAGCCCACCCCGGAGGAGCTGGCCAAGGAACTCGACATGACCCCGGAGAAGGTCATCGAGGTCCAGAAGTACGGCCGTGAGCCCATCTCGCTGCACACCCCGCTGGGTGAGGACGGCGACAGCGAGTTCGGTGACCTCATCGAGGACTCCGAGGCCGTCGTCCCTGCCGACGCCGTCAGCTTCACGCTCCTGCAGGAGCAGCTGCACTCCGTTCTGGACACCCTGTCCGAGCGCGAGGCCGGCGTCGTCTCCATGCGGTTCGGTCTCACCGACGGTCAGCCGAAGACCCTCGACGAGATCGGCAAGGTGTACGGCGTGACGCGTGAGCGCATCCGCCAGATCGAGTCCAAGACCATGTCGAAGCTGCGCCACCCGTCGCGTTCGCAGGTGCTGCGCGACTACCTCGACTAGGTCGCAGTCGTACGACGGCGAAGGCCCGGCCCCCCGTGGGAGCCGGGCCTTCGTGCTGCGCACAGCCGCGTCGTGGATCACTCTGGGTGTCCCAGCACGAACCCGGAGTGAGGAGCCTGCATGCGCCGTTCCGTTGCCCGGTCACTGATCCGGCCGCTTGCCCTGGCGGCCACCATGACCGTGATACCCCTGGTCCACGCCACACCCGTGGCCGCCGACAGCGTTGTCGTAGGGGGCTTTTCGATAGACGTCTCGCAGGCTCCCTGGACGGTCGCACTGTCCAGTCGTGACCGGTTCGGCGGTACCCGGGCAGGCCAGTTCTGCGGTGGCGTGGCGGTCGCCCGCACCACGGTGCTCACCGCGGCCCACTGCATGGGCGACGACGTCCTCGGGGCCCCGCCGAATCGCGTGCACGACCTGAGGGTCATCGCGGGCCGCACCGATCTGCTGTCGGGCGGGGGTCAGGAGATCGCCGTACGTGACGTCCGGATCAACCCGGGATACGACGACGAGACCCACGCCGGTGACTTCGCCGTACTCACTCTCGCCAAGGAACTGCCCCAGAGCGCCGTCGTCGCCATGGCGAGTGCGGGTGACCCGGTCTACACACCGGGCACCCAGGCACTGGTCTCCGGATGGGGGGACATCACCGGCGCGGGCGCCTACCCGCACACGCTGCACGCCGCACGCGTGCGTGTGCTGTCCGACGACCTCTGCGCCCGCGCCTATCCGGGCGGCCCTGACGGCACCTACCGTGCCGACAGCATGCTCTGCGCCGGAGAACCCGCCGGCGGGCCGGACGCCTGCCAGGGCGACAGCGGTGGCCCGCTGGTGGCCGCGGGGCGGCTGATCGGGCTCGTGTCCTGGGGGAGCGGCTGCGGCAGGCCGGGCAAACCCGGCGTCTACACCCGCATATCCGACGTCGTGCGAAGCCTTCAGGCGGTCTCAAGGAGCCAGAAACAGCCCCACGGGCGCCCCTGAGGCGTCCGTACGGGGCATGAGCGCGGGCGGTCGCTCCTCTGGAGGAGCGACCGCCCGTTCACCGGCCTGTGCCGGGCTGGCTCGTCGGGTGTGCGAGATTCAGCGCTCTTCGTCGGTGGGGGTGTTCGGAACGGACGTCAGTCGCTCCGTCTCGTCCTGTATCTCAGCGGCGATCTTCTTGAGTTCCGGCTCGAACTTGCGACCGTGGTGGGCGCAGAAGAGCAGTTCTCCGCCGCTCAGCAGGACGACGCGCAGGTATGCCTGGGCGCCGCAGCGGTCGCAGCGATCGGCGGCCGTCAGCGGGCTCGCGGGGGTCAGAACAGTAGTCACGTCGCCTCTTCTCTAGCTCGACGAGCTGTCGTACCAGGGTCAACATCCAACCAGCCCGAAAACGTTCCCGCTCGTGGCTTTTCCTTGAAAAAACTTCCAGGGCGGCTGGTTGCTGCCGGTTGGCGGCGAATGTGCCGTAGTGCGTCTCTTGAGTGCTTACGGTTTCGCGCTGTGGTGTGTCTTGGTCCTCCCGGCCGGGTTGCCGGTTGTTCATGAGGACGTGCCCGGAGCCTAAATGGTTCATGCCTCCAAGGGAACGTGATGTGTACTTCACTCCATCGAGGGATCGAACGTGTATACGAGTCTGGACTAGTCTGAGTTCTCGACGAGGGTGGCGTTACACCGGCTCTACCAGGCCTCGGTACCCTCTGAGCGGCGACCGAAGCCGCCCCCTTACCCAGTAGGGGGCCCACTGAAATTCAGCGAGGAGCGAACCGCGTGACCGCCGATACGTCCGTGCCGTCCACAGCGCTGCTGGCAGGAGCAGACCGGGACGGTTCCAACTACACCGCGCGGCACCTGCTCGTCCTCGAGGGCCTCGAGGCCGTGCGCAAGCGCCCGGGCATGTACATCGGCTCGACCGACAGCCGCGGTCTGATGCACTGCCTGTGGGAGATCATCGACAACTCCGTGGACGAGGCCCTCGGTGGCTACTGCGACCACATCGAGGTGGTCCTCCACGACGACGGCTCCGTCGAGGTGCGGGACAACGGCCGCGGCATTCCCGTGGACGTGGAGCCCAAGACCGGCCTGTCCGGCGTCGAGGTCGTCATGACCAAGCTGCACGCGGGCGGCAAGTTCGGCGGCGGCTCGTACGCCGCCTCCGGCGGTCTGCACGGCGTCGGCGCCTCCGTGGTCAACGCCCTGTCCGCCCGTCTCGACGTCGAGGTGGACCGCGGCGGCCACACGCACGCCATCAGCTTCCGGCGCGGCGTGCCGGGCGCCTTCGCGGCCGACGGCGCCGAGGCGAAGTTCGAGGCCAAGAGCGGCCTGCGCAAGGCCAAGAAGATCCCCAAGACCCGGACCGGCACGCGGGTGCGGTACTGGGCCGACCGGCAGATCTTCCTCAAGGACGCCAAGCTCTCCCTGGAGAACCTGCACCAGCGCGCCCGCCAGACGGCCTTCCTGGTGCCGGGCCTGACCATCGTCGTCCGCGACGAGTACGGCCTCGGCGAGGGCGGCAGCAAGGGCGAGGAGTCCTTCCGCTTCGACGGCGGCATCAGCGAGTTCTGCGAGTATCTGGCGGGCGACAAGCCGGTCTGCGACGTCCTGCGCTTCTCGGGCCAGGGGACCTTCAAGGAGACCGTCCCGGTCCTGGACGAGCACGGTCAGATGACCCCCACCGAGGTCACGCGTGAGCTGGGCGTCGACGTCGCCCTGCGCTGGGGCACGGGCTACGACACCACGGTCCGGTCCTTCGTCAACATCATCGCCACGCCCAAGGGCGGCACCCATGTCGCCGGCTTCGAGCAGGCCCTCACCCAGACGATGAACGACGTGCTGCGGGCCAAGAAGCTGCTGCGGGTGGCCGAGGACAACATCGTCAAGGACGACGCCCTGGAGGGCCTCACCGCCGTCGTCACCGTGCGCCTGGCCGAGCCGCAGTTCGAGGGGCAGACCAAGGAGGTCCTCGGCACCTCGGCGGCCCGGCGCATCGTGAACAACGTGGTCACCAAGGAGCTGAAGGCGTTCCTGACCGCCACCAAGCGGGACGCCGCCGCGCAGGCCCGGGTCGTCATGGAGAAGGTGGTGGCCGCCGCCCGTACGCGCGTCGCGGCTCGCCAGCACAAGGACGCCCAGCGGCGCAAGACCGCCCTGGAGTCCTCGTCCCTGCCGGCGAAGCTCGCCGACTGCCGCAGCGACGACGTCGACCGCAGCGAGCTGTTCATCGTCGAGGGCGACTCCGCGCTCGGTACGGCCAAGCTGGCGCGGAACTCCGAGTTCCAGGCCCTGCTGCCGATCCGCGGCAAGATCCTCAACGTGCAGCGGTCGTCCGTGACCGACATGCTGAAGAACGCCGAGTGCGGCGCGATCATCCAGGTCATAGGAGCGGGCTCGGGCCGCACCTTCGACATCGACCAGGCCCGCTACGGCAAGATCATCATGATGACCGACGCCGATGTGGACGGCTCCCACATCCGGTGCCTGCTGCTCACGCTCTTCCAGCGCTACATGCGTCCCATGGTCGAGGCCGGCCGGGTCTTCGCCGCGGTGCCGCCGCTGCACCGCATCGAGATCGTCCAGCCGAAGAAGGGTCAGGACAAGTACGTCTACACGTACTCGGACCGCGAGCTGCGCGACAAGCTCATGGAGTTTCAGAGCAAGGGCATCCGGTACAAGGACTCCATCCAGCGCTACAAGGGTCTGGGTGAGATGGACGCCGACCAGCTGGCCGAGACCACGATGGATCCCCGTCACCGCACCCTGCGGCGTATCAACCTCTCCGACCTGGAGGCTGCCGAACAGGTATTCGACCTGCTGATGGGCAACGACGTCGCACCACGCAAGGAGTTCATCTCCAGCTCGGCGGCGACGCTGGACCGGTCGCGCATCGACGCGTAGCCGCTGCGCTGGGCTTCGGCCGAGTGGGCTGGGGCCGACTGGCTTCGGCCGAACGGGGGCTCTGTCCTCGCGCAGGCCGAGAGGGCCTTGTCCGGGGGTCGGCGCGAGCGGAGGCGGCTGAGCGGGGTCGACGGGGCTTGTGGGCCGGCGGAGTGGCGACGACTGGTCGTTCTTCGCCGGTCGCTTGGTCGAGGGCCGGCCGAGTGCCGGCGGAGTGGAGGTGCGTCGGTCGTGGCCGGCGTCTTTCGTCGTCCACCGGCTCATCCCTTCCGTACCCAGGCCGACCTTCCTGCACCGGTCGGACGGCTGTCCGCGCCGTCGGCGCCGGTCGGGCGGCAGTCCAAGTCGTCGGCACCGGGCGGCCGGGAGTGCGTGTTGTCGGCTCCGGCCGGCAGCGAGATCGCGTCGCCGGCACTGGTTGGCCAGGGGTCTCCGCGCAGGCGGCGCCGGTCGGCCCGGTACCCCGCCATGGCCGACCACGCCTTCTTCCGACCCCGCTTCCGCCCTGACCGGTCTCTACACCCGTGGGTGGAGAGCGACCGCTCCAGGTTTCCACCCCTGATCCACCCCGGCGCCGATCTCCCGACCTGCGCTTTTCCGTAGCTTCGTAGGTGTCGGCAGCGCCCGCTCCCGGCACCACCTTCTCGCTCACGGAGGCTCTGATGTCCGGGCTCGTCAACGCGCTGGTGATAGGGGCCGTCGCCGCCACGGTGATCGCGCGGCAGTTCCGTGCCCGCGCGATCAGCACCGACCGGCGCTGGTGGCTCGTCCCGGTCATCCTCGCCGTCGTCGCGCTGCGCGAGCCCGGCATCCTGGACGCCCACCACCGCGCGGAATCCGCCGTACTGCTCGCGGTGGAGCTGCTCATAGGTGTGGCCACCGGCGCCGGCTGGGCGTGGACGACCCGCGTCTGGACGGCTCCGGACGGCGTCGTATGGACCAAGAGCACCAAGGCAAGCCTCGCCGCATGGGGAGTGGGCATCGCCCTGCGGATCGGTCTCTACGCCCTCGGCCTCGCGCTCGGCCTGCACCAGAACAGCTCCGCTCTGATGCTCACCCTCGGCGCCACGCTGCTGGTCCGCGACGGCATCCTGGTCTGGCGGGCGCAGCCCCTCGGCCCCGCGGACCGTCCGGCCCCGGCGTACGGTGACGGCATGCGGTCGGCCTGGAAGGAGCGCGTGTGACGGAGTACGCCTTGACCCGCTGGCCGTCGCGAGAGGCGCTCGGCCGCGAGGGCACCTCCCGCACCCGGCGCATGATCGCCTGGGCCGTGAGACTGCTCGTGCTCGTGCTGCTGCTGTGGAGCGCCTTCAGCCAGAGGCATGTCGGCGTCTGGAGCGGACTCGCGGCAGCGGCGGGAGTTCTCCTCGCCGCTCTCGTCTCCTGGGCCTTCTTCCGGACCACCTACCAGCACCGGCTGGTTCCCTCCCTCGCCTTCATCGGCATCCTCCTGGGGATCGCCGTCGTCGCCGAGGCAACGGGGTTCACAGCGCCGGCCCTGGTGCTCTGGTGCGGCTGCGGAATCAGCGCCCTGGAGCGGCTCCCGCTGGGAGCAGCAGTACCCGTGGCGTCGGTCGCGCTGGCCTCGTACTCCGCGTTCAACAACGACGCATGGCTGACCACGGCCGCCACCGTGGCCGGCATGGCCCTCGCCGGATACGTCCTGCGGCTGGACGCGGAGGCCCGCGGCAACGCGCAGCGGCTCCTTGCCCAGGAGCGTGCCGCCCGGTCGGCCGAAGCCGAGTCCGCAGCGCTGGCCGAGCGAGCGCGGATCGCACGAGAGATCCACGACGTGCTGGCCCACAGCCTCTCGGCGCAGCTGGTGCACCTGGAGGCGGCCCGGCTGCTGATCGAGAACGGCGCGGACCGCGAGCGGATCCTGGAGCGGGTGGTGGCCGCGCGGGGCATGGCTCGCGACGGACTCGCCGAGACCCGGCAGGCCCTGTCCGCGCTGCGGGGCGAACTGACCCCGCTGGAGGACTTCCTGGGCGAACTCGTCAGCGGAGCCGACGGCGCCGAGGTCACCGTGACGGGTGAGCGCAGGCCCCTGTCGGCCGAGGCCTCCCAGGCCGTGCGCAGAGTGGCCCAGGAAGCACTGACGAACGTCCGCAAGCACGCCCACGGTGCCAAGGTGCAGCTGCGGCTCGACTACAGCGAACACGAAGTGACGCTCGCGGTACGGGACTCGGGCGGGCGGCCGGGTGAACTGACGGGGTCGGGGGGCGGATACGGTCTGCTGGGCATGCGGGAGCGTGCCGAGCTGCTGGGCGGCTCTCTGGACGCGGGGCCGGGCGAGGAGGGGTTCGTGGTGACGCTGAAGGTACCTGTATGACGGAGACGGAGGGGGAGAAGAAGCCCGCACGGGTGGTGGTCGCCGACGACCAGACCGTGGTCCGGGAGGGCATCGTGATGCTGCTCGGACTGCTGCCCGGTGTGGAGGTCGTGGGTTCCGCGGGAGACGGCGAGGAGGCGGTGCGCCTGGTGGCGGAACTGGCCCCGGACGTCGTCCTGATGGACCTCAGGATGCCCCGCTGCGACGGTGTGGAGGCCACCCGGCGGATCCGGGCGCAGCATCCCGGGACCCAGGTCGTGGTGCTCACCACATTCGCGGACGACGAGTCGTTGTTCCCCGCGCTGCGCGCCGGCGCCCGGGGCTATCTGACCAAGGACGCGGGCGGTGACGAGATCGTGCGTGCCGTGGAGAGCGTGCTGTCGGGGGACGCGGGTCTGTCGCCGAGCGTCCAACGCCGGTTGCTGGAGCGGCTGTCACAGCCCGAGCCCAGCCCGCCGGTGACCGCCGATACGCCGCCCGACGGGCTGACCGCCCGGGAGACCGAGGTCCTGCTGCTGATCGCCGAAGGACTCAGCAACCAGGAGATCGCCCGCAAGCTGCATGTGTCGACCGCGACCGTGAAGACACACATCAACAATCTCTTCTCCAAAACGGGACTCAAGGACAGGGCACAGGCGGTGCGTTACGCCTACAGCAAGGGGCTGGTGCGGCCGCCCACGCAGTGAAGTCACCTGATGGGGTGAAGAGCCGAGAGAAGAAGAGTCGGGGATCTTCCGGGTCTGTCCATCCTTGGGCATGCAGTCAAGCAATGATCGTCCTCGGGGAGCCGGGGACGAGGACCCCTGGTGCGACGCGTTGGCCTCCGGCTGGGACGAGCTGGACGGCGCCGGTGTGCCGGTGCCCGCCGTACCGTCCGCTCGCGGGGAGCGGAGCGGAACGGCCGTCCGTGCCCGGGACGTGTACGCCGAGGTGCAGCGCAGTGCGGCCTTCCAGGAGGTGCGCACCAGGTACCGGCGGTTCGTCGTGCCGGGAGTCGCCGTGTTCCTCGTCTGGTATGTGAGCTATCTGGTCACCGCCACGGCCGCTCCGGGGCTCATGGCCCGGCCCGTGGCCGGGGCGGTGAACGTGGGCATGCTGGCCGGGCTGGGACAGTTCCTCACCACGTTCCTGCTCACCTGGGCCTACGCACGGCATGCGCGGCTGCGCCGGGACCGGGCGGCGCTGGAGCTGCGCTGGGACACCCAGGAACTGACCCGCGGGGCACGGGGAGGCGCCTCGTGACCGATCGGCACCAGGTGCTGGCGCTGCTGCTGTTCAGCGGCTTCGTGGCCGTCACGCTCGGGATCACGACGTGGGTGAGCCGTCGCCGGCACGGTTCGGCGGAGGAGTTCTATGCGGGAGGGCGGTTGTTCTCTCCCATGGAGAATGGTTTTGCCATCGCGGGTGACTACATGTCGGCCGCCTCCTTCCTCGGGGTCACCGGGCTGATCGCGCTGTACGGGTACGACGGGATGCTGTATGTGGTGGGCTTTCTCGTGGCCTGGCTGGTGGTGCTGTTCTTCGTGGCCGAACTGGTCCGCAACTGCGGGCGGTTCACGCTGGCCGACGTGGTGGCCGCGCGGATGCGAGAGCGGCCGGTGCGGATCGCGGCGGGAACCTCCTCGGTCACGGTGTCCGTTCTCTACCTGGTGGCGCAAATGGTCGGCGCGGGCAGTCTGGTGGCGTTGCTGCTGGGGCGGACGAGCGGAGCTGCCGGGGCATGGGTGGTCGTCGGGGTCGGCGCGCTGATGGTGATCTATGTGTCGTTGGGAGGGATGCGGGCCACCACCTGGATCCAGATCGTGAAGGCGGTCCTGCTGCTGGGCGGCACGGTCGCGCTGACCGTGCTTCTCCTGCTGCGCTTCCACGGCGACGTCGACCGGTTGCTGCTCACGGCCGCCGAGCGCAGCGGTCATGGAAGGGCGTTCCTGGCGCCGGGCCTCAAGTACGGGGGCACCTGGACCGCCCGCCTGGACTTCATCAGCCTGGGACTGGCCCTGGTGCTGGGCACGGCGGGACTGCCGCACATCCTGTCGCGCTTCTACACCGTGCCCACCGCGCGGGCCGCCCGCCGCTCCGCGGTGTGGTCCATCGGGCTGATCGGCGGCTTCTATCTGATGACGATCGTGCTCGGCTTCGGAGCGGCCGCGGTCGTGGGGCCGGATGCGGTACGCGGTTCGAACGCGGCAGGGAACACGGCGGTGCCCCTGCTCGCACTGGAGCTGGGCGGCGGCGCGGGTTCCACCGGCGGAACGGTTCTCTTCGCGGTCGTCGCCGCCGTCGCGTTCGCCACGATCCTCGCCGTGGTCGCCGGCATCACGCTTGCCTCATCGGTGTCGGTGGCGCACGACCTGTACGCGTCGCTGCGGCGGTCTCGCCCCACGGCGCGCAGCGAGGTGACGGTGGCACGGTGGGCGGCGGTCGGCACCGGCGTCGTGGCGATCGCGCTCGGTCTGCTGGCCCGTGATCTCAACGTCGCCTTCCTCGTCGGTCTCGCGTTCGCCGTCGCCGCGTCGGCGAACCTTCCGGTACTGCTGTATTCGCTGTTCTGGCGAGGTTTCACCACCCGCGGTGCGGTGTGGGCCGTGTACGGCGGGCTGATCCCGGCGCTGGGACTCGTGCTGCTCTCCCCGGTGGTGTCCGGCAGCCCGGGCTCCCTCTTCCCGGACGTCGACTTCCAGTACTTCCCGTTGCAGAACCCGGGCATCGTCTCCATCCCGCTCGGCTTCCTCGCCGGCTGGCTGGGCACGGTCACCTCGATCGAGGTCGCGGACGAGGCCAAGTACGCCGAGACGGAGGTACGGTCGCTGACCGGCGCCGGTGCCGCCTAGCCGGGCACGCGGTCCGTCCGGCGTGGCGGGTGGCGATCCCTCGCCACTGTTTCAAGCGGTTGAAGCAGCGTTCGACTACGTTGCGCCGCTCACAGAGACGCCTGTCGAAGGCCGGCGGGCGCCCGCCGCGACGGCCGCGCCGGAGCCGGTGGCGGATCTGGTCGGACCGTTCCGGGACGGTGTGGCCGACGCCCCGCCGCCCGAGCCAGGCCCGGATCGCTTCGTAAAGGCGAGCGGACGCCCCAGGGAGTCGCCCGCCAGGTGAATCCTGCTGGTCAGTCCGCCTCGGGCCTGGTCGGCCTGGAGCATCCGCTCGAACCTGCCGTCCAGGGCCCACCGGCGGAACCGGGTGCTGCCTCGCAACGACTCGGGCAGCAGCGGCCGGACGAACTCCCACTCGACTCAGTTTCTGCGGCGCCGCGCGACGACGAACAGGGTGCCGCCCGTGATCAGGGCGACCAAGGCCGCCGCAGCCGCGTACCAGGGCAGCGCGCCGGTGCCCGTGTCGGCCATCGAGCCCTGCCCGGTGCTGCCCGAAGCCGCGGTGCCGGATCCGGCCGAGGCGGAGCCGGAGGTGCCGCCGGAGGCCGAACCGCCGCCGGAGCCGCCCCCGGAGGAGGAGCCGCCCCCCGAGGAGGAGCCGGAGCCGTCGCCCTGGGAGCCGTCGGCGGTCACCGTGATCGCCGCGGTGTTGTCCTTGGCGTTGCCGTCCCGGGTCGACGGCGTCACCTTGATGGAACCGGGTGCGAGGTCGGCCGGCTTGTCGATGCGGAGGTCGAACACGAACGGCGTGAGCTGTCCGGCGTCGAAGTGCGAGTCGTTCTGGTCCCGGCCGCCCTTGAGAGGGCTGGGGCCGGTGAACGTCTCCGGAACCGGCAAGACCAGCCCTGCCAAGCAGCCGTCACCCTCGCACAGCTCCTGATGTGGGCGTGAGACTTGAAGACGACTCCTAGGGCGCCACCCAGGCGTACCGGTGCTCGGGCCGGCCGGTGTCGCCGTACTTCAGGGACAGCCGCAGGCGGCCGGCCTGTTCCAGGTGGCGGAGGTAGCGCTGGGCCGTGGAGCGGCTCAGGCCGGTCCTGGCGGCCACCTCGTGGGCCGACAGCGGCTGGCCCGCACGGTGCAGGACACCGCAGATCAGATCGGTCGTGGGCTCCGAGTGGCCGCTCGGCAGGCCGGGCGCGGACGGTGCGGGAGCGGCGCGCAGCGCTCCGAAGATCCGGTCCACCTGCTCCTGGCCCGTCAGGCCCCGGCCGCCGACGCGGTCCACCGTGCGGCGCAGGGCGGCATAGGAGTCGAGGCGGGCGCGCAGGGCGGCGAAGGTGAAGGGTTTGACCAGGTAGTGCAGGGCGCCCAGGCGCATCGCCTGCTGGACGGTCGTCACATCGCTGGCCGCGGTGATCATGATGACATCCGTGCCGTGGCCCTGCTCCCGCATGCGGTGCACCAGGTCGAGACCGGTCCGGTCCGGCAGATAGTGATCGAGCAGGACCAGGTCGATGCCGCCGCGCTCGACGGCGGCCAGGGCCTGGGCGGCGCTGTGCGCGCGGGCGGCCACCCGGAAGCCGGGAACCTTTCCCACGTACTTGGCGTTTATCTCAGCGACGCGGAAGTCGTCGTCCACGACCAGGACGTCAATCATCAGGCCTCTCCTAAGGCCGGCGAGCGTTAAGCCCGTGTTTCGTGCTCCGCAGTTGTAGCGCGAGCAAAATGAGCACAACAGGCTCTTGCGAGCAAAAGAAGGGCTTGTGCTCACAAGACTCCTGCTGTGGCCGGGGCCACACCTACCGTCCCGGGCCATGAGCGCACACACCAGCCCCGCCATTGAGCTGCGGGGCGCGAGCAAGACCTTCAGAACCCCGTCAGGGGGACTGCACACGGCCGTGCGCGGTCTGGACCTCACCGTCGAGCGCGGCGAGTTCGTGGCCGTCGTAGGACCGACCGGCTGCGGTAAGTCCACCACGCTGACGCTGGTCAGCGGCCTGGAGGAGCCCACTGAGGGCGAGGTGCTGGTGGCCGGCGAGCCGGTCGACGGCGTCGGCGACAAGGTCGGTTTCGTCTTCCAGCAGGACGCCACGTTCCCCTGGCGCACGGTCCTGTCCAACGTCATGGCCGGCCCGCGCTTCCGGGGCGTACCGAAGGCCGAGGCCAAGGAGAAGGCCCAGGAGTGGCTGGCCCGCGTCGGACTCGCCGCCTTCGAGGACCGCTACCCGCACCAGCTCTCCGGCGGCCAGCGCAAGCGCGTCGCCCTCGCCGCCACTTTCGTCAACGACCCCGAGATCCTGCTGATGGACGAGCCGTTCTCGGCGCTGGACGTGCAGACGCGGGCCCTGATGTCGGACGAACTGCTGGAGCTGTGGGAGGGCACGGGAGCCTCCGTCGTCTTCGTCACCCATGACCTTGAGGAGTCCATCGCGCTCGCCGACAAGGTCGTCGTGATGACCGCCGGCCCCGCGACCGTGAAGCAGGTCTTCGACATCGACCTGCCCCGGCCGCGCAAGGTCGAGTCGGTGCGCCTTGAGCCGCGGTTCATCGAGATCTACCGCGAGATCTGGGAGTCCCTCGGCGAAGAGGTCCGCATCACCCGCGAAAGAGGTGCCGCCCATGTCGCCTGAGGTCATCAGCACGCCGGTCGTCGACACGGCCAAGGTCCCGGACCGCGCCCAGTCGCGGGCCCAGGCCGCCCGCCGCCGCAAGGCCCTCGTCTCCGCCGCGCGCGTGCTGCTCCTGGTGGCCGTGCTGGGCCTGTGGGAAGGGCTGTCCCGGGCCAAGATCATCGACTCGTTCAACTTCTCGATGCCGTCGCAGATCTGGGACCAGATCTGGACCTGGGTCATGCACGGAACCGCGCTCGGATCGCTCGGCGAACAGATCTGGTACACCCTCTACGAGGCACTCCTCGGCTGGGTCTTCGGTGTGGTTGCCGGTGTGTTGCTCGGCATTGCGCTCGGGCGGATCAGATTGCTCG
This sequence comes from Streptomyces sp. NPDC030799, assembly GCF_055572255.1. Taxonomy (NCBI): domain Bacteria; kingdom Bacillati; phylum Actinomycetota; class Actinomycetes; order Kitasatosporales; family Streptomycetaceae; genus Streptomyces; species Streptomyces sp. NPDC030799. Next base: position 175,645 of record NZ_JBVIDS010000014.1, on the reverse strand, counting down.
CCGAGGTCCTTGGTCCATACATCAAGGTTCTCAACTCGATTCCCAGGATCGTCCTGGCGCCGATCTTCCTGATCTGGTTCGGGCTCGGACCGTCCTCCAAGGTCGCCTCCGCCGTCGTGCTGGTCTTCTTCCCGGTGTTCTTCAACGCCTTCCAGGGCGCCCGGGAGGTGGACCGCAACCTGGTGGCCAACGCCCGCATCCTGGGTGCCAGCGACCGCCGGGTCACGCTCCAGGTGGTCATCCCGTCGGCCACCTCCTGGATCTTCACGAGCCTCCACGTCAGCTTCGGCTTCGCGCTCATCGGCGCCATCGTCGGCGAGTACATCGGCGCCACGAAGGGCATCGGCCTGCTCGTCTCCCAGTCGCAGAACACCTTCAACTCGGCCGGTGTGTACGCCGCGATGGTCATCCTCGCGGTCGTCGCCCTCGCCGCCGAAGGACTGCTCACGTTTGCCGAGCGCCGCATCTTCCGCTGGAAGCCCGCCGGTTCCGACGACTGACCGGCCCCGCCCCGGACCAGCCCCCCACGCCTTCCCCGCACCGCCCTCTCACAAGGACGTGAACCGCATGCGCAACACCGCCAGACACGCCTCCCTGGCCGCCGCCGGCCTGCTCGCCCTCTCCTCGCTCACCGCCTGCGCCAACGACGCGGCCAGCTCCACCGCCGACACCGGAGGCGGCGGCAAGGGTGAGACGGTCAAGATCATGGTCGGTGGCCTCGACAAGGTCATCTACCTGCCCGCCATGCTCACCCAGCGACTCGGCTACTTCCAGGCCGAAGGTTTGAATGTCCAACTCCTCAGCGAGCCCGCCGGTGTCCAGGCCGAGACCGCGCTCGTCTCCGGCCAGGTGCAGGGAGCGGTCGGCTTCTACGACCACACCCTCGACCTGCAGACCAAGGGCAAGTCGGTGGAGTCGGTCGTCCAGTTCTCGCACGCGCCCGGTGAGGTCGAGGTCGTCTCGGACAAGGCGGCCGGAGACCTGACCTCGCCCAAGGACTTCAAGGGCCGCAAGCTGGGCGTGACCGGGCTCGGCTCCTCCACCGACTTCCTCACCAAGTACCTGGCGGTCAAGAACGGCGTGAACGTCAGCGAGTTCTCGCCCGTCGCCGTGGGCGCAGGGCCCACGTTCATCGCGGCCCTGCAGAACGGGGCGATCGACGGCGGTATGACCACCGACCCGACCGTCGCCACGATCCTGGACAAGAAGGCCGGGAAGGTCCTTCTCGACATGCGCACCCCCGAGGGCTCGCAGAAGGCACTGGGCGGGCCGTACCCGTCGTCAAGTCTGTACATGCAGACGGACTGGGTGAACGGGCACAAGGACACCGTCCAGAAGTTGGTCAACGCGTTCGTCAAGACGCTCAAGTGGATGTCCACCCACAGCGCCGACGAGATCGCCGCGAAGATGCCCGCCGACTACTCCCAGGGCAACAAGGCCCTCTATGCACAGGCCATCAAGAGCACCCTGCCGATGTTCACCGACGACGGCGTGATGCCCCAGGGCGGCCCGGAGACCGTTGAGAAGGTCCTCAAGTCGTTCAACGCCAACATCAAGAACGCCAAGGTCGACTTGAGCAAGACCTACACGACCGAGTTCGTCAACGCTGCCAAGTAGACGAGTCCGCTCAGCCGCGGGTCGCCCACACGTAACGGTGTTCCGGGCGGCCCGCGTCGCCGTATTTGAGGGTCAGCCGCGCCCGTCCGGTGCGCTCCAGGAGTTTCAGATACCGCTGGGCCGTCTGCCGGCTCACCCCGGTCCGCTCGGCGATCTCGTGGGCGGACAGCGCCCCTTCGGCGTTCATCAGCGCCTGGCGCACCAGCTCGGCCGTCGTGGGGGAGTGCCCCTTGGGCAGCGCGGGCTCCGACGGCGCGGACAGGGCGCCGAAGATGCGGTCCACCTGGGCCTGTTCGGCCTCGCCGCCGCCGTCCAGGGTGCGCCGCAGCTGCGCGTACGCCTCCAGTTTGGTGCGCAGACCGGTGAAGGCGAACGGCTTCACCAGGTACTGCAGCGCCCCCTGCCGCATCGCGGCCTGGACGGTCGACACGTCCCGCGCCGCCGTCACCATGATCACGTCGGTCTCGTGGCCGCGCCGGCGCATCTCCCGCACGACCGCGAGACCGGTGTCGTCGGGCAGGTAGTGGTCCATGAGGACCAGGTCCAGCCGCGGCAGCGTCTCCACCTGGCGCAGCGCTTCGGCGGCGCTGTGCGCCTCGCCGACGACGTGGAATCCCGGCACCTTCGCCACGTACGCGGCATTGACCCGGGCGACGCGGGTGTCGTCGTCCACGACCAGGACCTCGATCATCGCGCCTCCTCCTCGGTGAGGGCGGCAGGCTCGGCGGACTCGTCGAGTACCGAGGGATCCAGCTCAGGATCGGTCAGCGTCTCCGGCAGGACCACGGTGAACTCCGCACCGCCGCCGTCCGCCGCGTCCACCGTCGCGCTCCCGCCGTGCCGTTCGGCGAGCCGACGCACCAGTGAGAGCCCGATGCCACGCTTGCCGTGCGCCGGCGGCTGCTTGGTGGACCAGCCGTCAGCGAAGACCAACTCCCGCTGCTCGGCCGGGATCCCGGGGCCCGTGTCGCGCACTCTGAGCACCACCGTACGGCCCTCGGTGCGCAACTCGACCTCCACGCGCGCGTGGAGCGTGCCGGCGACCGCGTCGAGGGCGTTGTCGACCAGGTTGCCGACCACTGTGACAAGGCCCCGCGGATCGATCAGCCGGTCGGGCAGCCGGGTGCGCTCCGACACCCACAGCGCGACACCGCGCTCGGCCGCCACGGTCGCCTTGCCGACCAGCAGCGCGGCCAGCAGGGGATCCTGGATCTTCTCGGTGACCTGCTCGGCCGTGGCCCGGTGGTCGCCGACCACTTCGCCGACGAACTCCACGGCGTCGTCGTACATCTCCAGTTCCAGCAGTCCGAGCAGGGTGTGCATGCGGTTGGCGTGCTCGTGGTCCTGGGCGCGCAGGGCGTCGATCAGTCCGCGCGTGGAATCCAGTTCACGCCCCAGCCGCTCCAGCTCGGTGCGGTCGCGCAGGGTGGCCACGGCGCCGCCGTCGTCGGTGGGCATGCGGTTGGCGACCAGCACCCGCTGGCCGCGCACGGTCAGCAGGTCGGTGCCGGTCACCCGGCCGGCCAGCACGTCCGTCGTACGGCCCGCACCGAGCGCCGCGTCGGGGGTCTGTCCGACGGCCTCGTCGCCGATGCCCAGCAGCCGCCGCGCCTCGTCGTTGAACAGGCGGATACGGCCGCCGCGGTCGAGGGCGACCACGCCCTCACGGATGCCGTGCAGCATCGCCTCGCGCTCCGCGAGCAGCGCCGAGATGTCGGAGAAGGCCAGGTCCCGGGTCTGCCGCTGGACCCGGCGGGAGATCAGCCAGGCGGCCAGCGCACCCACCGCGAGGGCACCGCCGGCGTAGGCCAACAGCCCCGGGATCGCGCTGATCAGCCGTGCCCGCACACTGTCGTAGGCGATACCGACCGAGACCGCGCCGATGATGCGGTGGTGTACGTCGTACAGCGGCACCTTGCCGCGCGCGGAGCGGCCCAGGGTGCCGGTGTCGATCTGCATGACCTTGTGGCCGGCCAGCGCCTCTTTCGGGGAGGTCGAGACATGGTCGCCGATCTCCGAGGGGGTGGTGTGCGACCAGCGGACGCCCCGTCGGTCCATCACGACGATGTATTCGGCGTGGGTGGCGTGCCGGATCCGCTCGGCCTCCTTCTGCACCGGTCCGTCGGTGGTCGGCGGGGTCGTCAGGACGCCCTCGGCGATCTGCGGGTCCTGGGCCGTGGTCTCGGCGATGGCCAGCGCCCTGCGCATCGCCTCCTGGTCCAGCTGCCTGCTCAGCGGCGCCAGGAACAGCCCGGTCGCGAGCACCGCGACCCCCGCGGCGATCGCCACCTGCATCAGCAGCACCTGCGAGAAGACCCGCCGTGGCATACCGAGACGCAGACGGCGTGCGGAGGGCGTGGGGCTCATACCCATGACGGTACGTGGAAGGACTCACCACGCCCCAGGGGGTGTGGTGGGGATCTCTTGACCAGTTCTTGAACGAGGTGGCCGCTCAGCTCGCCAGCGCCGTCGGCCTCAGCTCGCGCACGTCGACCACGTCCATCCGCGCGGGCGTCCCCAGCACCGCCGCGCCACAGCTCTCCGGACGGGGCGGCAGCGACGCGCCCTGCGCCACGGTCACCCGCCAGCGTCGGCCGTCGGCGTGTCCGACGGTGACCTGCCAGCGCGGAGCCCTGCCGTCGGTCCGTACGATGCTCAGCACCCCCGCCCGGTACTCGCCGGCGGCCGACCGGACAGCCAGCTCGGCCGCCTGACCGGGCCGTTCCCAGGCCGAGCACCCCCGGCAGCCCTCGACCACGACGCGCCCTTCCTGGACGCCGTGCAGCGCCTCCTTGACGGTGTGCGCCTCGACGCGGCCGTAGGCGTAGCCGTACGGCAGGACGAGCACGGTCGGCGAGAAGCGATGTCCACCCAGATGGGTGACCTCCCAGACGCCGCGCACTTCGGAGGCGGCCAGTTCGGCGGCCAGGGGGCGGCCCAGGAGGGCGCAGCAGCGGTCACGCTTGCCGTTGGTGCACACCAGCGCGAGCGGGTCGCCGCGGTGCGGCCGGCCGCCGAGCGCGGTGCCGAAGGAACGGTGGTCACCCGCTCCGAGGGCGGCGAAGTCCAGTCCGAGCAGCCGCCGGGGATCGCGGATCCTGGCGCTGTGCAGCCAGGTGCGGCCCGGCATGGTGTGGGCGGCGTACAGCTGCCGGACGGAGGGCCTGCCCGGGTCGGCGTGACGTCCGGGGCGCCGGATGAGCGCGACGCGTACGCCGGTTCCCTCGGCGGCCGACTCCAGGGCCCGGCCCAGTGAGGGGTCCAGGTGACTCGAAGTGAGCGCCTTGGCGCCCCACGGGCCGGGTTGTTCCAGCAGCAGCCACGTCGTCGCCGTGGCCGCCGTGCCGGAAACGGGCTCGTCGAGGCTCCGGGAGACGGTCGCGCACCTACTCACAGAGGTGAGCCTAACCTGAGTCTTCCTGGGGCGACTTCCGGTGTCGTCGTGTCCTACTCCGGGCGGGGCTGCGGAGGCCGCGGGCCGACGTAGTGGCCGACGGGGCGCATGCGCAGGGGGCGCTCGCCGTACTCCTCCAGGGCGTGCGCGATCCAGCCCGCCGTACGTGCGACGGCGAAGATCGTCTCGCCTGCCGTTGCGGCCATGCCGCTGGACGCGGTGAACACCGCCAGGGCCAGGTCGACGTTGGCGTGCAGCGGGGTGTGCCGCGCGGTCGTGGCGACGATGTCACGGGCGGCGAGCAGGGCGGACTCCGCGCGCGGGACCTGCTCCAGAAGGCCGAACAGCACGCGCGCGCGGGGATCCTCGCCGGTGTACAGCCGGTGGCCGAGCCCGGGGATGCGGCGGCCCGCGCGCAGTTCGTCGGCGATCACCGGGACCGCCGTGCCCTGGTCGAGCACGTCGAGCAGCATGCGGTGGGCCATGCCGCTCGCGGCACCGTGCAACGGGCCCTCCAGGACGCCGAACCCGGCCGAGACGGCCGCGTAGACGTGTGCGCGGGCCGAGGCGGCGACCCGGACCGCGAGCGTGGACGCGGCCAGGTCGTGGTCGGCGAGCAGGGCGAGCGCGGTGTCCAGGACGCGTAGCGACGCCTCGTCGGCCGGGCGGCCGGTCAGCCGGCCCCACAGCCGGTGGGCGAGCGGGCCGTCGTCCTTGTGGGCGTGCCGGGCCGGCGGCAGCGCGGCGACGAGGGTCGGGATGAGGATGCGTGCGGTGTTCAGCACGGCGTCCTCCGACAGGTCGAAGCGCAGCGGGTCCTCGGCCGCCGCGGCGATCGCCGCGACGCGCAGCCGGTCGGTGGGGGAGGCGTGCTCGCTCAGGGCGTTGACGGCGCGGCGGGCCACCTCGACGGTGGGTCCGGGCGCGGAGAAGGCGACGCCCGGGGTCAGCCGGCCCGTCCACAGCCATTCCGCGACCTCCTCGTAGGAGTGACGGAGCGCCATCTCCACGGCGTCGACGCCCCGGAAGAAGTACCGGTCCCGCTCGATCAGCGTGATCCGCGTCCGCACGGAGAGGTCCCCGCCGGCGCCCGGGCTCACGGCCGCCTCGCGCCGGTGGCGCCGGGCGAGGGCCTCGACCTCCTTCGCCTCGAAGGTGCTGGACCGGCCGCCGGGCTCGCGTCTGCTGCTGAGCAGGCCGCGGCTCACGTACGCGTACACGGTCTCGGGCTTCACACCGAGCAGTTCGGCGGTCTCCTTGGTGGTCAGCCTCCGCCCGGGACGGCCGGGCGGGACGGGTTCGGCGGGTTCGTGTGCGCGCATGGGGGTCACCGTAGCCGCCTCCGCATACCTTGATCGCTACATTGATTCAATCAATATTGACAACAACTTAGTCAAGCATGGACAGTCGAATCAAGTCCAGGGAGGAGAACCATGGCCGTCAACAGGACCGCAACCCCGCTCATCGACGCACCGCGCGGTCTCGCCGGCGTCGTCGTCACCGAGACCGAGATCGGCGACGTCCGCGGGCGGGAGGGCTTCTACCACTACCGCCAGTACTCGGCCGTCGAACTGGCACGGACCCGGGGTTTCGAGGACGTCTGGCACCTTCTGGTGCACGGTTCGCTGCCGGACGGGGAGCGCCGCGCCGCCTTCTCCGCCGAGACCGCGGCACTGCGCCGGCTGCCGCAGGAGGTCCGCGCGGCGCTGCCCGCGATCGCCGCGGCAAGCCGCCTCTCCGGCCCGCTGTCCGGACTGCGCACGGCCCTGTCGCTGCTGGGTTCGGCGCGGGGGCTGCGACCGGTGTACGACATCGACGCCGACCGGCGCCGCGCCGACACCGTGGCCGTCTGCGCGGCCGTACCCACGCTGCTCACCGCGCTGTACCGGCTCGGACAGGGCCTCGACCCGGTCGAGCCGCGCGAGGACCTCCGCTACGCGGCCAACTACCTGTACATGCTGAACGGTGAGGAGCCCGAGCCACGGCGGGCGCGTGCCGTCGAGCAGTACTTGATCTCCACCATTGATCATGGATTCAATGCGTCGACCTTCACCGCCCGCGTCATCGCCTCCACCGGTGCCGACGTGGCCGCCTGCCTGACCGGAGCCGTCGGCGCCCTGTCCGGTCCGCTGCACGGAGGCGCGCCCAGCCGGGCCCTGGACACCCTGGACGCCATCGGCACACCGGACCGGATCGACCCCTGGATCCGGGAACGGGTGCTCGCCGGTGACCGGATCATGGGCTTCGGACACGCCGTCTACCGCACGGAGGACCCGCGTTCGCGGATGCTGCGGGAGATCGCCCTCGGATTCGGCGGTCCGCGCGTGGACTTCGCGGTGGAGGTCGAGCGCCGGGTCGAGGCGATCCTCGCCGAGCTGAAACCCGGCCGCGAACTGCACACCAACGTCGAGTTCTACGCCGGCGTGGTCATGGAACTCTGCGGCCTGCCCCGCGAGATGTTCACTCCCACCTTCGCCGCCGCACGGGTGGTGGGCTGGAGCGCCAACCTCCTGGAACAGGCGGCCGACTCGAAGATCATCCGGCCGGTGGCGCGGTATGTCGGGCCGCAGCCGCCGGTCGCGGTACCGGCCGCCCGCTGACCGCGCGAGACGACAGCAGCGCCCTCTTATGCTGGTCCGGCAGCCGGTCCTCAGGGCCCCGGTCCACAGGGGCCCCGGTCCACAGGGCACCCCGTCCAGAGGGGCCCGGGTCCGCCAGGGCCACCCCGTCCACAGCAGAGAGGTCACCCGTTGGGGAACAGCAGCGGTCCGCAGATCCCGGTCGTCGTGCTCGCCGGTTTCCTGGGCTCCGGGAAGACCACGCTCCTCAACCACCTCCTGCACCGCAGCGGAGGCAGCCGCATCGGGGCGATCGTCAATGACTTCGGGGCCATCGAGATCGACGCGATGGCCGTCGCGGGCGCCCTCGGCGACTCCACCGTCTCGCTGGGCAACGGCTGCCTCTGCTGTGCCGTCGACGCCGGCGAACTCGACCTCTACCTGGACCGGCTCGCCGACCCGGACACCGGCATCGACGTGATCGTCATCGAGGCCAGCGGGCTCGCCGAACCCCAGGAACTCGTGCGGATGGTGCTGGCCAGCGAGCACCCGAGGGTCGTCTACGGCGGCCTGGTCGAGGTCGTGGACGCCGCCGAGTTCGACGACAGCCGTGCCCGGCACCCCGAGATCGACCGGCATCTGGCCCTCGCCGACCTGGTCGTGGTCAACAAGCTCGACCGCGCCGTGGACGGTGAGCGGATCCTCGGTCTGGTGCGGTCCCTCACGGACCGCGCCGCCGTGGTCCCCGCCGCCTACGGCCGGATCGACCCGGAGTTCCTCTTCGACTGCAGGCCGAGCGAGGAGCGCATCGGGCAGCTGTCCTTCGACGACCTGCACGAGCACACCGGGGACGACGAGCGCGAGGAACACGCCGGTCATCTGCACACCGGCTACGACAGCCTGTCCTTCACCTCCGAGGTCCCCCTGGACCCCCGCCGGCTCATGCGGTTCCTGGACAGCCGGCCCGAGGGGCTGTACCGGATCAAGGGGTACGTCGACTTCGGACCGTACGACCCCCTCAACCGGTACGCCGTGCACGCCGTCGGCCGGTTCCTGCGCTTCTACCCCGAGAGCTGGGGCGCCACCGGCGACCGCCGCACCCAGCTCGTGCTGATCGGCTCCGGCATCGACACGGAAGTCCTCGGCCAGGAGCTCAAGGGGTGCCGGAACGACGCCCCACACGCCGACGAACACGGCATGTGGGGTGTCCTGCGCTATGTCCAGGGCTCCGAGCAGGAGCCCGGCCCGGAGCCGTACGAGACGTCGTACGAGGCCTAGAACACCGGCCCCGCGACCACCGACACCGTCTTGGCCAGCGACGTGCCCGAGCCGTCCCGGCGCGGGTCCAGCTCCGGCAGCTCCACCGGGGTGCCGGTCTTCTGCGCCGCACGCGCGGGAGCGGGTCCCGCCCAGGCCAGCGACAGGCAGTCCTCGCCCTTCAGGAACCGCTGGCAGCGCACACCGCCCGTGGCCCGGCCCTTGCGCGGGTACTGGTCGAACGGCGTCAGCTTGGCCGTCGTCTGCACCGAGTCGTCCAGCGTGCCGCGCGAACCCGCCACGGTGAACACCACCGCGTCGGCCGCGGGGTCGACGGCCGTGAAGGAGATGACCTTCGCGCCCTCGGCGAGCTTGATGCCCGCCATACCGCCCGCCGGGCGGCCCTGCGGGCGCACGATGGACGCCTGGAAGCGCAGCAGCTGCGCGTCGTCGGTGATGAAGACCAGGTCCTCCTCGCCGGTGCGCAGCTCCACCGCGCCGACGATCCGGTCGCCCTCCTTGAGGGTGATGACCTCCAACTCCTCCTTGTTGGAGGGATAGTCGGGCACCACACGCTTGACGACACCCTGCTCGGTGCCGAGCGCGAGGCCCGGCGACGACTCGTCCAGCGTGGTCAGGCAGACCACGGTCTCGTCGTCCTCCAGGGAGACGAACTCCGCCAGCGGCGCCCCTCCGGACAGGTTCGGGGCCGTGGCCGTCTCCGGCAGCTGGGGCAGGTCGACCACGTTGATCCGCAGCAGGCGCCCCGCCGAGGTCACCGCGCCGATCTCGCCGCGCGCGGTCGCCGGAACCGCGGAGACGATCACGTCGTGCTTGACGCGCCTGGCGCCGGCCTGATCCGGGAACGGCTCGGCGGTCGCCGTACGGGCCAGCAGACCCGTCGAGGACAGCAGCACCCGGCACGGGTCGTCGGCCACCTGCAGCGGCACCGCGGCCACCGGGGCGCCCGCCGACTCCAGCAGCACGGTGCGCCGGTCGGTGCCGAACTTCTTGGCCACGGCCGCCAGTTCCGCGGAGACCAGCTTGCGCAGCTCCGCGTCCGAGTCCAGGATCCGGGTCAGCTCCGCGATCTCCGCGGTGAGCTTGTCCTTCTCCGCCTCCAGCTCGATGCGGTCGTACTTGGTGAGCCGGCGCAGCGGCGTGTCGAGGATGTACTGCGTCTGCACCTCGCTCAGCGAGAAGCGCTCCATCAGGCGCTCCTTGGCCTGCGCGGAGTTCTCACTGGACCGGATCAGCCGGATGACCTCGTCGATGTCGACCAGCGCGGTCAGCAGGCCCTCGACCAGGTGCAGCCGGTCGCGCTTCTTGCCGCGGCGGAACTCGCTGCGCCGCCGGACCACGTCGAAGCGGTGGTCGAGGTAGACCTCCAGCAGCTCCTTCAGACCCAGCGTGAGCGGCTGGCCGTCGACCAGCGCCACGTTGTTGATGCCGAAGGACTCCTCCATCGGCGTCAGCTTGTACAGCTGCTCCAGGATCGCCTCCGGCACGAAGCCGTTCTTGATCTCGATGACCAGGCGCAGGCCGTGCTCACGGTCGGTGAGGTCCTTGACGTCGGCGATGCCCTGGACCTTCTTCGCGTTGACCAGGTCCTTGATCTTCGCGATGACCTTCTCGGGGCCGACCGTGAAGGGCAGTTCGGTGACCACCAGGCCCTTGCGGCGGGCGGTCACCGTCTCGATCGCGACCGTGGCGCGCATCTTGAAGGTGCCGCGGCCCGAGGCGTACGCGTCGCGGATGCCGTCCAGGCCGACGATCCGGCCGCCGGTGGGCAGGTCCGGTCCCGGCACGTGCTTCATCAGCGCGTCCAGGTCCGCGTTCGGGTACTTGATCAGGTGGCGGGCGGCCGCGATGACCTCCCGCAGGTTGTGCGGCGGCATGTTCGTCGCCATGCCGACCGCGATACCCGAGGAGCCGTTGACCAGCAGGTTCGGGAAGGCGGCGGGCAGCGCCACCGGCTCCCGCTCCTGGCCGTCGTAGTTGGGTGCGAAGTCGACCGTGTCCTCGTCGATCGACTCGGTCATCAGGCTCGTCGCCTCGGCCTGGCGGCACTCGGTGTACCGCATGGCGGCCGGCGGGTCGTCGTTGCCCAGCGAACCGAAGTTGCCGTGCCCGTCGACGAGCGGCACACGCATGGAGAAGGGCTGCGCCATGCGCACCAGGGCGTCGTAGATCGACGCGTCGCCGTGCGGGTGCAGCTTGCCCATGACCTCGCCGACGACGCGCGCGCACTTCACATAGCCGCGGTCGGGGCGCAGGCCCATCTCGTTCATCTGGTACACGATCCGGCGGTGCACCGGCTTGAGGCCGTCCCGTGCGTCCGGGAGGGCGCGCGAGTAGATGACCGAGTACGCGTACTCGAGGTAGGAGCCACGCATCTCGTCCACGACGTCGATGTCGAGGATCCTCTCCTCGAACGAATCGTCGGGCGGCGGGGTCTTCGTGCTGCGGCGGGCCATCGCTGCCTGGCTCCTTCTGATCTGTTTGTTCGCCTGCGGGGCGCCTCTCGACACCTACGCGCCCCTCCGGCTCGCTCTTGCGTGAAGCGTGGGACGGATCTGACGCCGACCATTGTGGACCGAGGCACTGACAAGCCGTACCACGACCCGGGTCCAGGCGGCTTCCCGGGCCGGTGGGCCGGGTCCGGGGCAGGCTACGCGATCCGCTGTGGGCGTACGTCCCGCGGGAACTTCGCCGAGCCCCCGCACGCTGTGCATACAGTGGCAGGAACGGCAGGAAGACCGCGGTTTTCACAACCGCATCCGCTCGCGAAGGGATGTACATGCCCATGGGTCACACGACCACAGCCGAGGCAGGCTCCGGGGGCCTGACAGCGACCGAGCACCGCCTGGCCAACGGTCTGCGCGTGGTGCTTTCCGAGGACCACCTGACCCCGGTGGCGGCGGTCTGCCTCTGGTACGACGTCGGCTCCCGCCACGAAGTCAAGGGGCGTACCGGTCTGGCTCACCTTTTCGAGCACCTGATGTTCCAGGGCTCGGCTCAGGTCAAGGGCAACGGTCACTTCGAGCTGGTGCAGGGCGCCGGCGGCTCGCTCAACGGCACCACCAGCTTCGAGCGCACCAACTACTTCGAGACCATGCCCGCGCACCAGCTGGAGCTCGCCCTCTGGCTGGAGGCCGACCGCATGGGCTCGCTGCTCGCCGCCCTGGACGACGAGTCCATGGAGAACCAGCGGGACGTCGTCAAGAACGAACGCCGCCAGCGCTACGACAACGTGCCCTACGGCACCGCCTTCGAGAAGCTGACCGCCCTGTCGTACCCGGAGGGCCACCCCTACCACCACACGCCGATCGGCTCCATGGCGGACCTGGACGCGGCCACCCTGGAGGACGCCCGCCAGTTCTTCCGCACCTACTACGCGCCGAACAACGCGGTGCTCTCCGTGGTCGGCGACATCGACCCCCAGCAGACCCTCGCCTGGATCGAGAAGTACTTCGGCTCGATCCCCGCGCACGACGGCAAGCCCGCACCGCGTGACGGCTCCCTGCCGGAGGTCATCGGCGAGCAGAAGCGCGAGGTCCTCGTCGAGGAGGTTCCGGCGCGCGCCCTGATGGCCGCCTACCGGCTCCCGCACGACGGCACGCGCGCGTGCGACGCGGCCGACCTCGCCCTGACCGTCCTCGGCGGCGGCGAGTCCTCCCGCCTGTACAACCGGCTCGTGCGCCGCGACCGTACGGCTGTCGCGGCCGGCTTCGGCCTGCTGCGCCTGGCGGGCGCGCCCTCGATGGGCTGGCTGGACGTGAAGGCCTCCGGTGACGTCGAGGTGCCGGTCATCGAGGCCGCCATCGACGAGGAGCTGGCCCGGTTCGCCGAGGAGGGCCCCACCCCCGAGGAGATGGAGCGCGCCCAGGCCCAGTTGGAGCGCGAGTGGCTGGACCGGCTCGGCACGGTCGCCGGCCGTGCGGACGAACTGTGCCGGTACGCCGTCCTGTTCGGCGACCCGCAGCTCGCCCTCACCGCCGTCAAGCGCGTCCTGGAGGTGACTCCTCAGGAGGTCCAGGAGGTCGCCAAGGCCCGTCTGCGTCCCGACAACCGCGCGGTCCTGGTCTACGAACCGAAGTCCCCGGAGGAGGCCCCGGACGCCGACGTCCCCGAGGACCCGGAGCAGGAAGCGACCGTAGAGGCCGGTAACGAGAACGAGGAGACGGCCAAGTGACCGAGCTCGCCACCATGGACTTCCACCCCCAGCCGCAGCCCGGCGAGGCCCGGCCCTGGGCGTTCCCGGCGCCCGAGCGCACCGCGCTCGGCAACGGCCTGACCGTGCTGCGCTGCCACCGCCCCGGCCAGCAGGTCGTCGCCGTCGAGGTGCTGCTCGACGCACCCCTGGACGCCGAGCCGGCCGGCCTGGACGGCGTTGCCACGATCATGGCGCGGGCCTTCTCCGAGGGTACCGACAAGCACTCCGCCGAGGAGTTCGCCGCCGAGCTGGAGCGCGCGGGCGCCACGCTCGACGCGCACGCCGACCACCCCGGCGTCCGGCTCAGCCTGGAGGTCCCGGCCTCCCGCCTGGCCAAGGGCCTCGGCCTGATCGCCGACGCCCTGCGCGCGCCCGCCTTCGCCGAGAGCGAGGTGGAGCGGCTGGTCCGCAACCGCCTGGACGAGATCCCGCACGAGCTGGCCAACCCCTCCCGCCGGGCCGCCAAGGAACTCTCCAAGGAGCTGTTCCCGGCGACCTCGCGCATGTCGCGTCCGCGCCAGGGCACCGAGGAGACCGTCGAGAAGATCGACGCCGCCGCCGTACGCGCCTTCTACGACCGGTACGTACGCCCCGCCACGGCCACGGCCGTCGTGGTCGGCGACCTCACCGGGATCGACCTGGACGCGCTGCTCGGCGACACCCTGGGCGCCTGGACCGGCACCCCGGGCGAGCCGCGGCCCGTGCCCCCGGTGACCGCGGACGACACCGGCCGCGTGGTCATCGTGGACCGGCCCGGCGCCGTCCAGACGCAGCTGCTCATCGGCCGCGTCGGCCCCGACCGGCACGACCGCGTGTGGCCCGCCCAGGTGCTCGGCACCTACTGCCTCGGCGGCACCCTCACCTCCCGCCTGGACCGCGTCCTGCGCGAGGAGAAGGGCTACACCTACGGAGTGCGCGCCTTCGGGCAGGTCCTCAGGTCCGCACCGGACGGCACGGGCGCCTCCATGCTCGCCATCAGCGGCTCCGTGGACACCCCCAACACCGGTCCCGCGCTGGAGGACCTGTGGAAGGTGCTGCGGACCCTCGCGGCGGAGGGCCTGACCGACGCCGAGCGGGACGTGGCCGTGCAGAACCTCGTCGGGGTGGCGCCGCTGAAGTACGAGACCGCGGCGGCCGTGGCGAGCACGCTGGCCGACCAGGTCGAGCAGCACCTGCCCGACGACTTCCAGGCGACGCTGTATCAGCAGCTGGCCGCGACGGGCACGGTGGAGGCCACGGCGGCCGTCGTGAACGCCTTCCCGGTGGACCGCATGGTGACCGTCCTCGTCGGTGACGCCGCCCAGATCAAGGCGCCGGTCGAGGCACTCGGCATCGGCGATGTGACCGTGGTGGCGGCCGAGTAGCAACGGCACGCACGCGAGGGGCCCTGACGGTCGACACACCGTCAGGGCCCCTGCGGTTCCACTCCCTTCCCCAGATGCCCGATTTGAGGCGGAGGTTGCCTGTCTGCCCTGTGGGATGCGCTACAAAAGCCCGGATCCGTTTGAGGTTGGAAAGCAGGCTTCCGTAGCGTCGTCCGGGCTGTTCGTCAGGCAGTACGCCGCACCCGCGGCACCGGACAGCCATCGCCGAGTCCCCGTACGGCGCGAGCCAGGGGAGCCGGGGACCCACCGTCCCTGGGGTGAATCGGGCGCCCGCGCGACAGCGAGGGGGCCTGTAGGAGACCTTCCTGCTCCGAACCCGTCAGCTAACCCGGTAGGCGAGAGGGAAGGAAAGGACCAGCCACTTCATGGCGTTCATGTGCGCCACCGGGAAGCATCGCAAGCCCGGCCGGGTCAAGCGCACCACCGCTCAGGCGGCCGGCATCGCGGCCCTCACCACCACCGGCGTCATCGGCACCCTCGCGGCGTCTCCGGCGACGGCCGCCGAGAACACCGCCGAGCAGACCGGCCTCACCCCGGTGATCAGCGTCGGCGACGACATCGCCGAGCAGATCGACGCGCAGGCCGCCGCCCAGCAGCAGGCCGCCGAACAGAAGGCGGCCGAGGAGGCCGCGGCCAAGCGGGCCCAGGAGATCCGCCAGGCCAGGGCCCGCGCCGCCCGCGAGGCCGAGCGCGAGCGGCTGAACGCCTTCGTCGCCCCGATCGCACACTCCTACGTGTCGACGGCCTACAAGGCCAGCAGCTCGCTGTGGTCCTCCGGTTCGCACACCGGTATCGACTTCCACGCGGCCAGCGGCACGCCCGTCCACGCCGTCGGCATGGGCACCGTCGTCTCCACCGGCTGGGGCGGCGCGTACGGCAACGAGATCGTGATCCGCATGGCCGACGGCATGTACACCCAGTACGGCCATCTGTCGTCGATCGGCGTCACGGTGGGCCAGCAGGTCACCCCGGGCCTGCAGATCGGCCTGTCCGGCGCGACCGGCAACGTCACCGGTCCGCACCTCCACTTCGAGGCCCGTACGACTCCCGACTACGGCTCGGACGTCGACCCGGTCGCCTACCTCCGCAAGCACGGCGTGGACGTCTGACGCCCCTGCCGCTCCCCGGAAGCCCCGCCCGCACCGGCCGGGGCTTCCGCCGTTTTCCGGCGCGTCCACCGGATCCGCTGGCCAAAAAAATATCCATGGATTCCGGCCCGCCGTCGGAATGTCCGACGCATTGGAATAGAGTCACGGAACACGCGTCCATCGTCGACGTTTCACGGGGATTAAGACGGAGGTCGGTCATGCGTATTCCGGCGCACTCGGTGTGCACGGCGATCCGGGACGACATCGTGGCCGGTGTCCATGAGCGCGGCGGCCGCCTCACCGAGGAAGTCCTGGCCCGCCGCTACGGCGTCTCGCGCGTCCCCGTCCGCGAGGCGCTGCGCACCCTGGAGGCCGAGGGATTCGTGGTGACCCGCCGGCACGCCGGCGCGTGCGTGGCCGAGCCGACCGAGCAGGAGGCGGCCGACCTGCTGGAGATGCGCATGCTCCTGGAGCCGCTCGGAGCCGCCCGGGCCGCCCAGCGCCGCACGGAGGCCCACCTGAAGGTGCTGCGCGGCCTGGTCAGGATCGGTCAGGAGCGGGCCAGGAGGGGCCACAGCGACGATCTGCGCTCACTGGGCGGCTGGTTCCACGAGACGCTCGCCCAGGCCTGTGGCAGTCCCTCGCTGAGCGCGATGCTCACCCAGCTGCGGCACAAGATCGCCTGGATGTACGCGGTGGAGGCGCCGCCGAGCCCGGTGGAGTCCTGGGCGGAACACGGCGCCATCGTCGACGCGGTGGCGCGCGGCGACGGCGAGCGCGCGCGGGCGGTCACGGCGCTGCACACCGAGCGCGCGACGGCCGCGCACCGGCTCCGTTTTTCCGGGTCCGCCGAGCGCGTGAGGACTTCGCAACACGCCGTAAACATGCCGAGCCTTCGGCATTAACACGGGCACCGTATACAAAGAAGGGGCTATTCGGTGGGCATGATTTCCGCTGCCCTTTTCTCCGGCGCCCTGAATTCTTGTTCCGGAAAACGCGGAAGCCGCGCCACCCGGAATGGGCGGCGCGGCTCCCCCGCCTTGCTCAGACGGTCTCGGGCAGCTCTTCCAGCCCCTCGGAGACCAGCTTGGCCAGACGGTCCAGGGCGACGTCCGCGCCCTCGGCGTCGGAGGCGAGGACGATCTCCTCGCCGCCCTGGGCGCCCAGGCCCAGGACAGCCAGCATGGAGGCCGCGTTGACGGGGTTGCCGTCAGCCTTGGCGATCGTCACCGGGACGCCTGCGGCCGTGGCGGCTCGGACGAAGATGGAGGCGGGGCGGGCGTGGAGGCCCTCGGCCCAGCCGACGTTGACGCGGCGCTCAGCCATGTGTTGCTGCCCTTCAGTCTTCAGGGTTGTCTAGACCAGTTTCCCATATCGTGAAGCATGCCCGGAGCGGACCTTCGTCCTGCCCCGGCGGGTCGTCGGACCGCGGCCTCGGTCCGACTCGTCGTCCTCCACAGACTGCCCCGCGCCGTTGTCGTACGCGAGCCGTACTCTGGGGCCCATGCAGACCTCGGCGGACCGGCAGGACCGGCACCAGTACCCCGCCCACTGGGAGGCGGACGTGGTGCTGCGCGACGGGGGTACCGCGCGCATCCGGCCCATCACCATTGATGACGCCGACCGCCTGGTCAGCTTCTACGAGCAGGTCTCGGACGAGTCGAAGTACTACCGCTTCTTCGCGCCGTACCCCAGGCTCTCCGCCAAGGACGTCCACCGCTTCACGCACCACGACTTTGTGGACCGGGTGGGACTCGCGGCCACCATCGGCGGCGAGTTCATCGCCACCGTACGCTACGACCGCATCGGCACCGACGGCCTGCCCGCCTCCGCGCCCGCCGACGAGGCCGAGGTCGCCTTCCTCGTGCAGGACGCCCACCAGGGCCGCGGGGTCGCCTCCGCCCTGCTGGAGCACATCGCCGCCGTCGCCCGCGAGCGCGGCATCCGCCGCTTCGCCGCCGAGGTACTGCCCGCCAACAACAAGATGATCAAGGTGTTCACGGACGCCGGCTACACCCAGAAGCGCAGCTTCGAGGACGGCGTCGTACGCCTGGAGTTCGATCTCGAACCCACCGACCGCTCCCTCGCCGTGCAGCGCGCGCGGGAGCAGCGCGCCGAGGCCCGCTCGGTACGGCGGCTGCTCGCGCCCGGTTCCGTGGCGGTCGTCGGCGTCGGCCGCGCCCCCGGCGGAGTCGGCCGCAGCGTCCTCGGCAACATCCGGGACGCCGGCTACGGAGGCCGGCTGCACGCCGTGAACAAGGCCTTCCCGGCGCACATCGAGGAGGTCGACGGGGTGCCGGCGCACCGGTCCGTGCGGGACATCGACGGCCCGGTGGACCTCGCCGTCGTCGCCGTACCGGCCGAGCAGGTGCCCGCGGTGGTCGCCGAATGCGGAGAACACGGGGTGCAGGGACTCGTCGTGCTCTCCGCCGGGTACGCCGAGAGCGGGCCCGAGGGACGCGAGCGGCAGCGGGCGCTCGTGCGGCAGGCACGCGCGTACGGCATGCGGATCATCGGCCCGAACGCGTTCGGGATCATCAACACCGCACCGGACGTCCGGCTGAACGCCTCCCTGGCCCCTCAGATGCCCCGCCCCGGCCGCATCGGCATGTTCGCCCAGTCCGGCGCCATCGGCATCGCCCTGCTGTCCCGGCTGCACCGGCGCGGGGGAGGGGTCACCGGGGTCACCGGCGTGTCCACCTTCGTGTCCGCCGGCAACCGCGCGGACGTCTCCGGCAACGACGTCCTCCAGTACTGGTACGACGACCCCGAGACCGACGTCGCCCTGATGTATCTGGAGTCCATCGGCAACCCCCGCAAGTTCACGCGCCTCGCACGGCGGACCGCGGCGGCGAAACCGCTGGTCGTGGTGCAGGGGGTCGGCTCCGCGCCGCAGGGGCACGCGGTGCGGGCCACCCGGCTGCCGCACGCGACCGTCTCCGCGCTGCTGCGGCAGGCCGGGGTGATCCGGGTCGAGACGATCACCGAGCTGGTCGACGCGGGGTTGCTGCTCGCGCGGCAGCCGCTCCCTGCGGGGCCGAGAGTGGCGATCCTCGGGAACTCCGAGTCACTGGGGGTGCTGACCTACGACCGCTGTCTCGCCGAGGGGCTGCGGCCGTCGCGTCCGGTGGACCTGACGACGGGGGCGACGGCGGAGGATTTCCACCGGGCGCTGACGCGGGCGCTGGCCGACGACACGTGCGACTCCGTCGTGGTGACGGCGATACCGGCCATCGGGGAGGCGTCGCCGGGGGATGCGGAGCTGGCCGAGGCTCTGCGCTCCGCTGCGGCTGCGGTTCCCGGTAAGCCGGTGCTCGTTGTGCACGTGGAGCTCGGGGGACTTGCCGAAGCGTTGTCGGCTGCGGCCAGTACTGCACCGCAGGCCGTCAAGGCACCCGGTACCGAGGGCGGTGCCCACCCGTTCCGCCCTGCGGAACGACTGCCCGCCGCGGGGCCGGAACGACTGCCCATCGCGGGGGCGGAACGACCGGTCACCGCGGGAGCGGTCGACAGTGGGTCCTCTGCGGCGACGGCCCCTCCGGAAGGCACCCGTCTCATCCCCGCCTACCCCGCCGCCGAACGTGCCGTGCGGGCGTTGGCCGAAGCCGTCAGGTACGGGCAGTGGCGGCGGGAGGCCATGGACCCGGGAAAGGTGCCCGAGTACGACGACATCGACGAGAAGGGTGCCGCGCGACTGATCGGTGAGCTGCTCGCGCGCGGGGAAGGGCTCACCATCTCCGACGCGGAGACCTGCGAGCTCCTCGGCAAATACGGCATCCCCGTGCGGCGCGCGCTGCCCGCGCCCACCCCCGACGCCGCCGCGGAAGCCGCCCGCTTCCTCGGCTACCCCGTGGCCCTCAAGGCCACCGCCCCGCACCTCAGGCACCGCGCCGACCTGGGCGGCGTACGCCTCGATCTCGCGGACGAGGACCAACTGCGCCGGACGTACGCCGAGTTGACGGAGCTGTTCGGCAAGCCGGAGGAGCTGCGGCCGGTGGTGCAGGGCATGGCGCCGCGCGGCGTCGACACCGTCGTACGGGCGGTGATCGACCCGGCGGCCGGGGCCGTGCTGTCCTTCGGACTCGCCGGGGCCACCTCGCAGCTGCTCGGGGACATGGCGCACCGGCTCGTCCCGGTCACCGACCGGGAGGCGACCTCGCTGGTGCGCTCGATCCGTACCGCGCCGCTGCTGTTCGGCTGGCGCGGCTCCACGCCCGTCGACACCCCGGCGCTGGAGGAGCTGCTGCTGCGGGTGTCCCGGCTGGTCGACGATCACCCGGAGGTGGTCGCCGTCACCCTGGAACCGGTCGTCGTCGCCCCGCACGGCGTGAGCGTCCTCGGCGCCACGGTACGGCTCGCGCCCCCGCCCGCCCGCGACGACCTCGGCCCGCGCACGATGCCGGCCTACTGACGGGGGAGGGGGGAGCGCATGGAGATCGCCGGCCGGCGGCTGCCCGAGGGCAGCTGGGGGGACTGGGAAGTGATCGTCCGGGACGGCCGGCAGCTGCGGCCGGCCGCCGGGTACGACCTCACCCACCACCATGGCCCGGAGGTCGTCTTCACCGCCCCGGCCTTCGTCTCCTGCCCCTCGGCCTTCCAGGATCCCGTCTTCCGCGAGCCGGCCGCGGAGGAGACGGCACGGCTGCGGCGGACGCTGGGCGGGACGGTGCCCGTCGTCGTCGCGTTCGAGGCGGACGCCGGCGGGCCCGAACCCGTCCCCTGCCTGATCGCTGCCGAGGGACTGGACATCCTGCCGGGGCTTGTCCAGCGGCACCCACGCGCGCATGTGCGGGCCGCCCCCGGTCTCCGCGCCTGGCCCGGACCCCCCTTGCCCACGGATTAGGATGGACGCCATGGCCAAGACCAGTACGACGACCCAGGGGCTGCGCGCGGCGATCGAGCGCAGCGGCTACTACCCGGCCCTCGTGGCCGAGGCGGTGGAGGCCGCTGTGGGCGGCGAGCCCATCCGGTCGTACCTGGTCCACCAGGAGACGACGTTCGACCAGAACGAGGTCCGCCGGCATGTCACGGTGCTGGTCCTCACCGGCAACCGCTTCATCGTCAGCCACACCGACGAGCAGGCCGCCGACAGCACCTCCCCGACGCCGTACGCCACCACCTCCACCGAGTCCGTGAAGCTCGGCCGGATCTCCTCGGTGGTGGTCAGCCGCGTGGTCGCGAACCCGGAGCAGTACGCGCCGGGCACGCTGCCCCGCGAGGTCGTGCTGACCATCGGCTGGGGCGCGGTCAACCGCATCGACCTGGAGCCCGCCGCCTGCGGCGACCCCAACTGCGACGCCGACCACGGCTATACGGGCAACTCCACGGCGGACGACCTCAGCCTGCGCGTCAGCGAGGCCGGGGACGGCCCGGAGACGGTGCGCCAGGCGCTCGCCTTCGCACAGGCCATCTCGGAGGCGACCGCGGACATCACCCGCTGATGTCCCAGCTCTCCGCCTGGGACCACCCGGAACCGCTCGCCCTGGACACCGCGCCGCTGCCCGAGTACGGCACCGGCTCACTCGCCGATCTGCTGCCCACCCTGGCGGCTGGGATGGGCGTCCCCGGCATGACCGCGACGATCCAGGAACTGACCCCCGCAGACCGCGTCTGTGTCTTCCTGATCGACGGGCTCGGCTGGGAGCAGCTGCTGGCCCACCGGGACGAGGCACCCTTCCTGACCTCGCTGCTCGGCACCTCGCGCGGCGGCACCGGCCGCCCGCTCACCGCCGGCTACCCGGCGACCACCGCGGTCTCCCTCGCCTCCGTCGGCACCGGCCTGCCGCCCGGTGCCCACGGACTGCCCGGCTACACGGTCCGCAACCCGGCCACCGGCGAGCTGATGAACCAGCTCCGCTGGCAGCCGTACACCGATCCGCGCGCCTGGCAGCCGTACCCCACCGTCTTCCAGCTCGCCGAGCAGGCCGGGGTGCACGCCGCACAGGTGACCTCGCCCGCCTTCGAGCACACCCCGCTCACCAAGATCGCGCTCAGCGGCGGCGGCTTCCACGGCCGGCTGAGCGGCGAGGAGCGCATGGACCTCGCGGCCGATCAACTGGCCGCCGGGGACCGCTCCCTGGTCTACACGTACTACTCCGAGCTGGACGGCGCCGGGCACCGCTACGGCGTCGCCTCGGACACCTGGCGCGGCCAGCTGATGTACGTCGACCGGCTCGTCCAGCGCCTCGCCGAGCAACTGCCGCCGCGCAGCGCGCTCTACGTCACCGCCGACCACGGCATGGTCGACGTCCCGTTCGACGAGGAGCACCGCCTCGACTTCGACACGGACTGGGAACTGCGCGCCGGAGTCGCCCTGCTGGGCGGCGAGGGCCGGGCGCGGCACGTGTACGCGGTGCCGGGCGCCGAGAACGACGTACTGACCGTCTGGCGCGAGGTGCTCGGCGAGCAGTTCTGGGTGGCCTCGCGGGACGAGGCGATCGCAGCGGGCTGGTTCGGGCCGCACATCGACGAGCGGGTCCATCCACGGCTCGGTGACGTGGTCGCGGCCGCGCACGACGACGTCCTGATCATCGCGTCCGAGCGGGAGCCGAAGGAGTCGGCGCTGGTCGGCAACCACGGTTCGATGACGCCTGCCGAGCAGCTGGTCCCGCTGCTCGAAGTACGCTCCTGACGTCCTGACGCTCCCCCTTGTGACTACTCGCCGAAAGGTGCTCAACTCCTCATGCCCGAGCTGGTGTTCTTCTCCGGAACGATGGACTGCGGGAAGTCGACGCTGGCTCTGCAGATCGAGCACAACCGCTCCGCGCGCGGCCTCGTCGGCATGATCTTCACCCGGAACGACCGCGCGGGCGAGGGCAAGCTGTCCTCGCGGCTCGGCCTGGTCACCGACGCCGTGGAGGTCGCCGACGACCAGGACCTGTACGGCTATCTCGTGGAACACCTCTCGCAGGGGCGCCGGGCCGACTATGTGATCGCGGACGAGGCGCAGTTCCTCGCGCCCGAGCAGATCGACCAGCTCGCGCGCGTGGTGGACGATCTCGGCCTGGACGTGTACGCCTTCGGGATCACCACCGACTTCCGCTCCAAGCTCTTCCCCGGCTCGCAGCGGCTGGTGGAGCTGGCCGACCGCATCGAGGTGCTCCAGGTGGAGGCGCTGTGCTGGTGCGGCGCCCGCGCCACGCACAACGCCCGCACGATAGGCGGCGAGATGGTCGTGGAGGGCGCCCAGGTGGTCGTCGGCGACGTCAACCAGGCGGCGGGCGAGGTCGGCTACGAGGTGCTGTGCCGTCGCCACCACCGCCGCCGTATGACCGCCGCAGCGGCCCACGCAGCGGCCCTCTCCCCGGACGTCCTCCCCGTCTCCCCGTCCTGATTCCGCCCCTGAGCCTCTTCCGACCCGTCCTGAGCCTCTTCCCGTCCGTCCCGACAGGTAAGGGGCACAGCCCCGTCCCGGTACCCCGCTCCCCTTCGGCCCGGCCCGGCGCGTCGTGAGCCGGCCCGGCTCATTCCCGGCATGCCTTGAGCCCGGCTGGGCCGCCCCGGCTGGGTTCGCGCGGCCGGGCCGGGCCGGCGGTGCCGTCCCTGCTCCCGAGACGGCCGGTGCCCGGCCTTCGGGGAGCAGAAGCCGATCTCGCGGCGGCGGAGTCCGCCGACCATGTTGACCAGGTCCTTGAGGGACCGGCCGTAGCGGTCGAGCGCGGGGACGAGGCGGCATGCGCATGGCGGTGGCGGGTGAGGGGGTGCCGGCCTTTCTTCTCTTCGCGCTGGTGGTTGAAATCGGTCCTGCGGTGATCGTCCTGGCGAGGGGTGAGTGCCCCCGGTCAGTAGGCCAGTGCGGTCATGTGGTCGGGGTGGTGGGCGGCGACGTCGTGGGCGGCTTGAACGAAGGCGGCGACGGCTGCGGATCGCGAGGTCTCCGGCCAGGCGACCATGACCGCGCTGGGGCTGAGGCCGGTGACCGGCCGGTAGACGATGTCCGGGCGCTGGTGCCGCTCGGTGGTGGAGAGTGACAGGAACGCCACCGCCTGGCCCAGCGCGACCACCTCCAGCAGTTGCTCGACGCCGGCCACGAGCGGCCCCTCAGGAGTGTCGGCCGGCGCCGAGCCTGTGTGGACATCGCCTGCTTCCGCTCCGTCGCATCCTGTGTAGTAGGCGGTGGCGGAGGGGGCGGCCCCCTTCCAGCGCGGGATCGGTTCGCCCTTGAGGTCGGTCAGCCGCAGTCGCCGGCGTCCGGCCAGGCGGTGCCCGGCGGGGAGAACGGCCAGTCGCGGCTCGACCACGAGCGTCTGGGAATCCAGCCCTTGACCGTCGAACGGGCTGCGCAGCAGCGCTACGTCGGCACGGCCGTCCCGCAGCATGGCGATCGGCTCCCCGCTGCCGCCGACGACGACTTCGGGCGGCGGCAGATGCGAACCCGTTCCCCGGTAGGCGGCGAGGATCTCCCGCAGCAGCCCGGCATCGCCTCCCGGCTTGACCGCCACGACGAGCTGGGGTGTCGACTGACCGGCCCGGCGAGCACGCCGGGCCGCCGCGTGCACCGCGTCGACCGCGATCCGGGCCTGATCGAGCAGCACCTGACCGGCGTTGGTCAGCCTCACCTGCCGGGTGGTGCGCTCCAGCAGGCGTACCCCGAGCCGGGACTCCATCTGAGCGATCGCCTTCGACAGCGGGGGCTGCGCCATGCCCAGGCGTTGCGCGGCCCGGCTGAAGTTCAGTTCCTCGGCGACCGCGATGAAGTACCTCAGCTCGCGCACCTCCAGCTCACTCATATCTGTGGACTATAGATCCAGAGTCTTCTGGTCTTTCCCTGCCGCCCGTGGGTGAGGGGAGGCTGGGTGCCATGACGACTTCGCAGAAGACTGCTCTGATCACCGGCGCGAACAAGGGCATCGGCAAGGAAACGGCGCGCAGGCTCGCAGCCCTCGGCATCACCGTGCTGATCGGCGCCCGCAACGCCGAGCGTGGCGAGGCGGCGGCCGAGGAGCTTCGCGCCGACGGTGCCGACGTACGGTTCGTACCGCTGGACGTCACCGACGAGACCTCGGTCCAGGCCGCCGCCAAGCACATCGACGCCACGTTCGGCCGCCTCGACATCCTCGTCAACAACGCCGCGATCGCCGCCGGACCGCAAGAACCGAGTGAAACCCCCGCCGCCACCGTCCGGCAGGTCTACGAGACCAACGTGTTCGGCGTCATCGCGGTGACCCACGCCATGCTCCCCCTGCTCCGCCGCTCCGCCGCCGCACGCATCGTCAACATGTCCAGCGAACTCGGCTCCCTCACCCACCTGGCCGACCCGGGAAGCCCGTGGTCCGCCTACTACTCGGTCCTCCTCCCTTACTGCACCTCGAAGAGCGCGCTGAACGCGATCACCGTGCTCTACGCCAATGAACTGCGCGCCGAAGGGATCCTGGTCAACGCGGTGAGTCCCGGCTACTGCGCGACCGACCTCAACCGCCACACCGGGATACGCACGGCGGAGGAGGGCGCGGCCGTCGTGGTTGACCTGGCGACTGTGGGCGAGGACGGCCCGACGGGCGCCTTCCTGGCCGAGGACGGGCCGATTCCCTGGTGAGACCATGCCGCGCCGTCTCCGCCCGAAGCCTGCCGGGGTGTTCTCAACCTCCGCAGTGACGATCACTGGCCTCTTGAGCGGCGCCGTTCCCCGTTTGGCGCTTGCCAAGTGCTCGGTTGTCCTCTCGAACCGGAGCCCGTCGCGGCGGAGCCGCGTGTCGGTGCAGCCCGGCGCCCTGGTGCTGCAGTGCCGTCGGCCAGGGGCGCCGCCGTTTCGCTCAGTGCGGGTTCTGGACCACCGAGAACTCCGCGCCCTCCGGGTCCGCCACCGTGGCCACCCGGCCGTGCGGGCTGTCGTGCGGCGGCCGGATGACCCGGCCGCCGAGATCCGCGACCTGACGCGTCGTCGCATCGGCGTCGGCGACCTCGAAGTACGTCTGCCAGTGCGGTCCGCGATCGCGGGGCAGCGCGTGGCCCACGCCGTGCAGCCCGGCCACCGGGCGCCCGGCGAGATGGAGGGTCACGTAGTCGAAGTCGGCGGACACCACCGGCTGCTGCTCGTACCCGAACACGGTCGCGTAGAACTTGGCGACGCTCTCCGTCTCGAAGGTCACCAGCTCGTTCCACGCGGGCGTCCCGGCCACACCGGTGATCGCGGTGCCGAGATGCGCGGAGCCCTGCCAGATGCCGAACACCGCGCCGGAGGGGTCCGCGGCGATGGCCATCCGCCCGGCCTCCGCGGCGTCCAGCGGACCGACCGCCACCGTGCCGCCGCACTCCCGCACCGTGTCGGCCGTCGCGTCCACGTCGTCCGAGGCGAGGTACGGCGTCCAGGCGATCGGCAGCCGGCGGTCCGGGGGCAACTGGCCCATGCCCGCCACCTCGTGCCCGTCCAGCAGCGCCCGCACATACGGGCCGAGCTGCTGCGGGCCCGGCCGGAACTCCCAGCCGAACAGCTCACCGTAGAACTCCTCGGTGGCGCCCAGCCCGTGCGCCATCAGGCTCACCCAGCAGGGCGTGCCGGGCGCACGCCGCGCGTGCGGACCGGCCGGCTCCCGTGCCTCGGTCATCGATCACTCTCTCCCCGGCCCCTCGCGGTGGCCGTGTCGCTTCCGCTCCCCGGAAGGGGTGTCCACGCCGGCGGCGGGTACGCCCGCACCGGTGCCCGCATCCTCCACGGCGCCGTGTGCGATACCGCGCAGCCGCCCGGCGGTACGTCCGGGAGGATGCCCGATCTGCCGTCTTTCGCCGCTTCCTGACGATGGCCGGCGGGTGTCCGTCGGCTGTACAGCCCGTGCTCGATCCCGTACGCCTGGTGATCGAGCGTGTCCGGCCGAGCAGAGTAGCCGGACCTGGACGCCGCGGCCACCCCTGGCGTATGGATGGACGCCATGACAGCCATCATCACCGCAACCGATCTCGCACATGAGCTGGCCGGGGACCGCCCGCCGCTGCTGCTGGACGTGCGCTGGCAGCTGACCCTGGCCAAGGCGGCGGGCGCACCGGCCTTCGACGGGCGGGCCGAGTACGCGGCCGGTCACCTCCCCGGCGCGGTCTTCGTCGACCTGGACCGTGAACTGGCCGGAGCGCCCGGGGAACACGGCAGGCATCCGCTGCCGGACCTCGCGGAGTTCGGTGCCGCGATGCGCCGTGCGGGTGTGTCGGCCACCCGCCCGGTCGTCGTGTACGACGGCGGCCAGGGCTGGGCGGCGGCCCGCGCCTGGTGGCTGCTGCGCTGGACGGGTCACCCGGACGTGCGGGTCCTCGACGGCGGTCTGGCGGCCTGGGCGGGTGAGCTGTCCACCGAGGTGCCGGCGGTGGCCGAGGGCGACTTCCGGCCGGCGCCGGCCGCCGCGGGTCTGCTGGACGCGGACGGGGCAGCCGCACTGGCCCGCGCGGGCGTACTGCTGGACGCGCGTGCGGGGGAGCGGTACCGCGGGGAGGTGGAGCCGGTCGACCGGGTCGGCGGGCACATCCTGGGCGCGGTGTCGGCGCCCACGACGGAGAACGTGGGCCCGGACGGCCGCTTCCTGCCCGCGGCGGAGCTGCTGGACCGCTTCAAGGCCCTGGGCGTCTCTGCGGACACCGAGGTGGGCGTGTACTGCGGTTCGGGCGTCTCCGGTGCCCACGAGGTCCTCGCCCTCGCCGTGGCCGGCATTCCGGCGGCCCTGTACGTCGGTTCGTGGTCCGAGTGGTCCTCGGACCCGTCCCGTCCGGTGGCCGTGGGGGCGGATCCGCAGTAGCGGCAGCGGGAAGCGGGGGCACGCGCGCGTACCCCCGCCGTTCCCGTACGGCCTGCTTACTCCTGCTTCTTGCGCCGCGTGCCGAACACGATCTCGTCCCAGCTCGGTACGGCCGCGCGGCGGCCGGGCCGGACACCGTCGGCCTCGGCCTGCCGGTCGGTCGCGCCGATGAGCCGGTCGCGGTGGCTGCCGACGGAGCGGGGCATGAGGACGTCCGCGTAGGCCGAGCCGGCCGAGGCGGCCGGGGCCGGCGGCTCCTCGGCAGCCGGTTCGTCGGCGGGTTCCTCCGGCGTCTCCGCCGGGCGCTCGGGGACCACCAGGTCGCCCCGGAAGCTCGGCACGGCCTCCAGCAGGCTGGTCAGCGAGTCGCGTTCGCCCGTGCTGTCCTCGGCGGGCTCGGACGGCTGCGCGGGCAGGCTGGGCCGTTCCCGGTCGCTCCGGTCGAGCGCGCGGTCCATGGAACGCTCGCGCGGCAGCCGGGCGATGCGCGGGACGAACGGGAAGCTCGGCTCGGGCACGGCGAGGTCGTCGGACTCGCCGATGAGCGAGCGCGCCTCGTCGTCCACGGCCTGGACGAGCCGCCGGGGCGGGTCGTACGTCCAGCTCGCCGAGTGCGGTTCGCCCGCGACCTGGTAGACGAGGAGCACCTCCCAGGTGCCGTCGTCGCGGCGCCAGGAGTCCCACTGCACGCTGTCCTTCTCGGCGCCGCGCAGCAGCAGCCGCTCCTGCACGGCCTCGCCGAGCAGCGGACCGGAGTTCTCGCCGGGGCGGCGGACCGGGGTCTTGCGGGCGCGCTCCGCCATGAAGGCGCGCTCGGCCAGTACGGGGCCCTCGAAGCGCCGTACGCGGTCGACGGAGATGCCGGCGAGCTGAGCGACCTCTTCCGCGGTGGCCCCGGCGCGTATACGCGCCTGGATGTCACGCGGGCGCAGATGGCTCTCGACCTCGATCTCGATCTGGCCGAGACGCGGCCGATCGCCGCGCACGGCTGCGCGGAGCCGTTCGTCGATCGGAAGCGTGTACTCCGTAGAGTCGGCAGCCTTGAGCACCAGCCGTGTGCCGTCATTCGAGACGGCCACGACACGCAGTTCGGGCATGGGGACCTCCCGGGTGGTGCCTGCCGACGTCACGTGCGTCGCTGCTTCCGCTAGTCGAGTGTGGCCTGCCCGGGTGCAGCCTGCCACAACCTTGCCGAGTTGCCCGGCGTGTCGGGCACGGACCCTGGGTCGCCGTTATGGCACGGTTACCTGTTCGCAACGCTAAGTGACCAAGTCTGTCACCCTGTGCAACTAGCCCCCCTCCCGGCGGTCCTGCAAGGCCGCGGACACCCTGGTGGGAGACCGGACCCAGGGCTCGCAACAGTACTCCATTTGGACCATGTGCGTGGATGGGCGCGCCGCCCAACTTCTGGCAAGGCCTATGACTTGGCCCTTGGCAACCGGTTTTACCGATCATGAACGTGGCGAACTTCACGCAATCAGCAGAAACGGAATTATTGGTTTCGTCGGTACGTCCGCCCTTCTCGGCGAGCCCGCCACGGGGTCTACGAGCCCAGAACCCTCCGCAAGTAGTCGTTCTGGAACAGCCGTTCCGGGTCCAGGCGGTCCCTCAGTGCGGTGAACTCGTCGAAACGCGGGTACACGCGTGCGAAGTACTCCGCGTCGCGCGTGTGCACCTTGCCCCAGTGCGGTCGGCCCTCGTGCGCGGTGAAGATCCGCTCGGCGGCGGTGAAGTAGGCCTGGTACGGCGTGCCCCGGAACATGTGGACGGCGACGTAGGCGGTGTCCCGGCCGGACGCGGTGGACAGGGTGATGTCGTCGGCCGGTGCGGTGCGCACCTCCACGGGGAAACTGACGCGCAGCCCGGAACGGTCGACCATGGTCTTCAGCTCCCGCAGCGTCTCGGTCAGGGCCGCGCGCGGGACGGCGTACTCCATCTCCACGAAGCGCACCCGGCGCGGGGAGGTGAAGACCTTGTAGGGGATGTCGGTGTACGTCCGCGCGGACAGGGCCTTGCTGGAGATCCGGGCGATGGCCGGGACGGTGGCGGGGACGGCTCGGCCGACCCACTGGGCCACCTGGAAGACGCCGTTGGAGAGGAACTCGTCCTCGAACCAGCCGGCCAGCTGCCCCACGGGCTGCTCGGGGCCGGCGCTGCGGTTGTTCCGCTTGGTATTGGTGCTGCCGGTGTGCGGGAACCAGTAGAACTCGAAGTGCTCGTTCTCGGCCCACAGTTGGTCGAACTCGGCCAGTACCCGCTCGAAGGGCATCGGCTCCTCGCGCGCGGCGAGCAGGAAGAGCGGCTCCACGGCGAAGGTGAGGGCGGTGACGATGCCGAGGGCGCCGAGGCCTATTCGGGCGGCCGCGAAGACGTCCGGGTTCTCCTTCTCGGAGCAGGTGAGCACCGAGCCGTCGGCCGTGACGAGTTCGAGGCCCTTGATCTGGGCCGCGATGGAGCCGGACGCACGGCCCGTGCCGTGCGTGCCGGTGCTGGTGGCCCCGGAGACGGTCTGCTCCATGATGTCGCCCATGTTGGTCAGCGACAGGCCCTCGCGCGCCAGGGCCACATTGAGTCTCTTGAGCGGGGTGCCGGCCTGCACCGTGACCGTCATGGCTTCACGGTCGATCCTGCGGATGCCCGTCAACAGTTGAGGGCGGATCAACACACCGTCGGTGGCCGCGATCGACGTGAAGGAGTGGCCGGTCCCGACCGCCTTCACCTTCAGGCCGTCCTCGGCCGCCCGGCGCACCGCCGCGGCCAGCTCGTCCACCGACGCCGGCGCGACCTGCCGGGCGGGCCGGGCCGAGACGTTCCCGCCCCAGTTACGCCAGGTGCCGTTCTTCCCGCTCGCCGTGCTGCTCAACGGTGCCTCCCCGACCCGCGGCCGGCCTGCGCAGCCGGCGGTACCCCAGGAAACCGACCGCGACCGCGACGGCCCCGGACACGGCCGGAACCCCGTACCCGGCCCGTGCCCCGGCGGCGTCGATCACCCAGCCGGCCACGGAGGAGCCGAGCGCGACTCCGACCGCGAGGCCGGTGCTCACCCAGGTCATGCCCTCGGTGAGCTGCGCGCGAGGTACGTGCTCTTCGATGAGGGACATCGTCGTGATCATCGTCGGTGCGATGGACAGCCCCGCAACGAACAGCGCCACGGCCAGCAGCGGCAGGCTTCCGACCAGTAGGAGGGGGATCATACTCACGGCCATGGCCGCCACGCCCAGTAGCCAGCGACGTTCCGGTGCCCCGGCGAACCGCAGCAGCCCGAAGACCGCGCCGGCCACACAGGAACCGGCCGCGTACAGCGCGAGGACCAGGCTCGCGGCGCCCTTGTGGCCGCGCTCGTCGGCGAAGGCGACGGTGACCACGTCCACGGAGCCGAAGATCGCGCCGGTCGCGGCGAAGGTCGCCACCAGTACCTGCAGCCCCGGCGAGCGCAGGGCGCTGCCGCCGCCGTGCTTCTCGCGCGGGTGCGGCTCCGGCTCGGTGGCACGCTGGGCGGTGAGCCAGAAGACGCCGGCGGCCAGGAAGCAGGCGGCGAGCAGCGGCCCGGCCTCCGGGAACCAGGCCGTGGACAGCCCGATGGAGATGATCGGGCCGAAGATGAAGCACACCTCGTCGACGACCGACTCGAACGAGTAGGCGGTGTGCAGCTTGTCGGTGCCCCGGTACAGCGCCGCCCAGCGAGCTCGGATCATCGCGCCGAGGCTCGGCACCGAGCCGATCCCGGCGGCGCACACGAACAGCACCCAGTCCGGCCACTTCAGATGCGCGGCCAGCAGCAGCCCGGCCGCCGCCGTCAGGGCCACCAGGGTCGCGGGACGCAGTACCCGGCGCTGCCCGTGCTGGTCGACCAGCCGGGAGATCTGCGGGCCGATCACCGCGGCGGACAGCGCGATGGTGGCCGACAGCGCGCCCGCGAGCCCGTACCGCCCGGTCAGCTGGGAGACCATCGTGACCACGCCGATGCCCATCATCGACAGCGGCATCCGGCCGAGGAATCCCGCGGCGGAGAACGCCTTGGTGCCGGGCTCGGCGAACAGGGCTCTGTAGGGGCTGGGCACGGGGTCTCCGAAGCGGCTCGGTAAGGCGCGAATGCGGCCGATACAGCTTACGAGTTAGGGGACCCTAATTGCACCTCGTTCGACCGTGGGAAATACCGGCATAAACCGACTGGAACCCGACTCGTCACCCCACTGTTGCCCGGCTGTCAGTGCCGGGTGGCAGGATCGAGACATGCCAGACGCGCTCGATGCCACCCCGTACGACGCCCTGCTCCTGCTCTCCTTCGGCGGCCCCGAAGGCCCGGACGACGTCGTCCCCTTCCTGGAGAACGTCACGCGCGGGCGTGGCATCCCGAAGGAACGCCTGAAGGAAGTCGGGCAGCACTACTTCCTGTTCGGCGGGGTCAGCCCCATCAACGACCAGAACCGCGCCCTGCTGGACGCCCTGCGCAAGGACTTCGCCGAGCACGGACTGGACCTGCCGGTCTACTGGGGCAACCGCAACTGGGCGCCGTACCTCACGGACACCCTGCGCGAGATGGTGGCCGACGGCCGCCGCCGCATCCTGGTGCTCGCCACCAGCGCCTACGCCTCCTACTCCGGCTGCCGGCAGTACCGCGAGAACCTCGCCGACGCGCTGGCCACCCTTCAGGCCGAGGGCCTGGAGCTGCCGAAGGTCGACAAGCTGCGGCACTACTTCAACCACCCCGGCTTCGTCGAGCCCATGATCGACGGCGTGCTGCGCTCCCTCGCCGACCTCCCCGAGGACGTCCGCGCGGGCGCTCACATCGCCTTCACCACGCACTCCATCCCGGCCTCCGCCGCCGACAGCTCGGGCCCGGTCGAGGCCCACGGGGAGGGCGGCGCGTACGTCGAGCAGCACCTGGAGGTGGCCCAGCTGATCGCCGACGCCGTCCGCGAGCGCACGGGCGTGGACCACCCCTGGCGGCTGGTCTACCAGTCCCGCTCCGGCGCCCCGCACATCCCGTGGCTGGAGCCGGACATCTGTGACCATCTGGAGGAGCAGCACGCGGCGGGCGTTCCGGCCGTCGTCATGGCGCCCATCGGCTTCGTCTCCGACCACATGGAGGTCCTCTACGACCTCGACACCGAGGCCACGGCCAAGGCCGAGGAGCTGGGCCTGCCGGTGCGCCGCTCGGCCACCGTGGGCGCCGACCCGCGGTTCGCCGCCGCGGTCCGCGAGCTGATCACCGAGCGTGCCGCCGTGGAGCGCGGTCAGGAGATCACTCCCTGCGCCCTGGGCGCCCTCGGCGCGAGCCACAACATCTGCCCCGTCGGCTGCTGTCCGTCCCGTACGCCCCGCCCGGCCGCCGCCGGCGCCGACAGCCCCTACGCGTGAGGAGCCCCGTGACCGACGCCCTGCACCGGGAACTGCTGGAGCTGGCCCGGGAGGCCGCCCGCCGGGCCGGGGAGCTGCTGCGCGACGGCCGCCCGGCCGACCTGGCCGTGGCGAGGACCAAGTCCAGCCCCATCGACGTCGTCACCGAGATGGACATCGCGGCGGAGAAGCTGATCACCGACCTGATCTCCGGCCGGCGGCCCGACGACGGCTTCCTCGGCGAGGAGGGCGCCTCCAGCGAGGGCACCAGCGGCATCCGCTGGGTGATCGACCCGCTGGACGGGACGGTGAACTACCTGTACGGCCTGCCGACCTGGGCGGTGTCCATCGCGGCCGAGCAGGACGGCGAGACGGTCGTCGGGGTCGTGGCGGCCCCGATGCGCGGCGAGACGTACCACGCCGTGCGCGGCGGCGGCGCATGGGCCACCGGCGCGTGGGAGGGCGAGCGGGCGCTCGCCTGCCGTCCCGCGCCCCCGCTGGAGCAGGCGCTGGTCTCCACCGGCTTCAACTATGTCGCCGAGGTCCGCACCCACCAGGCCGAGGTCGCCGGCCGGCTCATCCCGCTGCTGCGGGACATCCGGCGCAGCGGCTCGGCGGCGGTCGACCTGTGCGATGTGGCCTGCGGCCGGCTTGACGGGTACTACGAGCGGGGGCTCAACGCGTGGGACTTCGCCGCGGGTGACCTGATCGCCCGGGAGGCGGGCGCGCTGGTCGGTGGACGGCCCGGGGAGCGGCCGTCGCGGGATCTGACGGTCGCCGCGGCGCCGGGGGTGTTCGAGCCGCTGCAGGGGCTGCTGGAGGAGTTCGGCGCGTGGCACGACTGAGGGGGCAGGGCGCGGAGGCCGGCACTGCCGGTGACCGCCGTCGTGGCTGAGCGCCGCGGCGGCGCGAAGAAAGCGCCGGCCGGCTGCACGGCAACCGCCGGCGGCAGGGAGCGCGCCCGGCGCACCGCACGATGCACCGCACGACGCAAAGGGACCCCGGCGCTGGATTCGCCGGGGTCCCTTCTTGCGCTTTCGAGCCGATCAGACGCGTGACGCGCCGACCTCCACACCGTGGTCGGCGGCGAGGCGTCGCAGGTCGTCGAGCTCTGCCTGCTCCACCTCGACGAGGAAGTCGTCGCCCTCGTCACGAGCCCGCGACAGGTCGGACTCGGTCGCCCTTATGCGCTGCAGAAGTCCTGCGGTGAAAGCGTCCATGCTGCGCCCCCTCGTCCTGGGTCGTGGGTCGGTGGCACGGGGGTGTGCCTGTTGGGAAAGGGGCGATCACGTCTCTCACGGGTGCCCAGCGCTGCCCTGCTGGGCGGCGACGGTGCCGGACACCCGCGCCCACTCTGCAACAAGCGGATCGTGGGGTACCGCATGGTGCTGCGGCACATGCAGAGCGTGATCGCGGGGTGTAAAGCCGTCCTCCCCCCGCTCCCTCACCCGGAAACCTCAACCGGAGGAGAAAATCTCGTATTCCTGCCCCGGGCGCCGGTCCGTGCCGTCCGCAACCCGCCTTACAGCCGACTTACGGCCGAAAAGGGCAGGATGGAGGTCACACCCCACGAACACCCCTGCCCGCACACGCCCACACGGTGCGCTGTCGCGGGTGGACAGAGGAAGGACAAGCGACGTGCGCGTACTCGTCGTCGAGGACGAGCAGCTGCTCGCCGATGCGGTGGCCACCGGACTGCGCCGGGAGGCCATGGCCGTCGACGTCGTGTACGACGGTGCGGCCGCCCTGGAGCGCATCGGCGTCAACGACTACGACGTGGTCGTCCTCGACCGCGACCTCCCGCTCGTCCACGGCGACGACGTCTGCCGCAAGATCGTGGAGCTGGGCATGCCCACGCGCGTGCTGATGCTCACCGCGTCCGGCGACGTCAGCGACCGGGTCGAGGGCCTGGAGATCGGCGCCGACGACTATCTGCCCAAGCCCTTCGCGTTCAGCGAGCTGATCGCGCGCGTGCGCGCCCTCGGCCGCCGTACGAGCGTGCCCCTGCCGCCGGTCCTGGAGCGCGCCGGCATCAAGCTGGACCCGAACCGCCGCGAGGTCTTCCGCGACGGCAAGGAGATCCAGCTCGCGCCCAAGGAGTTCGCGGTGCTGGAGGTCCTCATGCGCAGCGAGGGCGCGGTCGTCTCCGCCGAGCAGCTGCTGGAGAAGGCCTGGGACGAGAACACCGACCCGTTCACCAACGTCGTGCGCGTGACCGTGATGACCCTGCGGCGCAAGCTCGGCGAGCCCCCGGTGATCGTCACCGTTCCCGGCTCCGGCTACCGGATCTGATCCGCCATGGCCGCCACTCCCGCGCCGCCCCAGGCGCCCCCGAAGCCCACCTGGGATCCCCGGAGACCGCAGCCCCCCTTCCCGTGGCTGCGCCCGACCATCCGGATACGGCTCACGCTGCTGTACGGCGGCATGTTCCTGATCGCCGGCATCCTGCTGCTGTCGATCATCTATCTGCTGGCCGCACAGGCGATCAGCACCGGCAACCAGCCACTGTTCAAGATCGTCAGCGGTACCCAGATCCGGGTCTCCAGCGACAACTGTCCCGCGATCAACGGCGGCACGCTGCCGCTGTCCGACTTCAACGACGCGATCGCCCACTGCGTGGACCAGCAGCGCCAGGAGGCCCTGGACGACCTGCTCAGCCGCTCCCTGCTGGCCCTGCTGGGCCTCGCCGTGATCGCGTTCGCGTTCGGTTACGCGATGGCCGGCCGCGTGCTGTCCCCGCTCGGCCGGATCACCCGCACCGCCCGCCAGGTGGCCGGATCCGACCTGTCCCGCCGGATCGAGCTGGACGGCCCGGACGACGAGCTGAAGGAGCTGGCGGACACCTTCGACGACATGCTGGAGCGGCTGCAACGGGCCTTCACCGCCCAGCAGCGCTTCGTCGGCAACGCCTCCCACGAGCTGCGCACCCCGCTCGCGATCAACAGAACGCTGCTCGAGGTCCATCTGTCGGACCCGGACGCCCCGGTGGAGCTGCAGCAGCTCGGCAGGACGCTGCTGGCGACCAACGAGCGCAGCGAACAACTGGTCGAGGGTCTGCTGCTGCTCGCCCGCAGCGACAACCAGATCGTCGAGCGAAAGCCCGTCGACCTGGCCGAGGTCGCCACCCAGGCCATCGATCAGGTGCACGCCGAGGCCGACGCCAAGGGCGTGAAGATCCGCGGCGAGCGCAAGCCCGCCGTGGTGCAGGGCAACGGCGTGCTGCTGGAGCGGATCGCGCTGAACCTGGTGCAGAACGCCGTGCGGTACAACGTGCCCGAGGACGCCTGGGTCGAGGTGAACACCGAGGTCCAGCACGGACAGGCGGTGCTGACCGTCACGAACACCGGGCCGGTGGTGCCGGCGTACGAGATCGACAACCTCTTCGAACCCTTCAGGCGGCTCCGTACGGAGCGCACGGGCAGCGACAAGGGTGTCGGTCTCGGACTGTCCATCGTCCGGTCCGTGGCGCGCGCGCACGGCGGCCACATCGTGGCGCAGCCTCGCGACGGCGGAGGCCTGGTGATGCGGGTCACCCTGCCGTTGTGATCCTGGACCGACACACGCGAGGCATGTTCGCTTTGCGCGGAATCCTCGGGGCGCCGGACGGGGTTCACATTGTGTGATCAATCACATGGGAGGATTTCCGGCCATGTACGCTCCGTGATCATGACAGATGGCAGAAAGCCGGGAAAGTCCTGGTTTTCAGGGCTCTTGATCACGGGAAGTACACGGTGAGGCGCCTTTGAGGTGCGGCATTCGAACCGTGTACGGTCCTCACCGCCATCCAAGCCGATCACTCTTGAGGGGTCGGGTTGGGTGTCGATTGAGTAACAGACCTTGATGTGAGGCAAAATCTCCGCCTCAGGTCGGGCACAAGTCCGGCCTCTCACGCGTTACGTGCGCTGGAGACACCGCAGACACCCAGAGGGGGAGAGCGATATGGCAACCGATTACGACACTCCACGCAAGACCGATGACGACGTCGACTCGGACAGTCTCGAAGAGCTGAAGGCCCGGCGGAACGACAAGTCCACCTCGTCGGTGGACGTCGACGAGTTCGAGGCCGCCGAGGGCCTCGAACTGCCCGGCGCCGACCTCTCGAACGAGGAGCTGGCCGTCCGGGTCCTGCCGAAGCAGCAGGACGAGTTCACCTGCATGAGCTGCTTCCTGGTGCACCACCGCAGCCAGCTGGCCCGTGAGAAGAACGGCCAGCCGATCTGCCGCGACTGCGACTGAGGTCGGGTCGGCCGTGACTGGCTCGACCCCTCCACGGAAGCGCCGCTTCTCCCTCGGGAAAGCGGACGAAGGGCCGTCCGACGGCCCGCACGGCGCGCGTGACGACGAGCGGGGCTCACCGGGAGTGGTGGCCCCGCTCGAACCGGCGACCGACCGGGCTGACCACCCGGCGCCGGTGCGGCAGCCCGCGCCCGTCGCACGGCGACGGGCCGCGGTGATGCGCGACAAGGCCCGGGACCTGGCCCGGGAAGGGGCCCGCAGGGGCGGCAGCCGCGCCCGCGCGGGCCTGGCGTACCTCGCGGACCGGATCATCGAGATCGCCCCGCGTATCCCCGTACGCGACCTCGCGACCCTGCGTCGGCAGTTCCCGGAGCTCGGCCCCGAAGAACTCGCCGACAAGCTCGTGGCGGGCGCGGCGGCCGGCACCTCCACGATCGGCGCCGGGATCGGAGCGGCGGCGATGCTGCCGGTACCGCCGGCCATGCCGACCGAGCTGGCCGCTGAGATCACCGGGGTCGCCGCGATCGAGGTGAAGCTCATCGCCGAACTGCACGAGGTCTACGGCGTACGACCGCCCGGGAACCTGAAGACCCGCAGTACCGCGTATCTGTCCTCCTGGTCGGGGGAGCGCGGGATCGACGTGATGAAGCCGTCGACGTACGACGTGGCCCTCGGCGGCCGCATGAAGCGCGAACTGCGCCAGCAGATCATGAAGCGGATGGTCCGGGACCTGCCCAACCTCATGCCGTTCATGGTGGGCGCCGCGGTCGGGGCGGTCATGAACCGCAGGGACACCAAGAGACTCGCCGCCCGCATCCGGGCCGACCTGCGCAAGATCCAGGTGCCGTGGGAGGAGCTGGCGGAGCTTCCCCCGCTGGAGAAGCCGGCGGACCCGCTGAAGCTGCGCGATCTTCCGGAAGAGCTCTAGGGGGTGTCGTTCGGATCATCCCGGCGTCGCGGGCTCTGGGCGCCGGACTTCCGGGCCGCCTCGATCGCCGCCGCCAGCTTCTCCGGCTCCCGCGTCGACAGGTACAGGTACGGCGTCGGGTCCTCGGGGTCCGTGACCTCGACGCGCAGGGCCGTCGGGATGTAGGCGCGCAGCAGCAGGAAGGCGCGGGTGTCGGCCTTGTACGTCCGCCAGGCGCGGGCCTCCTCCGCGTCCAGCACCTCCGACTCGCCCAGCGCCGACACCGGGATCTTCGCCTCCCCCGCGATCAGCGAGTCGCCCACCACACGGATGCGCGGCGAGCCGTAGGCACTGGCCACCACCGCCGCGGCCGCCGTACCGCCGACCAGACCGCCGAGCAGCGGCAGGGTGCCGAACGGGAGCAGGATCAGGGCGAACGAGACACCCACGAGAAGGCTGATCAGCCACCATGAGCGGGGGGCGGTGAGGCGTTCTTCGTAGGGGGTGGCGGAGAGCTGCATGGGGCCAAGCTTGGCACGGGATCCTGATATCCCCGACGCGCGGGTAAGGTCTGCGGCTGTGAGTGGTAGTTCCGCAAGCCTTCAGCCCCCCGCCGACGCGGTGAAACCGGTACGGCACCCCGACGCGCCCGCGCCCGGGGAACTCCTCGGTGCCCACTACGAACACTGTTTCGGCTGCGGCCCCGGGCAGCCGCACGGCCTGCACCTGGAGGCTCGCGCCGGTGACGATGTCTCGCTGACCGCCGAGTTCACCGTCCAGCCCGCCCACCAGGGCGCCCCCGGCCTCGCGCACGGCGGCGTGCTGGCGTCGGCCCTGGACGAGACCCTCGGCTCGCTGAACTGGCTGCTGCGGACCATCGCCGTCACCGGCCGGCTGGAGACCGACTTCGTACGGCCGGTCCCGGTGGGCACCACGCTGTACCTGGAGGCCGAGGTCACCGCCGTCGCCGGGCGGAAGATCTACTCCACCGCCACCGGACGCATCGGCGGCCCCGACGGGCCCGTCGCCGTCCGCGCCGACGCCCTCTTCATCGAGGTCAAGGTCGACCACTTCATCGACCACGGCCGCGAGGAGGAGATCCAGGCCGCCATGAGCGACCCCGACCAGGTCCGGCGCGCCCGCGCCTTCGAGGTGAACCCGTGAGCCGCCGTCCCCTGAACGTGCAGCTCCGGCGCATCGACCCCGACGTACCGCTTCCGGCGTACGAGCACCCCGGGGACGCCGGGGCGGATCTGCGGACCACCGAGGCGTGCGAGCTGGAGCCCGGGGAGCGGGCGGTGCTGCCCACGGGCGTGTCGATCGCCCTGCCCGAGGGGTACGCCGCCTTCGTGCATCCGCGCTCCGGCCTCGCCGCCCGCTGCGGTGTCGCCCTCGTGAATGCCCCGGGGACGGTGGATGCCGGGTACCGTGGGGAGATCAAGGTGATCGTGGTGAATCTCGATCCGCGCGCGAGCGTGCGGTTCGAGCGCTTCGACCGGATTGCCCAACTGGTCGTCCAGCAGGTCGAGAGGGTCCGCTTCCAGGAGGTCGCGGAACTTCCCGGCTCGGCGCGGGCCGAAGGGGGCTTCGGGTCCACCGGTGGCCATGCCGCGGTGGGCGGCGAGAGCGGCACAAGCGGTCAGGCCGCCGAGGGCGGTCCGACGGGTGGGAATCGATACGCTTCGGTCGTATCCGACCGGGAAGGACAGTGACGTGTTCGGACGTCGCAAGAAGAAGGGTGCCGCCGAGGACGCGGCCGGCGAGGCCGAGCAGGTCGTCGACAACGTCGACACCGAGGCGGACGAGGAAGCAGAGGCCGAGCGCGAGCGCGTCCGGCTGGAGCCCGGGCCGCGGCCCGACGGGCCGTGGGACAGCAGCGAGGTGCGCGACCCGGGCGAGGGCCGCGTGGACCTCGGCGGGCTGTTCATCCCGGGCGTCGACGGCATGGAGCTGCGGGTCGAGGTCGCCGGTGACGCGATCGTCGCCGCGACCGTCGTGCTGCGTGACAGCGCCATCCAGCTCCAGGCCTTCGCCGCGCCCAAGCGTGAGGGCATCTGGGGCGAGGTCCGCGAGGAGATCGGGGCCGGTATCACCCAGCAGGGTGGCATCGTCGACGAGGTCGAGGGGCCGCTGGGGTGGGAGCTGCGGGCGCAGGTGCCGGTGCAGCTGCCGGACGGCACGGGCGGTTTCCAGGTCGTGCGGTTCGTCGGCGTGGACGGTCCGCGCTGGTTCCTGCGCGGTGTGATCTCCGGGCAGGGCGCGGTGCAGCCGCAGGCCGCGGGGCTGCTGGAGCAGATCTTCCGGGACACGGTCGTGGTGCGCGGTGAGGGGCCGATGGCGCCTCGTGACCCGATCGTCCTCAAGCTGCCCAACGACGCGCAGATGGTCCCCGAAGGGGTCCAGCAGGAGGAGGGCTCG
The DNA here is from genome assembly GCF_055572255.1 of Streptomyces sp. NPDC030799. Taxonomy (NCBI): domain Bacteria; kingdom Bacillati; phylum Actinomycetota; class Actinomycetes; order Kitasatosporales; family Streptomycetaceae; genus Streptomyces; species Streptomyces sp. NPDC030799. Next base: position 135,512 of record NZ_JBVIDS010000014.1, on the reverse strand, counting down.
CGCTTCTCCGGGGGTATGGGGCAGTTGCAGCGGGGGCCGGAGATCACGGAAGTTCGATAGCCCATCGGGTTCACGGGCCGTGCCTTCGAGGGGCGCGGCCCGCTTTTTTGCGGGGTCTCGCCCTTGGGGGTCCTCCGTTGCCGAGTGCGGGTTCGTCGTGCGTGAACAAGGTGGTCATCAGGGTTGCGTCAAAGTTGCCCCCGGCCCGCCCTCCTGTCCCGTTTGCCGTGATGGTTGGCCGTAAGGTCGACGCTGCGTAGGCAGCAGTCACCGGAAGACAATGGAGCCATGGCACGCGGCAAGCTTCGGATCTACCTCGGCGCGGCACCGGGCGTGGGCAAAACCTACGCCATGCTCTCCGAGGCGCATCGCCGGGTGGAGCGGGGCACCGACTGTGTCGTGGGCTTCGTCGAGCACCACGGCCGGCCGCGCACCGAGGTGCTGCTGCACGGCCTGGAGCAGGTGCCGCGCAGGCGGCTGGAGTACCGGGACACCGTCTTCGGCGAGATGGACGTCGACGCCGTGCTGCGCCGGGCGCCCGCCGTCGCCCTGGTCGACGAACTCGCCCACACCAACATCCCCGGCTCCCGCAACGCCAAGCGCTGGCAGGACGTGGAGGAACTGCTCGCCGCCGGCATCGACGTCGTCTCCACCGTCAACATCCAGCACCTGGAATCACTCGGCGACGTCGTGGAGTCGATCACCGGGGTGCGGCAGCGCGAGACCGTTCCGGACGAGGTGGTACGGCGCGCCGACCAGATCGAGCTGGTCGACATGTCGCCCCAGGCCCTGCGCCGCCGTATGGCCCACGGCAACATCTACCAGCCCGACAAGGTCGACGCGGCCCTGTCCAACTACTTCCGCCCCGGCAACCTCACCGCCCTGCGCGAGCTGGCGCTGCTGTGGGTGGCCGACCGGGTCGACGAGTACCTGAACGAGTACCGCAGCGAACACCGGGTCTCCAGGATCTGGGGATCGCGCGAGCGGATCGTGGTCGGGCTGACCGGCGGCCCCGAGGGGCGCACCCTGATCCGCCGGGCCGCGCGGCTCGCCGAGAAGGGCGCCGGCGGTGAGGTGCTCGCCGTCTACATAGCGCGCAGCGACGGTCTGACCGCGGCCTCCCCGAAGGAGCTGGCCGTCCAGCGCACCCTCGTGGAGGACCTCGGCGGCACCTTCCACCATGTCGTCGGGGACGACATACCGGCCGCGCTGCTGGCCTTCGCGCGCGGTGTCAACGCCACCCAGATCGTGCTGGGCTCCTCACGCCGCAAGGTCTGGCAGTACGTCTTCGGACCCGGCGTCGGCGCCACGGTGGCCCGGGACTCCGGTCCCGACCTCGACGTCCACATCGTCACCCACGAGGAGGTCGCCAAGGGCCGCGGACTGCCCGTGGCCCGCGGCGCACGGCTCGGGCGGGCCCGGATCCTCTGGGGCTGGGCGGTGGGTCTGGTGGGCCCCGCGGTCCTCGCGGTGCTGCTGAACACCATCGACCTCGGCCTCGCCAACGACATGCTGCTGTTCCTGGCGGTCACCGTCGCGGCGGCGCTGCTCGGCGGCCTGCTGCCCGCGCTGGCCTCGGCGGCCTTCGGCTCGCTGCTGCTGAACTACTTCTACACCCCGCCGCTGCACCGGCTGACCATCGCCGATCCCAAGAACATCGTCGCCATCGCGATCTTCTTCGGAGTCGGCATGTCGGTCGCCTCGGTGGTGGACCTCGCCGCCCGCCGCACCCACCAGGCCGCCCGGCTGCGCGCCGAGTCGGAGATCCTCTCCTTCCTCGCCGGGAACGTGCTGCGCGGCGAGACCAGCCTGGAGGAGCTGCTGGAGCGGGTCCGGGAGACCTTCGCGATGGAGTCGGCCGCGCTGCTGGAGCGGGCGAGCGACGTCGAGCCGTGGACCTGCGCCGGGCGCGCCGGGTTCGGGCGGGCGCTGGAGCGGCCCGAGGACGCCGACGTCGACATGCCCGTCGGCGACCACATGGCGCTCGCGCTCACCGGCCGGGTGCTGCCCGCCGAGGACCGCCGGGTGCTCGCCGCCTTCGCCGCGCAGGCGGCCGTCGTCCTGGACCGCCGGCGGCTGCAGGAGGAGGCCGACCAGGCCCGCACCCTCGCCGAGGGCAACCGCATCCGCACCGCCCTGCTGGCCGCTGTCAGCCACGACCTGCGCACGCCCTTGGCCGGCATCAAGGCCGCGGTGTCGAGTCTGCGCTCCGACGACGTGGCCTGGTCCGAGGAGGACCGGGCGGAGTTGCTGAAGGGCATCGAGGAGGGCGCCGACCGGCTCGACCACCTCGTCGGCAACCTCCTCGACATGTCCCGCCTGCAGACCGGTACGGTCACCCCGCTGATCCGCGAGATCGACGTGGACGAAGTGGTCCCCATGGCCCTGGGCGGCGTACCCGAGGACAGCGTCGCACTGGACGTGCCCGAGACGCTGCCGATGGTCGAGGTCGACCCCGGGCTGCTGGAGCGGTCCGTGGCCAACCTGGTGGAGAACGCCGTCAAGTACAGCCCGCGCGGGCGCCCGGTGCTGGTCTCCGCGAGCGCCATGGCGGACCGGGTGGAGGTGCGGGTGGTGGACCGCGGGCCGGGCGTGCCGGACGAGGCCAAGGACCGTATCTTCGAGCCCTTCCAGCGGTACGGTGACGCCCCGCGCGGCGCCGGGGTCGGGCTCGGCCTCGCGGTCGCCCGGGGCTTCGCGGAGGCCATGGGCGGCACCCTCAACGCCGAGGACACGCCGGGCGGGGGCCTCACCATGGTCCTGAGCCTGCGGGCCGCACGACCGGGTCCGGAGCCCCTGGAGGCGGGCGCGGACCTCGCAGGATCTCCCACGGGGGAGGACCTCGCAGAACCAGAAAGGCAGACCCTATGACGACCCGGGTGCTCGTGGTCGACGACGAGCCGCAGATCGTGCGCGCCCTCGTGATCAACCTCAAGGCGCGCAAGTACGAGGTCGACGCGGCCCCCGACGGCCGTACGGCGCTCGAACTCGCCGCCTCCCGGCACCCCGACGTGGTCGTGCTGGACCTGGGTCTGCCCGACATGGACGGCGTCGAGGTGATCAAGGGCCTGCGGGGCTGGACCCGCGTGCCCATCCTGGTCCTGTCCGCCCGGCACTCCTCCGACGAGAAGGTCGAGGCGCTGGACGCGGGCGCCGACGACTACGTCACCAAGCCCTTCGGCATGGACGAGCTGCTGGCCCGGCTGCGGGCCGCCGTACGCCGGGCCGAGCCGGTCGGGGCCGGCGAGGACGACCTGACGACCGTGGAGACCGAGGGCTTCACCGTCGACCTGGCCGCCAAGAAGGTCAACCGGGCCGGCAGGGACGTCCGCCTCACCCCGACCGAGTGGCACCTGCTGGAGGTGCTGGTCCGCAACACCGGGCGCCTGGTCAGCCAGAAGCAGCTGCTGCAGGAGGTGTGGGGGCCCTCGTACGGGACCGAGACGAACTACCTGCGCGTATACATGGCCCAGCTGCGCAGGAAGCTGGAGACGGACCCCTCGCACCCGAAGCACTTCGTCACCGAGCCCGGCATGGGATACCGCTTCGAGAAGTGAGCTGCGCTACGGTGCCGTCGGTGGGCCCCGGTACGCTTCAGGTATGAGTGCTGTTCCTCGTTCCGAAAAGCCGGCCGGCCGGTTCCGGCGCATGCTCGACCGGCTCTCCTCCTCACAGGAGGACCTGGAGTCCGAGGAGCTGCGCGAAGACGCCGAGACGGCGGGCTGCACGAAGATCGGTGACTGCCACGACCGGCAGATCGTCACCGTAACTGGTACCTTGCGCACGGTCACCTTGCGACCACGCGCCGGGGTCCCGGCCCTGGAGGCCGAGCTGTTCGACGGCTCCGCCGCGCTGGACGTGGTGTGGCTCGGCAGGCGTTCCATCGTGGGCATAGAACCGGGGCGCAAGCTGATCGCATCGGGCCGGATCTCGATGAGCCGGGGCCGCCGGGTGCTTTTCAACCCGAAGTACGAACTGCGACCCCTCGGACGGGAGTAGCCGGTGACGTCCCTCGACAAGCCGACCGAAAGCACCGACCACAATCCCCCCGACGAGACCGGCGACGCCCGCGCGGTGACCGAGGCCGCGTTGTTCGAGGCGTTCGGCGGTGTCCGCGGCATGGTCGAGACGGTCGTGCCGGGCCTGCTCTTCGTCGCGATCTTCACGGTCAGCAAGGACCTGCATGTGTCGGCGATCGCGGCGCTGATCGTCTCCCTGGTCCTGGTCGTGGTCCGGCTCGCGATGAAGGACACCGTCAAGCACGCCTTCAGCGGCGTGTTCGGCGTGGCCTTCGGCGTGGTCTTCGCGATGTTCACCGGCAACGCCAAGGACTTCTACCTGCCCGGCATGCTCTACACGCTGGGCCTGGCGCTGGCGTACATCGTCACGACCCTCGCCGGGGTGCCCCTGATCGGCCTCATCCTCGGCCCGGTCTTCAAGGAGAACCTCTCCTGGCGCACCCGCAACCCCGGCCGCAAGAAGGCCTACGCGAAGGCCAGCTGGGCCTGGGGCCTGATCCTGCTCGCCAAGTGCGCGATCCTCTTCCCGCTCTACTGGTGGTCCGACACCACCAGGCTCGGCTGGGTCCTGGTCGCCCTGAAGATCCCGCCGTTCCTGCTGGCGGTGTGGCTCACCTGGGTCTTCCTGGCGAAGGCGCCCGCGCCGATCGACGTGTTCGCGGAGATGGAGGCGGAGGAGAAGGCGGCCGAGGAGAGGAAGGCCGCTGCCGAGGCCGCCGGCGGCAGGCACCGCCGGGAGGGCTAGGGGGTGTCCGGCGGCTGGTCGGCCGTCGTACGACGAAGAAGGGCGCCCTCGGGGAGAGGGCGCCCTTCTCGATGTGGCGGTCAGGCCTCTTCCCGCCGCACCGACAACAGCTCCTCCAGCTGCTCCTCCCGGGCCTGGGCGGCCACGAACAGCAGCTCGTCGCCCGCCTCCAGGGAGTCCTCCTTGGACGGGGTCAGCACGCGGGTGCCGCGGATGATCGTGACCAGCGAGGTGTCCTCGGGCCACTCGACGTCACCGACCTGGGTGCCGGCCAGGGCCGACTCCTCGGGCAATGTCAGCTCGACGAGGTTGGCGTCGCCGTGGCTGAAGCGGAGCAGGCGGACCAGGTCGCCGACCGAGACCGCCTCCTCGACCAGGGCGGACATCAGGCGCGGGGTGGAGACGGCCACGTCCACGCCCCAGGCCTCGTTGAACAGCCACTCGTTCTTCGGATTGTTGACGCGGGCGACGACCCGCGGGACGCCGTACTCCGTCTTGGCGAGCAGCGAGACGACCAGGTTGACCTTGTCGTCGCCGGTCGCGGCGATGACGACGTTGCAGCGCTGCAGCGCCGCCTCGTCCAGGGACGTGATCTCGCAGGCGTCGGCCAGCAGCCACTCCGCCTGGGGCACCCGCTCCACCGAGATGGCGGTCGGGGCCTTGTCGACGAGCAGGACCTCGTGGCCGTTCTCCAGCAGCTCGCCCGCGATCGAGCGGCCGACGGCGCCGGCTCCGGCAATGGCGACCCTCATCAGTGACCGCCCTCCTCTTCCGGTCCCTGGGCGAACGCCGCCTCGATCTTCTCGACCTCGTCCGTCCGCATCATCACGTGCACGAGGTCGCCCTCCTGCAGCACCGTCTGCGAGGTCGGCAGGATCGCCTCCCCCAGACGGGTCAGGAACGCCACGCGGACGCCCGTCTCCTCCTGCAGCTTGCTGATCTTGTGACCGACCCACTTCGCGGAGGCGTGCACCTCGGCGAGCTGGACGCCCCCGGTGGGGTCGCGCCACAGCGGCTCGGCGCCCGAGGGCAGCAGGCGGCGCAGCATCTGGTCGGCGGTCCAGCGCACCGTGGCCACGGTGGGGATGCCCAGACGCTGGTAGACCTCGGCACGGCGCGGGTCGTAGATGCGCGCGGCCACGTTCTCCACGCCGAACATCTCGCGGGCCACGCGCGCGGAGATGATGTTGGAGTTGTCACCGCTGGAGACGGCGGCGAAGGCCCCGGCCTCCTCGATGCCCGCCTCGCGCAGCGTGTCCTGGTCGAAGCCGACCCCGGTGACCCGGCGGCCCCCGAAGCCCGGGCCCAGCCGGCGGAAGGCGGTGGGGTCCTGGTCGATCACGGCGACCGTGTGGCCCTGTTGCTCCAGGGTCTGGGCCAGAGCGGAGCCCACTCGTCCGCAGCCCATGATGACAATGTGCATCGCCTCACACCGCACTTTCGGCAGGCCGTCCGACCTGTCCCAACGTCGTTTTCATGTTCCTCTCTCGGCTCGCCACGCGCTACCTTGCGGGCCGTTCGCGGCCCGCAAGGCAACATCATGCCGGGGAATGCCGCCGTCATCCGCTCGTGGGTCGCGGTTTGCTGCCGCCGTCCGCGCTGCGGCCACCGTAGCGGCAGGAGACGCCCGTCACAGGCCTGTGAGGTGTGAACAGTGGTTGCGGTGGTTACATTTGAAGACAGCGAAGATCGTGGACAACGTTGCCGCAGCTCGGGGGAATCGTGACGGAACGGGGCGAGTTGAGGGTCGCGCGGGGCGGGGGCTTACTGGAGCCGGAGGACGTCGAGGTCTACGTCTCCCTGCTGCCCCGACTGCCCGGGCCGGCCGACGGAGCGCCGCCGGAAGCGGTGCGCAGGCTGGTCGCGATCGGGCTGCTGCACGAGAGCGGCGAGGCCGGTGAGGGCCGCCACCCCGTCACCTACGCCGCCGTGAACCCCGCCCGCGTCGGCGGCCTGCGGGCGAAGGGCGTCCTCGACGAGGCGCAGGAGATGATCGGGCGCCTGCTGCGCGACCAGGAGACACTGGCCCCGGCGGTGGACGCCTACCTGCGCCAGCGGGACTCGGGCGGGTACAAGGTGCACTCGGGGCTGCCCCACATCAACGCCGCCATCGAGATCGCCACCCGCGAGTGCCACGAGGAGATCCTCACCTCGCAACCGGGTGGACCGCGCTCCGCCGAGGTACTCGCCACCGCACTTCCCCCGACGCTCGACATGCTCAGGCGCGGCGCCCGGATGAAGACGATCTACCAGCACAACGCGCGCTCCGGCCCCGCCACCCAGGCGTACGTACGGGCCATCGAGGAGCACGGCGCGGAAGTGCGCACCCTGGACGAGAACTTCGACCGGCTGATCATCTTCGACCGCAAGGTGGCCTTCATTCCGGGCACCGAAGACCGCTCGGTGGCCGTCGAGGTGCGCATCCCGGCGGTCGTCTCCTTCCTCGCGGTGGTCTTCGAACGGTCCTGGCTCCGCGCCGTCCCCTTCACCCCGCCGGGCCGGGACCGGGCGACGGCGCGGATCACCGACGAGATGGAGCTGGCGATCCTGCGGCACGTGGTCGCCGGCGACAAGGACGCCGTGACCGCCCAGCAGCTCGGCATCAGCATCCGGCGCTGCCAGGCCTACATCGCCCGGCTCTCGGACCGGCTCGGCAGCCGCAGCCGGGCACAGCTCGGCTACCTGATCGCCAAGTCCGGCCTGCTGGAAGCGCATGTGCCGGACGAGCCCCCGGAGGACCCGGAGCACACCTCGGTTCACGCCGCCTCGCTGTCCACCGTCGGCTGATCCGCCCGCGCCCGGGCCGCGTACACCGCGTAGAGCACCACCACCCCGGTCCCGAGCACCAGGCACGCCGTCCACAATGTGTCCCCGCCGTAGGCCTGACGCACCGTCATGCCCAGCGGCGCGCCGAGCACCAGGCCGAGGTTCCACACGAACTGGTACGCGCCCTGGTAGGCGCCCGCCCGGCCCTCGGGCGCGTGCCGGACCAGGAACGCCGACGCCTGCGGCACCAGCAGGATCTCGCCCAGCGTCCACACGGTGAGTGCGGCGGCGTACGACCATGCGGCCCCGGCCACGGCGTTGGCGCCGAACCCGAGCGCCACCAGCAGTCCGGCGAGGACGAACTGGGCGTCCATGCCGATCCGTCCGGCCAGCCGGGACACGACGGGCTGCAGGACGATGATCAGCAGTCCGTTGAGGGAGACGACCAGGCCGTAGGCGTGCGGACTCAGCCCGTGCGCCGCCATCTCCAGCGGCAGTGTCGACTGCTTCTGCAGGTAGATCAGGGCCAGGCAGAAGGACAGGCACAGGAAGCGCGCGACCGGTCCGGAGCGGAAGGGGGACAGCAGGCCGTGTACGGCACCGCTGCCGCCCGGGGCGCCCGGCCCCCGCCCGGGCAGGCGCAGCGCCACCGCGCTGTAGCACAGGGCGGTCGTGATGTTGAGCACGATCAGCCAGCCGGCACCGCGTTCGAGCAGGACGCCGGAGACCGCGGGCGAGATCGCGGCGCCGATGTTGGAGGCCCAGTAGAGCAGTCCGAAGGCGCGCACATGGCCTGACTCGGGCAGGGCCCGGGCGACCACGACCGCACCGGCCGGCTTGTGCAGCGTGGACGCGCATCCGGACAGCAGCACGACCGCGGCCAGGAGGCCGGTGCGCCGGGTGCCGGCCAGGGCGAGGGAGGCGGCCAGCGAGACCGCCTGCGAGCACAGCACCGCCGCCCGGGGCCCGATCCGGTCGGCCAGCGCACCGCCCGCGAGGGACCCCGCCACGGACCCCGCACCCCACAGGCCGACCAGCACCCCGATGGTGCCGGCGGACAGCCCCGCCCCGGCGGCCAGGTACAGGGAGAGGAACGCCGGGACGAGGATGCCCAGCCGGTTCAGGAGCGTCCCGGCGAACAGCAGCCAGAACACGGGCGGGAGCGGCTGCCGTACGACGGCCGCTCCCGGGTGCGGTGCTCTCACGCCGACTCCAGCTCCTGCCAGTCGGCCAGCCGCTGCAGCGAGAAGATGTCCTTCACGGAGGCGATGCGGCCCTCCAGTTCGGTGGTCGCGCCCCGGTCGAGGATCGTGCCGTAGGTCTCACGCAGCGCCCGGATGGTGGCGCGCAGGCCCTGGTTTGCGTAGATCACCGTGGACACGCCGGCCTTGGCGGCGTCGTCGATGTGCCAGTCGGGGTAGGTGGTCGGGACGACCACCACCGGCGCGCGGTCCCGCCACTCGGCGAGGAAGGCGAGCACCTGCTCGTTGGTCGGCATCTTCGAGTGGACCAGCACGGCGTCGGCGCCCGCGTCCACATAGGCGTGGCAGCGCTCCAGGGCGACCTCGACGCCGAGGCCGTCGATCAGCGCCTCGGTACGGGCGATGACGAAGAAGTCCTCGGTGCGCTGGGCCTGCTTGGCGACGCGCAGCTTGGAGCAGAACGTCTCGGTGTCGAGGAGGGTGTGGGAGGTGGCGACGAAGCTGTTCATCTTCGGGAACTGCTTGTCCTCGATGGCGACCGCGGTGATCCCGGCCGCCTCGTACTCGCGGACCATGTGCGCCACGTTCAGGTTGTTGCCGTAGCCGGTGTCCACGTCGGCGACGACGGGGATGCCGATGGCCTTCTGGGTGTTCGCCGCGGCCTGGAGGTACTCGGTCATCGTCAGCACGCTGGCGTCCGGCAGGCAGCGTGCCGCGGACACCTCCAGGCTGGACGCCCAGACGGCGTCGAAGCCGGCGGACTCGGCGAGCCGGCCGCCCAGCGCGTCATGCGCGCCGGCGACCCGCACCGCGCCCCCGGCGGCACGGCGTGCGGCGAGGACCGAGCGGAAGGAGGGATGACGGGTGGATCCGAGCATGGCGGTGCTCCTTGGTGTGCGAGTGGTGGGGGTGAACAGGACTTCAGGCCCGCGCGGTGGTCACCGTCACGGCGTCCGCCGCCGCCCGCGCCCGCCGCAGCGCCTCCGGACCGGTCGGGGCGACGGCGACCACGTGCCCGTAGCGGGCGGTGTTGTTGGGCAGGGGCCGCACCCGGGCGCCGGGCCCGACGTAGACACCGACGTCGAGGACCCCGGGCAGCCGGGCCGCCTCGTCGGCGCCCGTGACCGCCGTGACCACGCCCTCGACCGCGGGGAGGAAGGCGATGGCAGCGGCCCGGTGGTGCCCGGGCGCGGGCAGTGGGTGCGCGTCCCCGGGAGTCAGGTACATCGTGACCAGCTCGGCGGGGATGTCCACGCCCGTGCCGAGCGCCACGAGTTGGGTGATCCGGTCGCCCGCGGGACGGCAGTTGATCTCGATGAGGCGCGGGCCGTCGGCGGCCAGCCGCAGTTCGACGTGGGCGGCGCCGAAGTCGAAACCGACGGCCCGCAGCGCGGCGGCGGCCACGTCCGCGCATGCCTCGTCGAGGCCGGAGCCGAGCGCGGCCGGCACGTGGTGGCCGGTCTCGCAGAAGTACGGCAGCTCGCCCAGCTCCTTGCGGGTGACGGCGAGGACGGACACCTCGCCGCCGCGCACCAGCGCCTCGACGCTGACCTCGGGTCCGTCGACGTACTCCTCGACGAGCGCCGCCGGGATCTTGCGCTGGCCGCGCTCGTTGTGGGTCTCCTTCAGCAGCAGCCGCACATGGTCGGCAGCCTCGTCCGCGTCGCGGCACAGGCGTACGCCGTTGCTGCCGCCGTCGTCGAGCGGCTTGACCACGCAGGGGTACGCGAGGTCCGCGCCGTGCACCTCCTCCGGCGTCCCGACACGGGCGAACCCCGGCACCGGCACGCCCGCGTCCGCGCACAGCCGGCGGGTCCGTGACTTGTCGCGGGCCGCGCGGACCCCCGCGGGGTCGGGACCGGGCAGCCCGAGCGCGCGCGAGGCCTCGGCGCCGCTGATCATGTGCCACTCGCCGACGGCCACGATCGCGTCCGCCGGGTGCGCCAGGCCCCGTACGGCGGCCACGACGGCGGCCGGATCGTTGGTCTCGCAGGTGACGACCTCGTCGACCAGACCGAGGTCCAGGCGTTCATGACCCGGAGCCAGGTACAGCGACAGATCCCGGGTGAGGAAGGTGACCCGGTGGCCGGCGCGGCGCGCGGCGGCGATGGCCTCGTACCCGCTGCCGGTGAGGTTGCTCTCCAGGAAGACGACGTGCCGGCCGCTCACAGCGCCGCCTCTGGAGCCGCCGCCGGTTCCAGCACGAAAAGGTCCTCGCTCAGGGCCGTCAGCCGGTCCAGGTCCGCCAGCAGCAGCTCGGGCGAGTCGGCGCGCAGCTCGATCCGCAGCGGGGAGGCGGCACCCTCGTGGCGGGGCCGGACCAGGTCGCCGGGGTGTTTGTACACATCGACCTGGGCGGTGGCGGGCAGGGCGCGGATCCGGTCCAGGCCGTGATAGGCGACCAGCGTCCCGGCTCGCTCCGGATACGGTGTGACGACCGCGGCGGCCCCGTCGCGCACCGGCTCCACGTCCGGTTCCACGCCGCGCAGCACGTCCCGGTAGCCAGCGATCAGATTGATGCCGTACGCCTCGCGCAGCAGCGGGGCACGGTTGGCACCGGGGCGGCCGGCCGCCTCGATCAGCCGGGGACCGTCGGGGCCGTGCACGAACTCGACATGGGCGAGACCGCGCCGGATGCCGAGGGCACGGACCGCGTCCGCGGCCAGGGCGCGCATCCGCTCGCGTTCGCCGGGCGTGAGGCGGGTGGCGGTGACACGGGCGAAGTGGTGGAAGTCGGTGCCGCCCAGGTCGGTACCGGTGACGACGTCCACGACCGGTGTCGTCCACACCTGTTCGCCGAGCACCAGGCACTCCACGGAGTGGTTGGTGCCGGTCAGGAACTCCTCGACCAGGATCTCCACCGGTGTGTCGCCGATGCGCTGTCCCGCACTGAACTCCGGGAGCGTGGCGGCCAGTTCGCGGTGGGCGGTGGCCAGCTCGGCGGCGTTCTCGCACCGCGAGACGAAATAACTGCCCCACAGGTTGCCGGGCTTGAGCACCACCGGATAGCCGGTGCCGGCGGCGAAGGCCAGCGCCTGCTCCTCGCTCGTCACCACGGCCGAGCGGGCGGAGGCGTGCTCCCCGATGTGCTCGGCGAACCTGCGCCGCATCACACTCTTGCTGCGCACCGCGGCCGCCGCCTCGCGGCTCATCGCGGCCAGCCCGAGCCGCGCGCACACCTCCGCCCACAGCGGCACCAGGGTCTCGTCGACGTTCAGCACCGAGTCGATCCGCCAGGTCCGGCCGATCTCCTCGATCCGGCGTACGACCGCGTCCGCGCCGTCGGCGAACCGCAGGTGCTCGACGACCTCGAACTCCTCGGGCTCCAGCGTGTGCACGCTGTCGGTGTCCCGCAGCACACCCAGTGCCACCCCTGCCTCCAGCAGGCCGGCGTAGAACTCGGGGCGCTGCACGGCGCCGAAGTACAGGACCAGCGGACGGCGGCCGGCCGCGGCGGGCTCACTCGACACCGGTCATCACCTCCCGCAGCGAGGCGAGGCCCGCGTCGATGCGGTCCTCGGCGATCGCGTACGACAACCGCACGAAGCCCTCGGTGCCGAAGGCCGTGCCCGGGGTCAGCGCGATGTGCGCCTGCTCCATGAGGACACCGGTGAGGGTGTCGGTGTCCGGGACGGGGACGCCGCCGAGCTTGCGGCCGATCACGTCACGGACGTCCAGGAAGTAGTAGAAGGCACCCTGGGGAGTGGTGGCGGGCCGGATGTGGTCGATGGTGGTGAGGGCTTCGCCGACCAGTGCATGCCGCCGGGCCAGCACCTCGCGGACGTGCTCCGTGAAACCGTCCAGTTCGCCCCGGGCCGCCGGCAGCAGCGCGTGCTGGACGACACTGGTGACGTTCGACGCGGTGTGGCTCTGCAGGTTCTTCAGCGTGTCGATCAGCGGACGCGGGCCGTGCACATGGCCCGCGCGCCAGCCGGTGACGGCGAAGCTCTTGGAGAACGAGCCGATGCCGACGGTGAGGTCGCGGGCCTGAGGCACCAGCGCCGCGGGGTGGGCGTGGGCCGCACCGGGCAGGACGAGTTCGCCGTAGCACTCGTCGAAGACGATCCACACGCGGTGGGCGACCGCCCAGGCGGCGATGCGGGCCAGCTGCTCGGGCGGGCAGACCGCGCCGGTCGGATTGTTCGGGGTGTTGAGGACCAGCAGGCGGGTGCGCGGCGTCCGCAGGGCCTCCAGCCGGTCCACGTCCGGCACGAACCCGGTGTCGGACGTCTCCACCGGCACGGGTTCACCGCCCGCAATGCGGATCTGCGCGGCGAAGGTGCCCCAGCCCGGGTTGGGGACCAGCGCCTGGTCGCCCGGGTCGAGCAGGGCCAGCGCGGCGAGGTGCAGACCGTGCTTGGCCCCGGTGGTCACGATCACCTCCTGCGCCGCGTACGGCACCCCGGACAGCCGGGTGATCCGCTCGGCCAGGGCCGTGCGCAGGGCGGGCAGCCCCGCGGTGTCGGTGTAGCGGTGGGTGTCCGCGTCCGTGGCCGCGTGCAGGGCGCGCAGGACGTCGGCGGGCGGGGCGAAGTCCAGCTCTCCCGCAGCGAAGTTGACGATGTCGACGCCCTGGGCCCGGAGGGCTTCGGCCTTGTTGCGGGTGCCGGAGGTCTTGGATCCGGATACGGAGTGCGCGCGTGCGGCGAGGCGCATGCGAGGGCTCCCATCTGTCGTTCTGGAAGAGACGGGGGGAAGGGGTGGCAGGGTGGTCAGCCCGAGAGCACGCCGGCGATCACCGACACCGAACTGACGACGAGCAGCCCCAGGACGGCCTGCCGGAAGCGTTCGGAGTCGAAGCGGGCGAAGATGCGCTCGCCGACGACGATGCCGATGAGCAGCGCCGGCACCCCGGCGAGCAGCGCCCACCCGACCTGAGCGGTGAGACGCCCGCTGAGCGCGTAACCGCTCAGCGACGCCAGGCTCGTACCGGAGAACACCACGCCCAGCGTGGCGCGCTGCACCCGCGGTGGCAGCCGCAGGCTCTGCATGGCGGCCACCATCGGCGGGCCGTCGATGCCGGTGGAGGCGAAGGAGGCGCCGGAGAACGCGCTGATCCAGGCGACCGCGGCCAGCCCGCCGCGCACGGTGACCCGGCGCCACACCATCAGCGTGCACAGCAGCACCACGACCGCGATGACCAGCGACAGTGCCCGTCCGGGCAGCACGTGCAGCAGCCACACCCCGAACGGCACGCCCAGCAGGCCCGCGCCCAGCGCCACGGCGGTGATCCGCCGGTCCACGTGCCGCCAGTCCTTCACGGCGATCCACAGGCTGAGCGGCGCCGCCATGATCGCGGCGACGACGACGGCCGTCACCGGGTCGAGCAGCAGCGTCAGCGGGGGTACGGCGACCAGCGAGAAGCCGAACCCCGCGGTGGTGCGGATGACGGAGGCCAGGGTGAGGACGAGGAAGACCCCGGCGACGACGGCTGCGGTCATGAGGCCCGCACCACCGTGTTGGTCAGCTCGCCCAGGCCCTCGACGGCGACGGTGACCGTGTCACCGGGGAACATCCGCGAGACGCCCGCCGGAGTGCCGGTGAGGATCACGTCGCCGGGCAGCAGCGTCATCGCCGAACTGATGTGCGCGATCAGCTCGTCGACGGGGCGGACCATCTGCTGGGTGCCGCCCTCCTGCCGCAGCTCGCCGTTGACGGTGGCGGTGACCCGCAGCGCGGCCGGGTCCAGGTCGGTCTCCACCCAGGGGCCGAGCGGGCAGAAGGTGTCCGAACCCTTGGCCCGCCACCACTGGCCGTCGGGTTTTTGCAGGTCGCGAGCGGTGACGTCGTTGGCGCAGGTGTAGCCGAGCAGTACGCCCGGTACGTCCTCGGGTGCCAGGTCGCGGCACTGGACGCCGACGACCGCCGCCAGCTCCGCCTCGTGGTGGAGCTCGTCGGTGTACTCCGGAAAGACGATGTCCGCTCCGGGACCGACCACGCTGGTGGACGGCTTGAGGAAGATCAGCGGCCGCTCCGGCACCTGGTTGCCCAGCTCCGCGGCGTGGGCGGCGAAGTTGCGGCCGACCGCGATCACCTTCGAGGGCTCCACCGGGGCGAGCAGCGTCACCTCGTCCAAGGGGCGGGGCGGGCGGTCCCCGGCCGGAGCGCGGGTGCCGTACGGGTCCCCGGCCAACGGCGTGATCAGCCCGTCGGCGCCGAGGAGGCCGTACACCCCCTCGGTCCCCGCCGCTTCCCGGTACCTCACGATGCGCATACGTCATCCGTTCTTTCGCTGTGCTGGTACATCACCCGAACCGCCGCCGCTGCCCAGCGCCCTGCGCAGCAGTGCCGCGAGG
This sequence comes from Streptomyces sp. NPDC030799, assembly GCF_055572255.1. Lineage (NCBI taxonomy): Bacteria > Bacillati > Actinomycetota > Actinomycetes > Kitasatosporales > Streptomycetaceae > Streptomyces > Streptomyces sp. NPDC030799. The sequence continues at coordinate 120,484 of NZ_JBVIDS010000014.1, read as the reverse complement.
TGGGTGGCCGTGCGCTCGGTGCCCTGGGAGATCTGCGTACGGCAGGAGAAGCCGTCGGCGACGATCGCCGTGCTCTCGTCCGCCGCGCGCACCTTCGGGTACAGCTCACGCTCCGCCGAGGACTGGGAGACCTCCCAGTGCCCGGGCTCGTAGCCGAAGTTGCCGGCGAGCCCGCAGCACCCCGCGGTGACCACGTCGGTGTCCACGCCGAGCCGCTTCAGGACCTCCAGCTCGGCCCGGTGGCCGGGACCCGCCTCCTGGTGGCAGTGCGGCTGGAGTACGGCGTCGGTGTCGAGGGGGCCGAAGGGCCAGGGGCCCTCGTGCCCGGCGACGAGTTCGGCCAGCGTGGTCGTCTGCGCCGCGAGCAGGCGCGCGGCCGGCGATTCGGGGAGCAGCTCGACGGACTCCTCACGCAGAGCCTGCGTGCAGGACGGTTCCACGCCGACGACCGTGTGCCCGGCCGCGAGGTGCTTCTCCAGGGATTTCAGGGAACGCGCGAGGACCGTGCGGGCCACTCCCAGCTGCCCCGTGGAGTACCAGGTCAGGCCGCAGCAGACCGGGCCGTCCGGCAGGACGACGCGGTACCCGAGCGCCTCCAGCACCTCGACGGTGTCCTGTGCGCCGGACGGGTCGAGGAAGTTGGAGAAGGTGTCCGGCCACAGCACGACGGTCCGCCGTCCCGCTGCGGGCGCCGCCCGCCGGGCCGCGAACCACTGCCGGAAGGTGCGCGGAGCGACCCCCAGCAGGCCTCGCCGGGTCTCCAGACCGGCCAGCCGCGACAGCCTCCGGGCGATCCCCGGCCGTCGGGCCAGCGCGTTGACCGCGCCCGGCGCCAGGGAGCCGAGCCGGCCGAGCAGGGGCAGCCAGCCGAGCACGTAGTGCGCCCGGGGACGCAACCGCCCCTTGTAGTGCTGGTGCAGGAACTCCGCCTTGTACGCGGCCATGTCGACGTTGACCGGGCACTCGCTCTTGCACGCCTTGCAGGACAGGCACAGGTCGAGCGCCTCGCGGACCTCCTCGGACCGCCAGGCGTCCGGCAGCGTCTCGCCGCGCAGCATCTCGCCGAGCACCCGGGTCCGGCCGCGCGTGGAGTGCACCTCGTCCCCGGTGGCCTGGAACGACGGGCACATGGCGCCGGTGGCGTTGCGGCAGCTGCCGACGCCGATGCAGCGGCGTACCGCACCCGCCATCGAGCCCTTGTCGGCGGACAGGGTGAGCAGCGGCAGCGCGTGCCGGTCGTGCCCGGGGCCGGGCCGCACATCGGCGTCCAGGGGGGCCGGGTCGACCAGGATGCCCGGGTTGAGCAGCCCCTCGGGGTCCCAGATCTCCTTGAACTGCCGGAAGGCGCCGAGGAGTTCGGGCGAATACGTACGGGTCAGCAGCTCGGAGCGGGCCCGCCCGTCGCCGTGCTCGCCGGAGGCACAGCCGCCGTGCGAGACGGCGATGTCGGCGGCGGTCTCGATGAAGGCGCGGTAGTCGGCGATGCCCGCCTCGCTGGTGAGGTCCCAGTCGACGCGCAGGTGCAGACAGCCCTCGCCGAAGTGGCCGGTGATGGTGCCCTGCCGCTGCCGCTCGGCCATCAGGGCGTGCAGGTCCTTCAGGTAACCGGCGAGGTTCTCGGCGGGTACCGCGGAGTCCTCCCAGCCCGGCCAGGCCTCCCGGCCGTCGGCCATGCGGGTGGCGATGCCGGCGCCGTTGCGCCGGATGCTCCACAGGGCGTCGGTACGGCCGGCGTCCGTGAAGACCTCCCAGCGGGCCCCGCTCTCCTTCCCGATCCGCCGGGCCCGCTCCTCGGCGTCCGCCGGGTCGGTGCCCTCGATCTCGCAGTACAGCCAGGCCCCGCCGGGCGGCAGCAGGTCGACGCCCGCCGCCTGCCCGGGCCGCGCGCGCAGCGCGTCCACCAGGGCGGCGTCCATGCCCTCGACGGTGAGGGCGCCGGCCCGCGCCAGGCCGGGGGCCGCGGTGGCGGCGTCGTAGACGTCCGGGAAGCCGAGGACCAGCAGGACCCGGGCGGCGGGCAGCGGTACCAGGTTGATCGTCGCGCCCAGGACCAGGCCGCAGGTGCCTTCGGAGCCCACCAGCGAGCGCGCCACGTGGAAGCCGTGCTCCGGCAGCAGCCGGCCCAGTCCGTAGCCGGAGACCTGGCGGCTGAAGCGGCCCAGCTCGGTGCGGATGCCGGCCAGGTGCGCGTCCCGCAGACCCCGGAGCCGTTCGTCGAGGTCCCGGTCGCCGGTGGTGCCGGGGCCCACGCTGAGCAGCCGTCCGTCGGCGCGCAGCAGCTCGATGCGCTCGGTGATGTCGGCGGTGGTGCCCCAGGCCACGGAGTGCGGCCCGCAGGCATGGTTGCCGATCATGCCGCCGATGGTGCAGCGCGAGTAGGTGGACGGGTCGGGGCCGACGGTCAGCCCGTGCTCGGCGGCGCGCGCCCGGACGGTGCCCAGGACCGCGCCGGGCTGCACGGTGGCCGTACCGGCATCCGGGTCGATGGCGAGGACCTTGTTCATGTGCCGGGAGAAGTCCAGCACCAGGCCGGCGCCGATGGCGTTGCCGGCGATGGAGGTGCCGCCGCCGCGAGCGGTGACGCCGACCCCGTGCGCCGCGGCGACCGCCACGGCGGTGGCGGCCTCCTCGGCGTCCCGGGGTTCGACGACGGCACGCGGTACGACACGGTAGATCGATGCGTCGGAGGTGTAGGCGGACCGGGTCAGTGCATCGGTGCGGGCGGTGGGCAGCCGCTCGGACAGCTCGCGCAGGAAGCCGTCCGGGACGGTGACGCCGCCCGGCACCGCGGAGGCGCCGTCACCCATCGGCGCGCGGGAAGAAGTCGACGAGCAGCATGTCGCGGACACCGGTGCGGTGGCCGTCGGCGGGCTCGATGGCGTCGACGCCGTGGAAGACCCGCCGGTCGTCGATGATGATCGTCTCGAACGGTTCGGTGAGCGTGGTGCGCAGCAGCGGCCGCATCTCGCGGTCGTAGATCTGCGAGGCACCGCCCTGGACGCCGACGCGGCCCATGAAGACCTGGGCGACGAAGTGGTGGCCGTCCTCGTGGACGCCCTCGGGGGCGGGCAGGCCGTTCGTGCCGCGGGTGGCGGTGATGCGTATCTGGTGGACGCCGACGCCGCCGCGCCTCCGGTCGAACTCACCGGGCAGCCGGTCGGCGAGCGCGGCCACCAGGGTGCGCAGGACCTTGGAGGCCTTCACCTCTTCGGCGAGCGGCGGGAAGAGCCGGTCGACGCCGCCGTGCAGGGCGTTGACCTCGACGGACTGGTGGAAGACGCCGTGCGCGTCGGGCTCCATGCGGTCCACGCCGCGGAAGGAGCCGTAGCGGCGGCGCCGGTAGTCGGCACCGTCCTTCATGTACGCGTCGACGGGCAGGTCCTCCCAGCTCTCCCGGAAGGACTTCAGCTCCTCGTCGGAGTGTGCGGCCAGCGCCCGCAGCGTGTCGGCGGCCGGCACATGCAGGTAGGGCGGGACGTTGGTCATGGTTCTCCTCCTCAGGCGGTGGCCGGCGCGGCGGGGCGGGAGACGTCCCAGCCGATGTCGGTGGCCAGCACCGTGGGGAGGAGGGCGGCGCCGATGAGCACGGCGGGTATCGCAGGTATGAGCAGACGGCGAATCACGGTCGTACAGCCTCTCTGGGCGCGGGTGGGGCAGAGCTGGTCATCGCTCCGTGCGCTGTTGTTCACAGCGGGTTCGCGTGGCTTTCGCCAGCCTTTCCCAGCCGCTCGGACCGTTCAAGATCGAAAAGGGTGCCTGAACCCGCAGTGCGGAAACACGACGGGTTCGAGGAGGCGGGTTCGCCGTCGGGCGTTCCGGCTCAGCGGCGGCTGATGCTCAGGACGCTGAAGAGGGTGAGGATTCCGAGGCCGACGAGGGCGCAGGCGGCGCCGATCAGCTCTGCGGGCGCGGGCATGGGACCTCCGTACGACGGCAAGGACGGGATTTGTCATATGGACATGGAGATCTAGACACAAGATCGTCGGGGCTGCGGAATCCGTAGCCCTGACCGGCGCCGATTTCACCCGTCAGGCAGATGTGCGACCGCAAGTGGAAGCACCCGGTTCGAAGCCGTACGATCCTCTGTCGTGTCCAAACTGACCGACGTGCCCAAACGGATCCTGATCGGGCGCGCACTGCGCAGTGACCGGCTGGGCGAAACGCTGCTGCCGAAGCGCATCGCACTCCCCGTCTTCGCCTCCGACCCGCTGTCCTCTGTCGCCTACGCGCCGGGGGAGGTCCTGCTGGTCCTGTCCATCGCGGGCGTGTCGGCGTACCACTTCAGCCCCTGGATCGCCGTCGCGGTCGTCGTGCTGATGTTCACGGTCGTCGCCTCCTACCGCCAGAACGTGCACGCCTACCCGAGCGGCGGCGGCGACTACGAGGTCGCCACCACCAACCTCGGCCCCAAGGCGGGCCTGACGGTGGCCAGCGCCCTGCTCGTCGACTACGTCCTCACCGTCGCCGTCTCGATCGCCTCCGGCATCGAGAACCTCGGCTCCGCGATCCCCTTCGTGGTCCAGCACAAGGTGCTGTGCGCGGTCGCCGTGATCGTCCTGCTGACGCTGATGAACCTGCGCGGCGTGAAGGAGTCCGGCAAGCTCTTCGCGATCCCGACGTATGTGTTCGTCGGCGGCGTCTTCATCATGATCGCATGGGGCGCCGTCCGCGGTCTGCTCCTCGGCGACACCATGCGCGCACCCACCGCCGACTTCCACATCCAGGCCGAACACCAGGGCCTCGCGGGCTTCGCGCTGGTCTTCCTGCTGTTGCGCGCCTTCTCCTCCGGCTGTGCCGCGCTCACCGGCGTGGAGGCCATCTCCAACGGCGTCCCGGCCTTCCGCAAGCCCAAGTCGAAGAACGCGGCGACCACGCTGGCGCTGATGGGCGGGCTCGCCGTCACCATGTTCTGCGGCATCATCGCCCTCGCCATGTCGACCAAGGTCCGTATGGCCGAGAACCCGGCCACCGACCTGCTCCGGGACGGCCACCCGCTCGGCTCCGGCTACGTCCAGAACCCGGTGATCTCCCAGGTCGCCGAGGCGGTCTTCGGCAAGGGCAGCTTCCTGTTCGTCGTCCTCGCGGCGGCCACCGCCCTCGTGCTGTTCCTGGCGGCGAACACGGCCTACAACGGCTTCCCGCTGCTCGGCTCGATCCTCGCCCAGGACCGCTACCTCCCGCGCCAGCTGCACACCCGTGGCGACCGCCTCGCCTTCTCCAACGGCATCGTGCTGCTCGCGGGTGCCGCGACCCTGCTGACCGTCATCTACGGCGCCGACTCCACCCGGCTGATCCAGCTGTACATCGTCGGCGTGTTCGTGTCCTTCACGCTCAGCCAGACCGGCATGGTCCGGCACTGGAACCGCCACCTGGCGGTCGAGAAGGACCCGGCCAAGCGCCGCCACATGGTGCGCTCCCGCGCGATCAACGCGTTCGGCGCCTTCTTCACCGGCCTGGTGCTGGTCGTCGTCCTGGTCACGAAGTTCACGCACGGCGCCTGGGTGGCGCTCCTGGGCATGTGCATCTTCTACGCGACGATGACCGCGATCCGTAAGCACTACGACGGTGTCGCCGAGGAGCTCACGGCACCCGAGGAGCCGGACGACGACCTGATCCGCCCGTCCCGGGTGCACTCGGTCGTGCTGATCTCCAAGATCCACCGCCCCACCCTGCGCGCCCTGGCCTACGCCAAGCTGATGCGCTCGGACACCCTGGAGGCGCTGACGGTCAACGTCGACCCGGCCGAGACCAGGGCGCTGCGCGAGGAGTGGGAGCGGCGCGGCATCGACGTACCGCTGAAGGTCCTGGACTCGCCGTACCGCGAGGTCACCCGGCCGGTCATCGAGTACGTCAAGAGCCTGCGCAAGGAGTCCCCGCGCGACGCGGTCTCCGTGATCATCCCCGAGTACGTGGTCGGCCACTGGTACGAGCACCTGCTGCACAACCAGAGCGCCCTGCGCCTGAAGGGCCGCCTGCTCTTCACGCCCGGCGTGATGGTCACCTCCGTGCCCTATCAGCTGGCGTCCTCCGAGGCGGCCAAGATGCGGGCCCGCAAGCGGCAGGAGTGGAGCGCACCGGGTGCCGTACGACGGGGTCCGGCGGCGGAGCGGCCCAAGGAGCCGTCGTCGGCCAAGGACTGATCCCGGGGTTCGGCCCGTGGTGAACGGCCGGACGACAGCCACGTAAACTGGTGGGCTGTTGTCCGGCCGTTTCCCGTTCCCGATCTGGAGTCACCCCGCCATGCAGACAGAACCGAAGAAGTCGCTGGCCGGGGAGGAGTACGAGGTCGAGATCGGCCCCGTCGCCCATGGCGGCCACTGCATCGCCCGTACCGCCGAGGGCCAGGTGCTCTTCGTCCGGCACGCGCTGCCGGGCGAGCGGGTGGTGGCCCGGGTGACCGAGGGCGAGGAGGGAGCCCGGTTCCTCCGTGCGGACGCGGTGGAGATTCTGGAGGCGTCCAAGGACCGCATCGAGGCCCCCTGCCCGTTCGCCGGCCCCGGCCGCTGCGGCGGCTGCGACTGGCAGCACGCCAAGCCCGGCGCCCAGCGCCGCCTCAAGGGCGAGGTGATCGCCGAACAGCTCAAGCGGCTCGCCGGTCTCACGCCCGAGGAGGCCGGCTGGGACGGCACGGTGATGCCGGCCGAGGGCGACAAGCTGCCCGCGGGTCAGGTCCCGCAGTGGCGCACGCGTGTCCAGTACGCCGTCGACGCCGAGGGCCACGCGGGCCTGCGCCGCCACCGCTCGCACGAGATCGAGCGCATCGACCACTGCATGATCGCGGCGGAGGGCGTCAGCGAGCTGGGCATCGAGCGGCGGGACTGGACCGGCATGGAGTCGGTCGAGGCGATCGCGGCGACGGGCTCGCAGGACCGCCAGGTGATCCTGACCCCGCGCCCGGGCGCCCGCCTGCCCCTGGTCGAACTGGACAAGCCGGTCTCCGTCCTCCGCGTCGACGAGAAGACCGGCGGCGTCCACCGCGTCCACGGCCGCCCCTTCGTCCGCGAACGCGCGGACGGCCGCACCCACCGCGTCGCGGGCGGCGGCTTCTGGCAGGTCCACCCGAAGGCGGCCGACACCCTGGTGACGGCGGTGATGCAGGGCCTGCTGCCCCGCAAGGGCGAGACGGCGCTCGACCTCTACTGCGGGGTGGGGCTGTTCGCGGGGGCGTTGGCCGACCGGCTCGGCGAGAAGGGCGCGGTCCTCGGCATCGAGTCCGGCAAGCGGGCGGTGGAGGACGCGCGGCACAACCTCGCCGACTTCCCGCGGGTCCGCATCGAGCAGGGCAAGGTCGAGTCGGTCCTGCCACGCACGGGCATCACCGAGGTCGACCTGATCGTCCTGGACCCCCCGAGGGCCGGCGCCGGCCGCACGACGGTCGCCCACCTCGCCTCCCTGGGCGCCCGCCGCATCGCCTACGTCGCCTGCGATCCCGCTGCGCTGGCCCGCGACCTGGCGTACTTCCGCGAGGGCGGCTACCGGGTGCGGACGCTTCGGGCGTTCGATCTGTTTCCGATGACGCATCACGTGGAGTGCGTGGCGATTCTGGAGCCTGCCGCGAAGGGGCTCTGACCTGCTGATTTCCTGACTCCCAGGATCCGGGCCGGCCGCGTCGACATGTTTTGGCGGGCGCATGACGTGGACCGGGTCGCGTGCCGGACGTACGCCCCTGACCTGCGGCTTTGATCAGTGACGGGGAAGGCGGGCGCGTGGTGCTCCCGGTCTTCGCAGGGTCCGGGACAGGCAGTTCTGACGCTCATGTGACGCTCGCCCTGATGATGCGTGAGGTGGTGAGGGAAGGGCCGGACTGGTGCGGTTCGTGGGTCGAATCGGGCGGCGACCGGCCCAGGGCCGGCCACGCTGATGACAGACTCCCGGCCTCCGAGTGCTGCATCGCCGCGGCGGTGCTCTCCGATCAGAGCGCTGACGAGGCCCTTTTCACCGCTGGCCGCGCTGCCCAGGCGTACTGACGGAACCTGCGAGATGGCGATGGCTGGGGCGCTGTGCCACGACGGCCACGAAAGCGGTAGCGAGCATCCCGGCCAGGCCGCGATCACTTTCCGCGTCGCGAGGAGAGCTGCCACCGCACCAGGTGGCTGCTGCTTCCCCGAGCTGAGTCTGGTCCTTGATGGTCTTCGATCTGGCCGCTCCCGTGCGTGCCCGCACCAATCCTTTTGGCAGCAGCCGTTACGCCGGGCGCGCCCCCAATGCTCCCTGAAACGTTACGCTCCGGCTGGGTCAATATCTGTGCCCGCGAGCTGAGATTTCAACGGAACAGGCAGACAGATTCTCCACCGCTTTGAGTGAAGTGGGATTCTTCGCCCCGCACAGGCCGCTGCAGCGTGCTACTGTCGTTCTCAGTTGCAGTTGTGGTTCCCAAAACTCCAAGTGTCCTCCCGGCGGCGCCTGTGCCGTTGGAAGCGCTTTTGTTATCCGGTCTTTTTCCGGACGGGCTGATCATCGCGGCGACACGGGGTCCGCGCAGTGCGGATCCCGATGCACTGCCCCAAAGGAGAAATGACATGGCTGCTGGTACCGTGAAGTGGTTCAACGCGGAAAAGGGCTTCGGCTTCATCGAGCAGGACGGTGGCGGCGCTGATGTGTTCGCCCACTACTCGAACATCGCCGCCCAGGGCTTCCGCGAGCTGCTGGAGGGCCAGAAGGTGACCTTCGACATCGCTCAGGGCCAGAAGGGCCCGACGGCCGAGAACATCGTTCTCGCCTGACGCCGACTGTCGCGTACTTGTAGCTGGGGCCCGCGTCCTTCGGGGTGCGGGCCCCAGCTGCTCGCATTTTCCCGCAGTGGTCTGGCCTGCGGACGACAAACAGGAAACCCGTAGGCTCACCGCATACGGAGCATCCTTCAGGGGTGCACCATCCCTTCGTGGACTTCATAGCAGCGGACGCCCGGACATTGCGTCCGCTTCGCGCCACTCATTCCAGCGCCTGTGCCCGCACGGATTTTCCGTCGGTCAGATTTGCTCTCGCATTCCACCGGTCCATTCTCGCAATTCTCTCTGCTGCTCATTGCTTCGGGAATTCCTTGATATGTGCCGTATCGAGGAAGGTTCCGCATGAACCGCACACGCACGAACGACCGCTTCGCCCGCACCCGTAACGGCAGTGCCGACTCCGGCAGGGGTGGCAGCCGATTCGGCTCGTCGGCCAGGAGCCGCTCCGGCGGGCCGAGCCGCTCCGGTGGTTACGGCCGCGGGCCCGCCGCGGTCCAGGGGGAGTTCGCGCTGCCCAGGACGATCACCCCCGCGCTTCCCGCCGCAGAGGGCTTCGCCGATCTCGACATGCCCGGGGCACTGCTGGCTGCGCTCCGCTCACAAGGCGTGACCGTGCCCTTCCCGATCCAGGCCGCGACCCTGCCGAATTCCCTCGCCGGCCGGGACGTACTGGGCCGTGGCCGCACCGGCTCCGGCAAGACCCTCGCTTTCGGGCTGGCGCTGCTGGCCCGTACGGCCGGGCAGCGCGCCGAGGCCAGGCAGCCGCTGGGGCTGATCCTCGTACCCACGCGTGAACTGGCGCAGCAGGTCACCGACGCGCTCGCCCCGTACGCCCGCTCCGTGAGGCTGCGGCTGGCCACGGTGGTGGGCGGAATGCCGATCGGCAGGCAGACGAGCGCGCTGCGCGGTGGCGCCGAGGTCGTCGTCGCCACGCCGGGACGCCTCAAAGACCTCATCGATCGTGGCGAGTGCCGGCTGAACCAGGTTTCCATCACCGTCCTCGACGAGGCCGACCAGATGGCCGACATGGGCTTCATGCCGCAGGTCACCGCCCTCCTCGACCAGGTCCGCCCCGAAGGGCAGCGCATGCTGTTCTCCGCCACTCTCGACCGCAACGTCGACCTGCTCGTGCGCCGCTACCTCAGCGACCCCGTCGTGCACTCCGTCGACCCCTCGGCCGGCGCGGTCACGACGATGGAGCACCACGTGCTCCACGTTCACGGCGCCGACAAGCACACGGCCACCACCCAGATTGCCGCACGCGACGGCCGCGTGATCATGTTCCTCGACACCAAGCACGCCGTCGACGGCCTCACCGAGCACCTCCTGAACAGCGGGGTACGGGCCGCCGCCCTGCACGGCGGGAAGTCGCAGCCGCACCGCACCCGCACGCTGGCACAGTTCAAGAGCGGGCACGTCAACGTACTGGTAGCGACCAATGTTGCGGCGCGCGGCATCCACGTCGACAACCTCGACCTCGTCGTCAACGTCGACCCGCCGACCGACCACAAGGACTACCTCCACCGCGGCGGCCGTACCGCTCGCGCAGGAGAGTCCGGCAGTGTCGTCACCCTGGTCACCCCCAACCAGCGCCGCGCCCTGACTCGCCTCATGGCAGCGGCCGGCATCGTCCCGCAGACCACCCGGGTCCGCGCCGGTGAGGAGGCCCTGCACCGCATCACCGGCGCCCAGGCACCCTCCGGCATCCCGGTCGTCATCACCGCACCGGTGGTCGAACGCCCCAAGAAGCGCGGCGCCACCTCACGCGGGCGACGCCGCCCCGTCTCGGCGGCCCGCCGTGCGCCCGTACGGCAGTCCACCGCGGGTGCGGCTGCATAGAACCTTCGTGATCAGGAAGCCGGCAAACTCCACAGGAGGCACCCTTTGACGCTGGACCAGACGCAGTTCCGCCTGGCGAGCGCCCAACCCGAGCACGGCACGGTGGCCGACACCATGGACATGGCCGGACCGCAGGTCTGGGAGGACATGACCGTGGAGGTGGCACTGTCCGTGATGACCGCCGCCCGTACAGGTCATCTGGCGGTCTGCGACGAGGACGGTCTGCGCACCGGCCTGGTCACCCGAGCCGGGCTCACGGCCGTTCGTGACGGCTCCGGATACACGGACCGGATCCGCCTGCGGGACCTTGCCGACGTCATCGTGCCCTTCGCCCCACCGCTGACCACTGGGGCCGAAGCCGAACGTGCGATGCGCTGCCGCTGGCTCGGGGCCGCGCCCGTGGCCGACGAACACGGCAATGCGCTGAGCGCCCTCGCCCTTTCCCGCTGAACCGGCCCTCACCCCACCCGGCCCCGTCTTCTCGTCTCCCTGGAGGCATCATGCGCTGTGTCATCGCCCGCTTCCCGTTCGACCTGACCAAGAGCGGTGTGGTGGAATCGATGACGGGCGTCAGACCTGAGCCGGTCACCGGTGAGTTTGTCATCATCGGACGACGCCACTACCCCGCCAAGCAGGTCGGCCAGGTCATCACCCGCCAGGACCGCCGTGATTTCAGCACCGGCGAAGTCCTCAGGGCCATGACCCAACTCGGCTTTACCTGCCGCACCCGCCCCGCCGCCGCAACCGCGCCCATGGCCAGCCCGTACCAGCGGGCGTCCGCAACACTCGGTGCTCCCCCTGTCCGCCTGACATACGGACAGGTGTGAGCCGAACGGAGCAGTGAGGCCCGACCGGCGTGTGCCGGGCGGGCCCTCACTGTGTGCCGTGTCCTGGTGCGTTGGACGGCGTAGACCACCGCGACCGCGCTGTAGAGGAGACCGCCGGTCACTGTCAGGGTGACCACGGCCGCACACCCGTGACAGCGTCCCTCAAGGCCGGTCTCGCCACCGACTCGGCCCGCGGAAGCCGTGTAAGCCGCCTGGCCACGGGAAGGACCAAGGTTTCCGAGCGCGTATCTCCGCCCACCTACGCCCAAGGACCGCCGATGCTTCCCGAGTTCCCCTCCCACGCATCCGCCCCCCTCGCAGATCAGCTGGAACAAGGATTGGGGCTGCCCTCACCATTCGAAACCGGCCGTTTCGACGTGGAGCGTGTCGCCGGCATAGCGGTCCTCGCGGCGGCCCACTCCGATGGCTACGCGGCCACCGCGCATCTCCTCGGACTGCTGGCCGCGCTCCCCGCCCCCACCGACGCAGGAGAATCCTTTTGGTCGAACCTGTGGAGAACCTCGGGCACCGCCTACCTGCTGCCGACCAACATCAAGGACCTGGTGCTGCGTTCGCTGGCCGGAGAGGGAACCGGTCTGGCCGGACAGATCCTCTCGGCCGTAGACGAGATGACGCCTCCCCAGCGCGTTGCGGCCGCAGAGGTGATCGGCCAGGCGCTCGCCGAGTCCGAGCACCTCCCTGATCTCAAAACACAGGTCATCGGCGAACTGTGGCTCCGGGACCTGGAACTCACCGCCTGGCGCGTTCTTCACGCGGGACACAAGTCGCCCGATGCGGCCGGACGTAACGCCTTCCTCGAAGCATGGACGAGTGTCTGACTCCGACCGAGCCGGCACACGCAAGCATCCGAATTCATTCGGGACGTTCCGGACAGCAGGCACCCGTCACTTCACGCCAGGCCCAGCTTCGGGAACGTTCTCGGTCGATGCGGGACTCGGCATCAGCCGCTCGTGTCGGCGTCGCCGTCATCAGGCGGACCCCCCTGTCTCCTGCCGCCCGGAGGGGAGCCGTCCCCGTGCTCTTCCAGCAGTTCGAGGAGCGCGGCATCCGCTCTTTTCTGGTCTTCCTTCGTCAGCTCGACCGGTGCGTTGTTGTAAACGGTGTAGCGACCTGGATCGATGATGTTGGCGGCCCTCAAACTGAACGTCAGCAGGGGCCGCCACCCCTTGCGGTGGCCGACCCGCACCTGTATCTGGGCCTTGTAGTCACGGGCCTCCGGCAGGAATCCGGAAAAGGGTGCCTCGAACTCGAGGAAGAGCTGTTGCGCTTCTCTGCCGGGCACGACGAATCCGGCGGGCAGCCTCGCCTCCTCGTCCGGCCCCGGTTGGAGCCGGGACGGGGAGGACACCCACAGGAGTGGCAGATGAGAGGCGGGCTCATCGGGGAAGGTCAGGATGAGGTCCTGCACGACGATCGGTTTGGGACCGGTGTTGTGCAGGACGAGCGGCAGTCGTAGGCGTGCCGTGGAACCGTGGACGATGGCCGCGAAGGAATGAGGTTCCCACGCCTGCAGGCGTCCCTGTCGGGCATTGAGCCACCAGAACGACGCGACGGTGAAGAGCAGTGCGCAGACTGATACCACACTGGCGCCGGTAAGCGATGAGGACGCGATCTGATCCGCCGCGACCGTCAGCGGAACCACAGAGTCAGTCTGCCAGCCCCGCCGTGGGCTCGCTAACAGGACGAGTGGCCGCCGACAGTCTCCCGCAACGGGTCAGAGGCCGGCGAGGAGTACGAGATACCAGGCGACCAGGGCCGCGCATGTCACCGCGGGGAGGAGCTTGGTCAGCCCGTCGCCCTTGCGTGCGTGCGTGGTCACGGCACCGGCGAGCAGCATCAGCAGCCCGATACCGGCCAGGCCGCCGCACAGCGGTACGGCCGGGCCGAGGGCCACGCCGACGGCGCCCGCCAGCTCCAGCCCGCCGATGACCCGGTAGGCCGCGGTGGTGAAGCCGGCATGGGCGGCCAGGCCGGGCATCGGACCCAGGGCGAGGATCTTGGCCACGCCCAGCAGGGCGAAGATCAACGCGATGAGACAGGTCAGCGAGGCGGAGAGGATCATGAGTCGCCTTCGGGGGTGTGCGGGCGGCGGGCCTGGCGGCGTTCGGCTCCCAGGCCGGCGAAGTGGGCGATCAGGTCGGGGTTGTCGACCGCGGAGGGGTTGAGGACCTCCTCGGCGGGTGCGCCCTGGAGGAGGCGCTTGACCGGGACCTCGAGTTTCTTGCCGGTCTTCGTGTGCGGGATGGCCGGCACGGCGAGGATCTCGTCGGGGACATGGCGGGGGGAGGCGCCGGTGCGGATCGCGTCGCGGATCTTCTCGCACAGGGACTCGTCCAGACAGACCCCGTCGGCGAGGACCACGAAGAGTGGCATCCAGTAGCCGCCGTCGGGTTCCTCCGCACCGATGACGAGGGCCTCGGCGATCTCGGGGAGGCGTTCGACGATGTCGTGGATGTCGGCGCTGCCCAGCCGTACGCCGTTGCGGTTGAGGGTGGCGTCGGAGCGGCCGTGCACGATCACCGAGCCGTGGGAGGTGAGAGTGATCCAGTCCCCGTGCCGCCACACGCCCGGATAGGCGCTGAAGTAGGCGTCGCGGTAGCGGCTGCCGTCGGGGTCGTTCCAGAAGTACAGCGGCATCGACGGCATGGGGCGGGTGACGACCAGTTCGCCGACCTGGTCGACGACCGGCCGTCCCGTGCCGTCGTACGCCGCGAGCGCCACGCCGAGGTTGGGAGCCGACAGTTCACCCGCCCACACCGGGGTGGTGGGGGCGCTGCCGGCGAAGCCGGAGACGATGTCCGTGCCGCCGCTGGTGGAGGCCAGCTGGACGCCTGCGCCGACGTGGTCGCGGACCCAGGGGTAGGCGGAGGCCGGCAGGGCGGAGCCGGTGCTGCCGATGACGCGGATCGCCGACAGGTCGTGCACGGCGGGGTCGACGCCGAGCTTGGCCATGGCCAGCAGGTACTGGGGACTGGTGCCGAAGACGGTGACCTTGTGGCGGGCCGCCAGCTCCCACAGGACGTCCGGGCGCGCCACCGGCGCGGGGCTGCCGTCGTAGGTGCAGGTGGCGGCGCCGGTCAGCAGGGTGGAGACGACCAGGTTCCACATCATCCAGTGGGTGGTGGTGTACCACAGCAGGCGGTCTCCGACGCCCAGGTCGCAGTGCAGGCCGAGGATCTTGAGGTGTTCCAGCAGGACGCCTCCGTGGCCGTGGACGATGCCTTTGGGCAGCCCGGTGGTGCCGGAGGAGAAGACGATCCACAGCGGGTGGTCGAACGGAACCGGGGTGATGGTGAGGTACTCGGTGCGGCCGGCCGCGTCCTCCCAGGGAACCGTCAGCCTCGCGGCCGGGGGCGCGGGCCACGCGAGGCCCAGGTGATCCACGAGGACCGTGGCCTTGAGCGTGGGAAGGGCGGCGGCCAGGTCGAGGGAGGCTGCGCGGCGGTCGTGCGCCGTGCTGTTGAAGAGGTAGCCGTCCGCCGTGATGAGCACCGTGGGTTCGAGCTGGGCGAAGCGGTCGGCTGCGGCCTTGGGGGCGTAGTCCTGGCCGCACACGGACCACACCGCGCCCAGGCTGGCGGTGGCGAGGAAGGCGATGACGGCGTGGGGGGTGTTGGGCAGGTAGCCGACCACCCGGTCGCCGTGTCCGACGCCCAGGTCGCGCAGGGTGGCCGCGACGGAGGCGACCTGGGCGCGGAGCTGCCGGCCCGTGATCTCGTAGGCGGCTCCGGTCTCGTCCAGTGCGGTGATCGCGGGGGCGTCCGGGTGCAGGTTGCGCAGCGCGTGGTGGGCGTAGTTGAGGGTGGCGCCCGGAAACCAGCGGGCGCCGGGCATGGTCTCCTCGGCCAGCACCCGCTCGTACGGCGTGGCGGCGTCGATGCCGAAGTACTCCCACACCGCCGCCCAGAATCCTTCCAGGTCGGTGACGGACCAGCGGTACAAGGCTTGGTAGTCCGTCGGGGCTTCGCCGGCCGGCGTGTCCCGGTGCTGGGCTGCCCACTGGGCGAAGTCCGCGATGCGGCTGCGGGCGGCCGTGTCCGGATCGGGCGTGAAGAAGGGTTCCGGGTACGGTGCGAGGCGCGGGGTGGTCATGATGCGGTGCTCCTCGGCAGGGGGTCGTGCCGGGCTTCGGCGGGGCGGCGGGTCGTGTGCAGCAGCGGGGCCCAGACGGTGGTGCCCGTGAAGTCGCCTGTGCCGGTTGGGACGGTGTCCATCACGACGTGGTCGGGGCGCAGCAGGACGGCGTCGGCGCGCCCGCGGGCCAGCCAGGCGGCCAAGGTGCCGTCGTCGCCCAGGTCGTCGACGTGGATCGTGAGTGCGTCCAGTGCCGTGGCCACTGCCGTCATCCGCGCTGTCGGCGGTACGGCGGTCAGGACGGCGAAAGAGTCCCCGAGGACGTCGTCGAGGCGCATTCGCCTGCCGTCGTGTCGTACCCAGGGCTGGGGGGAGAAGGTGCCGGCCAGCACGCGGCCCGTCGGCCGGGGGCGGCGCCGTACGAGTGGGCCGGCGGTCAGGGCGGGGCTGAGGTCGCGGCTCACCGCCGCGGTCACACCGGGGAGGCGGCAGGCCGCGCCCACGACGGCCCGGCGGAATGCCGCACCACGATCCTGTCCGCCGGTCATGGCCCAGCCGACGGCGACCGCGAGACGGATCATGTGACGGGCGTGCGGCTTGCGTTCGCACTCATAGGTGTCCAACAGCTCGTCGCCTGCGCCGTGTCGGAGGACGCGGGCCAGTTTCCAGGTGAGGTTGTACGCATCGCGCAGGCCGGCGCACAGCCCCTGCCCGACGAAGGGTGGGGTGAGGTGGGCGGCGTCGCCCAGCAGGAAGACACGTCCCCGGCGCCAGCGGTCGGCGAGGCGGGCCCGGAAGGTGTACTGCGCCTGTCGGATCACCTCGAAGTCGTCGTCCTCCGACCCGTCGGACGGCAGATCCACCCAGGGGGAGACCAGCTCCCGCAGACGCTCCCGCCCCTGGGGACCGTCCAGGCGCTCGTCCTCGGACAGCCGGAACTCCCAGCGGTAGCGGTCCTCGCCGACCCGCATGTAGGTGGCCGGACGGGTGGCGCAGCAGATCTGCTCGGCGCCGTCCCAGCTGTGCACCCGGCGGCTGGTGCGCACGTCGATGACCCGCCAGCTCTCCTCGAAATGCAGGTCTTCCCATACGGCGCCGATGGCTCCGCGGGTGATGCTTCCCGCACCGTCGCAGCCGAGGACGGCATCGGCCCACAGGTACTCTTCCCCGTCACTGCCGTCGCGGCGGAAGGTCACCTGTACCGGAGCCGTGCCGTCGGCGGGCGTGACGGACACCGCTTCCACGCCGCTCCACAGCTCGCACTCCGGGTGGCGCGCCAAGGCGCCGCGCAGCAGGCGTTCCAGTTCCGGCTGGTCGAACATGTTGGTCTGTGCGAAGCCGTGGTGGCCGTGCGGGGAGCGCGGGAACTCGGTGATCACGCGGCGCCGGGGATCCAGCAGCCGCAGGCCCGGTGCGGGGCGCGAGACGGCTGCGAACTCCTCTTGGATCCCGACGCTCTGCAGGATCCGGCAGATCTCGTCGTCCGCGACGACGGCGCGTGGCAGGGGATAGATGTCCCGGTGGCGTTCGAGGAGCAGGCTGGGCACTCCGTGCTGGGCGAGCAGGAGCGCGGCGGTGACCCCGACGGGTCCCGCGCCGATGATCACCACGGGTCTGCGTGCTGCTGCGGCGCTCACCTCGCGTCCGCCACAGGGGTCCGCTGCGCGCCGAGGTCGATCCGCCCGTCGGGGGTGGCGATCGTGGCGGTGACGAGGTCGCCGTCGCGCAGGTACAGGGGGTTCTTGGCCTGGCCGTTGAAGAACGCCTTCCACTTCAGCGCGGGCGGCAGCAGCGCGGCGATCTTCTCGACCGGCTTGGACGGGGCCTTCAGGGCGGTGCCGCCGGGCGTACCGGTCAGCAGCAGGTCGCCCGGGTCGAGGGTCTGGAAACGGGCGAGCACGGTGAGCGCCTGCGCGGGCCGCACGATCATGTCGGCCAGGGTGCGGTCCTGACGCGTTACGCCGTTCACCGACAGCCGCAGGCGCAGGTCGATCAGACGGTCGAAGTCCTCCGGCTCCAGCAGAGCCAGGTACGGACCCGTCGGCGTGAAGGTCGGGTAGGACTTGCTCTCGTAGAACTGGGTCTTGGTCAGCTGGACGTCGCGGGCGCTGACGTCGTTGGTGAGGACGAGCCCGGCGACGTACGAAGGAAGGTCCTGCTCCTCCACCACTGTGCCCACCGGGAGCGTCGCGCCCATGACGAGGCCGAGTTCGACTTCGTAGTCGAGGAAGTTCACGTGCGTGGGGCGGACGATCGTGTCGTGCGGGCCGCTGACCGAGCCGGACGCCTTGCGGAAGAAGGTGGGCGGTATGTCGCCCGTGAAGCCCGAGTCCTTGGCGTGGCTGCGGTAGTTGACCATCTGGGCGACCACCCGGCAGGGGGTGGTGACCGGGGGCAGCGCCACCAGGTCGGCGACGGGCGTGCCGCGCTCGCCGGAGGCGGCGGCCTCTCGGACGGCGGCCCGGTCGGCGAGCAGTTCGGCGGTGGTGACCGCCTTGGTCTCGATGCGGACGGCGCGCTCGTTTCGGACGGCCCACCAGCCGTCGGGGGTGCGCAGCACGTTGGTGCTCATGAGCTCATCGCTTTCATCAGGCCCAGCAGGCGTGCGGGGTCGAGTTCGTTGTCGTCGCGCAGGGCCGTCATGACCTCGCGGAGCTTGGCGGGGGAGGGGCTGGCGCCCAGGAAGTCGCGGGTGACGGGCGGCCCCCACTGCGCGAGGCCGCTCGCCGACATCGGTGCCCAGCCGGGTTCGAGGTCGCAGGAGAACAGGTCGCCGTCGGCGAAGTGCTCCAGCATGAAGCGGTCGGGGTCGCGCCAGTAGTCGAAGAGCTGGCTGCCCTGGATGTGCCGGCCGATGCCCCAGCTGCGCCGGTAGCCGCGCTCGGCCAGGTACTCCCCGCCGGCGGCGATCGCGTCGAGGTCGGTGACCTGGTAGGCGGAGTGGACGTAGCCGCTGCCCGGCCCGAGGTGCAGGGCGAGGGTGTGGTGGTCCACGGGCGTGCTGCCCTGGTCGCAGCGGATGAACGCCATGGTCGGCCCGCGCTCGCGCTGCCCGTCCAGGAACAGGAAGTCGGACACGATCATGCCAAGGGTGTCCAGGTACCAGTCCAGCGTGCGGGTGAACGTCCGTGTCTCCAGCACCACATGGCCGAGGCGCTGGATGCGGGACGGCTCACGGGGCGGGCGCTGGGTGGTGTTCGTACGACGGCCTTCGATGCCGGTGTTGAGGATCAGCGGCTGCTGCCCGGGCAGCGCGGGAAGCGGTTCGGCGCAGTGCACCACCCGGACCGGGAGTCCCGAGGGATCCAACAGGGCGACCGACCGGCCGCCGCCGGGGACGTCGATGTCCCGGACGGTGTGGCCGACGGCGGCGGCGAGCCGGCCCACATCGGTCCGCTCGGCCGCGCGGAACGCCGGCCCGAGGAAGCGGGAGGCGCGGCCGCGCCGGATGACCATGCAGGGGGAGCCCGCGAACGTGCCGCGCAGCCACAGCTCGTGATCGGTGCGGGCGGCGAGCGCGAAGCCGAAGTCACGGGCGAACACCTCGGCCCGGTCCAGGTCCGGCTTCTCGAACTCCAGCCAGGCCAGGTCCGCCACTTTGATCATCGGATTCCGGGCTCGTCCTGGGTGTTCACCGCGTAGGGCGCCCTGCTCACTGTGGAGGTCTTGGTGGGGCGTCAGAGGACCGCCCTTGTGGACGGGGATGTGGGACATGGTGTCCTCCAAGCAACACTGCCGTAATGAGGAAATCATCAACTCTGCTGTTTCTCATCGTCAATAGGTGTAGCCCAAATAATTGAGGATCTCATCAGTAATGGCAGAGTCATCGTGGCGACGGTTACACTGGGCCGCATGCCGACGTCAGCCCCGCCCAAGAACCGCTTCGAGCGACGCCGTGCCGAGACCCGCCAGGCGCTCGTCCGCGCGGCCCGGCAGATCCTCGCGGAAACCGGGGACACGAGCGCGAGCATCCAGGCCATCGCCGAGCGCGCCGATGTCGGCTTCGGGTCCTTCTACAACCACTTCGAGTCGAAGACGGAGCTGTTCGACGCGGCGGTGACGGACGCCCTGGAGGAGTTCGGGCAGGTCATAGACGAGCGCGTGGAAGGCATCGACGACCCGGCCGAGCTGGTCGCGGCCGGCTTCCGGCTCACCGCCCGGATGGCCGACTCCCACCCGGAACTCATGCGAATCCTGCGCGACCGCGGCCTGTCCCACATCCACTCCGACCGCGGCCTCGCCCCACGGGCCCTGCGCGACCTGGAGATCGGCATCGCCTCAGGCCGCTTCACCTGCGGCAACGCCACCACCGCCCTGTCCGCCCTGGGCGGCACCCTGCTGTCCCTGGTGGCTCTGCGGCTGGACCGCCCGGACCTCGACGGCGACGAGGCCGCCTCCGACCTGGCCGAGATGGTCCTGCGCATGCTCGGCCTCGCTGCGGACGACGCCCACGAGGTCACCCGTCGGCCGCTGCCCGATCTCGCCCGATGACCTCCTGCACCTGAAGCGCGGCCCTCTGTGGTGCTACGCCGACGGCGACGAGGAACGCGGTTGCCGCAGCCTCACCAGTGGGGTCCGCCCACGGGCATGCGGCGTTCTCCTCGGCGAGGGCCAGCATGAGTGCCTCCAGCGCTCGGGCGAGGACGGGTGCTGGAAGGTGGTCCGCGAAGACGCCTTCGCGCTGACCGCGCCGTAGGGTTGCGACGGCTTCTGCGCGGGCCGGTGCCAGAGTGGTACGGATCGCGTCCTCTCCCAGGTGGCGCCGTCCCAAGGTGATGAGCATGCGGTAGTGGTCGCCCACCGTCCATGCCGCCAGCACCATCCGCGTCATCGCCTCGACCGGGTCGGCATCCGCGGTACGGGCTCTGGCGAACGCCTGCCGGAGTTCATGGCCTGCTTCCTGTGTCAGGTCGGCGATCAGCGCATGCCGGCTGGGGAAGTGTCCGTAGAGGGTGCGCCGGGCGACACCGGCCGCCTGAGCGATGCTGTCGAGACTCGCGTCCGGGTCCTCCCGCAGTTTCCGCCGGGCGGTCGCGAGGATGCGTCGGCGGTTGGAGTGAGCATCCCTGCGCCGCGAAGTACGGCCCGGGGCGTCGGTCGTCTGCATGGTTCTTCCTCTCCGCGGTTGCCGGAAAGCCGTGGGCGCCGGTGCTCCCTCACGCACCGGCGCCCACTCACCCCTGCCCAGGGTGGCTTGTCGTCCTGCTGACGGGCGTCAGGGGACGAGGATGAGGCGGATCGGGTCGCCGATCTTGTGCTCCAGTCGGTGGACGGCGTCGGCGGCCTCGACGAGCGGGATGTGGTCGGTGATGGAGGGGGCCAGGTCGAGGCGGCCGGCCGCGGTCAGCTGCACCAGCTCGGAGACGGACTCGGGGAAGCCGCCGTAGTGGCCGCGTACCTGCTTCTGCAGGTAGTTGAAGGTCAGGCCCTCGGTGATGGTCAGTGGCCGGGGTGTGATGCCCACCAGGATCAGGGAGCCGCCCGGGCCGAGCACGGAGGCGGCCTGGTCGCGGACGGCGGGTACGCCGGCGCAGTCGAAGGCGAAGTCGAGGCCGCGTCCGCCGGTGGCTGCGCGGACCTGGTCGGCGAAGTCGGGGGCTGCCGGGTCGAGCGCGAGGTCCGCGCCGAAGGCCAGGGCGCGCTCGCGGGCGCTGGGCAGCGGGTCGACGGCGATGATCGGGGCGGCGCCGACCAGGCGGGCGAGGCGTACGTTGTGCGCGCCGACTCCGCCCACGCCCCAGACGCCGACGGACTGGGCGGCTCGGACGCCCGCGGTGGCGACGACGGCGGCGTAGGGGGTGGAGACCGCGTCGGGGATGATCGCGGCCTGGTCGAAGGGGAGGCTGTCGGGGATGGGGATGAGGGTGTCCTCGCGGGCGATCACGTACTCGGCCCAGCCGCCGTCGTAGTCGATGCCGGCGGTGAGCATCTGGGTGCAGGGGCGGTGGCGCACGCATCCGGCGCACGTGCCGCAGGTCTTGCCGGCCTCCAGGGTGACGCGGGTGCCGACGGCCAGGCCGCGCTTGAGGCCGGGGCCGAGCGTGTGGATCACACCGGAGACCTCGTGGCCGACGGTGATGGTGTCGGAGGTGGCGAACAGCGGGACGAGGGAGCCGTCGAGGAGGTGGACGTCGGAGAGGCAGACGCCGGCGGCCTTGACCTCGATGAGGACCTCGCCCGGGCCCGGCACGGGGATCGGGACCTCTTCCACGGCGAACTTCTTGCTGTCCAGGTGGAAGCGTCCGGCGAGCATGGTGTCCATGGTGATCTGCTTTCTGTGAGCGGCACGGCCCGGTGGTTCGGGCCATGGGCCGTGCCATGTGGTGTCTGAATGGCTGGTGGAGCCGGGAGGCGTGCGGGGGAGGCAGGACGTCCGCACGCCTCCCGGCGGCTGGGGGCCGGCGCGCCTTGTCGGCGTGCGACGGTCAGGCGAAGACGTCCTGCTGGTAGCGCTCGTCCGCTTCGAGCTGGGCGAGCCACTGCTGGGCGGTCTCGTCGTCGCTGCCGGTCTTCTGGCGGTGGATGGCGGCGAGTGCCTCGCGGACGGCGGGGGCCATGCGGCGGCCGTCACCGCAGACGTAGATGTACGCGCCGTCCTCGATGGCCTGCCACACCGTGTCGGCGGCATGGGCGATGGCGTTCTGCACGAACCGGGCCGGGTGGCCGGTCACCGCCGAGTAGGCGGTGTGCACCTGGGCGATGCCGGCCTGCTCCCAGTCCTGCATCTCCTGGCGGTAGAAGTAGTCGTGCTCCGGGTGGCGGCAGCCGACGAACACCTGCGACACGCCCACCTGGGTGCCGTTCGCGTGGTGTGTCGCCCGCTCCTCCAGGAAGCCGCGCAGCGGCGCGATGCCGGTGCCGGGGCCGATGAGGATCAGTGGCGTGGCGGGGTCGGCGGGCGGGGCGAACGTCGGGGAGGGCACGCGGACGTAGCCGTACACGACGTCACCGGGTTCGAGGCCCGCGATGTAGGAGGAGCAGGTGCCGCGGTACTGGCCGTCGCCGGACAGGGCCGGGCCCTCCAGCAGGCCGACGGTCAGGCGCACATGGCGCGGGTTGGCCGACGGGGCGGAGGAGATGGAGTAGAAGCGCGGCCGGATCGGGCCCATCATCTCCAGGAAGACCGCCAGCGGCAGCTCGACCGCCTCGAAGCGCTCCAGCAGGCCCAGCACCGAGATGCGCTTGCCGAGGATCTCCTTCTGGTAGCGCTCCTCGGCCTCCTCGGTGTCGGCGGTGTACGCCTGGAGCTGCGGCCGGGTCCACGGGCACGCGGTGTGCTCGGCGAGCGTCTGGATCTGGGACCGGGTGGCCACGTCCTGCAGCTCCAGGAACTCGGTGAGCAGGATGCCGGCGGTGACCGGGGTGCCGACCGGCAGGTGGGTGCGGCCACCGGCCGGCTGGTCGAGCCGGAGCACCTGGTCGTAGTCGACGCCGAGCCGCCTCAGCGCGCGCTCCACCAGGGCGAGTTCGTTCTTGGCGAAGACGGCCAGGTGGTTGCCGGTGTCGTAGGTGACGCCCTCGGGCAGCTCGAAGGTGATGGACTTCGCGGACGGGCGCGGCGGCTCGATGCTGAAGTCCCACAGGCCGGTCGCGTCGGCCACGAGTTCGTCGTTGGTCACCACGGTGAGCGGGTACGCCTGCTCGGAGACGATGGCGGGGCGCACGTCGGACTCGGTGAGCAGCTGGACCTCGTAGCGGGGGCCGCTCGCCTGGGAGGTGTCGGCGGCGTACTCCTCGGCCAGGGTGGCCCACAGGTTGTCCATCCACCGCGTGGCCATGCCGTCGAAGTCCCCGGCGGCGTCGGCGATGCCGCGTTCGACGATGGGGGTGGCGCCGGCAGCCAGCAGACCTTCCTCGATCCGCTTGGGGAATGCCTGGTAGGTGGCCACCCACTGGGTGTTGCCGGCGCCCAGCAGCGCGTACCGCACGTTGGACAGTGAGCCCTCGGGCAGCCCGGCGGCGAGCAGGTCGTCGAAGCGCTGGGCGTTGTCGGGAGCCTTGCCGTTGTAGCTGGCGGCGACGACGGCGAGCAGGCCCTCGGAGGGCAGGCTGTCACCCAGCTCGTCCAGGCTCACCAGCGTGGTGCCGAAGCCGGAGCGCGCGCCGCGGTCGGCGATGGTGCGGGCCAGGTCCTCGCACGAGCCGAGGCTGGAGCCGTAGGCGACGGTCAGGTTCACACCGACACCGCTGACCGCTGCCTGCGCCTGCGTGTCGCCGGTCTGCAGGTCCGCGGCGCCGAAAACGGTCCGCTCGTGCTCCTGACGGCGACGGACGATCAGCTCGAAGTTGCCGGGCTTGCGCGTCAGCGCCTCCCGCACGTCCATCTTGTAGTCGCTGGTGTCCGAGAGCTTGAACTTCTGCAGCACCAGCGCCAGGGCAAGGCGGGCCTCGGTGAGCGCGAACTGCCGGCCGATGCAGGCGCGTACGCCGTTGCCGAACGGCTTGTAGGCGTGCGGGTGCTGCTGGGCGCGGTTCTCCGGCAGCCACCGGTCGATGTCGAACTCGTCGGGACGGTCCCACGCCTTGGGGTGGGTGTGCAGGGGACCCTCGAGGATGTTGACCCGCGTGCCCTTCTTGAGGAGGTAGCGGCCGCCGATGACGGTGTCCTCCAGCGGGGCCTTGCCGAACGCCGGGATCGGAGCCCACAGGCGCAGGGTCTCGTCCAGGATCCTCGGGATGACGTCCAGCTGCATGATCGTGTCGTAGTCCGGGACGGTGTCGCCGGGCATCAAGCGGTCCACCTCGGCATACGCCTGGGCCAGGACGTGCGGGTTGCGCATCAGCGAGTACGTGGCGAACGACAGCAGACCACTGGTGGTCTCGTGACCGGCGATCAGGAACGTCAGCACCTGGTCGCGGACGTTGTCGTCGGCCAGCAGCTTGCCGGTGTCCGGGTCGGTGGCCTCCAGCATCAGACCCAGCAGGTCCTCCTCACCGGTGCCCTTCCCCTCACGGCGCTCCTTGATCACGCTCTCGACCAGGTCCTGCATCAGCCGGACGTTGTCGCGGTACTTCCGGTCGTCCGCCTTGCGCAGCTTGGTCATCATCGGCAGCTCCTGCGAGCGCCGCAGCGACTCGATCAGTGCCTCCAGCAGCGCGTTGAGGAAGGGGTGCAGCTCCTCCTTGTCGAAGGACCTGAACCGGTAGCCGAACCCCGACAGGGCGATGGTGTCCAGCGTCAGGCGGGTGTAGTCGTCGGTGATGTTGACCGGCTGCCCCTCCCGGCGCTCCCACTTGCCCGCCAGGTTCTGGGCGATCTCCAGCATCTGCCCGAAGTACGCCTTCATGGCCCGCTGGCTGAACGCCGGCAGCAGGACACGGTGTGCCATGCCCCATTCCTCTTCGTACTGGTGGGCCGTGAACAGGCCCGCTCCCGCGAAGTCCCGGACGTGCTGCAGCGGCGTCTTGTCGATCTGCTTGAAGAACCGCGTCTCGTCGCAGACCTCGGCCACCAGGTCCGGGTCGTAGACGAAGACCTGCTCGATGCCGGCGATGTCCATGCCGTAGATGCCCTCGGGGAACTGCTTGGACAGCTCACCGAAGTACTCCACCGGATTGGTGTCGGGGATCTGCGGCGTGTTGCCGAGGAGGGGGATCCCGCGCGGGGACCGGATGGGGCGAAGGTCGTTCGCGGAGTGCGTGGTCATGTCTTGCTCCTCTGCGGAGGCGGTGGAGGGGGATGGGCAAGGGCGCGCTGCGTAGGTCGATGCCGTGGCGCCGTACAGAAACATACGCCGTATGGAATTGGTACCGTACGACGTATGGAAACGTGAAGCAAGCCTGGACGACCTGGTGAGCGCTGTGATTCAGGTCATTTCCATACGGCGTATGAAACTGATACCGTACGAGGTATGGAAAAGAAGGTGAGGCGTCCCCCACGGGGAACGAGGAAGAGGGACGTGCCTCTGACCGAGGCCGGGATCTACGCCGCCGCCCTGCGGCTCATCGACGAGGACGGGGTCGAGGCGCTCACCATGCGCAAGCTCGCGACCGTGCTCGACGCGAACCCGATGTCGCTGTACCACCACGTGCCGAACAAGGAAGCGGTGCTGCGCGGCGTGACGAGAATGGTCGGCGCCCAGTTCCGCACCGTGACGCTGGAGGACGCTCCCTGGCAAGAGCGCATCCGCCTGCTCGCAACGGACTTCCGGACCCTGGCGCACCGTCACCCCGAACTGATGGCCTACTCGTTCAGCCACCAGCCCGACTTCATCCAGCCCGACGACCCGTTCTGGACCGCGCTCACCGCGATCGTGCAGGCTGCCGGGGTTCCGCAGTCAGAGGTCTCGGAGATCGCGGCGCTGATGGTCGCCGTCGTCATCGGTGTCCTCGCCGCCGAACTCAACGGCTCGCTCCACAAGTGGTCGACCCTCAAGCCCCCCGGCTTTGACGATGGTGAAGACGGTGATGGGGGTGCAGACTCTGCGGACGTAGCTCCTGAAGGCCCTGACCAGGACCACATGTTCCGCCTCGTGATGGACACCCTGATCACGGGTTTGGAAAGCCGGCTCACCGGCGATCGTGACGGCCGGGACGCCGGCCTTTGAGCCACACCTTCTGAGGCGCTGCGCCCCAGGCACCGGCCTCTGAGCCGCGTCCGCAGTCGGGCGATCTCGGGCTGCAACATGCGGGAGCCACCCCCGTCACATCGGGGAACACCGCCCGGCGGGGTGGTTCCGCAGCCTCTGCACGGCAGCCGTGTGACGCCGACCCGTGAAATGACCATGGTCGTCGGCTTGTTCCCGATCTCCTTCCCGAAGCGGGAGATCGCCGGCCTCGTCGAGCTGCATCACCCATCCGTTGACCGAGGCGGCCATACCGCCCAGTACTACCGCCGTGAGCGCGAGGTGGCGCCCCGTGCCGGACGAGCCGTACCTGCTCTCGACCGGTCGCACCCTGCAAGGACTCACCCTTCGGCGAGGAAGTGCGCCAGCAAACGGTCGAAGTCGCTGTGGCCGACCTCGGCCCCCCGCGGCACCACTGCCTCCGTTTCCTGCAGGAACGCCTTGAATTCCTGCGCTGGGGCCTTGAGCAGGGCCGTACCGGACGGCGGGTTGAGAAGGACGTACAAGTCGCGGCAGCCCTCCTCGCCGGTGGGCCATATGCGAACCGTTGACCGGCTGGCACAAGCGCGGGGTTGGCCGGACGGCGGGACGGCGGCCGGAGCGGGGCCTGGTGATCGGTGGCTTCAGCGGCCCGGAGATCGCCTCACCCCGGCGGGACGAGTTTTAGGGCGTGGCGACCGGGGCACACCCTGCTGCCGACACCGTCGATGCAGCGCCCTCTTCTGGTCACGCCCACGCTCACAGCCGACAAGCGCCACTGTGAAGGAAGCGGCGCAGCGAGGTGGCAGACCGGGGGCGCCGGGCCGTGCAGGAGTGTGGGCAGTTCGCCGGCGAGCTGCTCGACCGCTACGCCCGGCGGCCCGGCCCGGGCATGCTCTCGGCGCTGGTGAACGAGGACGGCCAGGAGGGACGGATGTCCAAGGGTGTGCTCGCGAGCGACGCCCTGTTCCTGACATGGGCGTGGGCCTGGCCCCGTTACCTCGTGAGAGTGACTGCGGGCCGTTCCGGCCCGGTGTCGTGCGGGGTGCGCAAGTCTCGTCCCTGTGATCGGCAAGGTGCTTCGCGACGCCGGGCCCGGGGTGTCGCGCCGCCAGGTGACCGTGGCCCGGCCCGGCACATCATGTGCCGGGCCGGGCCGCCGTTCAGAAGTCCCAGCTCTGGCTCGGCGCTCCGTTGCAGCTCCAGCTCACCAGGAGCTGGCCGGCCTCGGGACGCCCGCCCAGGATGTCGAGGCACTTCCCGTTCATCCGGCTACGGATCTCGTTGTTGTTGCGGAACCACCTCTGGTTGATGCCGCCGTCGCAGTCCCACATGCTCACCGAGCCCAGGTCGCCCGGAGCGAAGGCGTAGATCTCCAGACACTTCCCGTTCATGCTGGAACGGATCTGCTCACCGTCCCAGAACCACTGCTGGTTGGTGTTGCCGGTGCAGTCCCACGTCACGGTGGAGGCGCCGTTCTCCTGATGGAACGCGAAGATGTCGGCACACCGTCCGTTCATGTTGGACTTGAGCAGCGGTGCCGCGGCGGATGCCGGCGGAGCCGCCAAGGTACCGCCGACCGCGAGCCCGATGGCCGCCAGCAGCGGCACCAGTCGTTGCGCAGTTTTCATGCTTCCCTCCGTACAGCCAGTGCGCGGTTGCGCTGGCCCTTGTCTAGCTGCCGGGGTTTGTCCGGCGCCGGGACGTGCACGCCGGACATCAACAGCTGGACAACGCGGCTGCGGAAGGCTCGGGAAAGGGAAAGGCTCGGGAGAGGAAGGCCATGCCACGCGCCGAACGCCCGCTCGACCCCGACACCGGTCCGCTCACACGGTTCGCGGCCGAACTGCGGAAGCTGCGCGAGACGGCGGGACGGCCGCCGTATCGGCTGCTGGCCAAACGGGCGCACTATTCGTCCACGACGTTGTCGGACGCTGCGGGCGGGCGCACGTTCCCAAGCCTGAGCGTCACGCTGGCGTACGTGGAGGCGTGTCGGGGCGACCGGCGCGCATGGGAAGCCCGATGGCACGCGGTCGCCGCCGAGCTCGCCGTCGGCGCACCCGGCGAGGAGCCCGGGGAAACCGGCCTGCAGGGCGCACCGTACGCCGGGCTGTCGGCGTTCCAGCCGGAAGACGCCGACCGTTTCTTCGGGCGCGAGCGGCTGACCGACGAGGTGCTGGCGAAGGTGCGTGACCGCCGGTTCCTCGCGGTCTTCGGGCCGTCCGGATCGGGGAAGTCCTCGCTGTTACGGGCGGGGCTCATCGCCCGTGTGCGGGCATCGGGGTGGCCGGTGCTGCTCTTCACACCGGGGCCCCGCCCCGTGGAGGAGTGCGCGATCCGCCTGGCCGCGGCGACGGGTGAGGCGCCCGGCGCGCTGCTGACCGAGCTGCGTGACGATCCCGCGACGCTGCACCTGCGGATCCGGCAGGCCACGGCCGACCGCCCGCCGGACATCGACACGCTGATCGTGGCCGACCAGTTCGAGGAGGTCTTCACCCTCTGCCGGGACCGCGACGAACGGGACGCGTTCATCTCCCTGCTGATCGCGGCCACGACGGCGACGACCAGCCGGACCCGGGTGGTACTCGGCGTGCGTGCCGATTTCTACGGCCACTGCGTCCGGGACCCCCTGCTGGTCGAGGCGATGCGCGACGCGCAGCTCGCGGTCGGTCCGATGAACAGCCAGGAGCTGCGCGAGGCCATCACCCGGCCGGCCGGCATCGCCGGCTGCACGGTGACCGGCCCGCTGCTGGCGGCCGTGATCGCGGACGCGACCGGTCAGCCGGGTGCGTTGCCACTGGTCTCCCACGCGATGGCCGAGACCTGGCGCCGCCGCAGCGGCAACCGCCTGACCCTGGACGGGTACCTGGCGGCCGGCGGAATCCAGCACGCCCTCGCGCAGACCGCCGAGGTCGCCTACCGGGCGCTGACGCCGGGGCAACAGGACCTCGCCAGAGCGCTGTTCCTCCGGCTGACCGCGCTGGGCGCCGGTACCGAGGACACCAGGCGCCGGATCACCAGGAGTGAGCTGGACCCCGGTCCCGACACCGTCTTCGTGCTCGAATCCCTTGCCCGGCAACGGCTGGTGACGCTGGACGAGGAGTGCGTCGAGATCACTCACGAGGCGATCATCCGGTGCTGGCCGAGGCTGCGCGGCTGGCTGACCGAAGACCGGGACCGGCTGCTTCTGCACCGTCAGCTCACGGACGCGACCGCCGCCTGGGAGGCGCAGGACCGCGACCCGCACGCCCTGTACCGGGGTGCCCGCCTCGCCGCGGCACTGGACCTGGCCGCTGCGCACGGCAGCCGGCTGACGTCCAGGGAACGGTGCTTCCTCGACGCGAGCAGGGAGGCGCAGGCCGGCGAGATGGCGGCGGTCAGACGGCGGGCGGTCCGGCTGCGGCAGCTGGTCACGCTGCTCACCGTACTGGTGGTCATCGCGGCCACCGCGGGCGTGCTGGCCGTCGGCTCGCGCAGCTCGGCCATCCGGCAGCGCAACGTGGCCATCGCGCGGAAGGCCGCCGAGGACGCGGCCGAGCTGCGGCAGCAGAACCCCGCTCTCGCCGCACAGCTGAACCTGGCCGCGTACCGGCTGGCAGCCACCGACGACGTCCGTGATCAGCTGATGAGCACCTTCCCGACGCCGTACACGAGCCGGCTCACGGGCCACACCTCCGACGTGGTCTCGATCTCCTTCGTCCCGCAGAGCACGGTCCTGGCCACCGCGAGCTGGGACCGCACGGTCCGGCTGTGGGACGTCGGGAACGCCCGCCACCCCGTCCGGCTGGCGGTCCTGCACGAGCCCTGGCGGCTGCTCGCGGTCGCGTTCGGGCAGGGCGGCCGCATCCTGGCGGCGGCGAGCGAACGATCGGTGCGGCTGTGGGACGTGTCGAACCGGCGAGCGCCCATCGAGCTGAGCACTCTGCCGGATCAGCCGGGCGCGCCGACGTGGGTGGCGTTCCGGCCCGATGGCGACGTCATCGCCACCGGCCACACCGACGGCGCGACGCGGCTGTGGAACGTGGACGATCCCCGGCATCCGCGGCGGCTGGCCACCCTTCCCGGCCACACCGGCGTGGTCACCTCGGCGGCGTTCGCCCCGGACGGCCGCACACTGGCGACCACCGGCGACACCACCGCCAGGCTGTGGGACGTCACCGACCCCGCGCATCCCCGCCACCGCGACGTGCTGCGCGGCCACACCGACACGGTGACCTCGGTGGCGTTCAGCCCCGACGGCCGGACCGTGGCGACCGGCAGCTGGGACCACACCGCACGGATCTGGACCCTCCGCAGCAGCCCGCGGATGCAGCCACCGGCCGTTCTGCTCGGCCATTCCACGATCGTCTGGTCGGTGGCGTTCAGCCCCGACGGCCGCACACTCGTCTCGGTCGGCGGGTCCATGCTGTTGTGGGACGTCACCGACCCGGGACACCCGCAGCGCGTCAGCGCGATTCCCGGCGGGGTCTACCAAGCGGCCTTCAGCCCGGACAGCCGCATGCTCGCCGACTCCGACCGGCTGCTGGACCTGCGGGACCTGTCGCTCGGCACCCACGACGACGTGGTCACGTCCGTGGCCTTCGCCCCTGGCGGCCACCTGCTCGCCAGCGCCGGCTGGGACGGCACCGCACGGCTGTGGCAGGTCACCGGCGGCCGGGCCCTGTGGCCGCTGGCCGTCCTGCACGGGCACACCAGGTTCGTCCGGTCCGTGGCGTTCAGCCCGGACGGGCGCACCCTTGTCACCGCCAGCGAGGACACCACCGTCCGCATCTGGGACCTGGCCGATCCACGCAGACCGCGGCTCACGTCGATCCTCACCCCTCACGCCGGCGAAGTCGGCGGGGCCGGCTTCGGCCCGGACGGCCACCTGCTGGCCGTGTGGGCACACGATGCGAGCGGACTGTGGGACCTGAGCGATCCCGCCCGTCCCCGGCCGCTGAGCCGGATCGCCCGGGGCGGGCCGAACGTCACGACGGCGTCGTTCCGGCCCGACGGCCGCACGCTGGTGACGAGCACGGGCGAGTCCGGCTCGCTGCGGTTCTGGGACATCGGCGATCCGCGCAGCCCCCGGGAACTGCCGTCACCGTTCCGGTCCGACCCGCTGACCGGTGGGGTGTTCAGCCCCGACGGCCGGAGCCTGGCCGCCGTCCACCGGACGGACAGGACGGTCTGGCTGATCGATGTCAGCGACATCGGCCGCCCGGCGAAGACGAGGCAGCTTCAGGCGTCCGGCTCCTGGCTCTACGGACCGGCCTTCTCCCCGGACGGCCGACGGCTGGCAGCCGGCGCCGCGGACGGCAAGACCCTGTTGTGGGACGTGGACGGTGCGGCCACTCCCGCCGTCCTCAGCGGCCACTCCAATCCGGTACCGGCCGTGGCGTTCGGCCCGCACGGCGACACCCTGGCCACCGGCGGCAACGACTTCACGATCCGGCTCTGGGACACCGGCCCGGACCGGATCGCCGCCCGCATCTGCGACAGCGCGTACCCGCGGATCACCCCGGCCGAATGGGCACGGTACTTCCCGTCGGTCGCCTTCGCCCCACCTTGCCCGCCGGCACGTGAACGCCGCGCGCACCGCTCCGATAGCATGTTCGACCTCGCGATGACGACCCTCATCGCTTTTCCTTTATTCAGCCCATATCGAACAAATCGGCCGGACGATTGATATCTAGAGCGTCGCGGGTGTTTACGCGAATAAACGGCAGAACTGTGCTGTGGGCCGCAGCGGGTGTGGCGGCTCTCGGATTCCTCATCGCGCTGGAGATCGCCGCACGCCGCTACGGTCAGCCGGGGCCGCTCACCGACCAGGCGAAGGGGATGATCTTCGCCCCGAAACCGGGGCCGCTGTACGGCGGTCTCGCGTTGATGATGGTGGTGCTCACCTGGCGGCAACGGTTCATCGCGGCCGGTGCCGCGATCGGCATCGACATCGTCTTCGTGCTGGTGCGGTGGGCGGTGGACGCCAAGGCCGACGACGGCCATTCCGTCGGCAACGGCGCGTTGTGGGTGATGCTGGGCTGTGCCGTCGTCGCTGTCACACGCCGCACCGGCGCCGAACGCGTCCTGCTGCTCAAGGGCGTCGGGCTGGGCCTGCTGCTGGTGGCCGGCCGCAAGGCCGGCGACACCTGGCTGTTCATCACCGCGAAGGCCCGCCCTTCGGTGCTCGACCCGTACGTGGCCACCGCCGATCACGCGCTGGGCAACCCGTCATGGCTGGTGGGCCGGATCGTCGACGCCACCGACCCGATCGGCCCCGGTCTTCTCCACGTGGTCTACGGGCAGCTCGCGGTGGCCGCGGTCGTCGTCGCGCTGTACCAGCTGCGGAACGTGGCGGTCGAGCGCCGCTTCCCCAGCCATCATCTGGTCCGCACCTTCCTGGTCATCGGCCTCCTCGGGCCGGCCATCTACATGATCTTCCCGGTGGTCGGACCGGTCTTCGCCTACGGCCCCGGCGCCTCCGGCACCGGCGGCGTGCACTGGGCGGTGGCCGACCTGTGGCCCCACACGCCACCGCCGATCAGCCCCCCGCACCCGGTGCCGTACGACGGGCTCACCCCCCGCAACTGCATGCCCAGCCTGCACACGGCGTGGGCCACCACGATCTTCATCCACTCCCGCAAGGGCCCACGGACGCTACGCTGCGCGGGCACGTTCTGGCTGATCGCCACGCTCACCGCGACCCTGGGATTCGGCTACCACTACGGCGTGGATCTCGTCGCCGGCGTGGTGTTCGCGCTCACCATCGAGGCGGCACTGCGCTCGCTCGGCCGCGGCTGGGACCGGTCGGGAATCCAGCTGGTCCTCCACGGAGCGACGGTGTTCGCCGCGCTCCTGGTGTCGTACCGCTGTCTGCCGGTGGAGATGGCCGAACATCCGTGGGTGTCCGGGCCGCTTCTCCTCCTGGCAATGGCCTCGGTGGTCTACGGCTACCTGCGGACCACCAGACTCTGGGAACCGACGGCCGCACCGATGCGGCAACCGGAACCGCAACCCGAGCCGGCTTGCTGACCTGACGCGCGCTCGCGCTTGTCCGAACATCGCCGGTGGCGAACCCCGCGATCTGTGCCCCCGTCTACGATCGAAGCCGTTTTGTGATCTCGGACAGAGGGTCGAAGAACAGTGACGGACAAGCGAGTTGTCATCGTGACCGGCGCGGGCTCGGGCATCGGCGAAGCCACCGCGCGGCTGCTGCGCGAGGGCGGTCACCACGTGGTCGCCTCCGGACGGCGGGTCGAACCGCTGCAGCGGCTCGAAAAGGAGACCGGGGCACTGGCGTGTCCGTCCGACGCGGGCGACCCCGCCGCCGTCGACGGTCTCGTGCGTGCGGCCCTGGACACCTATGGACGCCTCGACGGGCTGGTGCTCAACGCGGGCATCGGGCGCGGCGGAACCGCCGGGGACCTGTCGCTGGAGGACTGGGACAACGTCATGCGGACGAACGTCACCGGTCCGATGCTCCTCCTGCGCGCGGCGATGCCGCACCTGGTACAGACGCGGGGAGCGGTGGTCGGCGTCGCGTCGGTCTCCGCCTTGCGCAACGGCCCGAGCAACGCCCCGTACGCCACGTCGAAGGCCGCCCTGCTGCAGCTGTGCCGTTCCGTCGCCGTCGACTACGGGCGGCAGGGGGTGCGCGCCAACGTGGTGTGCCCCAGCTGGATCAGGACCGAGATGGCCGACCGGCGCATGGCGCGTTTCGCACAGGAGGCGGACCTGGGGGACGGCGGCATGGAGGCCGCCTACGAGCAGGCGACCAGGCTGCTGCCCATGGGCCGGCCGGGCGATCCGCGTGAGGTCGCCGAGGCGATCAGCTGGCTGCTCTCTCCCGCTGCGTCCTTCGTCAGCGGCGCGGTGCTCACCGTCGACGGCGGGGCCACCGCCGTCGACCTCGGCACCGTCGCGTTCGACCACCACATCGCACCGCGCGGCGGCAGCGGACTCTGACACCTGCCGCGGCAGTGCCCCGTATGTGCTGCCCGACGCCGCTGCCGGTCAGCGGCGTTGGGCGCGCAGCGGGCCGGGCACCGCGGGGAGCGGGCCGGTGCGGGACGGCCACATCCTGGCGATCGCCAGAAGTGTCGCCGGGCTGCCGCGTTCGACGCCGGGCAGGGGGCGCGGGTCGGACGGCGGCGCGCCGCTGAGCTTGGCCCGCCGGGCCTCGTCCAGCGCGCCGGCGAGTGCCGCCGCGGCCAGGCGGTCGCCCCGCATCCCCGCACGGCCGGCCTGCCGGTGCGCCGTGTCGTACGCCTGGGGCGGGACGTACTGCTGCAGTTCCAGGAGCGCGTCGTACGTCTCGATGATCTGCCGGTGCGCCTGCAGCGACCACGAGGAGCGGGGACGCAGCACGGCCTGCAGCCGGCTGCGCTGCGGGCCGGCGAGGGCCACCTGGGGGACCGCGACCACCAGATCACGCCACAGTGGCCACAGCCGCCAGACCGTCCGCAGCGCCGCCATGGACCGGGCGAGGGCGGTCGCGGTCGGCACCAGCAGCGAGGCCGCGCGGAAGAAGCCGTGCACGCTGATGATCATGGACAGGTAGGGCAGCAGGTCCTGGTCGGGCACGTAGAGGTGGTAGAGGTAGCCGCACCAGAAGACCAGGGCCAGGACGCTGCCCATCGCGAACATCCGCAGTGACCACACGAGGTCACGGTCGGCCGTCCTGAGACTGTACGGCCAGCAGACGACGACGGCGGCGGCGTCCCCGGCCAGATGGGAGACGGCGAGGATCAACCAGTACAGGGACGAGGCGGTGGCCGGACCCTGGGCCGACGCCGGGGCAGTCGTCCGAGTGACCCCGAGCAGGTCCAGCGCGAGCAGCGAACCCAGCGCCGTCACCAGGCCCAGGATCACGGTGACACGCTGGTGCCGGGCCCGGGTGGAGTCGACGATGAAGAGGAGCACCAGGCCCGCGCTCAGCACGCCGATCAGGTTACGGGTCAGCGAGACCGTGTGGGCGCCGATGCCGAGGGCCGCGCAGCGGGCCACGACCTTCGGCTGGAAGAGCGTGATGGCGATGGTCGCGGCGAAGACCGTGAGCCACAGTCCCCGCTGGTTCGGCAGGCGCAGCGCGGGACCCGCCCGCCAGACCAGGGCGATCCACAGGACGACGACGCTGCAGACTCCGACGTGGTCCGCGAGCTCAGTCGCTGTCAACGGCCGTCACTCCCAGGAAGGCACCGAGTCGCCCCAGGGGGCCGGCCGGGCGACCGGGCTTCCCGGCGCTCTGTATCAGACTGGCGATCATCTCGGCTTCTTGTTCCTCGCTGGTCGTGTAGCTGGTCCGGGCCATGATCCGGTTGACGACGTGCGGCTGGAGCTGGAGATCGCCGACCAGCGGACCGGCCAGGTCCTCGGCTCTGTTGGTGATGCCCCGGTGGTGATCGCAGAGCACATGGCCGATCTCGTGGAGGATGATGTGCTCCCGGTGCAAAGGCGCGGTCCGGGCCTCGTAGAAGACGTAGTCGGCCTTGTCGGTGCCCATCCACAGCCCGCAGACCCCGGTCGCCGCGACCTCCTCGGGCAGTTCCCGGAGCACGAGAGGGCGGCCCCTCAGCTCCTCCACCCGCTCACGTATCGCTTCGAAGGGAAGGGAACGCTGTACGCCGAGATCACGCAGGATGGCCAGGCATCTGCGCTGCAACGCGACGTATTCACCGGTTGTCCTCACTTACTGTCTTGACCCCCTTCCGATGAAGACAGCTCGTGGCACGTCACGTTGTGCTCGCGGCCCGAACCCGACCCAAGCTAACCAACCGTCCGCCGCTGGGACCAAGCCCGGACCGCCATGTGCCCGGCCTTTGGCTCAAACCCGGCGCTCAGGCCCCGGCCGGGGGAGTCGTACGGCCCTCGAACGCCGCCAGGATGCGTTCCGCCGCCAGGGTCGCGGTCAACCGGCCCTCCCGCACCTGCCGTTCGAGTCCGGGCGCGGCGTCGCGCACCGCCGGGTCGGCGTGCAGCCGGCCGAGCAGTTCGTCGCGGACCATCGCCCAGGTCCAGCCGACCTGCTGATCGCGTCGCTTGGCGGCCAGCCGCCCGGTGGAGTCGAGCAGGGTGCGATGCTGCTCCAGGCGCTCCCACACCGTCTCCAGGCCCGTCGACTCGCGGGCGCTGCAGTGCAGCACCGGCGGAGTCCAGAACGCCTCCTTGCCGTGCATCAGCCGCAGCGCACCCGCCAACTCCCGTGCCGCAGCCCGCGCGTCGTGCTCGTGCGGACCGTCGGCCTTGTTGACGGCGATCACGTCGGCCAGCTCCAGAACGCCCTTCTTGATGCCCTGCAGCTGGTCCCCGGTGCGGGCCAGCGTCAACAGCAGGAAGGAGTCGACCATGTCGGCGACCGCGGTCTCCGACTGGCCCACGCCGACGGTCTCGACCAGGATCACGTCGTAGCCCGCCGCCTCCATCACCACCATCGACTCCCGGGTGGCCTTCGCGACGCCCCCCAGCGTGCCCGCGCTGGGGGAGGGCCGGACGAAGGCCGCCGGGTCGACCGCCAGGCGTTCCATGCGCGTCTTGTCGCCGAGGATCGAGCCGCCGGTGCGGGTCGAGGAAGGGTCGACCGCGAGGACGGCGACGCGATGGCCGAGCGAGGTCAGCAGCGTGCCGAACGCGTCGATGAACGTCGACTTGCCGACACCCGGCACCCCGCTCACACCGATCCGCCGCGCCCGGCCGCTGTGCGGGAGCAACTCGGTGAGCAACTCCTGCGCCAGCGCCCGGTGCTGCGGCCGGGTGGACTCGACGAGCGTGATGGCGCGGGCCACCAGGGCCCGCCTGCCGTCGAGCACGCCCTTCACATACGTGTCGAGATCGATCGCAGCCATGCGGGGGCTACAGGTCGTGGCCGAGGTCGGCCGACAGGCGCTGCACCAGGTCGTAGGCCGCGTCCGGGATCACCGTCCCGGGCCCGAACACGTCCGCGGCGCCCATCTCCAACAGCGTCGGCACGTCCTGCGGCGGAATCACCCCGCCGACCACGATCATGATGTCCTCGCGGCCCTCCTCGGCGAGCTTCTCGCGCAGCGCCGGTACGAGCGTGAGGTGACCGGCGGCCAGCGACGACACCCCGACCACGTGCACATCCGCCTCGACCGCCTGCCGGGCGACCTCCTCGGGCGTCTGGAACAGCGGGCCGACGTCGACGTCGAAGCCGAGGTCGGCGAAGCCGGTGGCGATCACCTTCTGGCCGCGGTCGTGGCCGTCCTGGCCCATCTTGGCGACCAGGATGCGCGGCCGGCGCCCCTCGGCCTCCTCGAAGGCGTCCACCAGGGCACGGGTGCGGTCCACGGACGGGGACTGGCCTGCTTCGTTGCGGTACACACCGGAAATCGTACGGATCTGGCTCGCGTGCCGGCCGTACACCTTCTCCAGGGCGTCGGAGATCTCACCGACCGTCGCCTTGGCGCGGGCCGCGCGCACCGCCAGCTCCAGCAGGTTCTCCTTGCCGTCGGCCGCCCGCGTGAGCGCGTCCAGGGCGTCCTGACAGGCCTGCTCGTCCCGCTCCGCGCGCAGCCGCCGCAGCTTCTCGATCTGCTGGGCGCGCACGGAGGAGTTGTCGACCTTGAGGACCTCGATCGCCTCGTCGTTCTCCACGCGGTACTTGTTCACGCCGATCACCGGCTGACGGCCCGAGTCGATCCGCGCCTGCGTGCGGGCCGCGGCCTCCTCCACGCGCAGCTTCGGGATGCCGGCGTCGATGGCCTGTGCCATGCCGCCCGCCTGCTCGACCTCCTGGATGTGCGCCCAGGCCTTGCGCGCGAGGTCGTACGTCAGTCGCTCCACATAGGCGCTGCCGCCCCACGGGTCGATGACCCGGGTGGTGCCCGACTCCTGCTGGAGGAGCAGCTGGGTGTTGCGGGCGATGCGCGCCGAGAAGTCGGTCGGCAGGGCGAGGGCCTCGTCGAGGGCGTTGGTGTGCAGCGACTGGGTGTGCCCCTGGGTCGCCGCCATCGCCTCCACGGCCGTACGCGTGACGTTGTTGAACACGTCCTGCGCGGTCAGCGACCAGCCCGACGTCTGCGAATGGGTGCGCAGCGACAGGGACTTGGTGTTCTTCGGCTCGAACTGGGAGACCAGCTTGGCCCACAGCAGCCGGGCCGCCCTGAGCTTCGCGACCTCCATGAAGAAGTTCATGCCGATCGCCCAGAAGAAGGACAGGCGCGGCGCGAACGCGTCCACGTCCAGGCCCGCTTCCCGGCCCGCCCGGAGGTACTCCACACCGTCCGCGAGCGTGTACGCCAGCTCCAGGTCCGCCGTCGCGCCGGCCTCCTGGATGTGGTAGCCGGAGATGGAGATGGAGTTGTAGCGGGGCATCCGCTGCGAGGTGTACGCGAAGATGTCGGAGATGATCCGCATCGACGGCTTCGGCGGATAGATGTAGGTGTTGCGGACCATGAACTCCTTGAGGATGTCGTTCTGGATGGTCCCGGCCAGCTTCTCGGGCGGTACGCCCTGCTCCTCCGCCGCCACGATGTACAGCGCGAGCACCGGCAGCACGGCGCCGTTCATCGTCATCGACACGGTCATCCTGTCCAGCGGGATCCCGTCGAACAGCTGCCGCATGTCGTAGATGGAGTCGATGGCCACGCCCGCCATGCCGACGTCGCCGGTCACACGCGGGTGGTCACTGTCGTAGCCCCGGTGCGTGGGCAGGTCGAAGGCGACCGACAGGCCCTTCTGACCGGCCGCCAGGTTGCGCCGGTAGAAGGCGTTGGACTCCTCGGCGGTGGAGAAGCCCGCGTACTGGCGGATCGTCCAGGGCTGGTTGACGTACATCGTCGGGTACGGGCCGCGCAGATACGGCGCGACACCGGGGTACGTCCCCAGGAAGTCGAGGCCCTCCAGGTCACGGCCGGTGTACAGCGGCTTGACCCCGATGCCCTCCGGGGTCTCCCACACCTGCTTCTCGCCGCCGGTCGCCGCATGCCACTCGTCGGCACTGCCGTCGGCGACCGGCGTCCCCAGCTCGATGCCGGCGAAGTCGGGGATTCCCATCAGGACACTCCCATGCGGTCGAGGGTCGCGGACAGCACGGCCACGGCGTCGCAGCCCGCGAAGACGTACGAGTCGATGCCGGAGTACTCGGCCGGGCGGCCGGCGAGGAACACGTGCCGGGCGCCCGCCGCACGCAGCGACTCGGCGGTCTGCTCGGCCTGTTCGGCGTACAGGGCGTCGCTGGAGCACAGCACGGCTTCGGTGGCGCCGCTGTCCTCGAAGCGGCCCTCGGTGACCGGCTCGATGCCACCCGCCTGGAAGAGGTTCGAGGCGAACGTCGCGCGCGCGGTGTACGCGGCGGCCGAGCCCATCGTCGCGAGGAAGACGCGCGGGCGGGCGCCGGTCTTCGCCAGGTGGGCGTCGGAACGGGCGCGCAGCTCCTCGTACGCCTCGTCGCGGCGCACCCGCGGCAGACCGCCGGACGGCGGCTCGGGCGCGGGCTCGCGCTCCACCGGCTTCTCGGCGAGAAGCGGGAACTCGCTGACGCCGGTGATGGGTTCGCGCCGCTTGGCGAGCTTCTTGGAGCGCTCCGCCCAGGTCGTCGCGAGGTCGGTGCGCAGCCGGCCGGAGCGCAGTACGGCCGCCTGACCGCCGTCGCGCTCGATCGTCCGGAAGTACTGCCAGGCCGCCTGCGCGAGTTCGTCGGTCAGCCGCTCCACGTACCAGGAGCCGCCCGCCGGATCGATGACCCGGGCCAGGTGGGACTCCTCGATGAGGATCGTGGAGGTGTTGCGCGCGATCCGCCGGGAGAACGCGTCGGGCAGGCCGAGCGCGTGGTCGAACGGCAGCACGGTCACGGAGTCGGCACCGCCGACCCCGGCGGCGAGCGTCGCGACCGTCGTGCGGAGCATGTTCACCCACGGGTCGCGGCGGGCCATCATCACCGGCGAGGTCACCGCGTGCTGCACCTGCGCGCCCGGAACCGCGCAGACCTCGGCGACCCGGGCCCACAGCCGGCGCGCGGCACGCAGCTTGGCGATGGTGAGGAACTGGTCGGCGGTGGCCGCGTAACGGAACTCCAGCTGTCCCGCGGCCTGTGCGGCGCTCAGCCCCGCCTCGGTGAGCTCCCGCAGATACGCCACGCCGGTGGCGAGCGAGGCACCCAGCTCCTGCGCGGCCGAGCCGCCCGCCTCGTGGTACGGCAGCGCGTCCACGGTGAGGGCGCGCAGCCCGGGGTACTGCTCGGCGCAGCGCGCGGCGAGGGCCGCGTACGGCGCGAAGTCCAGCGGGGTGCCGGTGCGGGCCTCGTACCCCAGCGGGTCGCCGCCCAGATTGCCGCGTACGGCCTTGGCGTCGACGCCCTTGTCCGCGTACAGCCGCAGCAAGGTCCCGGCCGCCTGCTCGGTGTCCCGTCCCGCGTCCAGGACGACCGGCGCCAGGTCGAGGTACACGCCCTCCAGCGCCCGGCCCAGCGCGTCGACCGGGATGCCGCCCTCGCCCAGCACGAGCCACAGCGAGGTGCCGCCGTTCTCCAGGTCGGCCAGGACGGCGTCCTCAGTGAGGGCGGTGTGCCGCTGCCGTACGTCCCAGCCGCCCGCGGTGTTGCCCTCGGGGCGGGTGCCGCGTACATAGGGGGCGAAGCCGGGCAGGCCGGGGTCGGGCGCGGCGTCGCGCGCGGTGTAGAGGGGCCGGGTGCGCAGCCCGTCCTCAAGCGTCGTGGACAGAGCGTCCTCAGCTGCCTCACCCGAGACTTCCTTGCCCGACTTGCGCAGCACACCCTCGACCAGGCGTTGCCACTGCTCGTGTGTCGCGTCAGGGAACTCGGCGGCCAGTGAGAGCCCGTCGTCAGGCAGGACCGTCATGGCTCGGATGCTAGGGCAGCATGCTCAAGTGAGTGCAGGGCAGGGGCTGTGAGGTTTCCCTCCTTGCGGTTGTGACCTGTGCCGCTCAGTCGCCGGAGGGCTCCTCGTCCGGGTCCGGCAGCTCCGGTACGAGCGCGCACATGGCCGCGCGCTGGTCGGGGCCCATGGAGTCGGCGAGGGCCTGCCGGACGGTCCCGGTGAGCAGGGCGGAGCTCTCGCTCAGCAGGTCACGGGCCTTGTCGGTGAGGGCGACCTGCACACCGCGCCTGTCGCCGCACACCGACGTGCGGGTGACGAGCCCCGCCCGCTGGAGGCAGGCGATCTGGTAGGTGAGCCGGGTCTTGGGGCGGCCGAGGAGGTCGGCGACCTGCGTCATGCGCAGTCCCGTGCGGGGCTGTTCCGCCAGCAGACACAGGATCAGGAACTCGTCGTGGGAGACGTCGAGGGTCTCCTTCACGACCGACCGCAGCCGCTGTTCCACGGTGCCCGTCGCGGCCAGCAGGATCATCCAAGCGCGCAGCTCGGCGGGGAGCAGGCCGGCGCCGGCGGCGGGGCATTGCGGCCGGTCGGCAGGGGGCGCGTCGGAGTCGTGCATGAAGGCGAGTCTACCTGTGGTCCAAATTTGGACGAGTAGGTTGTTCAATTTTGGATGAGCGTCTAGCGTGGCGCTTGCTCATCCAAATTTGAACCACTCGACTCGGGAGTACGACCATGACCGTCGCCGTGCAGACAGGCACCTGGCAGCTCGATTCGGCCGCATCCACCGTGGCGCTGCGGCACAAGACCCTGTGGGGCCTGGTCACCGTGAAGGGTGCCTTCACCGCCGTCACAGGCGCGGGCGAGGTACGGCCCGACGGCTCGGCCACCGGCACCGTGACCGTGGACGCCGCCTCCCTGGACACCCGGCACGCCAAGCGCGACACCCATCTGCGTTCGGCCGACTTCCTCGACGCCGGCACCCACCCGGAGATCACCTTCGCCGTCCGCGGCGCCGACCGCCTCGACGGCGACGGCGTGCGGATCACCGGTCAGCTGACCGTGCGGGGCGTCAGCAGGCCCGTGAGCCTCACCGCGCACCTGACCGGCGCGAGCGCGGACGCGGTCACCCTGGAGGCGGAGTTCACCGTGGACCGCGAGCAGTTCGGCATGGGCTGGAACCAGTTGGGCATGATGCGCGGCCTGACCACGGTGACGGCCGGGCTCCGCTTCACCCGCACGGCCTCCTGAGGTCAGCCCTCGGGGTCGAGTTCGGCCCGCTTCACGTCCCGCGTGGACAGCGTCTGCGGGGTCGCCGTGAACGCGCGCAGCCGCAGCCGGGTGCTCTTCTTCGCCGGCACCTGGAACCTCCCGGACGGTGCCCGGAGTTCGACGGTCGCCGTCGTGTGGGCGGGAATCGTGGCCGGTCCGCGCACCTGCGTCCAGTACCGGTTCATGCCCTGGCCCGTGGTGATCATGTAGTGCGGGGTGAGCGGGTCGTCGCCGGTGTTGGTCACCTTCACGGACATCGCGGAGACCGTGTGCGCGGACGGGCGCCGGACCGCCGTGATGTCCATCCGCAGCGGCGGCCTGCCCGTCACGGCGAGGGTCGCGCTCACCAGGGCCGGTGCCACCAGCAGCACCACGGCCGCGGCCAGGGCGGGCCGAGGGCGCGTGCCGGTCAGCCACCGGGGCCGCGGCTGCCAGGCCCGCGAGAAGTCCGACAGCGGCGCCGTGATCGCCGCCGCCAGCCACAGCGGCGTCATCAGCAGGTAGTAGCCGTCCTGGGAGCGGGTCGCCACATAGAAGGCGCACCAGGGCAGTACGGTCGCGGCCG
This sequence comes from Streptomyces sp. NPDC030799, assembly GCF_055572255.1. Classification (NCBI taxonomy): domain Bacteria; kingdom Bacillati; phylum Actinomycetota; class Actinomycetes; order Kitasatosporales; family Streptomycetaceae; genus Streptomyces; species Streptomyces sp. NPDC030799. Next base: position 77,845 of record NZ_JBVIDS010000014.1, on the reverse strand, counting down.
GACCCAGCCGCCGGACGAACAGCGCGAACAGGGCCAGCAGGGCCGCGGCCAGCAGCATGCTCGCGTGGCCGTACCAGTCGAGCCGGTCGCTGCCGTGGGTGAAGTACAGCGAGATGCTCACCAGGCCCTGGCCGTGCAGCACCGCGCCCTGGGTCAGCGGCAGCGCGATGCCGCCCAGCCACGGACCCGGCTCGGTCACGATGAAATACGCGTTGATCAGCAGCCAGGTGAGGACCGCGATCCCGAGGATCCGCAGCACCACCCGTGCGGCCTGACGCCCGCCGAGTTCACCGCGGCGCACGGCATAGATCCCGGTCAGCAGGAACGGCGTGACGAACCACGGCAGTTGCTGTGCCGCGCACGCGGCGCCGAGGCACGCGGCCCGCGCGATCCCGGCCGGGCCCAGCCGGCCCCCGGCGCCGAGTTGCGGCCAGCGCACCACCACCGGCACCAGCAGGACCAGACCGACGATCGCCGGATAGCCCTGACGGGCGTACATCGGCAGGAAACCGAAACCCAGACAGAGCATCGTGGCCGCGGAGCGCCAGGGCGTCGGCAGCAGCCGCCACAGCACGACCGTGCCCGCGATCAGCACCACCGTCACCGCCGCCGTCGCCGGTGCCCCGTTGTGGCCCAGCCACAGGAAGGGAGCGGTGATCAGCGGGGTCAGCGGGGGATAGCCGTAGGTGAAGTCGTAACCGCCGGTCGTCGTCGCCGTCAGGGCGACGCCCTTGAGGCGGAAGAGCCACGGCCACGGGTGGTCGTACAGCTGGTGCCCGCCCACCATTTCGTGCGCGGCCTGTGTCGTGAGGACCGCCTCGTCGCCGCCGGCGTGGTTCAGCGCCCAGGTGCACAGCGTGAGGACGATCGCCGTCCCCAGCACCACGAGGTCCAGGCGGGCCAGCGAACGCGTACGGCGGACCGTGAGGGCGAGCACGCCGGTCACCAGGATCGAGGCGTAACAGAGCGAGATCGCGGCCGCGAGGACCAGATGGTGCGTGGCCGCCTGTGTCCACACCGTACGCGTCCCGATGAACAGGCTGACGTCGGCGAGCAGGGTGAGCACGCGATGCCACTGCGCGGGGGGTCCTTGGACCTCCGCGTTGGTAACCGGGAGGGCGGACACCGCCGACTGCGTCCGCCGGCCGGGTGTCACCCGCTGCGTTTCTGCCAAGTGCACGGGAGTGGACGCTAGCGGGGGTGGATGACCGACACATGGCCGGGCGTAAAGGGAACGGTATGAGCGCGGTAAGAAGCGGGCGTAAGCGTACATGTGTCGCGGTTCGCTTGCGGCGCGGGGCGCCGGAGCTGTCGCGCAGTGTGTCGTTGTTGGGCCGAACGGGTGACTTGGCGTAAGAATTGGCTGGTGCAGGCAATGAGTGCGAGTCAGGTCGGGGGGAGCCGGTGAGCCGCTACGACGTCACCGATGAACAGTGGGAAGGGCTCGCCCAGGTCGTGCCGCTGCGGGGCCGCGACGCCTGGCCGTCCGCGGTGAACCACCGCTCGCTGCCGGACGCCGAGACCGAGACCCGGCGAAGGTTCGTGGTCCTGCGGGTCAATGTGTTCGCGGACGCCCGGGAGGTCGCCGAGACCCTGATGGCCGGCGCGCCGGTCCTGCTCGACCTGACCGGCGCGGAGACCGAGGTCGCCAAGCGCGTCCTCGACTTCAGCACGGGCGTGGTCTTCGGCCTGGGCAGCGGAATGCACCGCGTCGACCGCAATGTGTTCCTCCTCACCCCGCCGGGCACGGAGGTCAGCGGGCTGATGGAGGGCGTCGGGGTGTCGGGCGGCTGAGAACGCCTCCGGCGGCACGGGTGAGGGTGTCTTCGGGGTTTGGGCGAGGGTGTCTTCGGCGGTCGAGCACGTGTGCCTCCGGCGGTTGGGGCGACGGCGTCTGCGGCGGTTGAGCGGGGCTGTCTTCGGCCATTGGGCGCGTGTGCCTTCGGCGGCTGAACACGGGTGCCTCCGGTTGTCGGGCGCGGCACTTCTGGCGGCTGAGCCCGCGCTCTTCGCAGTGACCTGTGGGGCACGGGCCTTGCCGGTCGCGCGGCCGGATGAGCGCCGCCGTGCCGGCTGATGAGGAGGCCGGGTCGAACGCCTCCGCGCCGCCGACCACGGTCGCCTTCCCTCGGCGGCCTGCTGAGCATCTTGCCGGCCGCCGGGCCCCGACGCGCCGGCAGCTGTGGCGCGGTGGCAGCGCCATGGCGGCGTGGTGGCGGCTGTGGCGCGGCAGCGCGGTCGCGGCGTGGCGGCGACTGCGGATGTGCAGGGGCGGTGTGTCCGGTGGGATCGAACGGCCCTTGGCCGCTGTCACTCGACCGAGTGGCCCCGGTGCCGTTTGTGCCTGTCCGATCGCCCGATCGTAGGAAGGTGCCGGACAGGAAACGGTTCGGCAGATGGGCCGGGACTACGGTCCGGGCATGGCCGTGCCCTCCGTGCCCTCCGTGTCCGCCGAACCGCCGGCGGCCGACGCGTCCGTCGCGACCGTCCCCGCGCAGAGCCGCGAGACCCGCGAGCCGCCCGATGTGCGTGCCCGGATCACCGAGTTGCGGCTGTCGGCCTTCGCCGGGCACCGGCGGGCCGGGTTCCCGCTGGGGTCCGTCACCCTGTTCGCGGGACGCAGCGGCGCGGGGAAGACGACCGCGCTCGCGGCGTACGGGGCGCTCGCCCGGCTCGGCGGCGGAGCCTCGCTCTACGAGGTGTTCCCGGACCCGGTGGCCTGTGTGCCGCAGGGGGCGCGCCCCGACGCCGGAGGGCGAAGGGGCTTCCGGATCGGGTGTACGGCCGACGGCGCCGAGGGGCCGGTCCGGCTCGATGTCGCCGTACAGGCCGAACCGGACCTCAGGATCGTGGGGGAGCGGCTGACCGCGGGCGGCGTCGTCCTGCTGGAGACCGCGCTGCGCGACCCCGGGCGCGGTACCGTCCAGGCCGCCTGGCACACCGCGGGTGCCGCCCCGGTGACCCGCGCCCCGCTGCCCGACGACCGCCTCGGCACCGCCCTGCTGCCGCTGCGCGTAGCCGGCAAGACGGACGGACAGCGCCAGGTGCTCGCCGCGGCCGAGCAGATGGTGGTCGCCCTGCGCTCCGTCTTCCCCTGCGATCCCCGCCCCGAGGGCATGCGCACCCCCGTCCGCACCGGCTCCGGCCGGCTGCTGCCCGGCTGCGACAACCTCGCCGACGTGCTGTGGCGCACCCGCGCGGAGTGCGCCCGCCGGCACGGTCTGCTGGTCGAGGCGCTGGGCGCGGGCTGCACCGGCCCGGTGACCGACGTGGTCGCCGAACCGTTGCCGGACGGCACGGTACGGGCGCTGCTCGACCGCGGCGCGGGCCCCCGCACCGAACTCGCCCGGCTCGGCGACGGCGAGCTGCGCTATCTCGCGTTGACGCTGGTCCTGCTGACCGGGCCCGGTGTCCTGGACCTGGACGCGCCCGGCGAGGTGCCCGACGCGCTGCGCACCCTCACCGTCCTCACCGACGGCTTCGACCGCTGCCTCGACCCGGCCCAGCGCCGGGAACTGCTGCGGACGGCCGTCCGGATGGGCGAGCGGGGGCACATCCGGTGCGTGGGCGCGGTGAGCGACGCCTCTTGGGCGGCCGGGACCGAGGGCGTCACAGTGGTACACCTGGACGCGTGACCGAACCTCTCGACCTGGCCCGACTCCAGCGCAGGCTCGCCGAGTTCGCGGCCGCTCGGAACTGGCAGCCCTACCACACCCCCAAGAACCTGGCCGCCGCGCTCTCGGTGGAGGCCTCCGAACTGGTCGAGATCTTCCAGTGGCTGACCCCGGAGGAGTCGGCCCGGGTGATGGCCGACCCGGGCACCGCGCACCGCGTGACGGACGAGGTCGCCGATGTCCTTGCCTATCTCCTGCAGTTCTGCGACGTGCTCGGCATCGATCCGCTGGCCGCCCTGTCCGCCAAGATCGACCGCAATGAACAGCGCTTTCCGGTGTCGGGCGCGGAGGGCGGCTCCGAGGGGCGCGAACTGCCGGAGGGCTGAACTCCGTTATTACTCTCCGCAGTCAAATCGCCGGTCGAATCCGAATTGTTGTCCACAGATTTCCGTCTACCTCTGGTTTTTCGTCCCATGCACCCTCACTCTGGGTAGTGGACAAGGGAGTTCCAGTGGGCGTGCGAGGACGCACGCGGAAGGACGGGGGCGACGCATGGATGCGATACGGCTGATCCTCACGAGCCGGCGTGCCCTGGCGGGCGGCGCCGACGCGGGCGAGATCATGGCGGAGGTGTGGCAGGCCCAGGCCGTGGCCCAGGCGATCGGCAGCCGGCTCGCGGTCTCCGGGCCGCCGGAGCTGCGCGGCGAGGCGCTGGGCCTGACCGAGCTGGCGGGCCGGGGCTGCGGAGTCCTGGATCCGCCCGAACTGGACCTGGGCGATCTGCGCGCCGCCCAGCTCACCGAGTTGGACGACGCCCGCGAGACGTTGCTGTGCCTCGGGGGTCTGCTCGGCGAGGTCGGCATGGCCCTGGTCGGCGTGGCCAGCGCCGCGGCCGACGAGACGACGTACTGGCAGTGCATGGAGGCCATCGACGCGGCCGACGAGTCCCGTGACCGCGTCCTGGAGATGCTGCGCAAGCTGGCGGCACGGGAGGAGGCGTTACAGGAGGACGGCAACCGGAACAGTCCGTCGGGCGTTTGAGGACGGGGCCCTGCGGGCGGGTGGTTTTCACCCGACCGGGGACGGCCGTGCCCGGCGGTACCGGCGAGGTGGACACGGTGTGCGGCGTGCAGGATGGATGTATGGACCTTCGAATCTTCACCGAGCCCCAGCAGGGGGCCACCTACGACACCTTGCTCACCGTGGCGAAGGCCACTGAGGACCTGGGCTTCGACGCCTTCTTCCGCTCCGACCACTATCTGCGCATGGGCAGCTCCGACGGCCTGCCCGGTCCCACGGACGCCTGGATCACGCTGGCCGGTCTGGCCCGCGAGACCAAGCGCATCCGCCTCGGCACCCTGATGACTGCAGGAACCTTCCGGCTGCCCGGCGTGCTCGCCATCCAGGTCGCCCAGGTCGACCAGATGTCCGGCGGCCGGGTGGAGCTGGGCCTCGGCGCGGGCTGGTTCGAGGAGGAGCACAAGGCGTACGGCATCCCGTTCCCGAAGGAGAAGTTCGCGCGACTGGAGGAGCAGCTCGCGATCGTCACCGGGCTGTGGGCCACCGAGGTCGGCAAGACCTTCGACTTCCACGGCGCGTACTACGACCTGACCGACTCGCCCGCGCTGCCCAAGCCCGCCCAGCAGAAGGTCCCGGTGCTCATCGGGGGCCACGGCGCGACCCGTACGCCGCGGCTGGCCGCCCGGTACGCCGACGAGTTCAACATCCCGTTCGCCTCCGTCGAGGACAGCGAGCGGCAGTTCGGCCGGGTGCGGGCCGCCGCCCAGGAGACGGGCCGCGGCGCGGACGCGCTGACGTACTCGAACGCGCTCGTGGTGTGCGTCGGCCGGGACGACCGGGAGGTCGCCCGGCGCGCCGCCGCGATCGGCCGTGAGGTGGACGAGCTGAAGGCCAACGGCCTGGCCGGTTCGCCGGCCGAGGTCGTCGACAAGATCGGCCGGTACGCCGCGATCGGCTCCCGGCGGATCTATCTGCAGATGCTGGACCTCGACGACCTGGACCACCTGGAGCTGATCTCGGCGCAGGTGCAGTCCCAGCTGTCCTGACCCTGCCCGGGCGGGGGTGGGCGTCGCCGTGCCCGGCGGCGGCCACCACCCGGGTCAGCCGCGCTGTGCGAAGCCGTAGTCGAGGATCTTCGCGGCGTCCGTGAAGCGCTGGTCCGCCGAGGTGTCGGCGAGGATCGTGCCCACGACCGTCCGGCCCCCGCGGGTCGCCGCGAACACCAGGCAGAACTGCGCCTCCGGGCCGGAGCCGGTCTTCACACCGATCGCGCCCCGGTAGGTGCTGAGCAGCGTGTTGCTGTTCTTCCACGGGTCCATCGCGTGTGTCCCGCCGCCCGGCCGGTAGGACTTCATGTCCTTGTACAGCGGGGTGCCGACGACCTTCTTGAACGTCTTGTTCTTCAGCGCGGTCGCGGCCAGCTTGGTCAGGTCGCGCGGCGAGGCGTGGTTGTTGCCGTTGGACACCCCGTCGAAGGAGTCGAAGTAGGTGTTGGTCAGGCCCAGTTCCCGGGCCTTGCTGTTCATCTTGGCGATGAACGACTTGGTCCGCTGGGCCGTCGTCGACCCCGTGCCGTAGGTGTCGGCGAGCGCGTAGGCCGCGTCGCAGCCCGAGGGCAGCAGCAGCCCGTACAGCAGGTCCTGGACGCTCATCGAGTCGCCGAGGATCAGATGGGCGGTGGAGTAGCGCAGCTGCTGCGTGGCCGGGTCGATGACGTAGTCGGTGTACTCCTTCTTGATCTTCACCTTGCGGCCGAGGTCCAGGTGCGGCTGCGACAGCACCACCAGCGCCGTCATGATCTTGGTGGTCGACCCGGTCCGCAGCTGTGCGTCCGGTGCCTTGCCGAACAGCGTCGTGCCCGTGGCCGGATTCATCGCGTACGCGCCCTGGGCCGACACCTGCGGTGCAGGGGCCGCCTGGGCGGGAGCGGCCGCGAGGACCCCAGTGCTCAGGACCGCACCCGCCAGCGCCAGGACGACGGTTCGTCTGCGGGCGCGGACTCCGTGGCCGTAGGTCATGATTCCCCTTGAGTCAGTGGTCAGTTGACGGCTGATCACTATGCCGTAACGGTGGATGTTCTGTGTGGGAACTGTGGGCTCCATCACGGCGCCGGTGATCCAGGACTGGTCGGATGGCCGGGTGCGTAAAGTCCTCCCTCTCGTCCTCACCGGCCTGTTCGCCCTGTCGGCCTGCCGGCTCGCCGAACACGACGACCCCGCAGACGAGGCCGGCCGCCTCAACACCATGGCGGCGTTCCCGCTGCACGCCTACGTCCCGGACCCCGCCTCGGACGGCGCGAAGGCCGTCAGCAGCGCTCAGTGGATCCTCGGCAAGCAGTGCATGGTCCGGCTCGGCTTCGCCGGCTTCGCGGTCCTCGACACCAAGGCCGTCGAGTCGACCTACCCGGTCCGGCAAGGAATGCTCCCGCACGAGGGAACGTTCGGTGACGACAGCCCCTACGGAGTCGTCGACCCCGATCTGGCGTCCGAGCACGGCTATCACAACCGGAAACCGGACGCCTCCGCCCAGCCCCAGGAGTGGCCCGCCGACCAGTACGCCGCGCTGACCGGCAGCTTCGAATCCGGCGACAGCCGCTTCGCCCACGGCCACCGCATTCCCGAGGGCGGGTGCCTGGGGCAGGCGATGCGGAAGATCTACGGCCCGCCGCCCAAGGTGACGAAGGTCAACGGCATCAAGCTCACCGGCTATTACTCCCTGGCCTTCGAGCTGTGGTACGAGTCCCACAAGAAGGCGACCAAGGACCCGGCCTGGAAGAAGGCCGACCGTGCGTGGTCGGCCTGCATGAAGAAGAAGGGCTTCTCCTACTCCGACCCGGACAAGGCCTCCATCGACTCCCACTGGTTCGGGCACCGCAAGCCGTCGGACAAGGAGAAGGAGACGGCGACCGCCGACGCCCGTTGCAAGCTCGACACCGGTTACGTGCCTGCCGTGCACGCCCTCGAAGTGCACATCCAGAAATCCCTCATCGGCAAGAACAAGGAGAAGCTGGACACTCTGCGGTCGACCGACGAACGGGCGGTACGCAAGGCCCGGACGATCACCGGCCACGCGAAATAACGGGTACTTCACGAAAACCGGTGGTCACCGCGGAACTATGGCTTCCACCACAGCGTGATGGGGCCGGCCCTGCTGAGATCACCGGATGCTCGGTTTCCTCCTGCGGCTGCTGCCGTTCTGGGTCCGTGAGCCTCTGCTCATCGTGGTCGGATCCGTTCTCGGTGTACGCATCGTGTACCTCGCGGTCCGCGACCACGACCGGATGCTGGCCGGTCTCGGTGTGGTGTTCCTCGTGTTCACCGCGATACGCGTCCACACGGTGGTCCGGGCGCTGCGCGCGCGCCGGAACCCGAACACACCGGTTCCCGCAGCCGGGCCGGCGGCCGGCACAGCGCCCCAGCCCCAGCCCCAGCCTTCGGCCCGGCTCCAGGCAGCGGCCGTGCCGCAGCCGGCCCCGGTCGCTGTGGAGAAGGCGCCCAACGCGTGGGGGCAGGCCGTTGCGGCCGTGGCCTTGTTCGGGGCGTTCGGGGCCGCGCTGTGGCTGGCTCCGCACGTGCTGCCGTCCCAGGACAACACGGCGCAGCCCGCCACCTGTGCGGGCGAGGAACACGAGAAACTGCCGAACGTGTACAAGAAGGATCCCCGTCCCCTGACCGGCGAGGCGCTGTGCAAGGCACTCAACCGGCCCGATCTCGCCCGGCTCCTCGGTACGCCCGCAGAGACCGCGACCACGGCCTCCGGCAGCAACAACACCGCTGCCCTGACCGATGGGAGGGTCGCCGAGCCGGAGGCCGAGATCGCGTTCGACACCTACACCGTGAATCTGTCGGCCACCTACAACGAGCTGTCGATGGCCCAGTACGTGAAGCTGAAGAGGATCGGGGGCGAGCAGAACGTCGAGACGCGTACCGTTCTCGGCCGGCCCGCGGTCTTCTCCTCGGATCACACCATGAAGCTCAGGATCAGACTCGGGGACGGCGGAACCAGCGGCGGACCCGTGGAACAAGGCCCGCCGGCCCGGACCCTGACCGTGGCCCTCGACCAAAAGGACCGCGGCGGCTACTACGACCTGACCGTGTGGAGCACGTCCGGAGCCCTCCCCGACGACAGCGCACTCCTCGGCATCGCGGAGAAGGTCCTGCCCGCGATCCACCCGTAGGAGCCCTGGGAGGGGTGCTGCCAAGAGGCCGGCGTGGGGAGCCGGGAGAGTGGGGGTGTGCGAAATCCGGTGGTCACCGGGCTGTGGGGACGGGAGACTCGGGGCATGTTCTTGACGATCTCCACCACGGGCTCGGCCGGGAATCCGGCTACTGACCTGGGGTTCCTCCTGCACAAGCATCCCGAGAAGGCGCAGCGGTTCTCCACGTCCCACGGCACGGCGCACGTCTTCTACCCCGAGGCGGACGACCGGCGCTGCACGGCCGCACTGCTGCTGGAGATCGACACGCTCGCGCTGGTCCGCCGGGGCAAGGGCAAGGGCCGCGGGGGTGCGCCCGACGCGGCGCTCGCGCAGTACGTCAACGACCGCCCGTACGCGGCCTCCTCGCTGCTCGCGGTCGCACTGAGCGGCGTCTTCTCCAGCGCCCTGCGCGGGGTGTGCACCGCCCGCCCCGAGCGGGCGGCCACGCCGCTGCCGCTGCGCGTCGAGGTCCCGGCCCTGCCCGCCCGCGGCGGCCCCGAGCTGGTACGACGGCTGTTCGAGCCGCTCGGCTGGAGCGTGACCGCCGACCCGGTCCCGCTCGACACCGAGTTCCCCGAGTGGGGCGACTCGCGGTACGTCCGCCTCGTCCTGGAGTCGGAGACGCTGACCCTCGCCAAGACCCTGCGTCACCTGTACGTCCTGCTGCCGGTCCTCGACGACGCCAAGCACTACTGGGTCTCCGCCGACGAGGTCGACAAGCTGCTGCGGGCCGGTGAGGGCTGGCTGCCCGCCCACCCGGAGCAGAAGCTGATCACCAGCCGGTACCTGTCCCGCCGCTGGTCGCTGACCCGGCAGGCGATGGAGCGGCTGGAGCTGGTGCGGCTGGCCGAGGCCGACGACAGCGAGGTCGAGGAGATCGACAACGCGGTCGCCGAGGAGACGGAGACGGAGGAGAAGCCGGCCCCGCTCGCCGTTCAGCGCCGGGAGGCGATCCTCGCCGCCCTGCGCGAGCGCGGTGCCGCCCGCGTCCTCGACCTCGGCTGCGGACAGGGCGAGCTGGTGCGGGAGCTGCTGAAGGACGTGCGGTTCACCGAGATCGTCGGAGTCGACGTGTCCGTGCGGGCGCTCACCATCGCCTCCCGGCGGCTGAAGCTGGACCGCATGGGGGAGCGACAGGCGGCCCGCGTCAAGCTGGTGCAGGGCTCGCTCGCCTACACCGACAACCGGCTGAGGGGCTATGACGCCGCCGTGCTCAGCGAGGTGATCGAACACCTCGACCTGCCCCGGCTGCCTGCCCTGGAGTACGCCGTGTTCGGGCATGCCCGCCCCCGCACGGTCCTCGTGACCACCCCGAACGTCGAGTACAACGTCCGCTGGGAGACCCTGCCCGCCGGGCATGCACGGCACGGCGACCACCGCTTCGAGTGGACCCGCGACGAGTTCCGCACCTGGGCGCGGACGGTGGCCGGACGGCACGGCTACGACGTGGAGTTCGCGCCCGTCGGACCGGACGACCCCGAGGTGGGCCCGCCCACCCAGATGGCAGTGTTCATGATCGAGACCGAGAAGGAGGTGAAGGCGGCATGACCGGGGCAACACAGCACCAGGGGCGGATCCTGCCCGTCACCGACCTCTCCCTCGTGGTCCTCGTCGGCGCCTCCGGCTCCGGCAAGTCCACGTTCGCGCGCCGGCACTTCAAGCCGACCGAGGTGATCTCCTCGGACTTCTGCCGCGGTCTCGTCTCCGACGACGAGAACGACCAGAGCGCGACCCGGGACGCCTTCGACGTCCTGCACTACATCGCCGGCAAGCGGCTGGCCGCCGGCCGCCGCACCGTCGTGGACGCCACCAGCGTGCAGCAGGACGCCCGCCGTCAGCTGATCGAGCTGGCCAAGAAGTACGACGTACTGCCCATCGCCATCGTGCTGGACATGCCCGAGGAGGTGTGCGCCGAGCGCAACGCGGCCCGCACCGACCGTGCCGACATGCCCCGCCGGGTCATCCAGCGGCACATCCGCGAACTGCGCCGCTCCCTGCGGCACCTGGAGCGCGAGGGCTTCCGCAAGGTGCACGTCCTGCGCGGCCCCGAGGAGGCCGAGCACGCCACCGTCGTCACCGAGAAGCGGTTCAACGACCTCACCCACCTCACCGGGCCCTTCGACATCATCGGCGACATCCACGGCTGCTCCGCCGAACTGGAGGCGCTGCTCGCCAAGCTGGGCTACACCGACGGCGTGCACCCCGAGGGCCGTACCGCCGTCTTCGTCGGCGACCTGGTCGACCGCGGCCCGGACACCCCGGGCGTGCTGCGCCGGGTGATGTCGATGGTCGAGACGGGCAACGCGCTGTGCGTGCCCGGCAACCACGAGAACAAGTACGGCCGCTACCTGAAGGGCCGCAACGTCCAGCACACCCACGGGCTCGCCGAGACCATCGCGCAGATGGAGGGCGAGAGCGAGGAGTTCAAGGAGCGGGTACGACGGTTCCTGGCGGGCCTGGTCAGCCACTACGTCCTCGACGGCGGCAAGCTGGTCGTCTGCCACGCCGGCCTGCCCGAGAAGTACCACGGCCGTACCTCGGCCCGGGTCCGTTCGCACGCCCTGTACGGCGACACGACCGGCGAGACCGACGAGTTCGGGCTGCCGGTGCGCTACCCGTGGGCGGAGGACTACCGGGGCCGCGCGGCCGTGGTCTACGGCCACACCCCGGTCCCCGAGGCGACCTGGCTCAACAACACCATCTGCCTGGACACCGGCGCGGTCTTCGGCGGCAAACTGACCGCGCTGCGCTGGCCGGAGCGCGAGCTGGCCGACGTACCGGCCGAGCGGGTGTGGTACGAGCCGACGCGTCCGCTGCGCACCGAGGCGCCCGGCGGACAGGACGGCCGGCCGCTGAGCCTGGCGGACGTGCACGGCCGCAGGGCCGTGGAGACCCGGCACGCGGGCATGGTGGCGGTCCGTGAGGAGAACGCGGCGGCGGCCCTGGAGGTCATGAGCCGCTTCGCGACCGACCCGCGCCTGCTGCCGTATCTGCCGCCGACCATGGCGCCGACGGCGACTTCCCGGATCGACGGCTACCTGGAGCACCCGCAGGAGGCCTTCGCGCAGTACGCGGCAGACGGGGTCGAGCGGGTCGTGTGCGAGGAGAAGCACATGGGCTCACGGGCCGTGGCCCTGGTGTGCCGGGACGCGCAGGCGGCACGGAAGCGCTTCGGCGTGGAGGGTCCCACCGGGTCCCTCTACACCCGTACCGGCCGCCCGTTCTTCGACGACGAGAAGGTGACCGAGGAGATCCTCGGCCGGCTGCGCTCGGCGATCACGGACGCCGGTCTCTGGGACGAACTGGCCTCCGACTGGCTGCTGCTGGACGCCGAACTGATGCCGTGGTCGCTGAAGGCGTCGGGTCTGCTGCGCAGCCAGTACGCGGCCGTGGGTGCCGCGTCCGGCGCGGCGTTCCCGGCGGCGCTGGCCGCCCTGGAGACCGCCGCCGCACGCGGCACGGACGTGAGCGGCCTGCTGGACCGGCAGCGGGAGCGCGCCGCGGACGCCGCCGCGTTCACCGCCGCCTACCGCCGCTACTGCTGGCCCACGGACGGCCTGGACGGCGTACGCCTCGCGCCCTTCCAGCTGCTGGCCGTCCAGGGCCGCAGCCTCGCCGCGCTGCCGCACGACGAGCAACTGGCGCTGCTCGACCGGCTGGTGGAGCACGACGGCACCGGACTGCTGCAGACCACCCGGCGGCTGTACGTCGACACCGGTGATCCGGAGTCGGTGCGCGCCGGCGTCGACTGGTGGCTGGAGATGACCGGCCGCGGCGGCGAGGGCATGGTCGTCAAGCCGGTCGGCGCGCTGGTCCGGAACCAGGACGGGCGGCTGGTGCAGCCCGGCATCAAGTGCCGTGGCCGCGAGTACCTGCGGATCATCTACGGTCCCGAGTACACCCGGCCGGACAACCTCGCGCGGCTCCGGCAGCGGTTCCTGAACCACAAGCGGTCCCTCGCCCTGCGCGAGTACGCCCTCGGCCTGGAGGCCCTGGACCGGCTCGCCGACGGAGAGCCGCTGTGGCGGGTGCACGAGGCGGTGTTCGGGGTGCTGGCGTTGGAGTCGGAGCCGGTGGATCCCCGCCTGTAGGCGCGATCCGGCCGCGGGTCGGGGGACACTCCGGTGTCCCCCGGACCGCTTCTCCTCGATCCGACGAAAACAGGAAGCGGCGGAAACGGTCGAGAAGGGCGTGAAGGCGGTCGGTGGCGGCCAGGATGGAGGCATGACCTACCACGTCGACTCCGAGGCCGGGCGGCTGCGCCGCGTGATCCTGCACCGGCCCGATCTGGAGCTCAAAAGGCTCACCCCCAGCAACAAGGACGCCCTCCTCTTCGACGACGTGCTGTGGGTGCGCCGGGCGCGCGCCGAGCACGACGGGTTCGCCGACGTCCTGCGCGACCGCGGGGTCGCCGTCCACCTCTTCGGCGACCTGCTCACCGAAACCCTGGAGATCCCCGAGGCCCGCACGCTCGTCCTCGACCGGGTCTTCCACGAGAAGGAGTACGGCCCCCTCGCCACCGACCATCTGCGCGCCGCCTTCGCGGCCCTGCCCGCACGTGAGCTGGCCGAGGCGCTCGTGGGCGGCATGACCAAGCGGGAGTTCCTGCACGCGCACGCGGAGCCGACCTCCGTCCGCTTCCACGTGATGGACCTCGACGACTTCCTCCTGGACCCCCTGCCCAACCACCTCTTCACCCGCGACACCTCCGCCTGGATCTACGACGGGGTCGCCATCAACGCCATGCGGCTGCCCGCGCGGCAGCGGGAGACCGTCCACTTCGAGGCGATCTACCGCCACCATCCGCTCTTCCGTGACACGGCGTTCCATATCTGGTCCGAGGGGCAGGCGGACTACCCCTCCACCATCGAGGGCGGCGACGTCCTGGTGATCGGCAACGGCGCCGTCCTGGTCGGCATGAGCGAGCGCACCACCCCGCAGGCCGTGGAGATGCTGGCGCACAAGCTGTTCGCGGCCGGCTCGGCACGCACGATCGTCGCGCTCGACATGCCCAAGCGGCGCGCCTTCATGCACCTCGACACCGTGATGACCATGGTCGACGCTGACACCTTCACCCAGTACGCCGGGCTCGGCATGCTGCGCTCGTACACCATCGAGCCGGGGGTCGGCGAGAAGGAGCTGAAGGTCACCGACCATCCGCCGGAGCACATGCACCGGGCGATCGCCGCCGCCCTCGGCCTCGGCGAGATCCGGGTGCTGACCGCCACCCAGGACGTGCACGCCGCCGAACGCGAGCAGTGGGACGACGGCTGCAACGTCCTCGCCGTCGAACCGGGGGTCGTCGTCGCCTACGAGCGCAACTCCACCACCAACACCCATCTGCGCAAACAGGGCATCGAGGTGATCGAGATCCCGGGCAGCGAGCTGGGCCGGGGCCGGGGCGGCCCCCGGTGCATGAGCTGTCCCGTGGAGCGGGACGCTGTATAGAAATGTGGAGCGTCGTATAGACTTCCAGAGTCCCCTGCAGTCGTACCCCTGGAGCGCCCCCATGGCGACAGTCCCGACCGTCCTCGGCGGCCGCCACTTCCTCAAGGAGCTCGACTTCACCGAAGACGAGTTCCGCGGGCTGGTCGAGCTGGCGGCCGAGCTGAAGGCCGCCAAGAAGGCCGGGACCGAGACGCCGTATCTGCGCGGCCGGAACATCGCCCTGATCTTCGAGAAGACGTCGACGCGCACCCGCTGCGCGTTCGAGGTCGCCGCCGCCGACCAGGGCGCCCGTACCACCTACCTCGACCCGTCCGGCTCGCAGATCGGGCACAAGGAGTCCGTGAAGGACACCGCCCGGGTGCTCGGCCGGATGTTCGACGCCATCGAGTACCGCGGGGACAGCCAGGCCAAGGTCGAGGAGCTGGCCGCGCACGCCGGCGTACCCGTCTACAACGGCCTCACCGACGACTGGCACCCCACCCAGATGCTCGCCGACGTGCTCACCATGACCGAGCACAGCCCCAAGCCGCTCCGGCAGATCACCTACGCCTACCTCGGCGACGCCCGTTTCAACATGGGCAACTCCTACCTGGTCACCGGTGCGCTGCTCGGCATGGACGTGCGGATCGTCGCGCCCCGGAGCTACTGGCCCGCCCAGGACGTCGTCGACCGCGCCCAGCAGCTGGCCGCCTCCAGCGGCGCCCGGATCACCCTCACCGAGGACGTCACGGAGGGTGTCGCGGGCGTCGACTTCGTCGTCACCGACGTCTGGGTCTCCATGGGCGAGCCCAAGGAGGTCTGGGCCGAGCGGATCAAGGCCCTCGCGCCGTACGCCGTGACCATGGACGTCCTGCGCGCCACCGGCAACCCGGACGTGAAGTTCCTGCACTGCCTGCCGGCCTTCCACGACCTCGGCACCCGCGTCGGCCGCGAGATCCACGAGATCTACGGTCTGGACGCGCTGGAGGTCACCGACGAGGTCTTCGAGTCCGCGCACTCGATCGTCTTCGACGAGGCCGAGAACCGTCTGCACACCATCAAGGCGGTGCTGGTCGCCACACTCGCCCGATAAACCCTGGTCCACCCCGCCGACCAGCGCCTATCCTGGCCGACGGCCCGGAACCACCCATTCCGGCCGTCGCCGCGACCTCATCCCGGTCGCCCGCACCACCAGAAACGAGCACCACCCGCATGCCCGCTCCCCGCATCAAGTCCCCGCACCTGCTGGTCGCCGAGTCCGGCGCCGACCGCGAGGGACACGGCCTGAAGCGCACGATGGGCCTCTTCCAGCTCATCTGCTTCGGCGTCGGCGCCATCGTCGGCACCGGCATCTTCGTCGGTCTCTCCGACTCCGTGGCCCAGGCCGGCCCGGCCGTCGTCGTCTCCTTCGTCCTCGCCGCGATCACCTGTGTCTTCACCGCCTTCTCCTTCGCGGAGCTGGGCGGCGCGATCCCGGTCTCCGGCTCCTCGTACTCCTTCGCCTACGCCGGTCTGGGCGAGTCCACCGCGTTCCTGGTCGGCTGGTGCCTGCTGCTGGAGTACGGCGTCTCGATCTCGGCCGTCGCCGTCGGCTGGAGCCAGTACGTCAACGAACTGCTGCACAGCCTCACCGGTGTACAGCTTCCGGCCGCCCTGTCCGCCGGGCCCGGCGACGGCGGGATCATCAACCTCCCGGCCGTGATCGTCATCGCCATGGCCTCCGTACTGCTGGTGCGCGGGGTGCGCGAGAGCGCCCGCGCGACGGCCGCCATGGCCGCCGTGAAGCTCGTCATCCTGCTGGCCTTCTGCGTGATCGGTTACAGCGCCTTCAAGGACGGCAACCTCACCCCGTTCTCCCCGGCCGGACTCGGCGGCATCGGCGCGGGCACCACGGCCGCGTTCTTCTCCTACATCGGCTTCGACGCCATCACCACCGCCGGTGAGGAGGCCAAGAACCCGCGCCGGGACATCCCGGTCGCGATCATGGTCTGCATGGCCATCGTCACCCTGCTGTACTGCGCGGTCGCGCTCGCCGCGATCGGCGCCATCGGCGGCAAGCAGGTCGCCGGGCGCCCCGCCGCGCTGTCGTACGTCGTCAACGAGGTCACCGGCTCGGCCATCGGCGGCGGCGTGATCGCCTTCGGCGCGGTCGTCGCCATCGCCTCCGTCGTCCTCGCGGTGATGTACGGCCAGACCCGCATCCTGATGTCGATGTCCCGCGACGGCCTGATCCCGCGCGTCTTCGAGAAGGTGAACCCGAAGACCTCCACCCCGGTCGCGGGCACGCTGATCGTCGCGGTCGTCTTCGCGGTCCCGGCGGCCTTCGCCTCCCTCGACGCCGTGATGAACCTGTGCACCATCGGCACGCTCGCCATCATGGCCGTCGTCAACATCGCGGTGATCGCCCTGCGCCGCCGCGAACCGGGCCTCAGCCGCAGCTTCCGCGTCCCGCTCTACCCCGTGGGCCCGCTGCTCGGCGTCGCCTTCTGCCTGTACCTGATGTACGAGACCGGCTGGCAGACCTGGATCCAGTTCGCCGTGTTCCTCGCGGTGGGCCTGGCGATCTACGCCGTCTACGGCCGCCGGCACTCCACGCTGGCCACGGCCGCAACCGAGGTCACGCCGAGCGCCGCCGCTGAGCGGGAACCGCAGGCAGTCTGAACCACACCGCCTTGCCCGACGGGGTGGGGCGGTGACCGCAGGACGAGCTGAGGGCGCGGATCAGCAGCAGCCCGCGCCCGCCCTCCTGCCAGACGTCGGGCTCCTCGATCACCGGCCGGGTCAGATGGCCGGGCGGCGCCGGGTCGGGGTCGTGCACCTCGACCTGGCAGCCGGTCGGCAACAGCTCCACCACCAGCTCGATCGGGCCGCGCCCGGCGGTGTGCTCCACCGCGTTGGCCACCAGCTCCGCCGTGAGCAGTTCCGCGGTGTCGCAGTCGGCCGGGTGCTCCACCTCGGTGAGGGCCGTGCGCACCAGGGCACGCGCGACGGGCACCGCCGCGGTGGTGTGCGGCAGCGCGATGCGCCAGGAGGCCGGTTCGGTGGGGCGTTCGTGCAAGGCGAGTCCGTTCATGGAGCAGGCTGTCCTGCTTTCAACCGTAGGAATGGTACGAGCCCGGCCACCGCAGACCGTCGCCGGGTCTCGCCCGGGACCTTCGGCCCCGGTAGCGGCGGCCTACCCCGGTGAGCGTCCCGCCTCGCACGCCGGTGCCCACTGTTACGGCGCTGTCGAGGACCGGTGACGTACGTGACCGGACGCTGCCGATCGGTGGCAGGTATGTCGTGCCCTCGTGACGACAGTCACAAACAAGTGATAACTTCATGGGACAGCGCAACGTACGGCACCGCCCCCCTAGGAGGCCGCACGTCATGAGTCCCTTCACCGGCTCCGCCGTCCGCACCTCCGACTGGGAGCACCTGCGGCTCCAGCTCGCCGACGGGGTCGCCACCGTCACCCTCAGCCGCCCCGCCAAACTCAACGCGCTCACCTTCGGCGCCTACGCCGACCTGCGCGACCTGCTGGCCGAGCTGTCCCGGGAGCGCGCCGTACGTGCCCTGGTGCTGGCCGGAGAGGGACGGGGCTTCTGCTCCGGCGGCGACGTCGACGAGATCATCGGCGCCACCCTCGCCATGGACACCGCCCAGCTGCTCGACTTCAACCGGATGACCGGCCAGGTGGTGCGGGCGATCCGCGAGTGCCCGTTCCCGGTGATCGCCGCGGTGCACGGCGTGGCGGCCGGCGCGGGAGCGGTCCTTGCCCTGGCGGCCGACTTCCGGGTGGCCGATCCGTCCGCCCGCTTCGCCTTCCTGTTCACCCGCGTCGGCCTGTCCGGCGGCGACATGGGCGCGGCCTATCTGCTGCCCCGGGTCGTCGGCCTCGGCCACGCCACCCGCCTGCTCATGCTGGGCGACCCCGTCCGGGCACCCGAGGCCGAGCGCATCGGCCTGATCAGCGAGCTGACGGAGGAGGGCGGCGCGGACGAGGCAGCCCTCGCGCTGGCCCGCCGCCTGGCCGACGGCCCGGCATTGGCGTACGCCCAGACGAAGGCGTTGCTGACGGCCGAGCTGGACATGCCCCTGGCGGCGTCCATCGAGCTGGACGCCTCGACCCAGGCCCTGCTGATGAACGGCGAGGACTACGCGGAGTTCCACGCGGCCTTCACGGAGAAGCGCCCGCCGAAGTGGCAGGGAAGGTGATCCCTCATGCGCGTGGCGATTGTCGGCGGCGGCCCCGGCGGCCTGTACGCCGCAGCGCTCCTGAAGCGACTCGATCCCACCCGTGACATCACGGTCTGGGAGCGCAACGCCCCGGACGTCACCTTCGGCTTCGGCGTCGTCCTCTCCGACGAGACCCTGGGCGGTATAGAACACGCCGACCCGGTGGTCCACGAGGCCCTGCAACGCCACTTCGTCCGCTGGGACGACATCGACATCGTGCACCGGGGCGTCACCCACCGCTCGGGCGGCCACGGATTCGCCGCGCTCGGCCGGCGCCGTCTCCTGGAGATCCTGCACGAGCGCTGCCGGTCCCTCGGCGTGGACCTGAGGTTCCGCACCGAGGCCCCCCACCCGGACACCCTGTGCGCCGCATACGACCTCGTCATCGCCGCCGACGGGGTGCGCAGCAGCACCCGTGAAACCTACGCCCGGGTGTTCCGTCCCCAGGTGACCGAACACCGCTGCCGCTACATCTGGCTCGCCGCCGACTTCCCCTTCGACGCCTTCCGCTTCGAGATCGCCGAGACGGAGCACGGCGTGATGCAGCTGCACGGCTACCCGTACGCGGCCGACGCCTCCACCGTCATCATCGAGATGCGTGAGGAGGTCTGGCGAGCGGCCGGGTTCGACGAACTCGGTGAACCCGAATCCGTCGAGCGCTGCGCCAAGATCTTCACGGACGCCCTCCGCGGCCGCCCCCTGCGCTGCGGCAACTCGGCCTGGACCAGCTTCCGCACGGTCGTCAACGACCACTGGTCGCACGGCAACGTCGTCCTGCTCGGCGACGCCGCGCACACCGCGCACTTCTCGATCGGCTCCGGCACCAAGCTGGCCGTGGAGGACGCGCTGGCCCTGGCCGCGTGCCTGGAGGAACAGCCCGATGTGCACAGCGCGTTGGCGGCGTACGAGCAGGAGCGCAAACCCGTCGTCGCCTCCACCCAGCGGGCCGCCCGGGCGAGCCTGGAGTGGTTCGAGAACCTGGGCCTGTACCTCGGCCAGCCGCCCCGCCAGTTCGCCTTCAACCTGCTCACCCGCAGCCGCCGCGTCACCCACGACAACCTCCGGCTGCGCGACGCCCGCTTCACCGAGGCCGTGGAGCGCGAGTTCGGCTGCCCGGACGGAACGCCCCCGATGTTCACCCCGTTCCGGCTGCGCGGCCTGACGCTGCGCAACCGGGTCGTGGTGTCGCCGATGGACATGTACTCCGCCTCCGACGGCGTCCCGGGCGACTTCCACCTCGTCCACCTCGGCGCCCGCGCCCTGGGCGGGGCCGGGCTCGTCATGACCGAGATGGTGTGCGTCAGCGAGGAGGGCCGGATCACGCCGGGCTGTGCCGGGCTGTACACCGGCCGGCAGGCCGAGGCGTGGCGGCGCGTCACCGACTTCGTCCACACCCGGGCTCCCGGCACCGCGATCGGCGTCCAGCTCGGCCACTCGGGCCGCAAGGGCTCCACGAAGCTGATGTGGGAGGGCATGGACGAGCCGCTGCCGCGCGGCAACTGGCCGCTCGTCGCCGCCTCCCCGCTGCCGTACAAGCCGGACAGCCAGACCCCCCGGCAGCTCACCCGGGCCCAGCTGACCGACCTCCGCGAGCAGTTCACCGCCGCCGCCTGGCGGGCCGCCCGCGCCGGCTTCGACCTGCTGGAACTGCACTGCGCCCACGGCTATCTGCTCTCCGGCTTCCTGTCACCGCTCACCAACCACCGCACCGACGCCTACGGCGGCTCGCCCCAGCGGCGGCTGAGGTTCCCGCTGGAGGTCTTCGACGCCGTACGCGCGGTGTGGCCGGCGGAGCGGCCCATGACGGTCCGTATCTCGGCCACCGACTGGGCCGAGGGCGGCACGACGGCCGAGGACGCCGTGGAGATCGCCCGCGCCTTCGCCGCGCACGGCGCCGACGCGATCGACGTGTCCACCGGGCAGGTGGTGGCCGAGGAGCGGCCGGAGTTCGGGCGGTCGTACCAGACGCCGTTCGCCGACCGGATCCGGAACTCGGCGGGTGTCCCGGTGATCGCGGTCGGCGCGATCTCGTCCTGGGACGACGTCAACTCGCTCATCCTGGCCGGGCGTACGGACCTGTGCGCACTGGGCCGTCCGCACCTGTACGATCCGCACTGGACCCTGCACGCGGCGGCCGAGCAGGGCTACGACGGTCCCGGAGCCGTCTGGCCCGCGCCCTACCGGGCGGGCAGCAGACGCCCGCAGACCGGCCGCACGGACGCCCCGAAGCCCCGGTTGTCGCTCACCTGAAGATCCGGGGGAGGGGCGTGCGGGGTCGGTCACACGCCTTCCACGTCATCCGCACCGTTCCTGAACCGACCTGTTATCGACACCTGTCTAGGTTCTTTCGAGCCATTCGACGGACCCACAGGGATCGAGACTGCGATGACTGACACCAGGCCGCTGCCCGAGCAGCCCGGACATGGATACGGCCAGGCTCCGGACCCCCGGTACGCGGCCCCCGTGGCGCCGCCCGCCGCCCCCGCCCGGCAGCGCAGCCGGGACGGCTCGGGCACCCGGCGCGCCGCGCTGGTCATCCACACGATCGCCGACGTCGCGGCGGCCTTCCTGGGGCTGTGGATCCTGCTCCACCTGCTGCAGGCCAACCACGCGAACGTCTTCGTGGGATTCGTGGCGGACGTGGCCGACTCGCTCGCCTGGTGGTCGCAGGACATCTTCACGACGGACACGGAGAACCTCCGCGTCCTGCTCGACTACGGTCTGCCCGGCGTGCTCTACCTCGCGGTCGGACACGGCGTCGCGATACGGCTGCGCCGCTTCTGAGGCACCCGGCCGCTCACAGCCCCGCGAACACGGCCCCCGCGTCCCGCAGCCGGGTGTGCAGTCCCCGGAAGACCTCCGCCGAGCGCACGCCCGGCCAGCCCGTGGGCAGCAGCCCGGTGGGCAGGCCGGGGTCGGTGTAGGGCAGGTGGCGCCAGGAGTCGAGGGCGAGGAGGTAGTCGCGGTAGGCCTCCTCGGGCGGGGTGTCCGAACGGCGCTCCCAGGCGTGCAGGACCGGGGCGTGCGCGTCCAGGAAGCGTTCGTGCTCCTTGGCGATCGCGGCGAGATCCCACCAGCGGGCCACCGCCTCGGCCGTGGGCGCGAACCCCAGGTGCTCGCCGCGGAAGAAGTCCACGTACGGATCCAGCTGCAGCCGGCGCAGGGTGTGCCGGGTCTCCTCGTAGAGCCGGGCCGGGGCGATCCACACTCCGGGCGCCGCCGTACCGAAGCCCAGGCCCGCCAGCCGGGAGCGCAGCACATGCCGCTTCTGGCGCTCCGACTCGGGCACGGAGAACACCGCGAGCACCCAGCCGGCGTCCGCCACCGGTGTGGTCGCGTAGATGCGCCGGTCGCCGTCCTCCAGCAACTGGCGGGCCGCCGGGGAGAGTTCGTAGCCGGCCGCGCCCGCCGGTGTGCGGGCCGGCACCAGCAGGCCGCGCCGTTTGAGCCGGGACACCGAGGAGCGGACGGAGGGCGCGTCCACGCCGACGGCGGCCAGCAGCCGGATCAGCTCGGCGACGGGCACCGGACCGGGCATGAAGCGGCCGTACGCGCCGTAGAGCGTGACGATGAGGGACCGGGGGGCGTGCTGGTCGGACACGTTGATCATTTTAGGTCGTCGGCATCACTGCCGGTCCCCTTCGGTGCGCAGCCGGAACCGCTGCAGCTTTCCGGTGGCCGTGCGGGGCAGGGCGTCGAGGAAGACGAACCGGCGTGGGCACTTGTACGGGGCCAGCTCGGACTTGAGGAAGGCGCGCAGGGCCTCCGGGTCGCGCGCGGCCCCCTCGCGCAGCACCGTGTACGCCACCACCACCTGCCCGCGGGCCTCGTCCGGACGGCCCACGACCGCGGTCTCCACCACGTCCGGGTGCCGCAGCAGCGCGTCCTCCACCTCCGGTCCGGCGATGTTGTACCCGGCGGAGATGATCATGTCGTCGGCACGGGCCACATAGCGGAAGTAGCCGTCGGGCTCGCGGACGTAGGTGTCGCCGGTGAGGTTCCAGCCGCCGCGCACGTACTCCCGTTGCCGAGGGTCGGCGAGATAGCGGCAGCCGACCGGGCCGCGCACGGCGAGCAGGCCGGGCTCGCCGTCTGGCACCGGTGTGCCCTGCGCGTCCTGCACCCGCGCCTGCCAGCCCGGCACCGCAACGCCCGTGGTGCCCGGCCGGATGTGCTCGTCCGCCGCTGAGACGAAGATGTGCAGCAGCTCGGTCGCGCCGATGCCGTTGATGACCCGCAGGCCGGTGCGCTCGTGCCAGGCCCGCCAGGTGGCCGCGGGCAGGTTCTCGCCGGCCGACACACAGCGCCGCAGCGACGTGACGTCGTACCCGTCCAGCAGCTCCAGCATGGCGCGGTAGGCGGTCGGGGCGGTGAAGAGGACCGAGACACCGTGCTCGGCGATCGCGGGCAGCAGCCGGCGCGGGCCCGCCTCCTCCAGGAGCAGGGAGCTGGCACCGGCCCGCATCGGGAAGATCACCAGCCCGCCCAGGCCGAACGTGAAACCGAGCGGGGGAGAACCGGTGAAGACGTCGTCCGCCCGGGGGCGCAGCACATGCTTGGAGAAGGTGTCCGCGATCGCCAGCACATCCCGGTGGAAGTGCATGCACCCTTTCGGGCGACCGGTGGTGCCCGAGGTGAACGCGATCAGCGCCACGTCGTCGGCCGCGGTGTCGACCGCCGGGTACGGCGTGCCGGGCCCGTGGCGGTTGAGCAGGTCGTCGGGGCCGTCACCGCCGTACGTCGTGATCCGCAGCCCGGGTATGTCGGCCTTCGCCAGGTCGTCGACCGACCGGATGTCGCACAGCGCGTGCCGCACCAGGGCGATGTCGCACAGGGTGGCCAGCTCGTGCGGGCGCTGCCGGTCCAGCACGGTGACCGCTACGGCGCCCGCCTTCAGCACGGCGAGCCAGCAGGCGGCCAGCCAGGGCGTGGTGGGGCCGCGCAGCAGCACCCGGTTGCCGGGGACGACACCCAGGTCGCCGGTGAGCACGTGCGCGATCCGGTCGACGTGCCCGCGCAGGTCGCCGTAGGTCCAGCTGGCACCGTCCGCGGTGTGGAAGACCGGGCGGGCCGTGTCGGCGTGGTCCAGGAGTTCGGCGGCGCAGTTCAGCCGGTCGTGGTAGTGCAGCTCCGGCAGGTCGAACCGCAGCTCGGGCCACTCGTCCGGCGGCGGCAGGTGGTCGCGCGCGAAGGTGTCGACGTGGGCCGAGCGATGCATGGCGGTTCGCCCCCTTGCCGTGGCTGGCGTCGAGACGGGCGTCGTGGTGGGCACCGGCGTCCTGGTGGGCTCGCGATTCGAGCGTATCGTGTTGGTGACGGCAGTCAACCTTGCGCGATAACGTCCGGAGTGAGAGGAAGGGAGACGGGGTACGGTCCTGGCGGCCCGCCCCCGGAGGGAGGACCCCAAGTGCCCGCATTCTCGCTCGAACCGGAGCAGCTCGCCTGGTGTACCGAGCTGCGCGCCCTGGCCGGCGAACGGCTGCGCCCGCTCGCCGGCAAGGGCGAACCGGGACACGTCAACCGGCCGCTCCTCGCGGAACTCGGCCGGCTCGGGCTGCTCGCACGGCTGTTCACCTCCGGCGCGCTCGCCCTGTGCCTGATGCGCGAGTCCCTCGCCCAGGCCTGCACCGAAGCCGAGACCGCCCTCGCCCTGCAAGGCCTGGGCGCCCATCCGGTGCACGCCCACGGCAGCACCGCCCAGCGCGAGCGCTGGCTGCCGAAGGTCGCCGACGGCAGCGCGGTCGCCGCGTTCGCGCTGAGCGAGCCGGGGGCCGGTTCGGACGCCGCCGCGCTGTCCCTCGCGGCCGAGCCCGACGGCGGCGCCGGCTGGCGGCTCACCGGTGCCAAGTGCTGGATCTCCAACGCCCCCGAAGCCGACTTCTACACCGTCTTCGCCCGTACCACACCCGGCGCCGGAGCCCGCGGTGTCACCGCGTTCCTCGTCCCGGCCGACCGGCCCGGGCTCACCGGCAGCGCGCTGGAGATGCTCTCGCCGCACCCCATCGGCGCGCTGGACTTCGACGCCGTGCCCGTCGGCGCCGACGACGTGCTCGGCGAGGCCGACCGCGGCTTCGCCGTCGCCATGGGCACCCTCAATCTCTTCCGGCCGAGTGTCGGCGCGTTCGCGGTCGGCATGGCCCAGGCGGCACTGGACGCGACCCTCGCGCACACCCGGCGACGCGAGGCGTTCGGCGGGAGGCTGATGGACCTGCAGGCCGTGTCCCACCAGGTCGCCGAGATGGCGCTGCGCACGGAGGCGGCCCGGCTGATGGTGTACGCGGCGGCGAGCGCGTACGACGAGGGCGCCGCCGACGTCCCCGGCCGCGCCGCGATGGCCAAGCTGCTCGCCACCGAGACCGCGCAGTTCGTGGTCGACACCGCCGTCCAGCTGCACGGCGCCCGCGCCCTGCGCCGCGGTCACCTCCTCGAACACCTCTACCGCGAGGTGCGCGCCCCGCGCATCTACGAGGGGGCGAGCGAGGTCCAACGGGGCATCATCGCCAAGGAGTTGTACGCCAAGGAGTTGTATGCCGGGGAGCTCCGGGTCGGGGAGCTCCATCTCGGGGAGCTGTGTGCCGAGGAGCAGGAGGAGGCCCGGTGACGACCGAGCGCGTCAACCCGCCCGAGCTGTCCCCGCCCACGGGCTTCTCGCACGCCGTCGTCGCGGCAGGCTCCCGCGTGGTGTTCCTCGCCGGCCAGACCGCCCTCGACTCCGACGGCAGGATCACCGGCGCTACGCTCCCCGAGCAGTTCGAGCACGCCCTCGCCAACCTGCTCACCGCCCTGCGTGCCGCCGGCGGCACCCCCGCCGACCTCGCCCGCGTCACCGTCTACGCCACGGATGTGGCCGCCTACCGCGCCCAGGCCCAGCAACTGGGCCGCATCTGGCGGGAGGCGGCGGGCCGGGACTACCCCGCGATGGCCGTCGTGGAGGTCGTACGGCTGTGGGACGAGCAGGCGTTGGTGGAGCTGGACGGGTTCGCCGTACTGCCGTAGGAGCCGGTGCCGGAGGCCTCTGCCGGACCGGGCAGGAGGCCCCGCCGGCCGTTCAGGCGGCCACCGCGAGCCGTGCGGCCGGGAACCGGCGGGGCGCGACCACGCTGCCGTCCGGGTGCAGCTCTCCGCCGTCGTCGAAGACGATGGAGCCGTCGCACAGCAGGGTCCAGCCCTGTTCGGGGTGGGCGGCCACCGGGTGCGTGTCGGTGCGGGACGCGGGGCACTCGGAGAGGGCGGACGGACAGGAGCACATGGGGCACCTCCACATCGGCGGGGAGGTGGCGGCGGGTGCGGCCACCGCCCGCATACACAGACGGTCCTCCCGTTGTGAACGCACCGGAACCGGCCGCCGTGAAGCGTGACAACATGCGGACAACTCCCGGACGGTTCCATGACGCGCCACCGAAGGAGTGACGGTCACGCCTCGCGGCCCGGCCGCCCGGTACCAGTGGAGCCCTGAGTCCACGAACACCGGGAGGTATCCCATGCCGGCACGCCCCGCCCTCGCCGCGGCACTCGGCGCAGCGGCCCTGCTGTGCGCCGCCGTCGCCCCGGCCGCCGCCGACACGTCCGAGACCGTGACCGTCGACAAGACCGGCCACATCACCGAGGACGGCACCGTCACCCTGTCCGGCACCTACCGGTGCACCGGGGCCAAGGGCGTCGCCTTCGTGAGCTCCGCGATCAGTCAGGGCGACAAGAAGCGCAAGGTCGTGTACGGCATCGGTGGCAGCGCCGCCCAGTGCGACGGCGCCGAGCACCGGTGGGAGAACACCGGCAGGGTCGCGCCGGACGCCCTCAAGGCGGGCAAGGCCCATGCGCAGGTCACCGTGACGGAACTGCGCTCCGAAGGCCTCCTGCTGTTGCTGCCGTCCTTCCACGCCGTCCAGGAGAAGGACATCAAACTGACCCGGTCCTGACCGAGGCCCGCACGCCACCGCCAGGCACCCTTGCCCCCGTGCACCCCCGCCCCGGACACCGGCTGTGTCATGCGCGGTTGCCGGCCTCCACGGACGATGGGGCCGGTGTGCGGGGGGCCGTCGGGGGATCGGGTCTGTGGAGGGCGGCCACGAACTTGTAGCGCGAGCCCCGGTACACCGAGCGCACCCATTCCACCGGTCTGCCCTCCGCGTCCCGTGAGTGGCGGGACAGCAACAGCATCGGCAGGCCCACGTCGGTGGCGAGCAACAGCGCCTCGCGCGGGGTCGACAGCGAGGTCTCGATGGTCTCGTCGGCCTCCGCGAGACGGACGCCGTACACCTCCGCGAGCGCCGTGTACAGGGACGGGTACGTGGCGAGGGATCCGCGCAGGCCGGGGAAGCGGCGTGCCGACAGGTGAGTCGTCTCGATCGCCATGGGGTCGCCGCCGGCCAGCCGCAGCCGCTCGATGCGCAGCACCCGTTCGCCGATCCCGATGCCGAGCAGGCCCGAGAGCCTCTCGTCGGCCGGCATCTCCCCGATGTCCAGCACCTGCGAGGCGGGCGTCAGCCCCTGCGCGCGCATGTCCTCGGTGTGCGAGGTGAGCTGGAGCGTGCGGTACAGCTTGGGCTGGGCGACGAAGGTGCCCTTGCCCTGGATCCGGTCCAGACGGCCCTCGCCCACGAGTTCGGTGAGCGCCTGCCGGACGGTGGTCCGTGAGGTGTCGAACCGCACGGCGAGCAGCCGCTCGGCCGGCATGGCGGAGCCGGGCTGGAGTTCCTCGGCCATGGCGAGCAGCCGCTGTTTGATCCGGTAGTACTTCGGTACGCGCGCGGTGCGGCCGCTTACGTCGGTGGCCATGCCTGCCTTCCCGGCTGTGTGGGTGGGCTCTCGTTATAACGACCAACTGCCTGATGGTCTAGGCCAATCGCCCGGGGTGACGTTCTCATAACGGCCGAATCGGCTTCTCGGACCACCCTTGACACCCCGAAAGGTCTAGGCCAAGCTCCACCGTACTGGTCTACACCATTAGTGGCCAGGTCCCGAGCCCTACGTGCAACAGCGTCGTACGCAGGTCACCGCCGAGGGCGTGGGGGGTTAGTGGCATCCCTGAGGAGGGTGGCGTGAAGCGCAAGCTCGCTGCCGCGATCGTGATCGCGGGCATGATGGTCTCCGTTGCGGCGTGTGGCGGAAACGACGGCAAGGACAGCGGCAAGGACGCGGGACCGGACAGCTGGAAGGGCCAGACGCTGACGGTCTGGACCATGGACGGCTCCGCTCCGCCGCAGTGGAGCCAGGACGTCCAGGCCGCGTTCGAGAAGAAGACCGGCGCGAAGCTGAAGTTCGAGATCCAGAAGTGGGACGGGATCCAGCAGAAGATCACCACCGCCCTCTCCGAGGACAACCCGCCGGACGTCCTGGAGGTCGGCAACACCCAGACCCCCGCCTACGCGGCCACCGGCGGTCTCGCCGACCTCGGCGACCTCAAGAAGGAGATCGGCGCCGACTGGACGCCGTCGGTCTCCCAGTCCTCCGTCTACCAGGGCAAGCAGTACGCCGCCCCCTGGTACTTCGCCAACCGCGTCGTCATCTACAACAAGAAGATCTGGGCCGAGGCCGGCATCAAGGACACCCCGAAGACCCGCGACGAGTTCTTCAAGGACCTGGACGCCATCGGCAGGAAGACCGACGCCGAGCCGCTCTACCTGCCGGGCCAGAACTGGTACTTCCTCGACGGTCTGATCATCGGCCAGGGCGGCGACCTGGTGAAGAAGCAGGGCGAGAAGTACGTCTCCAACCTCGCCGACCCGAAGGTCGCCGCGGCCATGGAGATCTACAAGAAGTACGCCTCCTACTCCAAGGCTCCCAAGGACAAGGACGAGGCCACTCCGCAGCAGGCCCAGGTCTTCGCCAAGGGCAAGTCCGGCGCGTTCATCGGCATGGGCTGGGAAGCCGCCACCGCCGTCCAGGCCAACAAGGCCATCGAGAAGGACCTCGGCTACTTCACGATCCCCGGC
The DNA here is from genome assembly GCF_055572255.1 of Streptomyces sp. NPDC030799. Taxonomy (NCBI): domain Bacteria; kingdom Bacillati; phylum Actinomycetota; class Actinomycetes; order Kitasatosporales; family Streptomycetaceae; genus Streptomyces; species Streptomyces sp. NPDC030799. The sequence continues at coordinate 49,436 of NZ_JBVIDS010000014.1, read as the reverse complement.
GCCACGGCCGACAAGCCGGAGGGCGTCTTCCTCGGCGGCTCCAACTTCGCGGTCGCCCAGGGCAGCAAGAAGCAGTCGCTGGCCAAGGAGTTCCTGAAGATCGCCCTGTCCGACCAGTACGAGGGCGAACTGGCCAAGCTCAGCGGCATCGTCCCGAACAAGACGTCACTGCAGTCCAACGTCAAGGGCAACGCCGCCGCCGAGGCCGCCGCGCCCGCCGCGGCGGGCGGCGGCACCACCCCGCTGATCCCGGAGTGGGCCGCGGTGGAGAACACCCCGAACCCCATCAAGTCCTACATGACCTCCGTGCTGACCGGTAAGTCCCCGGCGGACGCCGCGAAGCAGGTCGAGGCCGAGATCAACAAGCGCCTGGCCCAGCAGAACTGATGACCCCGCCGGGGGCGCCGCGACAGGCGCCCCCGGCTCCATGTGCCGTGCGCACACGCGGCCATGGAGTTCGTACGGCCACGGAAGAGATGGCAATTCATGTCAGTGCAGACCGAAGGCACGGACACGGCCGGTCAGCCCGCTGTCCGCAAGGCCCGGACAGCCGGGCCGCCGAGAGGTGAGGACCGCGGCTCCCGGTCCCCGGCCCGCCGCGGCGCCGCCGCCCCCTATCTCCTGCTGCTGCCCGCGCTGCTGGCCACAGTGGTCCTGCTCGGCTGGCCCCTGGTCAAGAACGGCATGCTGTCGTTCCAGAACCTCAACCCGCGGCAGCTCATCCAGCACCTCACCGAGTGGAACGGCGTCGAGAACTACCGGCAGGTGCTGTCCGAGCCGGAGTTCTGGCACGTCGCCGAGCGCTCCGTCTTCTTCACCGCCGCCAACGTCGTCCTCATCATGGGGCTCGGCACCCTGATCGGCCTGCTGCTGGCCCGGCTCGGCAAGAAGATGCGGCTGCTGCTCATGATCGGCCTCGTCCTCGCCTGGGCCATGCCCTACGTCGCCGCCACCACCGTCTACCAGTGGCTGTTCGCCCAGCGCTTCGGCGTCGTCAACTGGGTCCTGGACAAGCTCGGCTGGCACTCCATGGCCGACCACAACTGGATGGGCAGCCAGTTCTCCACATTCTTCGTGGTCATCCTGCTGATCGTGTGGCAGTCGGTGCCGTTCGTGGCGATCAACCTGTACGCCGCCACCACCACGATCCCCAAGGAGCTGTACGAGGCCGCGTCCCTGGACGGCGCCGGCGCCTGGCAGAGCTTCACCTCGGTGACCCTGCCCTTCCTGCGGCCGTTCCTGTACGCCACGACCTTCCTGGAGGTCATCTGGGTCTTCAAGTCGTTCACGCAGCTCTTCGCGATGAACGCGGGCGGACCCGACCACCTCACCGAGACCCTGCCGATCTACGCCTACGTCGAAGGCGTCGGCAACCAGCACTTCGGGGTCGGCGCGGCGATCTCCTTCCTGACCATCCTGGCCCTGCTCGTCATCACCTCGTACTACCTGCGCATGGTGCTCAAGCAAGAGGAGGACGAGCTGTGAAGCGCTCGCTCTTCGGCCGTATCTGGCCCAACGCGACCGCCGTCGTCCTCTTCGCCGGCTTCGTGTTCCCCGTCTACTGGATGTTCGCGACGGCCTTCAAACCGACCGGCGACATCATCGCCGACGACCCGGTGTGGTTCCCGACGCACGTCACCCTCGGCCACTTCAAGAAGGCGATCGACGCCGACCACTTCTGGACCCTGGTCGCCAACTCCGTCACCGTCACGGTCCTGTCGGTCGTCTTCTCGCTCGTCATCGCCCTGGTCGCGGCCTTCGCGCTCGCCCGGATGCGGTTCAGGGGCCGGCGCGGGCTCATCGTGACGTTCATGCTCGCGCAGATGGCCCCCTGGGAGGTCATGATCATCGCCATCTACATGATCGTCCGTGACGACGACATGCTGGACAGCCTGGTCCCGCTCACCGTCTTCTACACGATGATGGTGCTCCCGCTGACCGTCCTGACGCTGCGCGGCTATGTCGCCGCCGTGCCCAAGGACCTGGAGGAGGCGGCCATGGTCGACGGCTGCACCCGCACCCAGGCGTTCATCCGGGTCATCTTCCCGCTGCTGGCCCCCGGTCTGATGGCGACCTCGCTGTTCGGGTTCATCACCGCCTGGAACGAGTTCCCGCTCGTCCTGATCCTCAACAAGGACATCGAGAAGCAGACGCTGCCGCTGTGGCTTTCACAGTTCCAGACCGCCTTCGGCGACGACTGGGGGGCCACGATGGCCGCCTCGTCCCTGTTCGCGCTGCCCATCCTGATCCTCTTCATCTTCCTGCAACGCAAGGCTGTCAGCGGTCTCACCGACGGCGCCGTGAAGGGATGACCCGGCCGATGACCACACTCGCCACCACTGCATCCGACAGCGGCTCCGCCGCGGGTGACACCCTCACCCGCGACGCCCTCGCCGTGCTGCAGCCGGGGTTCGACGGCACCACCGCGCCGGACTGGGTGCGCCGCCGCCTCGGTGAGGGCCTCGCCTCCGTCGCCCTGTTCGGCCGCAACATCGTCAGCGAGGACCAGGTCACCGCGCTCACCGCCCAGTTGCGGGCCGAACGCGACGACCTGCTGGTCGCCATCGACGAGGAGAGCGGCGACGTCACCCGTCTCGACGTACGCACCGGCTCCGCCTTTCCCGGCAACCACGCTCTCGGCGCCGTCGACGACCCCGCCCTCACCCGGTCCGTCGCCCGCGAGCTGGGCCGGCGGCTGGCCGGCTGCGGTGTCACCTTCGACTGGGCGCCCTCCGCCGACGTCAACGCCAACCCCGACAACCCCGTCATCGGGGTGCGCTCCTTCGGCACGAGCACCGACCTCGTCGCCCGGCACACCGCCGCCTGGGTCGAGGGCCTGCAGTCCACCGGCGTCGCCGCCTGCACCAAGCACTTCCCGGGCCACGGTGACACCAACGTCGACTCCCACCACGCCCTACCGCGCATCGACGTCGACACCGACACCCTCTACGCCCGCGAACTGCCCCCGTTCCGCGCCGCCATCGCCGCCGGCACCCGCGCCGTCATGAGCGCCCACATCCTGGTGCCCGCCCTCGACCCCGACCGCCCTGGCACCCTCTCCCGCCGCGTCCTCACCGAGCTGCTGCGCGAGGAACTCGGCTACCGGGGTCTGATCGTCACCGACGGCATGGAGATGCGGGCGATTTCCGGCGCCTACGGCCTGGAACGGGGGGTGGTCCTCGCGATCGCGGCCGGTGCCGACGCCATCTGTGTCGGCGGCGGGCTGTGCGACGAGGGCACCGTGCTGAAGCTGCGGGACGCGCTCGTGGCCGCCGTACGCTCCGGCGAACTGGCCGAGGAACGGCTCGCGGACGCGGCCGCCCGGGTGCGTGACCTCGCCGCATGGACCGTCACGGCCCGCGGCGCCGCGGCCGAGGCCGCACCCGACCCCGGGATCGGCCTGGTCGCCGCCCGCCGCGCCCTGACCGTGACCCGGAGCGGTGCCCCCGCACCGGTCACCGAGCCCGTGTACGTCGCCCGGTTCGACCCCGTACCCAACATCGCCGTCGGCGACCAGACCCCGTGGGGCGTGGCCGCCGAGCTGGCACGGCTGCTGCCCGGCACCGCCTCCGGATCCTTCACCGGTGACGGTGCCGCCTCGCAGGTCGTCGCCGCCGCCGACGGCCGGCGGATCGTCGCCGTGGTCCGCGACGAACACCGGCACGGCTGGATGCGCTCCGCCCTCGACACCCTGCTCGCCGCCCGCCCCGACACCGTCGTCGTGGAGATGGGCCTGCCGCAGGCCGCCCCGCGCGGCGCCCTGCACATCGCCACCCACGGCGCCGCCCGGGTGTGCGGAGTCGCGGCGGCGGAGGCCGTCGTCGCGGGCTGACCCCGCGTCTTTGACGGGCTCCGCCGGACAGCGCCTAGGGTCTGCGCCGGCGGCCCGTCGCCCGGGACGCGGACTTGGGCTCCCGGGGCGCGCTGCGCACCTCGTCGGTGCCCAGTTCGCCGTCGAGGACCTGGTCGCCGTACAGGTCCTGCAGCCAGTTGCTCTGGTAGACGGTGTCGAGGTAGCGCTCGCCGAGGTCCGGCGCGACGGCCACCGCGGTGAGGCCGCGGGTGTCGTGCCGGGCCAGCCAGTCCGTCGCGCCGCTGACCACCGTCCCGGTGGAGCCGCCGAACAGGAAGCCGCGTCTGGCCATGCGGTGACACATACGGATGGTGTCGGTCTCCTCGACGCGGAGCACCTCGTCCACGAAGGACTCGTCGAGCAGCGGCGGGCGCATGCTCATCCCGAGGCCCGGGATCATCCGGCGGCCGGGTTCGCCGCCGAACGCCACCGAGCCCACGGCGTCCACGGCGACGATCCGCACCGGCCGGTGCCACTGCCTGAACCAGCGGGCGCAGCCCATCAGGGTTCCGGTGGTGCCCGCCCCGAGGAAGAGGACGTCCAGTTCCGGGAACTGGGAGGCGATCTCCGGCGCGGTGGTGCGGTAGTGCGCCAGCCAGTTGCCCGCGTTGGTGTACTGGCTGAGCCAGACATACCGGTCGTCGGACGCGCACAGCGCACGGACGTACTCGATGCGCATGCCCAGGAAGCCCCCGTTGGCGTCCTTGTCGGACACGATGTGCACGTCGCTGCCGAGCGCCTCCATCAGCAGTCTGGTCGACAGGTTGCACCGGGAGTCCGTCACACACAGAAACCGGTAGCCCTTGCTGGCGGCGATCATGCTGAGCGCGACGCCGAGGTTCCCGGACGAGGACTCGACGAGGATGGAATCCGGCCTCAGGAGTCCGTCACGCTCGGCGCTCTCCACCATCTCGTTCGCGGCCTTCAGTTTGATGGAGCCGGCGAAGTTGAAACCCTCGCACTTCAGATAGAGGGGGTATCCGCAGATCGACTTCAGGTCGACGAAGAGATGACCCTCGTTGAAGGCGTAGGGAGCGGATATGACAGGCACGGCGGGCCTCCTGGTGCCAGGCCGAAACAGCGGCCTCAGCCGTATCGGCGCAGGTCGTGGAAGAAGTCGTCGATGAGGCGGAGCTGTCCCGCCCGGGCCACCTCGTCGTAGACGTACTTGCCGACGACGAGGTCGAGGACGCCGAGCCCGAAGGGCGAGAAGATCACCGGCCGGTCGGTCGGCGGTGCGGCCCGTCCGAGCATCACGTCGTTGAGGGTTCCGTTCAGGAAGTCCCGGTTACCGGTCCGCTGTTCGACCAGGTGGGGGGACGTGTCGGCCTTCAGGCAGTGCTCGACGTCGTCCACGAAGTTGGCCGAGCCGAGCAGGACCTCGGGGGCGAGGTCACGCAGGGACACGTGCAGGACCAGCGGGTTGTGGGTGAACCAGGCCGGGTCGGTGACATGCGGCTCGCCCGCGATGGTGGCGAAGACCAGAAGGTCGCTGCCGCGGACGAGGTCCTCGGCGCGGTCGTGGACGGTGATCCGCGCCCCGGTGCCGGCCCGCTGCAGGTAGCCGCGGAAGCCGTCGGCGCTGCCGCGGGACACGTCGTGCACGCCCACCGTCTCGAACTCCCAGCCGGTGCCGTCCAGGAAGGTGTGGATGTAGCGGGCGATCAGACCGGTGCCGAAGAAGCCGACCCGGGTGGGGCGGGGCCGGCCGCGGCTGAGCCAGTCGGCCGCCAGCGCCGCGGACGCCGCCGTCCGGGTGGCGCTGATGATCGAGCTCTCCAGACAGGCGAACGGGTAACCCGTGTCGTGGTCGTTGAGGATGAGCACCGCCGAGGCCCGTGGCAGCCCGGCGCTCACGTTCTCCGGAAAGCTGGAGATCCACTTCAGGCCGTCCACCCGGACCGGCCCGCCGATGGAGGCCGGCAGCGCGATGATCCGCGCGGTGGGCCGGTCGGGGAACCGCAGGAAGTACGACGGCGGGTTCACCGAGTCCCCGGCACCGTGCAGCCGGTAGGCGGTCTCCACCAGCTCCACGAGCTGTTTCTCGCGCCCGCTCAGCGCGTCCTGCACCTGCTCACCGGAGATCACCGCGAAGGACGGCACCGAAGGCCGGCCGGGAGAGGGCCGCTGGGCAGTGCTCGACAGTACGTCGGTCATCGCTCGCTCGCCTCCCGGCCCGGCCCGCGGTCGGCCAGGTGAAGGGGCTCGCCCATGCCGACCAGGATCTGCCGCTCTCCGGCGAAGGGCTCTCGGCTGTGCGCCGTGCGGATGTTGTCCACGAGCAGCAGATCACCGGCCTGCCAGGGCTCGCGCCGGGTGTGCGCCTCGTAGGTGCTGTTGAGCAGCTGGACGACGTCCTCGCCGATCGGACTGCCGTCGCCGTAGCGGGTGTTGAACGGCAGGCCGTCCGGGCCGTACACGTCCACCAGGTACTCGCGCACCTCGGGGGCCAGCGTCCACTCGTTGAGGAAGGCGATCTGGTTGAACCAGCAGCGCCGGCCCGTGACCGGGTGCCGTACGACGGCGGGGCGGCGCTGCTCGGTGTGCAGCGACCCGTCGGCCAGCCAGGTGAAGTCGATGGCGTTGGCCCGGCAGTAGCGTTCGATCTCGGCGCGGTCGGTGGTGCCGAACGACTCCGCGAGCGACGCCCCGATCTCCTCGTTGTAGGAGCGGGTCAGCAGCCAGCCCGCACGCTCGAACCGTTCGGTCAGCCCGGTGGGCAGCGCCGCGAGGACCTGTTCGGCGTCGGCCACCGCGGTCGCCCCGCCCTGCTCGGGGGCGGTCAGGCACGCGAACAGCAGCAGGCCGGGCACCTGAAGCCGGTAACTGAGCTCGTGGTGCATGCACATCGGCTGGTTGTCCGGCCAGGGGGTCGAGGAGTACAGCCCCGGACCGTGGGCGTCACGGGGGGCGAACGCCTCCCGCTCCGTGATGAGGTCACCGGCCAGGGACGCGAAGACGGCGCCGACGGTGTCCGTGTCCCGCAGCCCGAGGCCGCGGACGACCAGCGCCCCGTGCTCGGTGACCTGCGCGCGCAGCGCCTCGCGGTGCTCGGCTGCCCAGCTCGGGGCATCGCCCGGGACGTCGACGCGCAGCAGCGCGGGCCGGTCCGGCCGCAGCTCCGCATCGAGGGCGGATGCCAGGGATGAGGACGGCATCTCGGTTTCCTTTCGGTCGACCGCCTGGAGGTCCGACCGGATCGGTCCGGCGGGATCGGTCCGGCGGGATCAGTCCGGCGGGTTCGGGTCCGACGGGGTTCGGTCCCGCGGGTTCAGGAGGAGGCGAGGGGGACGACGGCACTCAGGACGGCCTGCGCCGCCTCGGCCGGACGGGTACGGAGGAAGTAGTGGCCGCCGTCGGCCAGTTCGTACAGATCGACGTGTTCGGCCAGGAGCAGCCAGTCGCGGTGGTGCTGGGCGTAACCCTTCGTGTACGGGTCGTCGGCGGCGACCACCGCCAGGACGGGAGCGGTCAGCCGCACCGGCGGCGGGCTTTCCAGGACGGCGCGGAAATACGTGTGCGCGGACACACAGTCGTGCCGGTAGGCGGCACCGATGTGCCGGGCGTGCTGCTCGTTCAGTTCCGCGAGTTCGGCGTAGCCGCCGTCCGCGGTCAGCTGCGCCGCGACCTCGGCGTCGCTGCGGCCCGCCAGTTCGGCGATGGCGGCGTTCCGGTCGGCGGCGGTGCCGAGCAGGTGCGCACCGAGGAACACCCGCGTCACCCGGACACCGCGCTCCTGCAGCCTCCTGGCCGTCTCGACGGCCGGCGCGGTGCCGGAGGAGTGGCCCCACAGCATGACCCGGGTCAGGCCGCGCGCCGTGATCTCGGCGGCGACCTGCTCGGCCACCTGCTCGATCGACGCGAACGGCTCGGGGTGCGCGGCCAGGTGGTGACCGGGCAGCTCGACCGCGAGGACCGCGATGCCGCTGCCCGCCAACGCGCTCGCCATCGGCTGGAAGTTGACCGCGTTGCCGCCCGCGTAGGGGAAGCACACCAGGGCGCACTCCGGCGTACCGCGCGCTGTCGTCAGCGGCTGCAGCAGCTCCGGGCGCTGCCGGGCCGTGCCGTCCAGGAGAGCGGCCAGGTCGGCGAGCACGGGGTGCCGGGTGATGTCCTTCAGGGACACCGCGCGGTCGAGCGCGATGCTGAGCTTGACCGCGGTCAGGGAGGTGCCCCCGGAGTCGAAGAAGTGGTCCGTCCGGCCGATCTGCCGCTCGGGCACCCCCAGCAGCTCGGCCCAGACCGCCGCCAGTCTCCGCTCGGCCGGGCTGAGTACATCCTGCCCCCCTGCGTCCGCTTCGGGGGCCGGCGCCGTCCGTTCTGCAAGCTCGGTCAGGGCCTTGCGGTCGGTCTTGCCGTTGGCGGTCAGCGGAAGGCCGTCCCGCCAGTGGAAGGCCGAGGGGACCATATAGGCGGGCAGCGCCGCGCCGAGTGCCTCGCGCAGCACCTCCGGCTGCTGCTGCGCGCCGGTGTAGAAGGCGATCAGCTGCTTGCTCCCGCCGGCCCGCTCGGCGACGACCACCGCGCCGTCCCGTACACCGTCCACCCGCAGCAGACAGTTCTCGATCTCGCCGATCTCGATGCGGAAACCCCGGATCTTGACCTGGTTGTCCCGCCGGCCGAGGAACTCCAGCTTGCCGCCGGGGTGCCAGCGCCCCCAGTCACCGCCCAGGTAGAGCCGCTCACCGGGCCGGTACGGGTCCGCCCGGTACGCCTCACGGGTCCGCTCGGGATCGTTGACGTACCCCCGGCCCACGCAGACACCGGAGAACGCGATCAGGCCCGGGGCGCCCAGCGGCACCAGTGACAGATGCTCGTCCACGACGTAGACGCGCACATTGCCCACCGCACGCCCCAGCAGCACCCGTTCCGGTACGGCGTCCAGGACCTCGTGGTTGGTGTCGTCCGACGTCTCCGTCAGACCGTAGGCGTTGAGCAGCCTGATCCCCGGCTGGACCGCGAACCAGCGCTGCACCAGCTCCCGTTTCAGCGCCTCTCCGGTCACCGACACACACCGCAGGTCCGGCAGCGTGCGGGGGTGCCGCTCCAGGTACGAGACCACGGCCTCCAGGTAGGAGGGCACCACCTGCACCACGCCGACCCGGCCGCGCTCCAGGGTGTCGACGAACCGCTCCACGTCCGTGATCACGTCCTGCTCGACCAGCAGCGTCCGGCCGCCGACCAGCAGCGCCGAGATCAGCTGCCACAGGGAGATGTCGAAGCACTGCGGCGCCGTCTGCGCCACGACGCTTCCCTCACCGATGCCCAGGTCGTCGATCTTGGCGTGGAGATGGTTGAGCATGCCGGCGTGCTCGCACATCGCCCCCTTCGGCTCGCCGGTGGAGCCGGAGGTGAAGTAGATGTACGCCAGCCGGCCGGCGTCGATCGGGAGGCCGAGATCGCCGTCCTCGTGCGGTTCCGCGTACGCCGCGTCGATCAGCAGCTTCTCGCATCCGGGCAGGGCGGCCAGCGCCTGGTCGAGGGTGTGGGTGCTGCCCGGTTCGGTCAGGACCAGCCGGCACCCCGCCCGCGACAACGTTGCCGTGATCCGGCCGGCCGGGAAGTGCGGTTCGACCGGCAGGTAGGTGCCGCCCGCCTTGAACACCGCCAGCGTCGCCGCCAGCCAGTCGAGGTTGCGTTCGGTGACGACGGCGACCACGTCCTCCGCGCCGAGCCCCCTCGCCCTGAGCGCGCGTGCCAGCCTGTTGGCGCGCCGGTTGAGTTCGCCGTACGTCCACTCCCGCCCGCCGTGCACGGCCGCCACCGCCTGCGGATGGGCCCGTACCCGTTCCTCGAAGAGTTCGTGTGCGCGCGCGTCCGGCAGCGGCCGGCGGGGACCGGCCAGGCCTTCCAGCTGCTCATGCACCTCGTCCGCCGACAGCAGGCTCTGCCGTGTGTGGTCGGCGTGCACGTCCGCCGCCATCGACCGCAGCGCCGTGAGATGGTAGCCGCCGATCCGCGCCGCGGCCGTGGCGTCCAACACGTCCGTGCGGTACCTCAGGCGCAGCATCAGCCGTCCGCCCCGGTCGGACCAGCGCACGTGCAGCACACCGTCGTCGCCGTGCGCCTCGTCGTCGCCCATCGGCCCGAACACGACCTCGTACGAGGGCTCCGTCAGCCCCAGTTCCCGGCGCAGCTGGGCCACCGGGAACTCACGGGCCGCCAGGAGCTCCGCCTCGGTGTGCTCGGTGGCCGTCACCAGGTCCCGCCAGGACCCGGGGGAGACGGTCAGACGACACGGCAGCGGCTCGCCGTGCACTCCGGCGGTGTACCCCGTCACCACCTCCTGCTCGCCGGACAGCGCGGCCAGCACCTTGGCGTGCGCCGCCAGCAGCAGCGCGCTGATCGGCACGCCCGACCGCCGTACCAGGGCGCGCACCGCGTCCGCCAGGTCGTCCGGGACGGCCGCCTCCTGCTCGGCCGTTCCGGCAACCCGCTCCCGTGCCCAGCGGGGCACGGCGGTGGCACCGCCTGCGGTCAGTACACGACTCCAGAACTCCCGGTCCGACCGGTCCGTCTGCACGCGCGTTCCCATCGCACGTCCTTCCTCAACTCGCGGTCGCCGCAGGGGCGTTGGCTGTCGACGTGGCCCGGCCGGTGCCGTGCGGCCGGCTGCCGGCCTCCGGCATGTCCACGGCCGGATTGCCACCCCACCGGGCGTCCGGCGGGACTTCCTCGCCCTTCATGAGGAAGGAATCGGGTGCCAGCACCGCACCGTCGCCCATGGTCACGCCGTAGTGCACATGGGCGCCGACGCCCAGCGTGCAGCCGGCGCCGAGCGTGGAGCGGTCGGACTTGAAGGTGCCGTCCTCCTGCGAGTGGCACTGGATCTTGCTGCCGGCGTTGAGGGTGCACTCGTCGCCGATGGTGGTGAGGGTGCGTTCGGTCAGGTAGCAGCCGTCGTCGAACACCCTGCGGCCGATGCGGACGCCCAGCAGCCGCCAGACCAGGGCCTTGAAGGGCGTGCCGTTGAAGATGTTGAGGTAGTGGTCCGGCACCTTCCACAGGCGCTCGTGCCACCAGAAGTACGGGTCGTAGATGGAGCACAACCGGGGCCGCAGCGCACGGAACCTCGGGATGCACCGCTCCACCAGGACGAAGTAGAGGGTGCTGAACGCGAGCGTGAGGGCCAGATACCCGGCGATCACCACATGTCCGAGCACTCCGTACAGATCCACGGACGCGAGCCCGAACAGCGTCAGGGCGAAGGTGTGCAGCCACCGCGCGCCCAGCATGACGGCCATCGAGCGGAGGTTGTAGCGGTTCTTGCCGGCGAGACTGCGGTGCAGTGCGTCGCCGGTGCGAAGGTCGTCGAACCGCGCGTCACGTTCCACCGACCGGGGTATCTCGAAGCAGGGCGAGCCGAGGAGCCCCACGTTCTCCCGGATCTCGCCGTCGAGGGGCACCATCACCTTCGTCGCCAGCAGACAGTTGGCGCCCGTTCTGCCGCCCGCGGGATAGGCGATGTTGTTGCCGAGGAAGTTACGGGGCCCGATCGACGCGGGGGCCAGCCGGAAGGACGTACTGGAGTAGTCGGCGTTGAGGACGGACAGTCCGTCGGCCACCATCGTTCCGCTGCCCACCGAGACGAGGAACGGGGTCTCGTGCTGCACTTCGGTGCCGAAGTTCGACCCGGTCTGCTCGACCCGCGACAGGTCGTACCCGATTCCCCGGAGATAGTGGACGATGTAGGAGCTGTCGCCGAACAGCCAGGCGAAGAACTTGATGTTCGTCATGCGAGCCGTCGCCCGGTGCACCGCGTAGTGGAATCCGTACAGCGGATAGACCCGGCCCGGCTTGACGGCCAGAGCCAGCAGCCGCGGCACGGTGCACAGGGCGACCAGGCCCAGCACCACGAAGCCGAAGAACAGCACGAGCGAGAGTTCCAGCGCGTCCGGGACCAGCTCCGACCGTTTCAGCGGGGCCAGCTGCGGATCGAGACGGCTGCCGATCGCCGGTACCTCGGTGAACAGCATGTACACCCCGCCGACGGTCAGCGGTATGGCGACGAGGAACAGCTGCAGCAGCGTCCCGAGGCCGAACCAGGCCCGGCGGGCGGTCCCGCACCTGGCCGGCGCGACCCGCAGGTAGTCGGTCTGCGTGGGCTCCGCCGGCGAGCCGTGCCAGTGCTCACCGTCCGGGACCACCTGACCGCGGTGCAGGGCGGAGGCATGACCGAGCTGTGCGCCGTCGCCCATCGCGGTGTCGATGTCCAGGACGGTCTTCTCGCCGATGTACACGTCCCGGCCGAGCGTGATCCGGCCGGTCTGGATGCGTCCTGCGTGGGCCCGGTAACCGAGGAGGAACGAGTCCTTGCGGATCACGGTGCCCGCACCGATGGTCAGCAGGTCGGTGCAGACCGGGACGGAATGGGACAGGATCGTGACGCCCTTGCCGATCCGTGCGCCGAGCGCCCGGAGATACAGCACGTACGGCGGGGTTCCGACGAGGAAAATCATCGGGTTCGCGTGGAGCAGTACCTTGACGAGCCAGAAACGCAGATACGTCAGGCCCCAGACGGGAAACTCACCCGGTTTCCAGCGGCCGACGAGAAGCCATTTCGCGGCGACCGGGAACGCGCACAGGACGAGGAACCCGATGCCTCCGAAGACAAGTGACCGCAGATAGACGTCGGCCAGGCCCGAACCGGCGGCGATCCATTCGTATCCCGCGGCGGTGGCGAACCCGGAAACGAGGGAGTATCCGAGGAAGACCACCAACTGAAAGGTGCCGCAGAGAAGATGGCACAGCCGCTTTCCGCGCTCCGTCAAAACCAGCGGCGCCTTGCGCGCCGAGTGGGTCCTCGTTGCCGGGGCGGCCGGGGCGGTCGCCACTTCGGCGTTCACCGCTCCGGTGCTCGCCGCTCCGGCGGGCGCCGCGGGAGCGGCCTGTTCGAGGGCCGCCGTCAGGCTGCGGATGGTCGGATACCGGTAGATGTCCTTCATGGACGGGGACGGCAGATCCGCTGTCTTCCGCAGACGTGCGCAGAACTGGGCCATGACCAGGGAATTGGCGCCGAGGTCGGTGAAGAAATGGCTGTCGACCGGAACTCGCTCGGCGCCCGTGACGTCGGCCAGTGCCTCCGCGAATCTGCGCTCGGTCTCCGCTATGTGGACCTCGGAGGACTGCTCCACCATGCCATCTCCCGGAGAACGTGTGAAACGCCAGTGACTGGTTCTTTTCTGATCACGAACCGGCAGATTCAGTGTGGCCAGGCAGACGGGAGGCTGCCACTTCTGGTCGATCGCCCCGCGCACGGAGAACGCTCGGGGGGCGCATATTCCTTGGTGGCACGCACGAATGGGGCACACCGGGAATCACCCGAACGGCGGTCCCCGAAGCCGTGCACCCCTCGGTCCGGGTGCACGGACCGAGGGGTGCGGTGAACGATTCCGGGAGCGGGCTCAGATGTCCCGGAAGATCTCGATCTGCGCGCCGATCGAGTTCAGCCGCTCGGCGAGGTCCTCGTAACCCCGGTTGATGACGTACACATTGCGCAGGACCGAGGTGCCCTCGGCCGCCATCATCGCCAGCAGGACGACCACGGCGGGGCGCAGGGCGGGCGGGCACATCATCTCGGCCGCGCGCCAGCGGGTCGGCCCCTCGACCAGCACCCGGTGCGGGTCGAGGAGTTGCAGCCGGCCGCCGAGGCGGTTGAGGTCCGTGAGGTAGATCGCGCGGTTGTCGTAGACCCAGTCGTGGATGAGCGTCTGGCCCTGCGCGACCGCCGCGATGGCCGCGAAGAACGGGACGTTGTCGATGTTCAGGCCCGGGAACGGCATCGGGTGGATCTTGTCGATCGGTGCCTCCAGCTTGGAGGGCCGGACGGTCAGGTCCACCAGGCGGGTACGGCCGTTGTCCGCGAAGTACTCGGGGCTGCGGTCGTGGTCGAGACCCATCTCCTCCAGCACCGCCAGCTCGATCTCCAGGAACTCGATCGGCACCCGGCGCACGGTCAGCTCCGACTCGGTCACCACGGCGGCGGCCAGCAGGCTCATCGCCTCGACCGGGTCCTCGGAGGGGGAGTAGTCGACGTCGACGTCGATGTTCGGCACGCCGTGCACGGTGAGCGTGGTGGTGCCGATGCCCTCGACCTTGACGCCGAGGGCCTCCAGGAAGAAGCACAGGTCCTGGACCATGTAGTTGGAGGAGGCGTTGCGGATGACCGTCACGCCGTCGTGCCGGGCGGCGGCCAGCAGCGCGTTCTCGGTCACGGTGTCGCCGCGCTCGGTCAGCACGATCGGGCGGTCGGGGCGGACCGTGCGGTCGACCCGCGCGTGGTACTGCCCTTCGGTGGCCGCGATGTCGAGGCCGAACCGGCGCAGCGCGATCATGTGCGGCTCGATGGTGCGCGTGCCCAGGTCGCAGCCGCCGGCGTACGGCAGTTTGAAGTGGTCCATGCGGTGCAGCAGCGGGCCGAGGAACATGATGATGGAGCGGGTGCGCACGGCGGCGTCCGCGTCGATCGCCGCCATCTCCAGCTCGGCCGGCGGCACCAGCTCCAGGTCGACGCCGTCGTTGATCCAGCGGGTGCGCACACCAATGGAGTTCAGCACCTCCAGAAGGCGGTACACCTCCTCGATCCGCGCGACCCGGCGCAGCACCGTGCGCCCCTTGTTGAGCAGCGAGGCGCACAGCAGTGCCACACAGGCGTTCTTGCTGGTCTTGACGTCGATGGCACCGGACAGCCGGCGGCCGCCGACGACGCGCAGATGCATCGGACCCGCGTATCCCAGCGACACGATCTCGCTGTCCAGGGCTTCACCGATTCGGGCGATCATCTCAAGGCTGATGTTCTGGTTCCCGCGCTCGATACGGTTGACCGCGCTCTGGCTGGTGCCGAGCGCCTCCGCCAGCTGCGTCTGTGTCCAGCCTCGGTGTTGCCGGGCGTCACGGATGAGCTTGCCGATGCGTACGAGGTAGTCGTCTGCCATGGGGTTGAGGTTATCTCAGATATGAGATGGCGCCCGTTGGGGGGTCCATTCGGGTGATGCCGGTGACGGTCTGTCAATAGCGCGGCGCCCAACGACGTGTGGGTACCCGGAAAGATCCGGGCAAATCAGCCGATGTCCCAGGTGTTCGACCGTCCAGGCAACCCAGGCCCGCCCGTGCCCCTCTGAGAGCCCGAAGGGGGATGCACATGAAGACCAGGACATATCGGTACGTTCTCGCCGCGTTGCTCGTCGGCTGCTGCACGGTCGTCTCCTGCGGCGCCAAGCACGCGGGTGCGGCGGGCGGCGGCGGACCTGCATCGCAGCCGTCCGTGGCCGGGGAGCTGTGCGACGCCGAGCAGCCTTCGGACTACACGGGCGACGACATCACGGACGCCCCGTCCGACGGCCAGGAGCCTTCGGACACCACGAGCGACGACCAGGGGCTGCCCGATCTGACGTCCGACGACGACCAGGAGGTGCCGGACGAGACATCCGACGACTACCGGGAGCTGCCCGACCTCACCAGCGAGACGCAGAGCCCGTCCGAGGGCGGCACGGAGGACACGGACGAAACGGAGGACGAAACGGTGGACGGCGGGCAGGTGCCGTCGGACGGGTACCCGTGGTACTCGATGACTCGCGACTTCCGTGCCTACCTGAAGGCGAGCGCCTCGAAGGCGGACGCGGCCGTCGCCGCCCATGTGGAGAAGGTCTGCGTCCGCGCGGCCGGCAGTGACGGCCGTACGGTCTCCGACGTGTGGGTCGACTACGGCGTGTGGGAGGACGACGAGCTGGAGCGCACCGCCAGGGTCTTCGCCCGCTGGCGGCAGTCCGTCTACGGCGATCACGGCCGCGTCTCCGTCTTGGCCCCCGCCAAGATGACCGCCGAGCGCAGCTGGTAGCCGCCGCCCGGCCGGCCGGTCGTCGGGCGCTGACCCGGGGTTGGACGAGCGGCCGGTCAGCGCTGGTGCCAGACCAGGGTGTAGCGCCAGAACAGTCGGCGGCGCAGCCGTGCGCCGGGCAGTACGCGGCGGGCATCCCGAACGATGTCGGGGAAGCCCATGGTCGCCGGCCGGGTCGGTGCGGTCATGGAGGCCGGCCGCGGGGCCGTGCGGCCCTTGTTCTTGATCCAGGCCATGGCGACGTTCGACGGAATGGCGGCGGCCCCGAGTAGATGATCGCCGAGAGACCGTGCGTGGGCGAGGCCGACGACGACCAGGGTTCCGCCGGGCGCCAGATGCTGACGGAAGCGGGCGAGAGCGTCACTGAACGGCAGATGGTGGATGGTGGCGACGCAGGTGATGACGTCGTAGGAGCCGGCCGGTATGTCGCTGAGCGCATCGCCGACGGTGAAGGTCACGGGGGCATCCGGAGCGGTGAGCTCCCGCGCGCGAGCGACGATGGCCGGGTCGGCGTCGATTCCTTGCACTGTTCTGGCACGTGTGGCCAAGAGCCTGGCCAGGTCACCGCTGCCGGATCCGACGTCCAGGGCGCTGTCGAAGCGCCTGGGGAGCTGCCGCAGGAGCCACTGGTGGTAGTGGGCGTTGTGGTCCCAGGGGTGGTCGGCGTGGAACTGTTCAAGTGCGCGGAGGACCCGGGGTGCCAGTGTCGTCATGGCGTGAGTTCATCACGCCGAACGGACCGGCCCCGCTCACGAACGTGGCCAGGCCGAGTGAGACCTCGCCGCCTCCGCGGAGACAGGACGGCCGGGCTGGGCATGACCAGTCGGCGCCCATGTACTAGAGTTATCTCGACATCGAGATATCTGCCGAGGCGCACCGTAGCCGCCACTCCAGTAAGGCTTGCCTAACTTAGCCTGACCTTATCGGATCGGCCAAGCCGGCGTGGCGGCAGGATTGACGGTGGTACGCGCACATCAATGAAGGAGACTGTCGTGTCGGCGAACAGCTTCGACGCCCGCAGCACGCTGCAGGTGGGCGACGAGTCGTACGAGATCTTCCGGCTGGACAAGGTGGAGGGCTCGGCCCGCCTGCCGTACAGCCTCAAGGTCCTGCTGGAGAACCTGCTCCGCACGGAGGACGGCGCGAACATCACCGCCGACCACATCCGCGCCCTCGGCAACTGGGACTCCCAGGCCCAGCCCAGCCAGGAGATCCAGTTCACGCCGGCCCGCGTGATCATGCAGGACTTCACCGGCGTGCCCTGCGTCGTGGACCTCGCGACCATGCGTGAGGCCGTGAAGGAGCTCGGCGGCGACCCCGCCAAGATCAACCCGCTGGCGCCGGCCGAGCTGGTCATCGACCACTCCGTCATCGCCGACAAGTTCGGCACCAACGACGCCTTCAAGCAGAACGTCGAGCTGGAGTACGGCCGCAACAAGGAGCGCTACCAGTTCCTGCGCTGGGGTCAGACCGCCTTCGACGAGTTCAAGGTCGTCCCGCCCGGCACCGGCATCGTCCACCAGGTGAACATCGAGCACCTGGCCCGTGTCGTGATGGTCCGCGACGGCAAGGCCTACCCGGACACCCTGGTCGGCACCGACTCGCACACCACCATGGTCAACGGCCTCGGCGTCCTCGGCTGGGGCGTCGGCGGCATCGAGGCCGAGGCCGCCATGCTCGGCCAGCCGGTCTCCATGCTCATCCCGCGCGTCGTCGGCTTCAAGCTCACCGGTGAGCTGCAGCCCGGCACCACGGCCACCGACCTCGTGCTCACCATCACCGAGATGCTGCGCAAGCACGGCGTCGTCGGCAAGTTCGTGGAGTTCTACGGCGAGGGCGTCGCCGCCACCTCGCTCGCCAACCGCGCCACCATCGGCAACATGTCCCCGGAGTTCGGCTCCACCGCCGCGATCTTCCCGATCGACGACGAGACCCTGAACTACCTGCGCCTGACCGGCCGCTCCGACCAGCAGGTCGCGCTCGTCGAGGCCTACGCCAAGCAGCAGGGCCTGTGGCTGGACCCGAAGGCCGAGCCGGACTTCTCCGAGAAGCTGGAGCTGGACCTCTCCACGGTCGTCCCCTCCATCGCCGGCCCCAAGCGCCCGCAGGACCGCATCGTCCTGGCCGAGGCCGCCCAGCAGTTCGCCAAGGACGTCCTCAACTACGTCGAGGCTCCCGTCGCGCAGACGCCGGCCGCCGCCGACTCCGTGGTCGACGAGGCGAGCGCCGAGTCCTTCCCGGCCTCCGACGCCCCGGCCTACGGTCACGAGGAGAACGGTGCGGGCGCCCCGCAGCACGGCCAGGGCACCGGCGCCGTACCGTCCAACCCGGTCCAGGTCACCGCCCCCGACGGCACGACCTACGAGCTGGACCACGGTGCGGTGACGGTCGCGGCCATCACCTCCTGCACCAACACCTCCAACCCGTACGTCATGATCGGCGCCGCCCTCGTCGCCAAGAAGGCGGTCGAGAAGGGCCTGACCCGCAAGCCGTGGGTCAAGTCCACCCTCGCCCCGGGTTCGAAGGTCGTCACCGACTACTTCGAGAAGGCCGGCCTCACCCCGTACCTGGACAAGCTGGGCTTCAACCTCGTCGGCTACGGCTGCACCACCTGCATCGGCAACTCCGGCCCGCTGCCGGAGGAGGTCTCCAAGGCTGTCAACGACCACGACCTCGCCGTCACCTCGGTCCTCTCCGGCAACCGGAACTTCGAGGGCCGTATCAACCCCGACGTCAAGATGAACTACCTGGCGTCCCCGCCGCTGGTCGTCGCGTACGCCATCGCGGGCTCCATGAAGGTGGACATCACCCGTGACGCCCTGGGCACCGACCAGGACGGCAACCCGGTCTACCTGAAGGACATCTGGCCCTCCGAGGCCGAGGTCAACGAGGTCGTCGCCAGCGCCATCGGCGAGGACATGTTCTCGAAGTCGTACCAGGACGTCTTCGCGGGCGACGCCCAGTGGCAGTCCCTCCCGGTCCCGACCGGCAACACCTTCGAGTGGGACCCGCAGTCCACCTACGTCCGCAAGCCCCCGTACTTCGAGGGCATGGGCATGGAGCCGGCCCCGGTCGAGGACATCGCCGGCGCCCGCGTCCTCGCCAAGCTCGGCGACTCGGTCACCACCGACCACATCTCCCCGGCCGGTGCCATCAAGGC
Organism: Streptomyces sp. NPDC030799; assembly: GCF_055572255.1. NCBI lineage: Bacteria > Bacillati > Actinomycetota > Actinomycetes > Kitasatosporales > Streptomycetaceae > Streptomyces > Streptomyces sp. NPDC030799. The sequence continues at coordinate 30,587 of NZ_JBVIDS010000014.1, read as the reverse complement.
CGACACCCCCGCCGGCCAGTACCTCACGGAGCACGGCGTCGAGCGCCGCGACTTCAACAGCTACGGCTCGCGCCGCGGCAACCACGAGGTCATGATCCGCGGTACGTTCGCCAACATCCGCCTGCGCAACCAGATCGCGCCGGGCACCGAGGGCGGCTACACCCGCGACTTCACGCAGGACGGCGGCCCGGTCTCCTTCATCTACGACGCCTCCCAGAACTACCAGGCCGCCGGCATCCCGCTGGTCGTCCTGGCCGGCAAGGAGTACGGCTCCGGCTCGTCCCGCGACTGGGCCGCCAAGGGCACCGCGCTCCTCGGCGTCAAGGCCGTCATCGCCGAGTCGTACGAGCGCATCCACCGCTCGAACCTCATCGGCATGGGCGTGCTCCCGCTCCAGTTCCCGGAGGGCCAGTCGGCCGAGTCCCTCGGTCTGACCGGCGAGGAGACCTTCTCCATCTCCGGCGTCACCGAGCTGAACGACGGCACCACGCCGCGCACGGTCAAGGTCACCACCGACACCGGTGTCGAGTTCGACGCGGTCGTCCGCATCGACACCCCCGGTGAGGCCGACTACTACCGCAACGGCGGCATCATGCAGTACGTGCTGCGCAACCTGATCCGCAAGTAAGCGGCAGCGCAGGACAGTGAGGGCCGCACCCCCGGTTGCCGGGGGTGCGGCCCTCCGCCGTTGCCCGTCCCAGGGGCCGGCACCCCCCGGGGGCCCGCCCCGCCGCAAGGCCGGCCCGCGTCCTCGGGCACCTCATCCGGTCGGCCGAGGACGGCAGAGGAGCCGCCGTCGGCGAGCCCATGCCGAGACCGTCCGCACGCCCCCTAGTCGATGTCGTCGACGAGAAGCCCGCCCAGGTCCGGCAGGGTCCCCGCGTCCGGCACGGCCAGCTCCGCCCAGATCACCTTGCCCTGGTCCGTGTAGCGGGTGCCCCAGCGCTCGGCCAGCTGCGAGACCAGGAACAGACCCCGGCCGCCCTCGTCGGTCGTCGCCGCGTACCGCAGGTGCGGCGAGGTACTGCTGCCGTCGGCCACCTCGCAGATCAGGCGGCGGTCATGGATCAGCCGCACATGGATCGGATCGGAGCCGTACCGGATGGCGTTGGTGATCAGCTCGCTCAGCACCAGTTCCATACCGAAGCCCAGCTCGGACAGGCCCCACGCATCGAGCTGCGCGGAGACCGCGGCGCGCATACCCGACACGGCCGCCGGGTCGCGCGGCACATCCCAGTCGGCGACCTGACTGGCCGGCAGCGCCCGGGTGCGCGCGATCAGCAGAGCCACGTCGTCCACCGGCCGCTCGGGCAGCAGCGCTTCCAGCACCGCCTGACAGCTCTCCTCCGGCGTCCGGTCCGGATGGCCCGCCAGCGCCCGGCGCAGCAGCTCCATGCCCACGTCCAGATCCCGTGTACGGTCCTCGATGAGGCCGTCGGTGTACAGCACCAGCTGGCTGCCCTCGGGAAGATCCAGCTCGGCCGTCTGGAACGGCATGCCGCCCAGCCCCAGCGGCGGCCCGGCCGGCACCTCCGGGAAAGTGACGCTGCCGTCGGGGTGGACCAGCGCCGGCGCCAGATGCCCCGCACGAGCCATGACACAGCGGCGCGTCACCGGGTCGTAGATCGCATACAGGCAGGTGGCGCCCACGATCTCCCCGGACGTCTCCGGGCAGGCCTCGTGCTGGTCGATGCGGCCGACCAGGTCGTCCAGATGGCTGAGCAGCTCGTCGGGCGGCAGGTCGAGCGTGGAGAAGTTGTGCACCGCGGTCCGCAGCCGCCCCATCGTGGCGGCCGCGTGCAGCCCATGCCCGACCACATCGCCCACCGCCAGCGCCACCCGGCTGCCCGGCAGCGGGATCACGTCGAACCAGTCACCGCTCACACCCGACTGGGCGGGCAGATAGCGGTAGCCCACCTCCAAGGCGCTCTGCTCGGGCAGCGTGCGAGGCAGCAGACTGCGCTGCAGGGTGACCGCGAGGGCATGCTCACGGCTGTACCGGCGGGCGTTGTCGATGCTCACCGCAGCGCGGGCCACCAGCTCCTCCGCCAGCGACAGCTCCTCCTCGTCGAAGGGCTCCCGCTTGGACCGCCAGAAGTTCACCATGCCCAGCACGACACCGCGGGCCTGGATCGGGGCGGTGACCAGCGAGTGGATGCCGAATTCCACGATCTGCCGGGCGCGCTCCGGATCCTGGGCCTGCCAGTCCTGCGCGGCCGACAGGTCGGTCACCAGCTCCGAGCGGCCCGCGTCGTAGCCGCGCGCCTGCGGGGTGGAGGGCAGAAAGTCGATCAGCCGGCCCTTCTCGTAGAGCGGATGGTCGTCCCGGATGCCGCTCACAGCCACCCGTCGCATGTCCGTCGCCGTCCGGCCCGGCTCCTCGCCGTGCAGCACGGCGTCGGCCACGTCCACGGTGACGAAGTCGGCGAAGCGGGGGACGGCGACCCGCGCCAGCTCGTCGGCCGTGCGGACCACGTCAAGGGTGGTCCCGATGCCCAGTCCCGCGTCGTACAGCAGCTCCAGGCGCTCCCGGGCGACCTCCGCCCGGCCCGACACCGCCTGCAGCTCCGTGGAGTCGCGCAGCGTCACCACGGTGCCCTCGGGGCACCCCGCGCGGTCGGTGGGCCGCTGGTTGACCGCCAGCAGCCGGCCTCCGGCGAAGTGCACCTCGTCGCCGGCCTCCCGCCCGGAGACCAGCAGCTCCGTCATCGCGGGGTCGAGCCCCGGCAGCTCCCGCACCGTACGCCCCTCGACGTCGGCGGGCAGCTCCAGCAGCCGCCGCGCCTCGTCGTTGGCGAGCAGGATCCGCCGGTCGGCATCGACGATGAGCACACCCTCCCGCACCGAGTGCAGCACCGTGTCGTGGTGCTCGTACATACGGGTCATCTCGTCCGGTGCCAGGCTGTGCGTCTGCCGCCGCAGCCGCCTGCCCACCAGCGCCGTGCCACCGGTGGTGACCACGAGCGCGCCGGCCCCGGCGGCCAGGATGATCGGCAGCTGCCGGTCCACCGCGCTGGTCACGCGCTTCACCTTCAGCCCGGCGGAGACCAGGGCAGTGACCCTGCCATGGGCGTCGTCGATGGGAACGGTGGCCTGCACCTCATGGCCCAGCGGGCCGTGGACGCTCTCCGTGTAGACCTTCCCGGCCAGCGAGGGACCGATCCGGCCCACGAACCGGTGACCGATCTTGCTCGGCAGGGGATGGGTGTAGCGGATGCCCTTGGTGTTCATCACCACGATGAAGTCGACGCCCGCCGACTTGCGTCCCGCCTCCGTGAGCGGCTGGAGCACCTTCGAGGGATCCGGGGCACGCAGCGCCTGGAGGATCCCGGGAGAGTGCGCGAAGGTCTGCGCCACGGCTATGGAACGGCGCCTGGCCTCCGTGCTGGTGTCGCGCGTGGACTGCATGACGAGAGCGAGGACGCCGCAGACCACGAGCAGTACCACCAGCGCGATCTGGAGAAGGAAGACCTGTCCGGCAACGCTGCGCGGGCTCCGGCGGACCTTGGAGCGCCATGCCATACGCCCGAATCGGTCGAAAGGGTCCGACATGTGGCATTTCTAGCACCGGTCGCACCCGTTGACTACGCCGGTCCATGAGATGGACGCCACATTTCGTCGCCTCGCAGGTCACAGAGGTGCGCTCACGTCGCAGAAATCCCGGGGGTACCGCGCCACGTCTGCCGGGCGGGGGTGACTCGGGCGGACCCGGTGGCCGTGCGCACCGGGTCCGCGAGCCGGGCGGGTGAGGGGGGTTGGTGCCCGCCCGGGTGGTGCTGGCTTGTGGTGTCGGCTGGGCGCGCGACAACGTTGTCGGATGGTCTGTACATGACTCTACCGCCTGAACCGACAACGATGTCAACCCACTTGGGATGGGCCGATCGGGTGATCCCGGCGCGCGCCGTCCGGCGCGCACGCGGTCTTCCGTGGTAGCGGTGGCGCACGTTACTGTCCCTGCGGCTTGTGCGACCTGTGGTGCGCGACCCGTCCATGAAGGAGGAAGGGCCGCGTGCGTTTCAGACCCCTGTCCCTGCTGCTGGCCGCCCTGCTCGCGACCGGCGCCGCCGCCACTCCCGCGCTTGCGGAACCCGCCGCACACCCCGAGCTCGTCAAGGACCCCACCCGGTACGTCGATCCGCTGATCGGCACCAGCAACGGCGGCGACGTCTTCCCGGGCGCCGTCGTGCCCTTCGGCATGCTCTCCTGGAGCCCCGAGAACACCAGGGGCGACGCCACGAGGACGGCCGCTCCCGGCGGCTACCAGTACGACACCACCCGCATCCGGGGCTTCAGCCTCACCCACATGTCCGGCACCGGCTGTGCGGGAGGCAGCGGCGACATCCCCTTCTTCCCCTACGCCGGCGAGGTCACCTCATCCCCGGCGAGCGACACCGAGGACGCCGTCTACGCCTCCGACTTCACCCACGCGGACGAGACCGCCGAACCCGGTCACTACAGGGTGGGCCTGGCCTCCGGCGTCACCGCCGACCTCACCGCCACCGCCCGCACCGGCTCCGCCCGCTTCACCTTCCCGACCGGCACACCCGCCTCACTGCTGGTGCGCACCGCCAACTCCGAAGTGGGATCGCAGGATTCGTCCGTCGCGATCGACCCGGAGCACCGCACCGTCTCCGGGTCCGTCACCTCCGGAAACTTCTGCGGTTACCTCGACCCCGAAGGCCAACGCGCCTACTACACCCTCTACTTCACCGCCCGCTTCGACCGCGCCTTCAAAAGCGCCGGCACCTGGCAGGACGACAGGCTGAACCCCGGATCGCTGGAGGCGTCCGGCGGCACCGGCGGCTTCTCGCACGGCGGGCGGCCCGTCGCCGGCAAGGGCGCCGGCGGCTACGTCGAGTTCGCGCCCGGCACCGGTCCTGTGCACGTCAAGGTCGGCATCTCCTACGTCAGCAAGGCGGCCGCCGAGGCCAACCTCGCCGCCGAGAACCCGCCGGGCCGCTCCTTCGAAGCGGTCGAGAGCGCCGCCCGCCGGACCTGGCGCGAGCGGCTCGGCGCCGTCCGCGTCGGCGGCGGCACGGACGCCGACCGCACCACCTTCTACACCGCGCTGTACCACGCGCTGCTCCACCCGAACGTCATCAGCGACGCCGACGGCAGGTACCGGGGGGCCGACGGGCGCGTGCATGCGGTCAGCGGTGGGCAGGAGGGCGCCGGCAGCCGGCAGCATTCCCAGTACGGCACCTTCTCCGGCTGGGACGTCTACCGCGACCAGCTGCAGCTGCTCACCCTGCTCGACCCGCGCACCGGCTCCGACATCGCCCAGTCGCTGTACGAGCTGGCCCGGCAGAACGGCGGCACCTGGGACCGCTGGCTGCACGGCGCGAGCGGTACCCATGTCATGAACGGCGACCCCTCGCCGACCGCACTGGCCGGCATCCGTGCCTTCGGCGGCACGGACTTCGATCTGCACGGCGCGCTGGACTCGCTGGTCGAGGCGGCCACCGTGCCGACCGAACAGGACCTGTCCCCGGCGGGCAAGCCGGTGCTGTCCGCCGGCCAGCGGCCCTCACTGGACAAGTATCTGAAGCTGCACTACATGCCGAGCGTCTCCAACGCCTGGGGCGGCGCCGCCGAGACCCTGGAGATGTCCACGGCCGACTTCTCGGTCTCCCAACTCGCGGCCGCCGCGGGGGAGAAGGGCACAGCCGCCGCCTTCGCCCGCCGCGCCCAGTGGTGGCAGAACAACTTCAATGTCGCCGCCGACCCGAGCGGCGGCTACATCGCCAACCGCAGGGCCGACGGCAGCTGGGTCACCGGTTTCACCCCGGACACCGGCAACGGCTTCGTGGAGGGCACGGCAGCCCAGTACACCTGGATGGTCCCGCACGATCCGGCAGGCCTGTTCGCCGCGCTGGGCGGCCGGGACAAGGCGCTCGCCCGGCTCGACGACTTCTTCCACGACGAAAACGGCGGCTGGGCCTTCACCGGCCACGGCGGCACCAGGTCCGAGCTGGACAACGAGCCGTCGATCAACGTCCCCTACCTGTACGACTACGCGGGCGCCCCCTACAAGACGCAGGAGACCGTACGCGCCGCGATGCGGCAGCTGTGGTCGACCGGGCCCGGCGGCATCCCCGGCAACGACGACCTCGGCGCGATGTCGTCCTGGTACGTCTTCTCGGCCCTCGGCATGTACCCGCAGGTGCCCTCCCGCGCCGAACTGGTCCTCGCCTCACCGCTGTTCGAGCGCGTGGAGATCAGCCGGCCCCGGGGCAACGACATCTCCCTCCATGCGACCGGCGCGGCGGCCGGCGCACCGTACATCCACTCCCTCAAGGTCAACGGCCGTACCAGCGACCGCCCTTGGCTGCCGGCGTCCTTCGTCCGCGACGGCGGCCGGCTCGACTACACCCTGTCCGCCGCCCCCGACCGCACCTGGGGCGCGGACAGCCCGCCCCCGTCCTTCCGCGAGGGCGAGCAGCCGTACCAGATCGGCGTCGGCCCCACCGCCGCCACGCTCGCACCCGGTGACAGCACGAAGATCGGCATCCGGGCGCTGTCGCTGAACGGCGGCACCGGCCCCGAGGTGCGCTTCCGGGTGGACACCCCGGCCGGCGTCACCGCCACGCCCGCCGAGGGCACGGTCTCCGACGGCGCCCGGGAGATCACCCTCAGTGCGGCCAGGGACACCGCCCAGGGCTTCGCCGACGTCAAGGTCACGGTGACCTCGGGCGGCACCTCGTACGAGCAGCCGGTCTCGCTCACCGTGGCCGCCCCCGGCACCCTGCTCGCCGCCTACGACAGCACCGGTGTCTCCGACGACACGGGTGACCACGACGAGGCCGACTACGACGGCGGCGGGTGGAGCTACTCCCGCCAGGCCCTCGCGGCGGCCGGCCTGACCCCGGGCGGGCAGGGCACCGTCGAGGGTCTCACCTTCAGCTGGCCCGCCTCGCCCGACGGCCGCCCGGACAACGCCACCGGAGCCGGCCGGACGGTCGAACTGCCCGCTCCGGCCGCGCAGTTGTCCTTCATTGGCAGCGCGGTCAACGGCAACCAGCAGGCCAGGGCGACCGTCACCTACACCGACGGCACCACCGACACCGTCGACCTGTCCTTCACCGACTGGACCGTCGGCGGCGGAGGCGGCACGGTCCAGTACGACAACCGGGTCGTCGCCAAGACCGCGTACCGCAATGTCGCGGGCGCCGGGAAGGACCCGGTGACCACCTACGTCTTCGCCACCAAGCCGTTCACGGCCCCCGAAGGCAAGGCCGTCCGGAGCGTCCGGCTCCCGCACAACGGTGACCTGCACGTGTTCACCCTGGCCACGCACTAGGCCACGGAAGGAGAGAGCGGCCGCCCCTCGCCGGAGGGACGGCCGCTGCGCCGTGTCCGTCAGGCCAGCAGCTCCACCTCCGCCAGTGTCGAGGCGCCGTCCAGGACGAGCCGGTACCTGGTGTACGTGCCCGGCGCGGCGATGGTGAACGCCCGGGTCTGGTGGTCCCAGGTGAAGCTCTCGCCGGACCGGTGGTCCAGGGTCTGCCAGGTGGCGCCGTCCGAGGAACCCTGGAGGGTCCAGCCCGTCGGCGCCCTGGTGTGGTCGGCCGACGAGGTCAGCGTGTACTGGACGGGCCGCACGGCTTCGTCGACCGGCAGGTCCACCGAGGTGACCGTCGCGTCCGTCGCCGACGTGTTGTCGAAGAGCGCTCCGTCCCCCTTGAGGACGTCCGCCCGGGGCACCGGCACCTGGTCGTCCTGGGTGACGGAGACCGGGGCGGCGTTCTTGCCCGTGCCCCACGTCGACGGCCTCGCGCCCATGGAGAACTCCAGCTCCCCGCCCTGGGACAGCAGCGAGTGGGGGAGCGAGGTGGACGTCCAGGGGCGGCCGTTGAACGTCACACCCTGGATGTAGACGTTCCTCAGGCTGTTCCGTGGTGCTTTGACGACCAGGTCACGGCCGATTTCGAGGTGCACGGTGACCTTCGTGAACAGCGGGGAGCCGATGGAGTACTCGCCGCTGCCCATCACCAGGGGGTAGAAGCCGAGCGCCGAGAACAGATACCAGCCGGACTGCTCGCCGTTGTCCTCGTCGCCGTGGTAACCCTGCCCGATCTCGCTGCCGGAGTAGAGCCGGGAGAGGATCTCGCGGACCGCCGCCTGTGTCTTCCAGGGCTCGCCGGCCGCGTCGTACATGTAGGGCACATGGTGTGCGACCTGGTTGGACTGTCCGAGCATGCCCATCCGCACGTCCCGTGCCTCGGTCATCTCGTGGATCACCCCGCCGTAGGAGCCGACGAAGTTCGGGGAGGCCGTCTCCGGGGTGGTGAAGTACTCGTCCAGCTTCTCCGCGAGGCCCTGCCGGCCGCCGTACAGGTTGGCCAGGCCGCGGCTGTCCTGCGGGGCGGTGAAGGCATAGCCCCAGCCGTTGGTCTCCGTGTAGTCGTAGCCCCACACGCGCGGGTCGTACTTCGAGGAGTCCAGCCGCCAGTCGCCCTTCGTGTCGCGGCCCTGGAAGAAGCCCGCCTTGGTGTCGAACAGGTTCACATAGTCCCGGGCGCGGTTGAGGAAGTACGCGGACTCCTCCTTGTAGTGCTTCTCGCCGGTCTTCCGGTACAGGGCCTCGCCCATCTTCGCGATGCCGAAGTCGTTGACATAGCCCTCCATCGCCCAGGACAGGCCCTCGGTGGTGGCGGTGCTGGTGTAACCGAGGAACGGTGAGGTGCTCATGCCCTTGCGGCCCACGCCCGACATCGGCGGGACGACGGTCGCGTTCTTCAGGGCCGCGTCGTAGGCCGCCTTCGCGTCGAACTTCACGCCTTTCACATACGCGTCCGCGAACGCCACGTCGGAGGAGGTGCCGGTCATCAGGTCGGCGTAGCCGGGGGAGGACCAACGCGACGTCCATCCGCCGTCCTTGTACTGCTGCACGAACCCGTCGGCCATCTCGCCCGCCCGGGAGGGGGTCAGCAGGGAGTACGCCGGCCATGTGGTGCGGTAGGTGTCCCAGAAACCGTTGTTGACGTACACCTTCCCGTCGACGATCTTCGCGCCGGTGTGGGTCGGGGTGTCCTGGCTCTGCATCGGGGAGAAGGGGGAGGCGTACCGGTAGGTGTCCCCGGTCTTCTCGAAGCCGGAGTTCGGGTACAGGTACAGCCGGTACATGCTGGAGTACAGCGTGGTCAGCTGGTCCGGGGTCGCGCCCTCCACCTCGACCTTGCCGAGCAGCTTGTCCCAGGTGCGCTGCGCCCGCGCCCTGACCGTGTCGAAGGAGGTGCCGTCCGGGACCTCCTGGCGCAGATTGTCCTTCGCCTGGTCGACGCCGATCAGCGAGGTCGCCAGGCGCAGCGTGACGGTGCGGTCGGCGCCGGCGTCGAACCGCAGGTAGCCCTTCACCCCGCTCGATCCGCCGTCGGTCACCGGCTTGTCGAACGTGCCGTACACGAACAGCCGGGTGGCGCCGGTCGACAGTCCCGACTTCACGTCGGAGTAACCGGTGACGGTCCCGTGCTCCTTGTCGAGGGTGAGACCCGCCTGCTCGGTGACGTTGTCGAACAGCACGCTCGTGTCGTCGCCGGGGTAGGTGAAGCGCAGCACCGCCGCATGGTCGGTCGGGGTCATCTCGGCCCTGAGACCGTTTTCGAAACGCACTCCGTAGTAGTAGGGCCGCGCGGTCTCGTTCTCGTGGCGGAACGGCAGCTCGCGTGCCGTCCGGCCGGTGTCGGGGGTGCCGGCGGCGGCCGACGGCATCACCTGGAAGGTCTGCCGGTCGCCCATCCACGGACTCGGCTCATGGCTCGCGCTGAACGCCTGGATCGTCGGCAGATTGTCGTCGTTGTTCGCACGTGCGTATTCGTACAGCCAGCTCAGCGAGGACGCGTTGGTCACCGGCGTCCAGAAGTTGAAGCCATGCGGCAGCGCGGTGGCGGGGAAGTCGTTGCCGCGCGAGAAGCTGCCGCTGGAGTTGGTGCCGCGCGTGGTGAGCGCGTAGTCCGACAGATGGGCCTTCGGCTTGTCGGGCGGTACGGGCTTCAGCGCCACGTCGTCGATCCAGCCGCGGAACTTCGCCGGCCCGGCGGGGGAGTCGTACCCGACCAGGATCCGGTCGACCGTCCTGCCGGCCGCCACGGAGCCGATCCGGGAGACCACGTTGTTCCACTGGTTGACGTACAGCACCTTCGACGTGCCCTGCCCGCGCGGGGACAGCGGGAACCCGTGCTGGTCCAGCGCGCCGAGGTCGCTCAGATGGGTGCCGTCCGTGAAGGCCAGGTCGAGGGAGACGTTCGTGGCGTCGTAGTCCCGGTCGCCGTCGGCCATCGACGGGAAGATGCGGTACGACAGCTGGGTGTCGCCGGCGACCTTCACGTTCACGTCGAAGACCTTGTTGTACGAGTACGCCCGGCCTTCCGCGGTGTGCCGCCCGGCGTAGCGCAGCGCCCTCCTTCCGGTGAAGCCGGCCCGCGCCTTGGCCGTCGGCGAGCCGGTCGGGCCCTTGTCGACCAGGGTCAGCATGTCCTGCGGCACCGGGTCGCCCCCGCCGCCGGTGGAGAACTGGACGTCGGCGAGCTGCAGGATGTCCGGGGCACCGTCGTTCTGGGTGACCTCCAGGCGGAAGTGCTGGTACTCGGCGGGTTCGGCCAGGTCGTAGGACTTGGTCTGGAAGCGCTCGGAGAAGCTTTCGCCCGAGCGGGTGTCGAGGGTCTTCCAGTCCTTGCCGTCGGTGGAGCCGAGCAGCGCCCAGTCCTTGGGGTCGCGCTCGGCGTAGTCGTTGGCCGAGGTCAGCGCGTAGGTCACCAGCTTGATGGGCTTGTCCAGGTCGAACTCGACCCAGCCGGTGGGCTCGAAGGTCAGCCACTTGGTGCCGGGCTCGCTGTCGACCAGGTTCTCCTTCACCTCGCCGGCGCCCGTGTTCTCGCCGCTCGCCCGGACATCGGTGACATGGTCGGTGACATTGCCGGGAATTCCGGTGCTGTAGCCGCCGTCGACGCCCGAGGCGCGCCGGGTGCCGTCCGGCCCGGTGTCCACGGTGTTCAACCAGTCCGGTGCCGGATCGCCCGTCTCGAACGAGGATGCGAACTCCTGGCCGGCGGCGGCCCCCTGCGCAGGGAGGGCGACCGCCGCGCCCTGTGCGCCGACGGCCATGACAAAGGCGGCCGTGAGGACGACCGCCGGATCCCATCTGTGCCGAGTTCTCCGCTGCATCTACGGATTCCCCTCCTGCGCCCCCCTCTGGACAACGTTGTCAACTGCCGGGCGCAGGAACCAGTAGGGCGTCAAGTGGCCCGTGATGTCAAGGGCGTTGGGTGTGGCATTCAGGGACTTATGTCGCGACTTTTTCGCCGGGTCGCGCACAGGTCGCTCATATTTCCGCGAGGTCTCAACTCGGAAAAGACCGATCGCGAACCCTGCATTCGATCTTGCTCAGCCGACCGAAAGTGGACTATACCTGTCGGCGTTTCCCGCACGACCCTGCACGACCCAGCACTACGCACGACCCAGCACTACCCGACCGCGGTGCCGGGGAGGATCCGGTTCACCGCCTGAGTCCTGGAGAAGGCGAGGACTTGAGCATGGGATCCACCTCGAACCACGGTGCCGAAGGTGTCGGCCGGCGTGATCTGATCAAGCGGTCCGCGGCGCTCGGCCTGGTCGCGGCCCCGGGCATGGGCCTGCTGTCGGCCTGTGCGAGCAGCGGCGGGGGCGGGCAGAAGAAGGACAAGGCGGGCAAGAAGACCGCCAAGAACCCGCTCGGGGTCAACGAGACCGCCAAGATGGAATTCGTCCTCTTCGACGGCGGCTTCGGCAAGGAGTACGCCGAGGACGCGGTGAAGATCTATGAGAAGGACTTCCCCAAGGCCACGGTGAAGTTCTCCGCCACCCAGAAGATCCAGTCCACCCTGCAGCCCCGCTTCAACCAGGGCAACCCGCCGGACCTCATCGACAACTCCGGCGCCGAGCAGATGGACATGGGCGTGCTCGTCGGCAAGAACCAGCTGGCCGACCTCACCCCGCTGCTGGACGCGCCGTCGTACGACGACCCGAACAAGAAGGTCCGCGACACACTGCGCCCCGGCATCGTGGAGATGGGCCAGTTCGACGGCAAGCCGGTGTGGATCCTCTACTACGCCTACACGGTGTACGGCGTCTGGTACTCGCAGAAGGCCCTGGACTCGCTCGACGAGAAGTACCCGCAGACCTGGGACGAGATGCTCAAGGTCTGCGAGAAGGCCAAGAAGAAGGGCATGGCGGGCTGGACGTACGCGGGCAAGTACCCGTACTACCTCCCCTTCTCGCTCTACCCGATGATCGGCAAGGTCGGCGGGCGCGAGGTGCTCGACGCCATCGACAACCTGGAGCCGAACGCCTGGAAGCACCCGGCCGTCAAGGCCTGCTTCGAGGCGTACTACGAGCTGTTCAAGAAGGGTTACATCCTCCAGGGCACACCGGGCCTCGACCACATCCAGTCGCAGACGGCCTGGGCCAAGGGCAAGGCGCTGTTCATCCCGAACGGCTCCTGGGTGGAGAACGAGTCGGCCAGCGTCATCCCGGCCGACTTCGACCTCGCGGTCTCGGCACCCTCCGGCATCGACAGCTCCGACAAGATGCCGTTCGGCACCATCTGGGCCTCCGGTGGCGAGCCCTTCATCGTGCCGGACAAGGCCGCGAACGCCGAGGGCGGCATGGAGCAGCTGCGCATCATGCTCTCCGAGGCGTCCTCGAAGAACTTCACCGCCAAGGTGAAGTCGCTGACCGCGTACAACGGCGGCACCACCGGCATCACCCTCACCCCCGGACTGAAGTCGGGCGTGGCGGCGCTGAAGCTGGCCGGATCCAACGTGGTGAATCCGCGGCTGCAGGACTGGTACGTGCAGCTGCAGAAGGAGAAGATCGGTGTCGCCGGTCTCGGCGAGATGATGGCCGGCCGGCTCAGCCCGGCCGAGGCCATCAAGAAGATCCAGGGATTCGCCGACGAGGCGGCCAAGGACACCTCCATCAAGCACTACAAGCACCAGTAACCAGCACCCTCTCAACGCACCGGAGTGGCGATGCAGCACGGCAAGTACCGGTTCATCGTGGGCTTTCTGGTTCTGCCCCTGGGACTGTACGCGCTCTTCGTGGTGTGGCCGTTCATCCAGTCCATCTATTACTCGTTCACGGACTGGACCGGCCTGAGCCCCGAATTCAAGATGGTCGGCTTCGACAACTACAAGAGGATGCTCGACGACGACATCTTCTGGAAGTCGCTGCAGCACAGTCTGCTGTTCGCCCTGGTGCTTCCGCTGGTGACGATCGGTCTGGCGCTGTTCTTCGCCTTCATGATCAATGTGGGCGGACGCCGCAGAAGGGGCGGCCCCGTGATCTCGGGGGTCCGGGGCTCCTCCTTCTACAAGATCGTGTACTTCTTCCCGCAGGTGCTCTCCATCGCGATCGTCGCACTGCTGTTCCAGTTCGCGTACAACCCGGACAGCGGCGCGATCAACTCACTCCTGCGCGGCCTCGGCCTCTATCACGTCCAGCCCCTGTGGCTGGGCGACCCGGGCCTCGCGCTGTGGTGCGTGATGGCGGTGCTGGTGTGGTCCACGGTCGGCTTCTTCGTGGTCCTGTTCTCGGCGGGCATGGCCTCCATCCCGGCCGAGCTGTACGAGGCGGCCCTGCTGGACGGCGCGAGCCGCTTCACCACCTTCTTCCGCGTCACCCTGCCGCTGCTGTGGGACACCGTGCAGTCCGGCTGGGTCTACATGGGCATCCTCGCGCTCGGCGCCGAGTCGTTCGCGGTCGTACAGATCATGACGACCGGACCGGGCGGGCCCGACTACTCGACCACGGTGATGGTCCTGTACGTGTACCAGAAGGCGTTCCGGGACGGTCAGGCCGCCTACGCCACCACCATCGGCGTCGCCCTGCTCGTCGTCACGCTCGCCTTCGCGGCGATCGTGATGCGGCTGGGCCGTCGCGAGCGGCTGGAGTTCTAGAAGCGATGAAGACGACCGAGACCCCCGCCCCGCTGCCGGCCGAGTCCGGCGCCACCGTCTCCAAGGTCGACGCACCGGCCCCGAAGCCCGCGCGGCGCCGGAAGGAAGGCGGTGTCCTCAATGTCTTCTCCCACGGCGTGCTGGTCATCTGGGCGATCATGGTGGTCATGCCGCTGCTGTGGGCGGTGATGACGTCCTTCAAGGACGACAGCTCGATCTTCGGCTCGCCCTGGTCGCTGCCGGACAAGCTGCACTTCGACAACTGGTCGCGGGCCTGGACCCAGGCCAACATGAGCGACTACTTCCTCAATACCGTCCTGGTGGTCGGCGGCTCGCTCGTCGGCACCCTGGTGCTCGGCTCCATGGCGGCCTATGTGCTCGCCCGCTTCGACTTCCCGGGCAACCGCTTCATCTACTACCTGTTCGTCGGCGGCATGAGCTTCCCGATCATGCTCGCGCTGGTCCCGCTGTTCTACGTCGTGAACAACATGGGGCTGCTGAACACCATCCACGGCTTGATCCTGGTGTACATCGCGTACTCGCTGCCGTTCACGGTCTTCTTCCTCACGGCCTTCTTCCGCACCCTGCCCACCTCGGTGGCGGAGGCGGCCTTCGTGGACGGCGCTTCGCACACGCGTACGTTCTTCCAGATCATGCTGCCCATGGCCAAGCCGGGCCTGATCAGCGTGGGGATCTTCAACTTCCTGGGCCAGTGGAACCAGTACATGCTGCCCACGGTCCTCAACACCGACCCCGACAAACGGGTCCTCACCCAGGGCCTGGTCCAGCTGGCCGTCAGCCAGGGCTACAAGGGTGACTGGTCGGGTCTCTTCGCCGGCCTGGTGATGGCCATGCTGCCGGTGCTCGGGGCGTACATCATCTTCCAGCGCCAGGTCGTCCAGGGTCTGACCGCGGGGGCGCTGAAGTAGCGCCCAGACCCCGGCGGGGTGACGCCCCGCGTCCGCCCGTACGCACGCCGTTCCCCTCGCCGGGAGCGGCGTGCGCGTCCTTTTCGGCGGGGTACGTGCCGATTTCGGGTACCCGGAAACGGTTCAACCTCTTGACGTAAGCAACCCCGAACGGCTCAGCTTAGAGTTCACTAGTTGGACATACGCGGGGCCTCGCCGAAGCGGCCCCGCGCTCAGGAGGTCGTCGTGGAGACTCCAGGGTCGCAGTCGTCGCTGCACCGAGCCAACCTGGAGCGGGTCGTACGGGCCGTGCGCTTGGCCGGGTCCCTCACGCAGGCGGAGATCGCGCGGACGACCGGCCTGTCCGCCGCGACCGTCTCCAACATCGTGCGGGAGCTGAAGGACGGCGGAACCGTCGAGGTCACGCCCACCTCTGCGGGCGGGCGCAGGGCGCGCAGCGTCAGTCTGAGCGGGGACGCGGGGATCGTGATCGGTGTCGATTTCGGGCACACCCATCTGCGCGTGGCGATCGGCAACCTCGCCCATCAGGTGCTGGCCGAGGAGGCCGAGCCGCTGGACGTCGACGCCTCCGCCGCGCAGGGCTTCGACCGGGCGGAGGAGCTGGTCAGCCGCCTGATCGCGGCGACGGGCGTGAACCGGTCCAAGGTGGCCGGCGTGGGGCTCGGCGTGCCGGGTCCGATCGACGTGGAGTCGGGCACGCTGGGGTCCACCGCCATCCTGCCGGGCTGGGGCGGCACCAAACCCGCCGAGGAGCTGCGCGAGCGGCTCGGCGTGCCCGTGCACGTGGACAACGACGCCAACCTCGGCGCCCTCGGCGAGCTGGTCTGGGGCAGCGGGAAGGGCGTCCGCGACCTTGCGTACATCAAGGTCGCGAGCGGTGTCGGCGCCGGTCTGGTGATCGACGGGAAGATCTACCGCGGCCCGGGCGGAACAGCCGGAGAAATCGGACATATTACACTCGACGAATCCGGCCCGGTCTGCCGTTGCGGAAACCGCGGCTGCCTGGAGACCTTCGCGGCCGCACGCTATGTGCTGCCGCTGCTCCAGCCCAGTCACGGTCCCGACCTGACCATGGAAGGCGTCGTACGGCTGGCCAGGGACGGTGACCCGGGCTGTCGTCGGGTGATCGCCGACGTCGGCCGCCACATCGGCAGTGGAGTGGCCAATCTCTGCAACCTTCTGAACCCGAGCCGGGTGGTCCTCGGCGGTGATCTCGCCGAGGCCGGCGAGCTCGTGCTCGGGCCGATCAGGGAGTCCGTCGGCCGCTACGCCATCCCCAGCGCGGCGCGTCAACTGTCCGTTCTCCCAGGGGCACTTGGCGGTCGCGCCGAGGTGCTCGGAGCGCTCGCCCTCGCCCTCAGCGAGATGGGCGATTCGACGCTCTTGGACGGGTCTGTCGCCGGTGGGCTGCCCACCGCCGCCCCCGCCTTCACTTAGAGAACGGATGGCACCGTTGCCATCTCGTTAAGGATTTACTTCTTGACGTCGCACGTGTGGCCGAGTTGACTTCCAGCCACCTCGGCCGCAACGACGCGGCCTCGTCAGGGAGGTTTCTGAAGTGAACACGCGTATGCGTCGTGCGGCCTTCGCCGTTGCTGCTGGTGCCATGGCCGTCTCTCTCGCCGCCTGTGGCAGCGCCAAGGAGTCCGGTGGCGGCTCCGGCAAGTCCTCCGGCCCCAAGAAGGGCGACTCCATCAAGGTCGGCCTGCTCCTGCCGGAGAACCAGACCGCCCGTTACGAGAAGTTCGACCGGCCCTTGATCGAGAAGAAGGTCAAGGAGCTGACCAACGGCAAGGGCGAGGTCATCTACGCCAACGCCAAGCAGGACGCCACCACGCAGAACCAGCAGGTCGACTCCATGGTCACCAACAAGGTGGACGTGCTGATCGTCGACGCGGTGGACGCTGCGGCCATCAAGAACTCGGTGCAGAAGGCCAAGGACGCCGGCATCCCGGTCGTCGCCTACGACCGCCTGGCGCAGGGTCCGATCGACGCGTACACCTCGTTCGACAACGAGACGGTCGGCAAGACCCAGGGCGAGGCCCTCCTCAAGGCCCTCGGCTCCAAGGCCAAGTCCGGCAAGATCGTCATGATGAACGGTTCCTCCACCGACCCGAACGCCGCGCAGTTCAAGAAGGGCGCCCACGAGGTGCTCGACGGCAAGGTGAACGTCGGCAAGGAGTACGACACCAAGGAGTGGAAGCCGGAGAACGCCAACTCCAACATGGAGGGCGCCATCTCCGCTCTGGGCAAGAAGAACATCATCGGCGTCTACTCCGCCAACGACGGCATGGCCGGCGGTATCATCACCGCCCTCAAGGCCGCCGGCATCTCCAACATCCCGGTCACCGGCCAGGACGCGGAGCTCGCGGGTGTCCAGCGCATCGTCGCCGGTGAGCAGTACATGAGCGTCTACAAGCCGTACGCTCCCGAGGCCGCCGCGGCCGCCGAGATGGCCGTGGACCTCGCCCAGGGCAAGTCCCTCGGCTCCGTCGCCAAGGACAAGGTCGACAGCCCGACCACCAAGCAGGTCCCCTCGGTCCTGGTGCCGGTCACCGCGCTGACCAAGGACAACATCAAGGACACCGTCGTCAAGGACGGCGTCTACACGGTCGCCGACATCTGCACCGGGCAGTACAAGGCGGCCTGCGACAAGCTCGGCCTGAAGTAATCAGCCGCACGCCTTCCCACCCGAGGGAATTCCTTCTTGAATTCCCTCAGCGGGAAAGGCCTCCACAGCTCCGCCGGCGCCCCGCGCATCAGACAGCCCCGCAAGCTCGTTGCGGGGCGCCGGACGGAACACCCCCCAAAAACTTCTGCACAACCTCCCGCCGGGTCAGGCGGCGAAGGAGATGGTTCACGTGTCCGCTACGCCCGTGCTGGCGTTGCGCGGGGTCTCCAAGCGGTTCGGTGCCGTTCAGGCGCTCACCGACGTAGAGCTTGAGGTCCACGCCGGTGAGGTGGTCGCCCTGGTCGGCGACAACGGTGCCGGAAAGTCCACGCTGGTCAAGACGATCGCCGGCGTTCACCCCATCGATGAGGGCGTCATCGAATGGGAAGGCAAGGCCGTCCAGATCAGCAAGCCGCACGACGCCCAGGGCCTCGGCATCGCGACGGTCTACCAGGACCTCGCGCTGTGCGACAACATCGACGTGGTCGGCAACCTCTATCTGGGCCGGGAGATCCGCCGCCGCGGTGTCCTGGACGAGGTGGAGATGGAGCGCCGCTCCCGCGAGCTGCTCACCACGCTGTCGATCCGCATCCCGAGCGTCCGCATCCCGATCGCCTCGCTCTCCGGCGGCCAGCGCCAGACCGTGGCCATCGCGCGCTCCATGCTCGGCGAGCCCAAGCTGGTCATCCTCGACGAGCCCACCGCCGCCCTCGGCGTCGAGCAGACCGCGCAGGTCCTCGACCTGGTGGAACGGCTGCGGGAGCGTGGTCACGCCGTGATCCTCATCAGCCACAACATGGCCGATGTGAAGGCCGTCGCCGACAAGGTGGCCGTCCTGCGTCTGGGTCGCAACAACGGCGTCTTCGAGGTCAAGTCGACCTCGCAGGAAGAGATCATCTCCGCCATCACCGGCGCCACGGACAACGCCGTGACCCGTCGTGCGGCGCGCTCCAATGGGGAGATCAAGAAGTGAGCATCGACAAGACCTCCACGCCCCCCGAGGACCACGTGGTGGAGAACCCCGAGGCGGCACGCGGCTCCGACGTCGCGGTCGACCCCCGCCTGCTGGTGCGCGAACAGGGCTTCGCGGGCTACATCACCGAGTTCAAGCGGAAGATGAAGGCCGGTGACCTCGGCTCCCTCCCGGTCGTCATCGGCCTGGCGGTCATCTGGATCATCTTCCAGAGCCTGAACTCCAACTTCCTCACCGCCGGCAACCTCTCCGACATCTCCGTCGCCATGGTCGGCACGGGCATGATCGCCGTCGGTATCGTGTTCGTCCTGCTGCTCGGCGAGATCGACCTGTCGGTCGGTTCGCTCTCCGGTGTCGCGGGTGCCACCTTCGCGGTGCTCAACGTCACCCACGGCATGAACGAGATCCTGGCCCTCGTGCTGTCCGTCCTCACCGGAACGGTCGCGGGTGCGGTGCAGGGCTTCTTCTTCGCGAAGATCGGCGTCCCCGCCTTCGCGGTCACGCTGGCCGGTCTGCTGTTCTGGAACGGCCTCATGCTCAAGATCCTGGGCGACAACGGCACGATCAACCTGAACGACAACGGCCTCGTCGCCAAGCTGACCAGCTACTACTTCTCCGACGTGGCCGCCGCCTACGGGCTCGCCATCGCGGTGACGGTGCTGTTCTTCCTCAGCTCCTTCTTCGGCAACAAGCGGCGCGAGGCCGCCGGCGTGCCGTCCCGCCCGCTGAGCGAAACCATCCTGCGCACCGTGCTGCTGGGGATCGTCGCCTTCGCCGCCGCGGCCGTCTACAACCAGTACAAGGGCCTGCCGCTGGCCGTGGTGATCTTCATCGCGGTGCTGTTCCTCACGGACTTCGTGCTGCGCCGCACCGGGTACGGCCGCAAGATCTTCGCGCTCGGCGGCAGCGTCGAGGCCTCCCGCCGTGCCGGTATCAACGTGGACATGGTCCGGATCTCGGTGTTCGCCATCTCCGGTACCTTCGCGGCCATCGGCGGCCTGTTCATCGCCTCCAAGATCGCGTCCGCCAACCAGGGCGCCGGCGGCGGTGACCTGCTGATGAACGCGATCGCGGCGGCCGTGATCGGCGGTACGTCCCTCTTCGGCGGCCGGGGCCGCACGTGGAACGCGCTCCTCGGCGTCCTGGTCATCGTCTCGATCCAGTACGGCCTCGCCCTGCAGGGCATCGCCTCCCCGGTGCAGTACATGATCACCGGTGGTGTTCTGCTCGCCACAGTGGTCATCGACGCGGTGACCCGCAAGACGCAGAAGACCGCTGGTCGCGCATAGCGCGCCCGGACGGACGACAGCGCCCGGCACCCGAAAGGTGCCGGGCGCTGTCGTGTCGTGCAAAGCATGAACATTAGACTCGGGCGAGCCCGGCGAAAGCTCGATCAGCTCTACTGCAAAGGAGGCACGGGTGCCGCTGCTGACCCGCATCAGGGGACCGCGCGATCTGGACCGGCTCAGCCTGGAGGAGCTGGACCAGCTGGCGGAGGAGATCCGGACCTTCCTTGTCCAGGAGGTCTCCAAGACCGGCGGGCACCTGGGCCCCAACCTCGGTGTGGTGGAGCTGACCATCGCCCTCCACCGGGTCTTCGAGTCCCCGAAGGACAAGGTCCTGTGGGACACCGGCCACCAGTCCTATGTGCACAAGCTGCTCACCGGCCGGCAGGACTTCTCGAAGCTGAAGATGAAGGGCGGCCTGTCGGGCTACCCGTCGCAGGCCGAGTCCGAGCACGACGTCATCGAGAACAGCCACGCCTCCACGGTGCTCGGCTGGGCCGACGGCATCGCCAAGGCCAACCAGCTGAAGAAGCGGGACAGCCATGTCGTGGCCGTGATCGGTGACGGTGCCCTCACGGGCGGCATGGCCTGGGAGGCCCTCAACAACATCGCCGACGCCAAGGACCGGCCCCTGGTCATCGTCGTCAACGACAACGAGCGGTCGTACGCCCCGACCATCGGCGGCCTCGCCAACCACCTGGCCACCCTGCGCACGACCGACGGGTACGAGCGGTTCCTCGCCCGCACCAAGGAGGTGCTGGAGAAGACCCCGGTCGTCGGCCGGCCGCTCTACGAGACGCTGCACGGCGCCAAGAAGGGCCTGAAGGACTTCATCGCCCCGCAGGGCATGTTCGAGGACCTGGGCCTGAAGTACGTCGGTCCGATCGACGGGCACGACATCGAGGCGCTGGAGTCCGCGCTGGCGCGGGCCAAGCGGTTCGGTGGCCCGGTCATCGTGCACTGCCTCACCGAGAAGGGGCGCGGCTACCAGCCGGCCCTGCAGGACGAGGCCGACCGCTTCCACGCCGTCGGCAAGATCCATCCGGACACCGGTCTGCCGATCGCCTCCTCCGGCGCCGACTGGACCTCCGTCTTCGGCGACGAGATGGTCAGGCTGGGTGAGGAGCGCGAGGACATCGTCGCCATCACCGCGGCCATGCTCCAGCCCGTCGGCCTGGACAAGTTCGCCAAGCAGTTCCCCGAACGGGTGTACGACGTCGGGATCGCCGAGCAGCACGCCGCCGTGTCGGCCGCCGGACTCGCGTACGCCGGGGTGCACCCCGTCTTCGCCGTGTACGCCACCTTCCTCAACCGCGCCTTCGACCAGGTCCTCATGGACGTGGCCCTGCACAAGTGCGGGGTCACCTTCGTGCTGGACCGGGCCGGCGTCACCGGCACCGACGGCGCCTCGCACAACGGCATGTGGGACATGTCGATCCTCCAGGTCGTACCGGGCCTGAGGCTCGCCGCGCCGCGTGACGCCGAGCAGGTGCGGGCGCAACTGCGGGAGGCCGTCGAGGTGACGGACGCGCCGACCGTGGTCCGCTTCTCCAAGGGCGCCGTCGGCCCCGCCGTACCCGCCGTGGGCCGCGTCGGCGGGATGGACGTCCTGCGCGAGCCCGGCACCGACCGGCCGGACGTGCTGCTGGTCTCCGTGGGCGCGCTCGCGCCGATGTGCCTGGAGATCGCCGCCCTGCTGGACAAGCAGGGCATCTCCACCACCGTCGTCGACCCGCGCTGGGTCAAGCCCGTCGACGAGGCCATGGCCCCGCTGGCCGAGCGGCACCGGGTCGTCGTCACCGTCGAGGACAACAGCCGCGTCGGCGGTGTCGGCTCCGCGGTCGCCCAGGCCCTGCGCGACGCCGGCGTGGACGTGCCGCTGCGCGACTTCGGCATCCCGCCGCGCTTCCTCGACCACGCCTCCCGCGGCGAGGTCCTCGCCGAGATCGGCCTGACCGCCCCGGACATCGCCCGCCAGGTCACCGGACTGGTCGCCAAGCTGGACGGCCGGTTCGACCGTACGGCCGCCGAGGTGGACTCGGTGGAGCCCGCCCGCGACTGACCCGCGACGCGCCCCCACGGGCCGGTGACGCCATTCCTTGCGGTGGCGGAACCGGCCCGTTTGCGTGAACCTGCCTGTGCCGGGGCATACGCACCCCGACCCTCTCGATCATGTCGGGCCATGGCGAGGCGGCCCCCGAGCGTGGGAGGCACTACGTGAGCAGCACGCTGTTCAGGACGAAGAACGTCGAGCAGTCCATCCAGGACACCGAGGAACCCGAGCATTCGCTCAAGAAGTCCCTCTCCGCGCTCGATCTGACCGTCTTCGGCGTCGGCGTCATCATCGGCACCGGCATCTTCGTCCTCACCGGACAGGTCGCCAAGAACAACGCCGGTCCGGCGGTGTCCCTGGCCTTCGTGGCAGCCGGCGTGGTCTGCGCGCTCGCCGCCCTCTGCTACGCCGAGTTCGCCTCCACGGTCCCCGTGGCCGGCTCGGCGTACACGTTCAGCTACTCCTCCCTGGGCGAGCTGCCCGCCTGGATCATCGGCTGGGACCTGGTTCTGGAGTTCGCGCTCGGCACGGCGGTGGTGGCGGTCGGCTGGTCGGGCTACATCCGCTCGCTGCTGGACAACGCCGGCTGGCATCTGCCCGACTATCTCGCCGGCCGGGACAACGCCGCCGGTTTCGGCTTCGACATCCTCGCCGCCGCCCTGGTGCTGGTGCTCACCGGCATCCTCGTCCTCGGCATGAAGCTGTCGGCCCGGATCACCTCGCTCGTCGTCGCCATCAAGGTGGCCGTCGTCCTCATCGTGATCATCGCCGGTGCCTTCTTCATCAAGGGCGCCAACTACACGCCGTTCATCCCGCCGGCCCAGCCGGTGCCGGCCGGCGGCAACCTCAAAGCACCGCTCATCCAGCTGATGTTCGGCTGGGCACCCGCCAACTTCGGCGTGATGGGCATCTTCACGGCCGCCTCGGTCGTGTTCTTCGCCTTCATCGGCTTCGACATCGTGGCCACGGCCGCCGAGGAGACCCGCAACCCGCAGCGGGACATGCCGCGCGGCATCCTCGGCTCCCTGTTCATCTGCACCGTGCTCTACGTCGCCGTCTCCATCGTCGTCACCGGTATGCAGAAGTACACCAAGCTGTCCGTGGACGCCCCGCTCGCCGACGCCTTCAAGGCCATCGGACACCCCTGGTACGCGGGCGTGATCAGCTTCGGCGCGGCGGTGGGCCTGACCACGGTCTGCATGATCCTCCTCCTCGGCCAGACCCGGGTGTTCTTCGCGATGAGCAGGGACGGACTGCTGCCGCGCTTCTTCTCGCGGGTCCACCCGCGCTTCAAGACCCCGCACCGGCCGACCATCCTGCTCGGCGTGGTCATCGCGATCGTCGCCGGCTTCACCAGCCTGAGCGAGCTGGCCGAACTGGTGAACATCGGAACGCTCTTCGCGTTCGTCGTCGTCGCGATCAGCGTGATCATCCTGCGCCGGACCCGCCCCGACCTGCCGCGCGCCTTCCGCACCCCGTGGGTCCCCTTCGTCCCCGTCCTGTCCGTGTGCGCCACCCTGTGGCTGATGCTCAACCTGCCCGCCGAGACCTGGATCCGGTTCGCCATCTGGATGGTGATCGGCTTCGTCGTCTACTTCCTCTACGGCCGCACCCACAGCAGGCTGGCCCTGCGGGACAAGGATGCCCAGCAGGCCGCGGGCCGTACTCCGTAACCGTTTCCTTCGCCCCACCGGCCCCGTATGTCCCGCTTCGGCCAGGACGGCGGGGCCGGATAGCGTGCTGCCCATGCTCGCCGCCCCGCTCGCCCGCGCACGGACCGCAGGCACGAGGACCGTCACCCGGGCGGCGTACTGGACGCGGCTGCTGCCCCTCCTCGCCACGCTGGCCTGCGTCACCCGGCTGCCGTCCTTCGTCCGGCCGCTGTGGAACCCGGACGAGGGCTACCTCGCCGTACAGGCGCGGCTGCTGGCCCAGGGCGGGCAGCTGTACGACACCGTCGTGGACCGCAAGCCGCCGCTGCTGCCCTGGCTGTACGAGGCGGCGTTCGCGGTCTGCGGCTCCGGCTCCCTGACTCCGCTGCGGGTGCTGGCGGTCCTCGCCCAGCTGCTCACCGCCGCGGCCCTGGCCTCGCTCGCCCGGCGCCGCTGGGGCGACCGCGCGGGCCGGACCGCTGGGGTGCTGTATCTGCTGGTCTCGGTCGGGCTCAACCCCGAGGACGCGCAGGCCGCCGGCTTCGAGGTGTTCATACTGCCCGGCACGGCCGCCGCCCTGTGGTGCGCCGACCGCGGGCGCTGGGGCGCGGCCGGGGCCGCCGTCGCCGCCGCGTTCCTCACCAAGCAGACCGGCGGCGCGGTGCTGCTGCCGGTGGCCTGGCTGCTCGACCGCCGGGGCGCCCCGCGCGCGGGCGTGCTGCGGCTCGCGGCCGGCTGCGCGCTGCCGGTGCTGGGCGCGGCCCTGCTGACGGACCCGGCCCGGTTCCTGTTCTGGACGGTGACCGGCTCCGCCGCCTACGTCTCCTTCACCGGCTCCGAACTCCATGTCCTGGCGCGCGCCCTGGCCAACACCGCGCTCCTCGCCGTGGCCTCGGCGGGGCTGCTCCCGCCGGTCGTACGGGCCCTGCGCAGCGCCCGTACCGAAGCGGTGGACCTGTGGCTCTGGCTGGCCGGCTCGGCGGTCGCGGTGACCGCCGGCTTCCACTTCTTCGGCCACTACTACCTGCAACTCACCCCGCCGATCGCCCTGTTGGCCACCGCGGCGCTGCACGGCCTGCCCGCGGAACGGGGCGTGGCCGCCGTCCGCACCTCGGCCGGTGCCTGTGCCCTCTTCCTCGCCTGGGGCCTGCTCGCTCCGCGCCCGGAACTCGCCCACGCCCAGCGGCTCGCGGCCGCCCTCGAACAGCGCACCACCCCCGCCGACCGGGTCCTGGTCTGGGGCATGCACCCGGAGACGTACTGGCTGGCCGGCCGCACTCCCGCCACCCGCTATCTGACCGCCGGTCTGCTCACCAACTACAGCGGCGGCCGGGACGGGTCCGAGGTCGGCGAGAAGTACGCCGTGGCGGGTGCCTGGCCGGTCTTCCGTCGGGAACTGGACGCCTACGCCCCGCCCCTGGTCGTCGACGACTCCCGCGGCAAGCCGTACGCCCCCGACCGGATACCACCCCTACGCCGCCTGCTGGCCGCCCGCTACGAGAAGACGGGCACCGTGGACGGAGCGGTGCTGTACGCCCGGGTACCGGGCCAGTGAGAAGAGCCGGACCGGGGTCCGCGCCTGGCAGGTTCAGTTCAGGAGTGTGCGGGGGCCGGTGACCTCGGCGCCGTGTTCGCGGACGCGGCGGCGCAGCTCGCGGTCGGCCGTGACGACCAGGCACGGGCGGTCGCCGGCCGCCGCCGCGAGGTCCACGATGCGGTCGTCCCCGCTGCCGGACGCCTCCTCGATGCGCACCCCGGGCACCGGGGCCACGCCCCGGGCCGCGCCCTCGACCACCAGGACCAGCTCCAGCGGGCCGGGCAGTCCGGCCACGCCGGACCGCGCGAAGGGGACCAGACGGTCGCGCAGGCGCTCGGCGGCCCCGCGACGGTCGCGCCACCAGCCGTCGGGCACCGATCCGACGACGTTCGCACCGTCGACGATGAGCAGGGGCAGGGGCCCGCCGGCCTCGTCCGTCTCGTTCGTCGTGCCCGAGATGTCTGCCATGTCGCTAACAGCCTTGCTCTGTCGCATGCGTGGGAGGCTCAGTGTGTCACGGGTTTACCGGCCCACCGGCGTGTGATCTCGGCGACCGCGGCGGCGGCCCGCTCGGCGGGCCGTCCGCCCGCGCGTATCTCGGGGGAGAACTCGACGTGCAGGAACGGCACATGGTCGTCGTCTGCCACCCGGCCCTGCATGTTCGTGCGGCCCTCCAGCGGACAGGACCGCACCCAGGCCCGGCACACCTGGAAGCCGTGCCCGCGCAGGGCGTCGGCCAGGTCGCGGCCCTCCTGTCGGCCCGCCGACCCGGCGCCGGTGGAGGCGATCACGTCGTAGCCGGGCGCGGCGGAGGCGGCGAAGCCGTGCAGCTGGATCCCGGGCATCCCGCGGCGGGCCAGCTCCGCGCAGATGGCGTGGAAGACGGTGTCCTGGCGGTGCGCCACGTCCGCCGAATTACCGACTCCCGCTTTGCGATGTGCACCTGCGATGACCAGGATCCCGCCGGGTGAGCCGCGCAGCACCCGGACGCCCAGCTGCTCGGTGCCCAGATCGAAGCCCGGGTGCGGAACCTGGGCCGACCAGCTCGGGCGGTGGTCCAGATCGAGGTAGACCCGGCCCCAGCCGCGCGGTGTCACGGCGGAGTCGGTGCGGTCGGCCACCTCGGTGTACCGGTGCCCGGAGGGCCGGTCGAAGACCGTGCGCACCGTGAAGTCCCTTTGCGAAAGACGCTGTTCCGCTTGGTCGCGATGGCCGTCGAGCAACAGGCCGAGCGCCGCGGCGATGTCCTCGCGGTCGGCCTTGCCGGGATGCAGATAGCCCCGGTCGGGGCCGAAGCGGCTGGTGTAGTCCGCCACCTCGCGCGCCAGGTCGATCTGCTCGGCGCCCTTGGTGGCGGGCCGGTCGGACTGGCCGGCGCCGCCGCCCGTGGTGCGGAGCAGGGCGGTGAGACCGCCGGCGAGACCGGCGATGACGAGCAGAAGTGTTGCGATCGTTATGACGCGTGAGCGATGGGCTCTCATGGTTGTATCAAGATATCTTGGTGAACAGACGCCGTAGCCGGACCCTGCTGTCCCTGCTGACCCCGCTCTCCCTCCTCGCGGCCGCCTCCGGCTGCGGTCTCCTCTCGGACGACGCCGGTGCCCAGGGCGGCGGGCGCTCCTTCACCGTCGCCGCCGCCGGGGACATCCTGATGCACCCCGAGCTGGTCGACCAGGCACGCAAGGACGCCAAGCGCACCGGCAAGGGGGTGGACGGCCTGGACTTCGGGCCGATGATGGCCGGCATCAAGCCGCTGATCAGCAAGGCGGACCTGGCGATCTGCCACTTCGAGCCGGTGATGGGCCCGGCGAAGGGCCCCTTCGAGGGCTTCCCGGACTTCCAGGTGCCGCCGCAGCAGGCGAAGACGATCAAGGACATCGGTTACGACACCTGCTCCACCGCCTCCAACCACACCCTCGACCACGGCTACGAGGGCGTGAAGCGCACCCTGGACGCGCTGGACGCCGCCGGTCTGAAGCACACCGGCTCCGCCCGCACCGCGAAGGAGGCGAACACCCCGCTGATCATGGACGTCAAGGGCGTCAAGGTCGCGCAGATATCCTTCGCCTACGGCTTCAACGAGCCGCACACGCTGCCGAAGGGCAAGCCGTGGCTGGCCAACGAGCAGGACCTGGGCCGGATCAAGGCCGCCGAGCGGCGCGCCCGCAAGGCCGGTGCCGAGGTGGTGATCCTGTCCCTGCACTGGGGCCACGAGCATCATCCGGAACCGTCCGCCGGGCAGCTCTCCTTCGCCCGGCAGATCGCCCGGCACACCGGCATCAACCTGGTCATCGGCCACCACGCGCACGTCGTCGAGCCGATGGAGAAGGTCGACGGCACCTGGATCAGCTACGGCCTGGGCAACCAGATCGCCCGGCACGAGGTGCCGACGGGGCTGACCGAGGAGGGCGTGATCGCCTGGTTCACGTTCACCGAGCGGGACAAGGGTCACTGGGACGTCCAGCCGCGCTTCGAGCCGACGCTGCTGACGATTCCGCCGGACGCCGAGAACGTCCGGGACGGCGGCACCGCCGACTACTCCGACGACGAGGCGCGGGACTACCGCCTGCTGGACGTGCCGGCCGCGCTCCGCGACGACCACGGCCTGACGGACAGCCAGAAGGCGCGGCTGCGGCTGGCCTTCGAGCGCACCGAGGGCACCCTGCTCAACCGTGGCGCCGCCAAGGACGGCCTGAAGCCGCTGACGCCGCTGCCCTAGCGGGGGCCGGACGGGATGTGCGCACGGCCTGAACCGCCACCGCATGGGAGCCTCATTTGTCCTTTCTTGTCCGTTCTTGGTTGTGGGTTGCGTGATGTTGCCTAGATCACGTGCGACTTACTGCAACTTAACCCACCACTTACATGTCTGAGCTTTCCGGGCGCGGTCTTACCATCCACGCGCCCGGACCGTATTTCCTGAGAGGACGTTCTGTGGCGTCATCGCCCCCGGCGCGGCAGCACCGAGCCCGCCGCCGAGCCGACATGTCGCTGATCGGAGGCATCCGCCCGCCGATCGCGGTCCTTTCGGCACTCCTGCTGACGCTCGCCGCGATCACGGCACTGGTGCTGGGCCGCGTCGACGACGCCGGAGTGCCGAAGGCGGTGCTGACGTCCCAGCAGCACTTCGCCGAGGACGGCGCCATCGCGCTGCGCGCCTCCATCGACGAGTCCGTCACCGACGTCACCCGCTCCGCCGCGCTGTTCAGCGCCGGGCAGCCGGTCTCCGGCGACGCCGTCCTCGACAAGCTCGGCAGCACCTACCAGAAGTGGATGGGCACCGCCGTCGTCGAGATCCGCACCGGCAAGCTGGTCGCGGCCCGCGGCGAGACGGTGCCGCTGACCGACGTGGACCTCTCCAGCCTCAGCGGCGACGACGGACTGGCCCCACGCATGGTCCGGCTGAAGAACGGCGAGGTGCGCCTGCTCTCCTTCGGCCTGCTGACCTGGCCGGGCAGGCCGCAGCTGCTGCTGGTGGCCTCCAGGAACCTGAAGTTCCCCGGCATCAGCCTCGGTCAGTTCCGCTCCATCGCCGTGGTGGACGCCGGCGGCGCGATCCTCAGCAGCGACGGCATCGCCGACCCCGAGTCGGCCCGCAACAGCATCGACCGCAAGGACCTCACGGACTCCCGCAAGCAGCTGAAGGACTTCGCCCAGGCGGCGGCCCGACGGGCACAGCAGGACCCGCGCAGCAGCAAGGAACCCGGCAGCGGCGGCTACCAGGGCGTCAGCGGCAGCCTGCTCGGCGGCAAGCTGCTCGGCGACCGGTCCGTCGCCGGATACGCCACCCTCGCCGCGGCCGAGCCCGGCGAGAGAACCACCGCCAGCGGGCTCGGCCTGTCCGTGGTCGCCATGGTCAAGGTGACCGAGGAGTCCGCCCCGGCCGGCTCCCCGGTGTTCGGAGTGCTGGCGGCCGGCGCGCTGCTCGTCGTCGGCGCCCTGGCCGTGGCGGTGCTGCTGGGCACCGTGCAGCGCCCGCTCATCCGGCTGTTCCTGGAGTCCCGCCGGCTCACCCGCGGCGATCTGACCCGGCCGGTCACGGTCCCCGGCTACGGCGAGGCGCACCGCATCGGAGGCGCCCTGGAACGGCTGCGCCGCCAGCTGCTCGGCGAGAGCGCCGAGGCCACCGGCCCGGCCGAGAGCCAGCGCGGGCTGCGCCGGGTGGACACCCGCGCCTTCCTCGCTGTCTGTGCGGTGCTGCTGCTGGCCTGGTCGGCACCGCTGATGCTGCTGTTCAACCGCGCGGACAACACGGCCGACGTCCCCCGGCAGCTCGTCAACGACCAGCGCGAACGCACCGACACGCTCAGTGACCGGGTGCGCCGCGCGGTCAACGAGGGCGACGCCGACCTGCAGTCGGTCGCCTCGCTGATCGGCGACAAGACCTCACCCGAGGCCATGGAGACGGTGCTGGAGCACACCTACAACGAGAACCGGCGCTACCGCTCCCTCTACGTCGTCGACTCCCACGGCGCCATCCAGGCCCGCGAGGGAAAGACCCCCAAGGTGGACCAGTCCGACCGGGTCTCCGGCAAGCCCGTCCGGCTGCTGGGCCGCGGCGGCAAGGAGCCCGTGGTCGTCGCCGCCGCCGAGATACCCGGCCGGGGCGGAGCCCAGCTGATCGGCGAGTTCCGGGTGGAGTTCTTCAACGCCCTGCTGACCCGGCCCGGCCTCGGCGTGGTCCGGCTCGTGGACGACCAGCACAAGATCATCGCCGGTAACACCGGCTTCCTCGCCTTCCAGTCGCTGCCCGACGACCACCTGAAGGACCTCGTCGCGGCCAGCGCCCAGCGGCTGGGCAAGAAGCCCCAGCCGAACGGCGTGCTCTACCGCGAGCACGGGGTGCGGATCGCGGCCGCCGCGCCGTTCTCCGGCAGCGGCACGGCCGAGTCGCTGCACTGGAGCGTGGTCAGCTGGCAGCCCGTCGACCGGCTCGCCATCCCGCAGTACGACGCCCAGAACCGCACCGTCCTCGCCGGCCTGCTCGGTGCCGCCGCGGCCGTCGCCTGCCTGGGCTGGCTGCACATCGTGGTGGCCCGTCCGCTGCGCAGCCTGGCCGACCGGGCCGAGGCGCTGGCCGGGGGCGACCGCAAGACCGTGCTCTTCCCGCAGCACCACGACGAGGTCGGCGCCGTCACCCGCTCCCTGGAGCTCATCCGGCAGCAACTGCAGGACCAGCGCCGGCAGCAGCCCCGCCACACCCCGCCCCCGCCGTCCGCCCGGCAGCAGTCCGCGCCGCGCCAGGACCTGCCCGAGCAGCACGGCCCGCGCCAGGACCCGCCCCGGCACCCCGCGCCCGAGCCGTACCCGCCGCAGCCGTACCCGCCCCAGCAGTACACAAGGAACTGATCACCCGTGCTCTTCCTCTACACCGTGCTGCTGGTCTGCTGCGCGATTCTGCTCGCCGCGGGCGTCGTGGAGCAGCGGCGGCACTTCGCCAACCTGGAGAACATCCCCACCCGGGTGCTGGTCAACGGCATCCGCGGCAAGTCCTCCATCACCCGGCTGTGTGCGGGCGCGCTGCGCGGCGGCGACCTGGTCACCGTCGCCAAGAC